>JAFXXU010000031.1 GCA_017542125.1 Ruminococcus sp.
ACTTCCCCCATACAACATAGTTGTATGATACAGCCTCTGCTTTAAGTTTTATGATCCACCGAACTCAAATCCCTTTCATAATTCTATAGAAAACTAATGCTTATTACAGCCGATAGTAGTAGGCATTAGTTTTTTATTTGCACGAAAAAGCGGCGGGGATCTTTCCCCGCCGCTCGGTTCATTCTATGGGCTCCTCTTTTTTGATGTGAAACACAAGCCTCAGCAGTCCCGACATCAGCCGGTTGCTTTTTACTACAACAACCTTCATAAGTATTACCTCCATTCATGTGATAATACATATTATGCATGTTTTAAAGCTTTTGCTCACAGTTTTGAACGGATAGCCAGCAATCTGCCGCTTTTGAAGCCGATCTCGGCAATACCATCAGATACAGAATTGGATACCCCGAGAGGAAATCCGGAGCTGAGTTCAACATCCTCGGCCTCATATTTCGCGCCGTGTACAGTCAGCCCCTCAACCTTATCGGAAAAAGCAAAGAGTGAAAGCGTCATGCCCTCGGCAGCGGGATAAAAGTATTCTCCCCTGTCAAGGAGCTCTATCCTCTCGTTATCGGAGACGATAACTCCCTGGGCACCGTGATCGAGCAGATAAGCCAGTGACTGTATAGCAGCATAGGTATGATCCAGCCGTCCGCCGGTAGCACCATAGATCACAAAGCTGTCGCAGCCCCTTGCAAGACCCTCTTTTACCGCCAGCATCAGATCGGTGTCGTCCTTTTCCACGGGATAGACCTTGACATTTTTAAACTGCGGCTTCTCGGCAGAGTCAAAATCCCCGATGATGAGATCGAGGCTTATCCCCAGCCTTTGGGCAAGGAGATATCCGCTGTCGGCGGCAATATTGATATGCTCATCGGTATGGTCAAGTGAAACAGTCCCGGAGGAGACCGGGTCACCGCCGCAAAAGATCGCACATTTACCGCTCATTTTTATGCTCCCATTCCTTTATAAGACTAGCTTCCTCGTACATCTTAACGTAGCTCTCGTGCCGTGAAGGCGCAATCTCACCGTTAGATACAGCCTCTATGACTACGCAGCCCTTTTCGGCAATATGGCGGCAATCTGCAAAGCGGCACTTGCCCTCATACTTTGCAAACTCTATAAAGCAGGCAGCCAGCTCATCCTTGAAAATGATATCGTAGCGGTTGGTGTCAAAGCTTGAAAAACCCGGAGTATCCGCAACATAACCGCCGCCCTCCAGCTTGAATAGCTCTATATGCCGTGTAGTATGCCGTCCGCGGCCAAGCTTGCGGCTGATCTCGCCCGTCTCAAAATCACGGTCGGGGAAGATATGCTTCATCAACGAGGACTTCCCGACACCGGTATTGCCTGTAAATGCTGAAAGCTTCCCTGTGATCAGAGCTTTGACCTCTTCGCTGCCTCTGCCGGTGGTATTATCGACAGAGAGCGCAGTTATCCCCGCCTTATCGTAGATCTCGATAAACTCGGCAGGATCCTCCTTGTCTATCTTCGTAAAGACAACAACGGGCTTGATCCTCTTATACTCTGCTATGGCAATAAATTTATCCAACAGAAGCATATTGGGTCTGGGCTCACAGGTGGAGGATACAAAGACCAGCAGATCCAGATTGGCAAGGGGCGGTCTTATCAGCAGAGAGCTTCGCTCTCCTATGCTGTCAATAACGCCTGTGCCATCCGTTTCAAGGGAGAACTCTACCCTGTCACCGCAGACGGGAGAGATGTTCCGCTTGCGGAAAACGCCCCTGGCCTTACATTCATATATACCTTCGGAGGCCTCTACGGTGTAGAGACCTCCGATTGATTTAGTGATTAACCCTTGCATAACGGTCAGTTACCGCCCTGGTTATCGTCGCCCTGGCCTTCTCCGCCCTGGTCAGGCTGAGAATCTACAGGTCCTGCCTGCGATGCAGGATCAGGCTGCGATACGGGATCAGGCTGCGATACAGGCTCGGGCTCAGAGCTCTCCGGAGGCGGCGGAGGCGGTTCGGTAGCCTTTGTAGTGATCTTATCCAGCAGCTCCTGGGTCTTTATGCCGCCGGAGACAGTTGCCTTGCCCTCGGAGTAATCGACCTCGAAGGTAGCATAGTTCTTGATCTCGCCCTTGTTGGTAGCAGCATAGATAACGATAGTCTCGGTCTTCTTGCCTCTTACGGTAACATTGGCAGTTCTGCCGGCAACAGCCTCGGCATCCTCGATAATGAGGGATGCGATCTCAGTGCCGTCTCTCAGAGCTCTCAGCTTGATAAGTCCGGTAGCTCCGGAGGGTATCGGAACAGGGATCCTGAGGTCGGACTCTGCGACCTCACCGGTAGAAACGTAAATGGTTATCTCAGTCCCCTTGGGAACATAGGAGCCCTCGGGATTGCTCTGCTCGATCACCTTGCCCTTGTTTTCCTCCTGAGCGACCTCAGAGATCACAAATGCAAGCTTGTTTTCCTTCAGCAGCTTGATAGCCTTCTCCTGAGTCATACCTACCAGATCAGGTACTCTTACCTGGGTCTCGATAGGACCGCGGCTTATGAAGATGGTAACATCGGCGCCGGCAGCATACATAGTACCGGGTGCGGGCTCCATCTTGGTGACCATGCCCTCGGGAACATCGTCGCTGAACTCGTCCTTAGTCTTGGGAACGAAGCCTGCGCTCTTTAGCTCACTCTCTGCAACCGACTGGGTCTTCTTAACCAGATCGGGTATCTCGATCATTCTGGGACCCTTACTTATTACGAGCTCGATAGTAGTACCCTGACGGACAGTCTTATTGGTAACAGACTGCTTGATGATAACGCCCTCGGGATAAACGGTGCTCCATTCCTCGGAAACGGTGAATATGAGCTTCTCGCTGTATTCCTGACGTACTCTCTGGTAGTTCTGACCCACGAAGTTCTGAACAACAACGTTATCCGAATGGGTCTCCTTCGGGTCAAAGTTCTTGATAACGGAATATGCGATAACGATAGCAGCGATAACAACTACCGCAACAGTAACGGCAAGGAGTATGGGGATGATGTAGGAGCGCTTCTTCTCCTCCTCATCATCGTCATCGTCCTCATCGTCGTAGTATTCATCGTCATCCTCGTACTCGTCCTCATCGTCATCGTAATCATCAACGACGGGCTTGAAAAACCTGGTGGAAGCAGCATCCTGAACAGGCTCTGCGTGACGGTAACCGAACACGATAGAGGGATTTACTTTGAAGGCGCTGATATCGTTTATCATCTCAGCAGCCGACTGATATCTTCTGGAGGGTGACCTCTCCATAGCGTGAAGGACGATCTCCTCCAGCGACTCGGGGATAGAGGGCATGATCTCTCTGGGAGCGACGGGGGTCTCCTGCATATGCTTTACAGCAATGGCAACGGGGTTCTCGCCGTCAAAAGGCTTTCTGCCGGTGAGCATCTCATAGAGCATAACGCCTACCGAGTAGATGTCAGACCTTTCATCGGTCATTTCGCCCTTTGCCTGCTCGGGAGAGATATAATGTACGGAGCCGATGGTCTTATCGGAAAGAGTCTTGCCGTCGATACGGGAGAATCTGGCGATACCGAAATCCATGACCTTGATGGTACCGTCGGGGAAAAGCATGATGTTCTGCGGCTTGATATCTCTGTGGACGATGCCCTTGTCGTGGGCGTGCTGCAGAGCCTTGAGTATCTGAGTAACGAACTTCAGCGCATCCTTCCAGCGGAGAACGCCCTGCTGCTCCAGCAGCTCCTTAAGAGTGATGCCGTCTATGTACTCCATAACGATGAACTGGATCTCATCAGTGAAGCCCACATCGTATATCTTAACGATATTCGGGTGAGAAAGCACCGCGATAGCCTTGCTCTCATTACGGAACCGCCTTAGAAATTCTTCGTTTTCGGAATACTCTGCCTTAAGGATCTTGACAGCGACGGTACGGTTTTCCATAACGTCGGTAGCCTTGTAAACATCAGCCATGCCGCCTACACCGATCAGCTCGGTGATCTCATAGCGGCCGTCAAGCTTCCTGCCGATATTAGAATCCATAATTTCAACTCCTATTTCTGATAATTCCTTTTTGTTCTACATCAGTTTGCCACGAGCGCAACGGAGATGTTATCCTTTCCGCCCTGCTCGTTAGAATAATTTATAAGATCGTTTACGGCATTATCCAGGTTCTTGCCGAAGACAAAACCGTATATGATCTCATTTGAACAGTAATTGGACAAGCCGTCCGAGCAAAGCAGCAATGTGAAGTTGCCCTCCAGCTCGAACTCGAAGTAATCAACATCCACGTCCTGCTCAACGCCCACCGCACGGGTAATGACGTTTTTCATCTGGTGGGTCTTCATCTCCTCCTCGGAGATCTGACCTTGCTCAAACAGCATCCGAACGTAGGTATGGTCGGTAGTTACCTGCCTGATCTTGCCCTCCTCCATCAGATAGCAGCGGCTGTCGCCAACGCTTACGATGTAACAGTGCTTGCCGCAGACCAGCGCCGCGACACAGGTGGTACCCATACCGTTTTTGTCGATATCTTCCTTGCTCTTTTCATAAACGATCGTATTGGCTGCGTGAACTGCCGTCAGCATAAGGTTCCTCACCCTGTTGGGCTGGAAATCTGGACGGTAATTTGCAGCAATGCGGTCATAGATGACGTTTACGGCTTCTTCGCTGGCGACGCCGCCCGACAAGGCTCCGCCCATACCGTCGCAGACTATTGAAAGGGAGATATTCTCACCCAGAAATCCGCAGCGTACTCTGTCCTGATTCTCGTCGCGCTTGCGGCCGATATCGGTTTTGGAAGCTATGAACAAGCAGCTCACCACCTTTCAGCTATATTTCATACTCCCGCCTGAGCTGACCGCACGCAGCGTCTATATCAGCTCCGAGAGTTCTCCTGACCGTCGCATTTATGCCCAGCTCTTCAAGATAACCCCTGAATCGCTGTGCGCTGCGTCTGTCGGAGCGGTAATCTCTTTCTTTGATCTTGTTTACGGGGATGATGTTAACATGGCAGACGAAGTTTCCAAGCAGCTTTGCCAGCCTCTCCGCATCCTCACGGGAATCGTTGTGCCCGTCGATAAGGGCATACTCGAAGGATATCCTCCTGCCGGTTGCCTTGAAATAATCCCGGCAGGCTTTCAGCAACTCGTTGATATCATACCTGTCATTGACGGGCATTATCTCGCTGCGGGACTTGTTATCAGAGGCGTGGAGCGAGATCGAAAGGGTGATAGCAAGATCAAGCTTTGCCAGCTCATAGATCTTTGGCACCAGCCCGCAGGTCGAAACTGAGACGTGCCGAAGCGACATATTCATTCCGTCTTTGCAGCTGAGAAGCTCCAGAAACCTGACTACATTATCGAAGTTATCCAGCGGTTCGCCTATCCCCATAAGGACGACGCCGCCGATCTTTCTCCCGCTTTCCCGCTCGGCTGTATATACCTGAGCGAGTATCTCGCTTGGGAGCAGATCGCGCTTGTAGCCTGCGATAGTCGAGGCGCAGAACCTGCACCCCATCTTGCAGCCCACCTGAGTGGAAACGCACACCGTATTGCCGTGCTCATATTCCATAAGCACCGATTCGATATGGTTCCCGTCGGAAAGCCTATAAAGATATTTTACAGTATTATCACGTTTGGATTCAAGTCTTTTAACGACAAATAGTGATTTTATACAAAACTTTTCTTTGAGCCTGTCACGCAGTTGTGCAGAAATATCGGTCATAGAATCGAAATCCGTGACCCGTCTCTGGTGCAGCCATTTGTATATCTGCGAGGCTCTGAATTTCTTCTCGTTCATCTCCAGGATCTGAGCTTCAAGCTCCGGGAGGGTCAGCGAAAGAATATCTGTCTTGCCGTTTTCATCGGTAAAAAGCGTAGGATCACCTCGATCTGATAAACACTGCAATGTAAAAGCCGTCCGAACCGAATCGCTCGGGGGTTATCGTTATATCGAAGCCTTCTCCGAGGATAGCGGGGAGGCCCCCCTTTTCAAACTCGGGATGCTCCGAGAGGAACCGCCCTGTGACCTCGTCATTCTCTGCTCTCGATAAAGTGCAGGTGGAATATACCAGGGTGCCGCCATCTTTTACATACCGCGAGGAGGTATCAAGAATGTCATACTGTATCTCCGGGAGCCTTTCAAACTCCGCAGGGGACTTGTACTTGATCTCGGGCTTTCTTCTTATAACACCCAGCCCGGAACAGGGAACATCGCACAGGACTCTGTCTGCGGCGGGGAGCTTATCATTGAACACCTTGCCGTTGTTGACCTCACCCTTGATGATCGTGAGTCCCAGGCGCTCCGCACCGGAGTTAATGAGCTTTACTCTGCTCGGGTGCAGGTCAAAGGCCAGGAGAGAGCCTTTGTTTTTCATCATCTCGGCTGCGGCGAAAGCCTTGCCACCGGGAGCGGAGCAGATATCCAGTACCGTCTCACCTTCACAAGCGCCCAGCGCCAGACAGCAAAGCTGGCAAGATATATCCTGAACGTGTATGAGCCCTTCGCGGTAAGCTCTGCTCTTCTCAATACCCGAGCCAGTAATCCTGATGCAATCGGGGATGTCCGGGACTGCCAAAGCGCCGAAGCCGTCGGCGTGAAGCATATCTATAATGGTGTCAAGGGGAGCCTTCAGCGTATTGGCTCTGACCGTTACGGGAGCCTGTCCCAATGAGGTCTCAAGCATACGCAGAGTCGTGTCCTCACCGTACTCATTAAGCCACTTATCGACCAGCCACGGCGGGCAGGAGTATTCCAGAGCGAGGCTGTGAGTCTTATCGGCAGCTTCCGGCAGCTTTTTGCCGTCGCGGATAAAGCCCCTAAGTAAGCCGTTCACAAATCCCGAGACCGAAGGGTTGCGGTTCTTCTTCGCCAGTTTGACGCTTTCATCCACCGCCGCATTGTCAGGGACGGAATCCATATAAAGCAGCTGAAACAGCCCTGTTCTCAAGATGTTCCTGACCTCGGCAGAAAGCTTGTTATCGGGATTTGTAAGTCTCGAGCGAATGATCTCATCGAGGGTGTATCGCCTCTCAAGGGTGCCGTAAAACAGCGCCGAAGCGAACCTCTTGTCCTGCTCGTCAAGCTGAGAGCGCTCCAACGCCTCATCCAGCAGCAGATTAGAGTAAGCACTGTCGGTGTCAAGCCTTGTGAGCAGCTTTACTGCCAGCTTCCTTGCGCCGGGCATATCAGCCGAAGACCTCGCTGCCGTCCAAGGGCTTACCCCTGAGATAATCAACAGCCTTCATTCGCTTGCCGCCCTCCGCCTGTACCTCAACGAAACGGATAACACCGTCACCGCAGGCTATCTCAAAGCGGTCCTTGTCCACCAGCTCGCCGGGTTTCTTGGGCGAGGGCTTCTCGGAGGCTATTTCGGAGCGGTAGACCTTAAGCCTCTTGCCTCCGAAGTTAGTATATGCACAGGGCCAGTCGGAAAGACCGCATATCTGCTTATGCACTTTCCTGACGGGCTTGTTGAAATCTATTGGGCAAAGCTCCTTATCAAGCATAGAAGCGTAGCTTGCAAGGCTTTCATCCTGCTTTACGGGAGTGAGGGTCCCCTTTTCCAGCTCGTCCAGAGTATGGAGTATCAGCTCGCCGCCCAGGGCTGCAAGCCTGTCGAACAGCTCGGCAGAGGTCTCGTTCTCACCTATCTTTACCTTCGCCTGCTCCAGCATATCGCCGGTATCCAGGCCCTCGGCCATTAGCATTGTGGTAATACCCGTCTCATCATCTCCGTTGAGAACAGACCACTGTATAGGAGCTGCACCTCTGTACTTCGGAAGCAGCGAGCCGTGGATATTGACACATCCCAGCCTGGGGATATCGAGCACAGCCTTGGGAAGGATCTTTCCGTAAGCCGCCACCACTATACAGTCGGGTGCAAGCTTTCTGATCTCTTCAATGTATTCCTCGCCGTTGTTTTTCAGGCTTTTTGGCTGAAATACAGGTGTACCGTGTTTCAAAGCAAGCTCCTTCACAGGGGGAGGAGTCATGACATATCCCCTGCCCTTGGGTTTATCGGTCTGAGTGAATACCGCAAGGATATTGTGCTTCTCATAAAGCCTTTCTAAAGCTGCCACAGCAAAATCAGGCGATCCCATAAAGATTATATTCAAGTGACAGCACCTCTATTCCTGCTCCATCTCGGAAGGATCAATAAACTCGACCACCTGCTCCAGGAACAGATGCCCGTCGAGGTGATCAAGCTCGTGGCATACTGCCTGAGCGAAAAGATCCTCAGCTTCATCCTCATACCACTCGCCTTTTCTGTTCTGAGCTTTGAACTTTACCTTCTTGGGTCTGATGGTATAACCCCATTCTCCGGGACAGGAGAGGCAGCCCTCCTGAACCCTCTGGGTCTCCTCCGACCTCCAGGTGATCTCAGGATTTATAAGCTCGTGGATGCCGTTGCCGTCGTAAATGTCGATAATGACTACTCTTCTCAGCACTCCTACCTGGGGAGCTGCAAGCCCTACGCCGTTGGCTTTGGCAAGGGTCTCAGCCATATCGTCAAGGAGCAGGCAAAGCCTGTCGTTGAAGTCCTTTACCGGCTTGCAGACCTTGTGGAGCGCCTCATCTCTTTTGTTCAGGATATTTCTAACTGCCATAAACTAACTCCTTCTGTCCTCAAAGCCCGATGTCGCCGTTGATATCGGCATAAATGCTTACCTGCCTGAACTCGGTGATCTTGTAGAAGCGAAGCAGCACCGACGAGATCATCTTTCGGAACTCGGCATCATTGCGGCATTTGAGTATCAATCTGTATCTGTATTTATTGTTTATCCTGCCGAGGGTACAAGGCGCGGGGCCTATGGCTCTGATAAACATTTTTATCTTGTTCGGTATAACATAGCTGTTGATGTATACGCCCAGCTCACGGGCGAACCAATCCGAGGCTTCTATAGCCTTGCTCTCCATTGCCGCCGAGAACCCGATAACGCATATATCGCAGAAGGGAGGGTAGATCAGCGACTGCCTCAGAGCAATCTCCTCACTGTAAAACTCATCGTAATCTTGCTTTGCTGCCAGGTTCAGCACGAAATGATCGGGAACAAAGGTCTGTAAGCAGGCGGATCCGGGCTTATCGCCTCTGCCGCTTCTGCCGGCGACCTGTGTCAGCAGCGAGAACGTCCGCTCATAGCTCCTGAAATCCCCGGTAAACAGCGCCTTGTCAAGCGAGACAACGCCCACAAGAGTCACATTCGGGAAATTGAGCCCCTTGGCGATCATCTGGGTGCCAAGCATTATATCATACTTGCCCTTCTCAAAATCATTGAAGCCCTGCTCATATGAATAGCGGGAGAAAGTGGTATCGGCATCCATACGGAGAACTCTTGCATCCGGGAATTCCGCAGCCAGCTCATCCTCCACCCTCTGGGTCCCGACACCGCTGTTATAAAGGCGATCGGAGCCGCACTCGGGGCATACGCTGACATTGTCCATGGAGAAGCCGCAGTAGTGGCACATCAGCTTGTTATTCTTTTTATGGTATGTAAGCGGGAGCGCACAGTTGGGGCAGCTCACCGGCTTCCGGCATTCAAGGCAGGAGATATAAGTGTGAAATCCTCTGCGGTTCAGAAGCAGGATAGCCTGCTCCTTCTTGTCGAGGGCCTCTCGGAGCTTTTCACGCAGCCTGGTGCTGAAAAGCTTCCCGCCCTCATAAGCCATATCTATGATCTCAACCTCCGGGAGCACCGCATCGGCATAGCGCTTGCGCAGCTCAAAGAGGTGGAACCTGCCCTTCTTAGCATAGTAAAATGTCTCCAGCGACGGCGTGGCGGATGCCATGACCAGCACGGCATTGTGATATCCGCAGCGCTGGATAGCCACATCTCTGGCATGATAGCGGGGTGAACTTTCGGATTTGTAGGTGTGCTCGCCCTCCTCATCGATGATTATGACACCGATATCGGAAAGCGGGGCAAACACAGCGCTCCTTGTACCTATGACTATCCTTGCATCGCCGGAGCGTATCCGCTTGAACTCATCATTTCGCTGACCCAGCGACAGCGAGGAATGGAGCACCGCTATCCTGTTGCCGAAATATTTCTTGAACCTGCGCAGCATCTGCGGCGTAAGAGATATCTCCGGCACCAGCATAAGCGCGGTCTTGCCCAGCTTAAGCACGCTGTCGATGATACGGAAGAACACAGCGGTCTTTCCGCTGCCGGTAACTCCGTAAAGCAGCGAACCGGCAGGCTTGCCTTCGTTGATAAGAGACATTATGCCCTCATAGGCATTTGTCTGCTCATCATTGAGCTCAATGCTCTCCGGCGGGAGCTGCTCGGTGATCTCACCTATGGCATCCCGCAGGACGGTATTCTCAAACTCGGTAATGACCTTATTCTTTTTCATACGGGTGAGGATAGCATCGGTGCAGCTGGTCATATATCTGACCTCTTTTGCAGCGGCGCATCCGCACTCCGTGAGCAGATCGACAATGCTTTTCTGCTTGGGAGTGAGCTTCGGTTCGGTCTTAGTACCCGCAGACGAGAGGTACTCATCGGAGAGGCGGAGCATCTTGACGCTCTCGTCCCCCACACGCCTTTTGAGCTGATCCTCCTGCTCCACATATCCCTTGTCGATCAGCGAGGCAAGTATGCCTTTGAGCTTGGGCTGCGCAGAAAGATCCAGAAACTCGTCTATCTCTTTCTGGGAGCAGGCCTGTCTCATAAAACTGAGCACTCTTAGCTCCTGCTCGCTTAGCTCGCTCTCATTTACGGGGACATTAGCGGGAACATATCTGCTGGAGAACTTATACCCGAAGCCCGAGGGAACGATGCTTCTGAACGCATCGAAATAGGTGCAGAAGGTATTCTCCTTGAGCCAGAATATGAGCCGGAGCATTTCCTCGTTTATAAGGGGCTCCTCGTCTGCAAGCTGCATCAGAGGCTTTACGGCATCATCAGGCTCGGGGATGGTCTTTAGCCTTGTAACAAGGCCTATGATCCTCCTGTTGCCGTTGCCGAAGGGGACGATAACTCTCATACCCGGCTTTATCCGGCTTCTCAGAGCCTCCGGAACGGAATAACTGTATTCGCTGTCAAAGCTGTAAGCCGCAGCCGAGACCGCGACCTTTGCAATCAGAAAATCACTTCGCACAGCTCATACCCCCGTTGCAGCTTATCTGAGGCTGGGATCCTCGATTATCTTGTACTCGCCAGAAGCAAGCTCATCAACAGCCATCTTTACAGGCTTCTCGTTAAGAAGGCCCTTATCTCTGTTTTCAAGCGCCTCATCGGTGATCTGCCTTGCTCTCTTGGCAACGGCAAGGACGAGAGAATAATAGCTCTCATTGTTTTTCAGTATCTGTACTACTGCCGGTCTAAGCATTTTCAAGCACCTCATTTATCATATTGACTGTATCTTCGTTATCAGCCCTGAAACGGTCAGCTGAGCCGTCGCCGTTGCGGGCGGAATTATAGACTGTTTTAAAATCCTCGACAGCCTTTTCTAGCTCGTCGTTCATAATGACATAATCGTATTTAAAAGCCTTCTGTATCTCACCTGCGGCTTTGGAGACTCTGCCCTCGATGACATCCTCCGACTCGGTGGCACGCTTGAAGAGCCTGCGCCTTATCTCGGAAACAGAGGGGGCTAAAATGAATATAAGCACCGACTCGGGCATTTTCTCCTTGACCTGAAAGGCCCCCTGGGTCTCGATCTCAAGGATAACATCTCTGCCGGCTGCGAGGTTTTCCAGCACCGGAGCCTTCGGCGTCCCGTATTTATTCTCTACGAACTCGGCGTATTCAAGGAAGCCGTCCTCCTTGATGAGCTTATTGAATTTCCTCTTATCGACGAAGAAGTAATCCTTACCGTCCGCTTCGCCCTCACGGGGCTTTCTGGTAGTGCAGGAAACGGAGTAATACACGTCTATATCCTTGAACACTTCTTTAAGGATCGTACCCTTGCCGCAGCCCGAGGGTGCGGAAATGACAAACAGCCTGGCCTCACTCATCGTCGTTCACCTCGCTGTCACCGTTCTCAAACCTGCCGCCCACCGTTTCGGGAGCAACTGCGGAAAGCACGACGTGGTCGCTGTCCATTACCAGGACAGTTCTCGTTCTTCTGCCGCAGGTAGCGTCGATAAGAGCACCCTTATCCCTGGCTTCCTGGATTATCCTCTTAACGGGAGCCGACTCGGGAGTGACCAGAGCTATTAGTCTCGAAGCCGAGACCATATTACCGAAGCCGATATTTATCAAACGCATTGGAGCACCTCCGTCATTCGATGTTCTGTATCTGCTCTCTTATCTTCTCGATCTCGGATTTCATATCAACCACCATACGGGTGATCTCCAGCTCCTGAGCCTTAGAGCCGGTGGTGTTGACCTCGCGGTTCATCTCCTGAACAAGAAAATCCAGCTTCCTGCCCACAGGCTCGCCGCTCTTCAGCAGCTCTCTGAACTGGGCGATATGGCTGCGGAGCCTTACCGTTTCTTCATCGACAGCGATCTTGTCGGCAAATATGGCAGCCTCGGTGAGTATCCTTCCCTCGTCTATGTTCCTATCGCCGACCACCTCGGAGATCTTGTCATAAAGCCTCTGACGGTATGCCTCGACGGATGCGGGGCTGAGCTCTTCGATCCTGCCGACGGTCTGCTCGATCATATCAAGGCGGGAGGTTATGTCGGCATACATCTTCTCGCCCTCGGTAACTCTCATCTCAACAAATCTGTCAAGGGCAGCGGAAGCCACCTCACTCACCTGCTGCCAGATCTCCTCCTCATCGTCGATGACCTTGACAACGGTAAACACATCGGGGAGCCTCAGAACGTTTGAAAGCTTGAGATCATCCTCCAGCTCCAGCTCGGAGGCAGAATTTCTCAATGCGTCGAGATAGCCCTTTGCGATCTCCTTGTTGATCTCGATATTGGCATTAACGCCCTCCTGATTGTATATGGAGACCGAGACCTCAACCTTGCCGCGGGTGATAGCTCCGTGCATAAAGGCTTTGAGCTTTTCATCAAGATAGCCGTAGGCTCTGGGAGTCTTGGCGGTGAATTCGTAATATCTGTGGTTCACTGACCTGATCTCGACAAGGATCTCTCTGGTCGAGATGACCTTTCTTTCACGGCCGAAGCCGGTCATGCTCTTAATCATACGATCGTTCCTTTCAGAGAGGATTTCGCTGTTATCATCTAATAATTATACCATTTTTACGCTGTAAAGGCAAGGGTTGTTCATACAATATTAAATCTATTTTTACCCTATATTCTCAAAATGCTTTCTAAGCTCTCCGAGGGAGCCGCAGATGCAGATATGAGGGTAATCTTCAAACTCCGAGTCTGAGGTGGAGCCGGTTGTAACAGCAGCAAAATCCGCTCCTGCATTACGGGCTGTTTCGGCGTCGATAAAGCTGTCCCCCACATAGAGGACATCGCCTTTCTCTGCTCCCAGCCTTTCGGCTGCAATGAGGAGCCCGTCCGGCTCGGGCTTGGGCGCAGGCATATCGTGCAGACCGATTATCTCATCCACGGGTATCCTGCCGAAATGGAGCATAAAGGTCTCCTCGATGCGGTATTTCATCTTTGACGAAACGATGCCTGTTTTAACTCCCATATCCCGCAGGCTGTCAAGCATAGGGAGCGTATCGGGGTAAAAGACTGTATCGGCTGCCATGACCTCATCCGCTTTTGCAACATAGACCCTGCGCATCTCTTCCCTCTCGGGGTTATCCTTGATCCCGGTCAGGATATCAAAGGAATCCATAAGGGTCTTCCCTATGGTATCGAAGATCTCCTTATCTGAGCGCGGCGGATAGCCGAAGTGTGAAAGCGTATGCTTGTAGCACTGGATTATAGCACCCGATGAATCGGCAAGGGTCAGGTCAAAGTCAAAAACAACAGCCTTGTATCTCATAGCCACCTCCGCATAACTGTACTATTATATTGTAACATATTTTATATTACAATTCAAGGACAAAGTATTGTCAAATTGCCGTCAATATGGTATAATGATCGGGAAGGAGTTGATACTATGTCCGATACTAAAGCTTTAATGGATAAATTTACCGGTATTTACCGAGAGAACATCACCCGCCCCGGCTCGGAGCGTTTGCTTGAATACCTTCTTTCAGAGAACAGCGACTTCTTTACCGCCCCCGCTTCTACCAAGTATCACAGCTGCTATGAAGGCGGGCTCTGCCAGCACTCGATCAACGTCTATGAGTGCCTGAAAGCCTACTGCGAGCGGGAGAGAGTCCGGAACGAATACGGTCTCGCCATTTCCGACGAGAGCATAGCCATAGTCGGGCTGCTTCATGATATCTGCAAGGTCAATATATACGAGACCAGCTTCCGCAACGCCAAGAACGATCAAGGCGTGTGGGAGAAGGTCCCGTATTACGCCTTTAATGACAATCTCCCCTACGGCCACGGAGAGAAATCGGTCTACATAATCAGCGGATTTATGCGCCTTACCCGCGAGGAAGCCTTTGCCATACGCTGGCATATGGGTTTCTCCGGCGAGGAAAATAAGAACACCATCGGCAAGGCTCTGGAGATGTTCCCGCTGGCACTAGCCGTCAACATCGCAGATATGGAGGCTACCTTCCTTATGGAGGGCGGCAAGGTCTGAGAATAGCGATAACACCCGCAGGCATAACGTCTGCGGGTGTTTTTTACTCAAAGAAACCGTATTTGACCCTGAGCCTTTCCATTTTTTTCAGCACAGCCGGAGCAAGCATGAACAGGAAGCCCAGTGATGCCGCACCGTGGATAAGGTCAAGGGGAAGCCCGGCTGCGTATGCAGCGGTCAATGACTCACGGTTGATCTCGTTGTGCATAATGAAAAGAGTTGAAGGATTCACTATTCCTCCGTAGATGACTACGGCAGCAAAGAATCCGAACAAAGCGATTATCTCTCGTCTGCGGGGCAGTATCCCTCTCCCGAAGATCACCCCGGAGATCAGACCCACCAGCCCCATTGAAAACATCTGCCAGGGGGTCCAGGGACCCTGCCCGAACATAAAGTTTGAGATCAGCATTGAGAAGGAGCCTACGATGAACCCCGCCTCACCTCCGAAGGAAGCACCTGCTATCACCACCACCGCAAGCACAGGCTTGAACTGGGGCAGCATATAGAAAGCTGCTCTGCCCGCCACGGCAGCCGCGATCATTACTGCTATCGCCGTCAGCTCACGGGCTTTCGGCTTTCTGCCCTCAAACATAAGATAAAAGGGCAATGACGCCTCCAGCATCACCACCAGAGAGACAAACAGGTATTTGCCCGTGTTCATACAGGTGGCTCCGAACCAAACTGTAAAGGGTATCAGCAGCAGCATTACTGCCGAAGCAGCAGCCGAAAACACCGTCGGCTTACTGCGTTTACGCGGCTTTCCGTCAACGGTTCTCCCGTCCGAGAAGGAGAAGGCGATCATCACTGCCGAGGCAGCGAGCAGATAGTAGGGTATCATCTTGTTTTTATCAAACATCTTTGGGATGATCTCCATACATCCCGCCGCCGATAACAACAGCATCAGCACCGAGAGCAGCTTAACACCTATTCTCAGCCTTGAGTGCTTGGCATCGTTCTCCTTTTTTGGGGGCAGGGCTGGTCGTTGATCGTCATTATGTCTTATCTCCGGTTTAACAGGCTTACTGCCGAGAGCTTTTATAAGATCATCCGCTGTAACGGCTCCGTCAGCGATACCCTTTGACATTCTTGCAGCTGCGGTGGTGTAGAACATATTCTCGGTAAAGAACCTGTAAGAGTCGTCAAAGCCGATCAGACTCCCGCCGAACAGCATCGCGCACCTGTCGGCAAATTCAGCAGCAAATTCCACATCGTGAGTAACGGTGATGACTGTGACACCCCTGCTGCAAAGCTCCCGGATTAAGCAGCCCAGCCTGTATTTGAAAACAGCATCGATGCCCTTGGTAGGCTCATCAAGCAGCAGGATATCCGGCTCTGTGAGCAGCAGCTTGGCAAAGGCCGCACGCTGCAGCTCACCTCCCGAAAGATCGTAGGGATGCTTCTCTGTCAGATCATTCAGCTCGCAGAGGTTCAGTACCTCGGCGATACGGTCTTCGTCCTCGATGATATCCAGCATATCGTCGTAAAGTCTGTCGCAGACGAACAACGAGGCAGGCTCCTGCGGCATCATAACTGATTTCTTCCAGAACAGCTCCACACTTCCTGACAAGGGCATCTTCAGCCCGCAAATGACCGAGAGCAGCGTACTCTTTCCGGAACCGTTTCCTCCGAGGATACACAGCGATGAGCCCTTGTTCACCTCAAAGGAAAGCCCGTCCAGTACATTCTTGGCGTTCTTTGAATACCTGAATGTGATGTTTTTCAGCTTAACGGCTTTTTCTCCCGAAAGCGGAGAAGGCTTGTGCTCTATCCGAGATAACGTGCTCTCCTCTGCCCTGTGGGAGAGCCATTCTCTCCCCTCGGAAACGCTTACGGGGCAGCTGCCCTCTCCCTTGCAGGCGAGCCAAACCCTTACCGGCACAGGCAGCATATGGTAAAGCTCACCCGTAAGCAGCTCGCTTCTGAGCTCCGAGGGCGTGGTATCCAGCACTATCCTGCCCTTGTCAAGACATATCAGCCTGTCCGCTTTTGGGAGGACTTCTTCCAGCCTGTGTTCGGTAACTATCACCGTCGTTCCGAGCTCACGGTTGATGCGCTTGACAGCATCAAAGAATTCTTTGGCGGCTATGGGGTCGAGCCTCGCCGAGGGCTCATCGAGAAGCATGAGCTCAGGACGGGTCGTCATAGCGGAAGCCAGGGAAAGCAGCTGCTTCTGACCGCCGGAAAGTTCGGCGGTCGGCTTTTCAAGGCTGTCGGTCATCCCGAAGAATTCTGACATCTCCGCCGTCCTGCGGCGGATGGTCCCGTTATCGGCACTCAGGCTTTCAAGGCTGAATGCCAGCTCGTGCCACACCTTATCGGTGACGATCATACTCTCCGGGTCCTGCCCGACAAAGCCTATCAGCTCCGCAGCCTCCCGCTCGGTCAGCTCCGAGGAGCTCTTTGAAAATAGCAGAACGTTCCCTTTACTGATACCCTTCGGGGCAAGGGTCGGCTTGAGCTGACGCAGCAGAGTGCTTTTTCCGCTTCCCGATGCTCCGCAGATGAGAACCAGCTCGCCTCTGCTGACGGACAGATCTATCCCGTCCAAGGCAGGAGCATCGCTGCCGGGATATGTAAAGCTCAGTTTTTCAAGTCTGACGATCTCCATTTCAGATCCTCCCATATCCCGTAGAATGTCGGCAGAAAACAAAGCAGCCCGAAAGCCGCGATCTCTGCCGCCGCACCTATCCCGAACTCAGAAATATATATCTTCGGATAAAAACGAAACTCCGAAAAGCCTACGAACAGTCCCGCAAGGCTTATCCCGCCGAAGAGCAGAGTCAGAGCTATAACTGCCGCATCCTTTACTCCGAACCGGAAAAGGTCGTAAGCCGTCCTGTGCGGGAGCCCGTAGCCCCGGCTTTTCATTGAGTCAGCTGTCTCAACAGAGCTTTCCAACGACCGGGATATCAGTATCGAAAACACCGAAGCCAGGTTTTTAAGGCGCTGCTTCAAACTGCCCTGCCTTATACCCTTGCCGAGCTGACGCCGTGAATCGGCTATCTCCCGAAACCTGGTGATAAACAACGGTAAGAACCGAAGCGTCATTGAGAGCACCAGCGTAAGCGAGGGGAAAGCCTTGCCCGTCAGGCAAATGAGCTTGTCAGACGAGAACACCTTCCCGAAGCAAAAGCACCATACTATCACAGCGCTCACCATAACTCCCGATGCTGCACCGTAGATCAACGCCTCCAGCGTCAAAGCATTGCCTGTGGGGAAGTATGCCAGTATCACCGTACCGCGGTGATTGAAAAGCACATTTATCAGCGCAGCTATCAGAGCCGGGATAAGCAGCAGCTTCCAATGGCGGAATATCTCCCTTCCCGAAAGCCTCACGGCGAAGCAGAGGGCTCCGATAAAAGAGAGCACAATAAAGCAGGGGTGCATCGTAAATGCACCCGTGATCAGCAATATAAGAAAATATAACGCAATGCTTACAGGATGAAGCCTTTCAAATGCGTCTCTGACCATAACTAACCTGCCTTAGTGAAATAATCGTCCCCTACATCGACACCGATATTGCAGGAATAGACTACCTCTATAACGTCGCCGCTCTTTACAGTAACCTGAGAGGTGCTTAGCTGCGGGAACTTACCGTTAACCGAATACATCCACCCCGACAGATTGCCTGCATCGAACTCATAAAGATTTGCTATGCCCTCGATATACCGGTTATTGGTCATAGCTATATTCGAGCTTTCCATCGGAATACCGTTTTTGCGGCAGATCTCTGAGATAAGATCAAACACAGTCTCACCCTCTCTGATCTCTACCTCGCTGCGGGGGAAAATGATACCGTCCTTAGGAATGACGTCTATCACTCCTGCGCGGAGCTTGTCCAGATTGTCGAATACTGTGGCGCAGGAGATCATAAATGTGCAGGTCTCAGCCTTGACAGGCGGCTCCGTGACCTTTTCCGTGGTCGTTACCGTCTCTGTACGGGTGACGGTCTCGGTCTGTGTTGCCTTTTGCTCGGATACAGAGGTCTGAGTTTCCGGCGGAGCAGTTTCGGTCGGCACAGATGTTTCTGAGGGCGCCTCAGTAACGGCAGACGTATCCGGAGGGGCAGTAACGCTCTCCGGAACAGTCTGCTCTGTCAGGGGTATTGACGTAACAACAGCCGTTAAAGTGACCGTAGTTGTCTGTGTTGTTTCAGGAGTCTTATCGGAAGTAACATCGCTGCCCGAAAAGTATGCAGCCGTCAGCGCACCGGCGATAATGACTACCGCCAGCGCAGACTTTATCAGCTTTTTGAGCTTCTCGGACATAGGATGCCTCCGTTATTACTTATTTTCTCTTTCTGCTTGCTGCAGCTGCTGCTCCGGCAAGAAGTATCATTACCATACCTGCTGCCGCACCTGTAGGAGGATTGGAGCCCTCTTCCTCGGTGTAAGGAACCAGCTTATCAGCAGTGAAATCATATATAGCAGACATATTGTTGGTGAGCCTGTAATAAGAGGTCAGCGCCAGGAATGCCTGCTCTGTGGACATCGAATCAGCTGTGCCGCCCTTAAGATGTGCGAACTCGCCGCTGCCGAGATAGTATGCAGCTATGCCGTCCATAAGCGAAACGCCGTTCTTAATGAAGCGCTCATCCTCGGCACCGTTGATGCCTGCGGAGGAAAGAGCGATCATTACCTGTGCGGTAGACTCACAGTTGCCGTAGGAACCGTCCTCGCCCTGCTTGGAGGAGAGCCATTCAACAGCCTTTGCAACAGCATCGGCAGTCGACTCATCTCCGGCAAGTGCGGTGATGCACATAGCAGTGATATCAACGTCCTCGGTCTGACCGTCAAAGGAGAATGCGCCGCTTTCGAGCTGTGCATCAAGAAGGTCGGCAGTATGTACTCCCTCGGCGCCTACTCCGGTAAGAGCGATATTAGCCCAGATGTCACCGGTTATGCCCTGGATGGATGTGAAGTCCTCATCCTTTACAGCCGTGAGCATATCGGTTCCTGCATACTTAGTGGGGTCATAGCCCAGAGCAGCCGCAGCAACGGACTCCTTTGAGTTCTCGGTAGAACGTCTGTCGTTGAGCTTGCCGTCCTTGGCGGTCTTTGCATATTCGGCAAGAGCCTTGGCGAATGCAGCCTTGCTCTTTTCGGAGAGCTTGCCTGCTCTTGCAAGGCCTATCATTTTCCACTCCGCACCGATGGCGGGTTCTGTCTCGGAAAGCTTCTCGGCAGTTTCCTCAAACATCTTGTTGAAGGAAGCGTCTACTTCTTTCTTTTTCAGCTCTTTGAGCTTTGCAACAGCCGCTTCCAGAACATCGGCGTTGCCTACGAGCTGCTTCTGAGTATCGTTCAGCCTGAGATAAGCGGTCTCAGCATCGGTGACAGTCTTCTCATTCTCGAGAGTTACCTCTCCGATAGCGTCGATCAGTTCTTCGACTTCCTTTGCAGCAACGAGAGCATCACCGGTGATATCCGAAACAATATTCAGAGTATAAACGGTCTCGGTCTGGCCGTAGTTCGTCGAAGGCCATGCGGGATCTCCGCAGCCGATTATGAGCTTATCGCCGTCTACTACTTCAATAGCATCGCCCCGTCTGTAATCAGCCGAGGACTCAGGAGCGTATTCATTCTTGTATGTTCTTACCTGGAAATTCTTGTTCAAAGCTGTGGGCAGAACGCTTACCTCGGAAACACCTGAAAGGGTGAGAGTGTACTCTGTCACCTCGGGGGAGAACTCCTTGTCAAGAGTACCGGCCGAAACAGTAAGAGCTGAAAGCGAGGTATCGGTGCCGAGCCAGTCGCTGCCTATATCGGAGCCCCAGTCCAGAGTGTACTGAACGTCGATGACATCTCCTGCGGTAACGCCGCCGTTGGCAACGGTATAACTTGAAGCGACCTCCGTAGTGAACCAATCGTTGAGGGTCAGCATCCAGGAGCCGTTCAGGTCAGCAACGGTGTCAAAACCGCCCCAGGAAGACAGTTCATATGTCTTGCCCTCAGCAGTAAGCGCATCGCAGACTACGGTGAGCATATCGGAGTCTGCCTTGAGGGGCACCTCTGTTTCGATAAGCACGCCCGACCAGGCTGCACCCTTATCCTTTGACAGTGTGTTGTTTTCCACGATGACCTTAACGGTCGCCGCCTCTGTGTCGGCAGCAAAAGCAGCAGCGGGCAGTACGCCCAATGCCAGCAGAGCTGCAGCCGATACCGAGATGATTCTTTTTGCGATCATGATTCTTCCTCCGTCTTTAAAGATTTTTTCAGGAGCTTTCTACGTTCTGCCGCACGCCTGCGCTTCTGCTTGCTGAGCAATGCCGCAGGAGGCTTTACCGCCTCTTTGAGACCTGCCTTTTCAAGCGCCCTGGGAAAAGGCCCCAGCTTCTGCTTGATAAAGCAGACTTCTTCAGGAGTAAAATCGCTGCGCTTGGGCAGCCTCCCCAGCTCTGCCTGCTTGCTTATAAGGAGTGTGAGCGCGCGCTTAAGCTTGTCATCTTCAGCCACGGCTTATCCCCCCTCTACAGACATTCGGCACAACAAAAAAGCTCCCTCCGTCCCAAACGGAGAAAGCACAGCAAAACAAACCGTATCGCCTGCATTTGTTTTTGGGTACAGCAAAGCTGAGCCCTGCAAATTCATCGGGCAAAACAGTTTATTGGCTGCACTTCTTCTTGTCCAAGACGGCGATACCGTTCAAGCCCGTTTAAAAGACGGACCAAGCCTGCGGGAGTATTCTGACTTTGACAGTAATGACAGTTGTGACGGGATCCCACCGCGCTTCCCAATTACAGACCCTTTCGGGACGACCGCAGACTTATATTCGGTTGTACTTTCAGTATATTACAGATTTCGTCAATTGTCAAGAGAAAAGCTCCCCGGTGCCGAAAATAGCACCGGGGAGCTTAGTATTATTTGTTTGCTGCTTCGTTGAGCCTTTCGACCAGCTTCTCAAAGAAAGCGCGGTCAAAGCGGGACTCGTCGCTGAACCCCACAACTGCTCTGAGAGCGAGCTCTCCTGAGATATTCTCGCAGATGTCCTTGACTCTCTGCTCGTTATTGTCGCACTTGCCGTCAGGGTCGGTATTCCTGATAAGCTCCTCAACGATCTCCTTAAGACCGGATACCTGCCTTATATCGCTGAAATTGCTGTTGACCGTGAAATGCACAGGCAGCTTCTTGCCTGTATTTACATATACGGTATCTTTAAGCCTGATATCGCGGGAGGATGCGCCGATCAGTATATCGTATGCGCCGTACTCCACATACCAATCCTCGATTGCAGGCTCATAATAAGCGAATGCGCGGGAATCCAGCCTGAACACTACCTTCTTGCTCTCGCCCGGCTTAAGGAAGACCTTCTCGAAACCCTTGAGCTCCTTTACAGGTCTGATGACTGAGCTCTCGCGGTCGGAGACATAGAGCTGGACTGCCTCTTTACCCTCACACTTGCCGGTATTAGTGATTGTGACCTCAACGGAGAGCGTCTTGCTGTCATCAAGCTCGGTATGGGAAAGGCGCAGATCCGAATACTCAAAGGTGGTATAGCTGAGTCCGAAGCCGAAGGGGAACAGGGGCTCCAGTTCCTTCTTATCGTAGTAACGGTAGCCGACAAAGAGATCCTCGGCATAATTCACCTCATCGCCCACACCCGGGAAGTTAAGGAAAGAGGGGTTATCCCGGAGCTTCTTGGGGAAGGTCTCAGCCAGCTTGCCGCTGGGGTTTACCTTTCCGAACAGTACATCGCAGACCGCTCCGCCTGAGCCGTCGCCGCAGAGATAGGCTTCAAGTATGGCAGAGACCTTATCGGCAAAGGGCATCTCGATGGGAGCACCGTTATGCAGAACTACTGCTATATTTTTATTTACCTTGCAGATCTCGTCGATAAGCTGCAGCTGGCACTCGGGCATCCTCATATGGGTGCGGTCAAAGCCCTCAGACTCAAAAGCATCGGGCAGACCGGCAAAAATAACAACGGTATCAGCAGCCTTTGCGGTCTCTATGGCCTCGGCAAGGAGCTTATCGTCAGTCCTGTCCTCATCGGTGACATAGCCCTGGGCATATGATACCTCGGCATACTCCTTAACGCATTTAACAGCTGAATCCACAACAGGAGAATTGATATGGGAGCTTCCGCCACCCTGGAACCGTGGCTTATCCGCAAACTGACCGATGAATGCCAGCTTCTTCTTGGCATTGAGTGGCAGCAGACCGCCCTCGTTTTTCAGGAGGACGATACACTCCGAAGCAAGACGTCTGGCAAGCTCGTGATCCTTTTCTTTATTCCAGACGGTATCAGGTCTGGAACCCTCCTGGGCTCTTTCAATAAGCTCAAGAACACGCCTTGCGCAGGCATCCACCTCTTCCATCGAGAGCTCACCGCTGTTGACGGCGTCAACGATGCGCTTGTCGTTCTTGCCCATGCTGGCGGGCATTTCAAGATCAAGGCCGGCTCTTACGCCTTCTACTCTGTCATCGACAGCGCCCCAGTCGCTCATTACAAGACCGTCAAAGCCCCACTCGTCCCGGAGGACATTGGTGAGCAGCCACTTGTTCTGAGAGGAATGAACTCCGTTGATCCTGTTATAGGAGCACATTACCGTCCAGGGCTTGCTTTCCTTTATAACAGTCTCAAAGGGCGCGAGATAGATCTCGCGGAGGGCTCTATCGCTGATCTTAGCTGAGACAGAGAATCGTCTGGTCTCCTGATTGTTGGCGGCAAAGTGCTTGATGCAGGCGCCTACGCCCTTGCTCTGCACACCCTTGATATGAGCTGAAGCCATCTGCCCTGCCAGATAGGGATCCTCGGAGAAATACTCAAAGTTGCGTCCGCAGAGAGGCGAGCGCTTGATATTGCAGCCGGGGCCGAGGATAACAGCGATCTGCTCGCTCTGGCATTCATTGCCTATGGCCTTGCCAAGCTCTTCAAGCAGACCTCTGTCGAATGAGCAGGCTGAGGCGGAGGCTGTGGGGAAGCAGACTGCCTCGATAGTCTCCCAGCCGATATTCTTTCTTAGTCCGTGAGGGCCGTCAGAGACCATTATCTGCTCCAGATCAAGCCTTTCAACTGCCTTGGTATGCCAGAAATCCGCACCGGAACAAAGGGATGCTTTTTCCTCCAGGGTCATTTCCGACAGTATCCTATCAATATTCATAGTTTTTTAACTCCCTTCGGGTTATTTATAGTACAAATTCATTATAGCATATCAATTATCAAAAAGCTAGTACATTTAGAATTATTTTTATGAAAAATTCTATACTCAAAAGCTTGAAATCGATTGAATTATGTGATATAATATTTATTTGTGGAACAGTTTGAGTTTCTATGAAAGGAAGGAACAAATGAACAAAAAGCTTAAAAAGAAGCTGTCGGTGATAGCTGCGGCCACTGCTGCTGCGGTAATACTTGCCTCCTGCGGCACACCGATAATCGATACAGACAAGGTGGGGGACACTAATCTGAGTGTTCTCAGCAGGCTTGACAGGGATTCCTCGGCTGAAGAAAAGCATACAGAGGCTCCCGAGAGCAAGTCCGAGCCGGTAGAGACCGCCGAAAGCAAGGATGATCCCTCCACAAGTGAGGATATCCCCGACACCAGCAGCTCCGAGCCCGATGAGAGCAAGAGCGAGCCTGCCGAGAGCAGCCTGGTACAGACAGACAGCAGCATACCCGTCCGCGAGGATAACGGAACCGGCAAGGTAAAGGCTCACCTGGTATGCGCTGGCGATAACCTCATCCACGATAACATCTATGTCGATGCCCAGAACCCTGACGGGACATATGATTTCTCAAAGTGCTATGCACCCTGCAAGAAGCTTATGGAGGGAGCCGATGTTGCGATACTCAATCAGGAGACGCTGGTAAACGATGCCTTCGCGCCCTCGACTTTCCCACTCTTCTCGACGCCTACGGCCTGCGGCGATGCAGTAGTTGACTTCGGCTTCAACGTTATCTCCATGAGCAACAACCACGTTCTCGACAAGGGATCGGCAGGACTTATCAGCTCCCTTGATTACTGGGACACCAAGGATGTTGTTCACTACGGAGCTTACCGCTCCACCGAGGACTCGGAGAACATCAGAACGATGACCGTCAACAATATCACATTTGCGTTCCTCGGGTATATGGAGCACACCAACGGCCTGTCTCTGAACCCAGGCGAACCCGGTAAGGTCATACTGCTCTCCGATGAAGACACTATCAGAAGGCAGATAGAGTACGCTGACAAGATCGCCGATGTAGTAGTGGTTTCCTGCCATTACGGCACCGAGATCATGAACGAGCTCAACGCTCAGCAGCTCACACTTACTCCCAAGCTTGTATCCTGGGGCGCCGATCTTATAATCGGTACTCAGGCTCACGCTCTTTCGACCTGCGGTTATCTTGACAAGCCGGACGGCGGTCAGGCTTTTGTTTACTACGGTCTGGGCAATTTCCTGAACACCATGTACGATGCCGACAACCCTGACGGTCACTACGGCAAGTCTCTGGTAGGTATTTTCGGATCCCTGGATGTTGTCAAGGACTACGACAACAACAAGAAGATAACCTTTGAGAACGTAAAGGCTATCCCCGTTATCTCTCACTACGAGGGCGAGACCTGGACATCTATGTGGTACAACTGCCGCATCTATCCCTACGCCGACTACACCGACGATCTGCTTGCAAAGCATATGATGCACTGGAGAAGCGGTGTCGGGCGCAGCGATTTCAACAGATGTATCTCATACATTCCCAAGGAATTCTTAGCCTGGGAATAATATTTCAGAGCACAGCGGCTCCCGTCAGAAGATGACGGGAGCCTTTTTCTATCGCCGCAATAATTGTTAATAGAATACCCGTTGACATTTTTCGCGGCAGAAGGTATAATAAATATGTATAGGCATTGCCGTAAAACTCACGATTCGGAGGGTGTCAGGTATGATAAAGGATATACAGCAGGAGATACTCAGGCTCAAAGCAGAGAACGACGTATGTATTCTTGCCCACAGCTATCAGGCTCACGAGATCCTGGAGGTGGCTGATTTTACGGGAGACAGCTACAAGCTGAGCGTTGACGCCTCCAAGGTGACTAACAAGAACATCCTGTTCTGCGGCGTTCATTTTATGGCTGAGACCGCCAAGATGCTCTCGCCTGACAAGAGGGTATATCTTGCAAATCCCATTGCCGGCTGCCCAATGGCGGAGCAGATGGATCCCGAGATGATCTCTAAGATCAAGGAGAAGGAACCCGGCAGAAAGGTCGTAGCCTACATAAACACCACGGCAGCACTTAAGACGGTCTGCGATGTATGCGTAACATCTGCCTCGGCTGTAAAGATAGTCAAGGCGATGGAGGACAAGAAGCTGCTGTTCATCCCCGACTGCAATCTCGGCTCTTATGTTCAGAAGCAATGCCCGGACAAGGACATTATGCTGCTAAACGGCGGCTGCCCTGTACACGCGGCGGTCACAGCCGAAGAAGCCCGCGAAGCCAAAGCTTTGCACCCCGATGCTCCGCTGCTGGTTCATCCCGAATGCAAACCGGCTGTTGTAGAGCTTGCTGATCATGTCGGTTCCACCAGCGGGATAGTCAAGTTTGCAAAGGAGTCCTCTGCGAAGGAGTTCATCATCGGAACTGAGATAAGCATAGCTGAGCATTTACAGTACGAATGCCCCGACAAGAGATTTTACATTCTTTCCAAAAAGATCATATGCCCGAATATGAAGCTGACGACGCTTATGGATGCCTACAACAGCCTGGTTTCCATCTCTAGGGATGACGGTGAGGCTTGCGAGATACTTATGGATGATGAGCTTATTGCTAAGGCCAGAGTCTGTATTGACGAGATGCTGCGTTTGGGCGGCTAGCACCCGCCCAAACTCCGCCCAAACAGAAAAAAATATCCTACCTGCAATTGTAAACGTTTTCACAGCTACCCGATATTATTATATTTTACTATAATACACTTGATAATATCTATTCTCCCCTGCTAAAATACCAACAATGAGCATAAAGTTTATATTGATTTTTCCGTGCATTTGCTGTACACTTAATTCAAGGACATAGGCAGTATCGGCTGCATTAAAATATTTATATCAACACATCATACTAACGGAGGTAATGCTAATGAAATTCGCTGACGGATTTTGGCTCAATCAGAGAGGCTACGAGGTCAATTATATGACCCAGGCTTATGAGATCAAGGAGATCGAGAACGGCTTCCTTGTTGTCGCTACCCCCTTCTTCGGCAGAGAGAGATATAAGCTCCTCGGCAGCGCCAATCTGGAGATCGCTTATACTTCTACCCAGGAAAACTGCATTAAGGTCAGCATCGTCCACCATAAGGGCTATGCAGACCACGGCCCCCATTTCGTGCTGAACGAGGGCAGCTTCAAGCCGAAGGTAACGATCACCGAGGGAGAGGCTGTTCTTGAAGCCGGCGATACAAAGGTTGTCGTTTCCAGATACAGCTGGAACGTTACCTACTATTATAAGGATAAAAAGCTCACCTCCGGCGGCTGGAGATCTACCGGTGTTATCAAGGAGAGTGCCTTCAAGCAGCAGACCAGGCTGGCTGTTCAGGCTGACGACACCTTCTGGAGCTTCCCTGCCGATGAGCACCGCACATACATCCGCGAGCAGCTGGATACTACCGTAGGCGAGTATTTCTACGGCTTCGGCGAGAAGTTCACCACCTTCACCAAGAACGGCCAGAATGTGGAGATCTGGAACGGCGACGGCGGCACCTGCTCCGATCAGAGCTATAAGTCCGTGCCTTTCTATGTTTCCTCCAGAGGCTACGGAATATTTGTAAACAGCACTGATAAGGTCAGCTTTGAGGTATGCTCGGATACGGTTTCCAAGGTCAGCTTTACACTCCCCGGCGAGGCTCTTGAATACTTCGTATTCGGCGGTGAGAACCTCACCGAGGTACTGAAGGGCTATACCGATCTTACCGGCAAACCCTCACTGCCTCCCGCTTTCACCTTTGGGCTGTGGCTCACCTCCTCATTTACAACCAGCTATGATGAGGAGACTATCTCAGGGTTTATCGATGGTATGGCTGAGAGAGATATCCCCCTGCAGGTGTTCCACTTTGATTGCTTCTGGATGAAGGGCCTCGAATGGTGCAACTTTGAGTGGGACAAGGAACAGTTCCCCGACCCCGAGGGTCTGCTTAAGCGCCTCCACGAGAAGAAGGGCTTAAAGACCTGTGTGTGGATCAATCCCTATGTGGGTCAGCGCTCCAGACTTTTTGACGAGGGTATGGCAGGCGGATACTTCATCAAGAACAAGGACGGCTCAGTATTCCAGTGCGACGAGTGGCAGCCCGGTATGGCTATCGTAGACTTCACCAATCCCGCCGCCTGCGAGTGGTACGCCGGGTACCTGAGAATGCTCTGCGAGATGGGCGTTGATACATTCAAGACCGATTTCGGTGAGCGCATCCCCACCCGCGACGTAGTCTACTTCGACGGCTCCGACCCCATAAAGATGCATAACTTCTACACCTATCTCTACAACCAGACGGTGTTCAATGTCCTGAAAGAATACTACGGCGAGAACAAGGCTTGCCTGTTCGCCCGTTCTGCAACAGCCGGCGGTCAGAAGTTCCCCGTTCACTGGGGCGGCGACTGCTCCGGCAACTACAACTCCATGGCAGAGGTCGTCAGAGGCTGCCTGAGCCTGTGTATCTCCGGCTTCGGTTATACCAGCCACGATATGGCCGGCTTTGAAGCTACCGCAACTCCCGATATCTACAAGCGCTGGGCTGCCTTCGGTCTCCTCTCCACCCATTCCAGGCTCCACGGCAATCAGAGCTACCGCGTGCCCTGGCTGTTTGATGAGGAGAGCTGCGACGTGCTCCGCTTCTTCACCAACACCAAGGGCAAGCTGATGCCTTATCTCTGGGCTCAGGCCATTAAGACCCACGAAGTGGGCGTTACGATGATGAGAGCTATGGTCATCGACTATGCCGACGATCCCGCCTGCCTCACTCTAGACAGACAGTATATGCTGGGCGATAATCTGCTGGTGGCTCCCGTGCTCAATGAGGAAGGCATTGCACAGTATTATCTTCCCGAGGGCAAGTGGACTGATATCATCACCGGAAAGGTATTTGAGGGCGGCAAGTGGTACACCCACAAGTGCAGCTATTTTGAGATTCCCGCGCTGGCTAAGCCCAACAGCATACTCCCCTTCGGTAACTTCACCAGAGATTTTGAGTATGACTACCTGGACGGCACCACCTTTAAGATCTACGAGCTTGAAGACGGCAAGAACGCCGTATGCCCGATCTATAACGTTGAGGGCGAGAAGGTATTCGAGCTCAAGGCTGTCAGAAAGGGCAATATGATCGAGTGCGAATACACAGCGGCAAAGGCCTCCTTCCGCATCGAGATCGCATCCACCGACAAGGCTGTAGACGTCACCCCGACTACCGCGGGCAAGGTCATTATTGAGCTTTAATATGTATTTAACCCGGCATTCCCTTAAATGGGGATGTCGGGTTTTACACATAAGTACACGGTAACTGAGCGATAGGCCTTGACCTCTCGCTCAAAATATAGTATAATAAGAAAAAACGGAGGGATATGCCTATGTATCAATTTGATGTGAAGCAAACCACCAAGGACATTGTAGCCTGGGTCAAGGATCAGTTTGAAAAGACCGCTACCCCGGAGACCAAGGCTGTTATCGGGATCTCAGGCGGCAAGGACAGCTCTGTTGCTGCGGCAGTATGCGTTGAGGCGCTGGGCAAGGACAGAGTTATCGGCGTGCTGATGCCCCAGGGCGAGCAGGCTGATATCGATTGCGCCAGGCTGCTGATGGACCATCTCGGGATCAAGAGCTATGAGATAAACGTGGGTGAGAGCGTTGAAGCTGTAAAGAAAGCCGTCGGCGGAGCTATGGAGCTTGCCGAGGGCGCGAAGATCAACACCCCTCCCCGTATCAGGATGACGGTGCTTTATGCCGTAGCTGCGTGTGTAAACGGAAGAGTCTGCAACACCTGCAATGCCTCGGAGGATTATGTGGGCTACTCCACCAAGTACGGTGATGCTGCCGGCGACTTCTCTCCCCTTTCCGACCTGACCGTTACCGAGGTCATTGCCATAGGCGACGAGTTGGGTCTGCCCTACGAGCTGACCCACAAGGTGCCCATCGACGGTCTCTGCGGCAAGACGGACGAGGACAATCTTGGCTTCACCTATGCTATGCTTGACCAATATATCCGCGGGCTTACCGATCTTTCCGATCAGCCGGAGATCAGGGACAACATCGAGCGCCGCCACCGCGCAAATCTCCACAAGCTGAGGCTTATGCCAAAGTTCGTTTACGAGCCGGAGAAATAAGATAAAAAATCGCATCACTGCCCAAGCGGTGATGCGATCTCCTTTGTACGGGGTTTACTTAGCAGCCTCGGGAAGCTCGATAGGAGCATCAGCTGCGTTCTTCTTGACGCTTTCGATACCGTTCTTGCAGGCAGCCTTGGTGGTGTAGCCCTCGGAAGCGCAGATGACCTGACCGTTGGTAGCCTTCAGACGGAAGCGGAACTCGCCCTTCTTGTCGTTGTAGATCTCAAATTTCGGGCACTTTTCGGTGGTGTAGCCTTCAACTGTCTGATCCTCAACGTTTGCAACGGGTGCATTTTTGGAAACGCTTTCGCAGCCGTTCTTGCAGCTTGCAAGAGAATTATATACCTCGCCGCCGATAGCAATGATCTCGCCGTTGCCTGCCTTCAGACTAAAGGTATAACCCGTCTTGGTTTCCTTGATAACAAACTTGCCCATAATAATTGACCTGCCTTTCAAATAAAAATATATTTGTCTGAGTATATTATAATACAATCCGCAGGATTTGTCAAGAATTTTTAAAAAAATGCTTGTTTTTTATTCCAAATCCACAAAGATTATTATCTCATTTCTGTGAAAAAAGCATCTTCCCCGGTTTGGCGGGAAAGATGCTTTATCTGTATCAATCAAGTATATAATCCGCGGGGTATCGGAATTTAAGCTCCTTGATAAAGATGTCATTGATCTCAGCGCCGTTCTGGACAGCTTCGTTGACCGCAGAGAAAAGAGAGCTCATCCTGAGGATATTCATCGAGAGATCGTTTGTGGGAGCCTTCTCGTTGAGATACATCCCTACGCCCTGCTCGATATACCCGAAGATGCGAAGCTGAGACTTTTTCAGAGTGATCTCGGCATCACCCAGCATAAGCTTAAGGTCATCACCCTGGCGAAGCCCAAGCAGACGGCAGGTATAGATCTCGGGTATCATAGCGCGGAGCTCGTGGGCGAGTGTTGCGTGAGGCATACAAAGCTCGCGGATGTTCTTCATAGCAATATCATGGGTGCGTTCGCTTGTGACCTTCCCCAGCAGCTCGATAGACTTGCAGGCAAGGGAAATGACCTTCTCCGGCGGGACGGGAGTGTTTGTGGACTCTCTGTCCTCATCCAGCAGGAGAATGAACTGCTTCTCGGAATGGAAGCGCTGCCTGTTCTGCCAGAGCTCGGTATAGGCGTAGAGCCTCTTGCTCAGCTCGGGCATTACCGCGCCGTTGATCCTTACCTCGCAGCTGACCTCATCGTTGTAGCATACGGCATAAAGCTTTAACCAATAGGCTTTCTTTGCACCGAGATATTCCGGCAGCTGCTTTTCTATGATACTGAACAGATCCACCTGTTCGTGGTCGCAGGCACCGATAGAATAAGTGAGCGCCGTGCAGGAGCGGCGAAAGGTTCTGTCCCTGCCGCCGTATTCTGCGGTAACGGTATGATCCCCCTCACAGCCGAAGGCTGTCAGCACGCTGTAAAGCACCACAGTTATGAACTGTTCGGTACAGCTTGCCACAGCAGCGGAGGCATCGGGGCCCATTCCCTGTGAATACTCGCAGAGTGGCTCGTCAAACAGGTCGTGGGTGATGAAAAACAGCATCTCTGCGGAATATGTGGTCTTGGTCTCCTCCAGGCGCTGGAGCGTGCAGGATATGATAAGCCCGAACTTACCCAGCTCGATACGGTCGTTGAAGCGGCAGGGCTCGAATTCATCACTGAGTTTATTGATTATCGTATCATATGCGACAGATGCAAACTCATCGCTGGTATCGCCGTTTATAACCTGCTCGCCGTCATATCTGGCAGAGGAAAGGCTGCGCAGCTTCGACAAGCTCATCACTCCCTTCGGTCATTGGATAAATGTCTTTACAAGCCAGTCCCTCAGAGGACTTGAAATGGCAAATACAAGGAAATACACCAGCAGGACACATAGCAGTATCCGTTTGGCAAGTGTGATCTTCGGGGTATCCTCACGCTCGCTGTTATGGAGCGAATAGGCGATAATTAGCAGGAACCCGGGAATGATCAGAAACAAGGGCTTTTTCATCAGTACAACTACATTCTCAAAGCCCCTCCCGATATACGGTGAGATCACCGGCATCAGAGCTGTGGTGACAAGCAGCATTATTATCAGAGGCAGGAAATAGTATCTAAGCTTGAAGCCAGCCTCTTTCCACCGCGGTATAAGAAAAATGCTGACCAGTATCATCCACACAAGCAGACCGTTGGCGGCGATAAAAGCCGCAGGAGTGGTGATCAGCAGGAAGGAAAGCTCAGCTACTATCAGAAACCGTATGTATATAGCGATTATCTCCTTGCGGGCTTTTGGTATATCGTAGGAGGTGGAAAGGTAAAGCTCCAGCAGCCGGATATGCTTTATCAACTGTCTCCCCTCCTATTTCAAGTCGTCAAGGATAACGCTCCACGCCTTCAAGAGCTTTTCAAAGCTCCAGGCGGCATTAGCCGGGCTGGTGGAGGGCAGCTTGACCGCCTCCCTGCCTGTGATCGGCTTCTGCCAGCGCTCATAGATATCGAAAGCCTTGCTGCCGTTCAGGAATATCCTGCGGATATCCGCATTATCCAGGATCAGCGATAGCTGCGTGGGGGTCACGTTCCGTATGGAAGCATCGCTGGAGCCGGAGATATCACATTCGGCTATAACGTCCCAGACAGCTATCCTGTTTGAGAGCAGCAGGAGCTTTTTATCCTCTGTCGTCTCAGGCAGGGGGCTTTTGCAGAGAGATGAGATGACTCTCCAGAAGCGGTTCTGCGGGTGGCCGTAATAGAAGCTCTGCTCTCTTGACTTTACACTGGGCAGGCTGCCGAGTATAAGGATCCTGCTGTTTTTATCATAGACAGGCTCAAATTCGTGTTTGATACGGATACGCTCCATCGTTCCTCCAAAAAAAGCCGAAGCGTTAAAGCTTCGGCTTTCTGCTTATGTTAAGCTCGGTCGGTTATCGTCTGACCACTTATCGCTGTTGAGCAGCGAACCCAGCTTCACCATCGCTACATCCGGATTGTCGGCAGGATTGGGATACTGCCCGACGATCGTATCGCTGTCCTTATCCTCTGCCCACTGAGCACAGGCGATCTTCTTCTCGGGAGTGATATCCCAGCAGACATAGCCGGTGTTGATACCGTTATCACCGAGAGCGATCAGCGCAGCCTTCTCAAGATCATTATCTTCATCAAGAGATTTAACGGCTACAGGCGTATGCTTGGCTATGTCAGAGATCTGGCCGTCACTTGTAAGGGACGTTGCAGCATTGTTGAGAGCATTGTAGGCGTTCTTCGCATTGAAATTAGCCGCCCTCAGCTTAGACTTCTTGACATACCCGATCATAGACGGAATAAGGATCGCAGCAAGGATGCCAACGATCGCAATGACAACTATGAGCTCTACCAAAGTAAAGCCTTTTTGATTGATTTTCATAATATTACCTCCTCACTTCCCGCTTATATTATATCAGCTTTAAATGTATTTGTCAATATATTACTCTAATCGTTTTTAACTACATTGAAATTTTACAAAATATTAATATATGGCAGGAAGCAAAAAAGCATCTGCGAAATGCAGATGCTTCTTTTACTATAATCAAACGATAATGCTTCCTGAATAAACCGTTACCGCGTCGCCAGACATATAGACTGCGTCATCGGAATACCTGACTACAAGGTCGCCGCCCTTCAGCTTGACGATGATATCGGTATCCTTCTTGCAGTAGCCGTTGAGGACAGCTGCAACTGTGGCAGCGCAGGCACCTGTTCCGCAGGCCCAGGTCTCGCCGGAGCCGCGCTCCCATACTCTCATCTTGAGAGTTCTGTCGTCAATGACCTTGATGAACTCGGTATTGACTCTCTCGGGGAAAATGCTGTCGAACTCAAACTTGGGTCCGAGCTTTTCGATGTCAATGCCGTCGATGTTGTTCATAAAGACTACCGCGTGAGGATTGCCCATTGATACGCAGGTGATCTTATACTCCTCGTCGGCGATATTTACCCAGCGGTCAACAACTGCGCCGTTGTTGTTGGGTTCCAGAGCCACGGGGATCTGCTTGGGATCGAGCACCGGCTTGCCCATATTGACTACAGCGCCGTTTACCTCGCCGTAATGACGGGTGAGGTCGATCTTCATTATGCCGCTGAGGGTCTCAATGGTGAAACTGTCGCTGTCAACGAGGCCGTTGTCTCTCATAAACTTGGCTACGCAGCGGATGCCGTTGCCGCACATCTTGCCCTCGGAGCCGTCGAGGTTGAATATCCTCATCTTTCCTGCTGCAACATCCGATCTCTCGATAAGGATAACTCCGTCGCCGCCGATGCCGAAATGCCTGTCGGAAAGCTTGAGAGCCAGACCTTCAGGATTGTCGATCTTCTGATCGAAGCAGTTGAAGTAGATATAGTCGTTGCCGCAGCCCTGCATCTTGGTGAAATCAAGGCGCTTCTTCTCGGTGCGCATATTGTTGATGTCAACGATCTCGGTATTATCCTCGGTGAACTTGCTCCTGATGGAGGATGCGATAGCGTTGGCAGTATCGATAGAGGTCAGGCAGGGGATGTTTCTCTCGACAGTCTTTCTTCTGATCTTTACGGAATCCCTGGTGGGGATACGGCCCTTGGAGGAGGTGGAGATAACATAAGCGATCTTACCGCTCTCGATAAGGGTGAGGGTGTTCTCGTCAGCCTCGTGAATCTTGGCTACTGCCTCGCAGGGAACGCCGTGCTCGGAGAGCACCTGAGCAGTGCCCTTGGTAGCATAGATCTTGAAGCCCAGGTCATAGAATGCCTTGGCGGTCTGGGGGATCTCACGCTTATCGGTATCTCTTACGGTGATGAGAACTCCGCCCTTGTTGCCGAGCTTATAGCCGGCAGCAGTCAGACCCTTATAGAGGGACTCTTCCAGAGTGGAAGCTACTGCAAGCACCTCACCGGTGGACTTCATCTCGGGGCCCAGGTGGTTATCAACGTCGATGAGCTTCTCGAAGGAGAATACCGGCACCTTGACAGCCACATAAGGCGAATTGGGATAGAGTCCGGTACCGAAGCCCATATCGGCAAGCTTTTCACCCAGCATAGCTCTGGTGGCGAGATCTACCATGGGAACGCCCGTTACCTTTGAGATATAAGGAATGGTTCTGGACGAGCGGGGATTTACCTCAATAACATAAAGCTCGTCCTGATAGATAAGATACTGGATGTTTACAAGTCCCTTGGTGTTTAAGGAGACCGCCAGCTTCTTAGAGCAGTCGATGATGCGCTCGATCATCTTGTCGGAAACGTTCCAGGCGGGATATACGGCGATAGAGTCACCGGAATGAATGCCTGCACGCTCGATATGCTCCATGATACCGGGGATAAGGATATCCTCGCCGTCGCAGATCGCATCTACCTCCAGCTCGGGACCCATAAGGTACTTATCAATGAGCACAGGGTTCTCGATGCCCTGATTGAGGATGATAGCCATATACTCCTTGATATCGGCATCGTTAAAGGCGATGATCATGTTCTGACCGCCGAGAACGTAGGAGGGTCTCATCAGCACGGGATACTCGATCCTGTTGGCTACCTCGAGAGCTTCCTCGGTAGTCATAACGGTGAAGCCCTGGGGACGCTTGATCTTGTGGAGCTCCAGCAGCTCGTCGAAACGCTCTCTGTCCTCCGCAGCGTCGATGGAATCGGGGGGAGTACCCAGGATGTTAACGCCCTGAGCGGCAAGATACTTGGTCAGCTTGATAGCTGTCTGTCCGCCGAAGGCCACTACAACGCCGTAGGGCTTCTCAATGCGGATGATATTCATAACGTCCTCATTGGTGAGGGGCTCGAAATAAAGTCTGTCTGCGGTATCGAAGTCGGTGGAAACGGTCTCGGGGTTGTTGTTTACGATAACAACGTCGAAGCCTCTCTCCTTAAGAGCCCATACGCAGTGAACGGAGGCGTAGTCGAACTCGATGCCCTGGCCTATTCTGATAGGACCGGAACCGAATACGATAACGGTCTTGTTGCCGGTATGAACCGACTTGATGAACTCCTCAGCTTCGTCCTCGCTGTCATAGGTGGAGTAGAAGTAAGGGGTCTGAGCTGCGAACTCAGCAGCACAGGTATCAACCATTTTATATACAGCGTGGAGGGGCTTGGTAACAGCCTCGCCGGAAAGCTTCTCGATGACCTTATCGGGGAAGCCCAGCTTCTTTGCCTGATGGTAGGTCTCATAGGAGACATTACCCTTTTCAAGCTCTCTCTCCATAGCGATGAGGTTCAGCAGCTTATAGGTGAACCACTTGTCGATCTTGGTGATATCGAAGATCTCCTCGGGAGTAACACCGCGGCGGAGAGCCTCATATACAACGAACAGACGCTCATCGTTGCAATCGTGGAGCTTGGCTCTGATCTCATCGTCGGACATAGCCTCGTGCTTGGGAGAGCGGAGACTGTCGTGGCCGATCTCGGCACCTCTTACAGCCTTCATCATAGCCTGCTCAAAGGATGTACCGATGGACATTACCTCACCGGTAGCCTTCATCTGGGTACCCAGTTCACGCTTTGCGTAAACAAACTTATCAAAGGGCCACTTGGGCAGCTTAACAACGATGTAGTCGATAGAGGGCTCAAAGCAGGCATAGGTCTTGCCGGTAACGGCATTGATGATCTCATCCAGCCTGTAACCGATAGCGATCTTGGTAGCCACCTTTGCGATAGGATAGCCCGTCGCCTTGGAGGCCAGCGCCGAAGAACGGGAAACTCTGGGGTTTACCTCGATAACGGCATATTCAAAGCTGTCGGGATTGAGTGCGAACTGGCAGTTGCAGCCGCCCTCTACCTCAAGAGCATCAACGATCCTGATAGCTGCGGTGCGGAGCATCTGGAACTCCTTATCCGCAAGGGTCACGCAGGGAGCCACAACGATCGAGTCACCGGTATGTACGCCGACGGGGTCAACGTTCTCCATAGAGCAGATGGTGATAACGTTGCCTGCGGAGTCACGCATTACCTCAAACTCGATCTCCTTCCAGCCGGAGACGCACTTCTCAACGAGCACCTGAGTGATAGGCGAGAGATAGAGACCGTTTCTGGTGATCTCGCGGAGCTCTTCCTCATTATGAACGATACCGCCGCCGGTACCGCCGAGAGTGAAAGCAGGACGGATGATAAGGGGATAGCCTACATCCTCCCTGTTGGCGAAGTCAACGGCATCCTCAACGGTATTAACTACGATAGAGGGGATACAGGGCTGACCGATAGCCTCCATAGTCTCCTTGAACATAAGCCTGTCCTCGGCCTTGTCGATAGTAAGGGGCTTGGCGCCGAGGAGCTTAACGCCGTACTTATCAAGGAAGCCGGACTTTGCGAGCTGCATCGAAAGAGTAAGGCCTGTCTGACCGCCCAGGGTGGAAAGCACGCTGTCGGGGCGTTCCTTCTTGATAACTCTCTTGACTGTCTCGAGAGTAAGCGGCTCGATATAGATCTTATCAGCCATAGCCTTATCGGTCATTATGGTAGCGGGGTTGGAATTGATGAGGATGACCTCAAGCCCTTCCTCCTTTAAAGCGCGGCAAGCCTGAGTACCTGCATAGTCGAACTCGGCAGCCTGACCGATAACGATAGGACCGGAGCCGATGACGAGCACGCGCTTGATATCTTTATTCAAAGGCATATTCTACACTCCTTACTTGTTTTGGTCTATCAAATCAACAAATCTGTCAAACAAGAAACCGGGATCCTTGGGACCGCCGCAGGCCTCGGGGTGGAACTGTACCGAGAACGCCTTTTCACCTATGTACTTAACGCCCTCGCAGGTGCCGTCGTTGGTATTTACAAAGGAGACCTTTGCATAGTCGCCTATGGAGTCATTGACTACTGCGTAGCCGTGGTTCTGGCTGGTGATATATACCCTGCCAGTCTCGGTATCGGTAACAGGCTGGTTGGCGCCTCTGTGACCGTATTTGAGCTTCTGGGTCTTGGCGCCGTGGGCAAGAGCATAGAGCTGATGACCGAGGCAGATCGCAAAGGTGGGGATATCCATCTTGATGAGCTTCTTGAGCTCCTCGATGATCTCCTTATTCTCAGCCGGATCTCCGGGGCCGTTGGAGAGCATGATGCCGTCGGGAGCAAGCTCCGCCACACGTTCAGCTTTGGTATAAGCAGGAACGACCGTTACCTCGCAGCCTCTGTTAACGAGCTGCTTGGCAATGCTCCTCTTGGTGCCGAAGTCGAAGAGGACGATCTTCCTCTTAGTCTCACCATTTGCGGGTATCACATATTCCTTATCGCAGGTGGTATTCTTAACGGCGTCAACAATAGTATAGTTCTTCAGGTCATCGAAGCTGAAGCCCGCACCCTCGGAAACTATCTTGCCATTCATAACGCCCGATTCACGGACGATCTTAGTGAGCTGCCTGGTATCTATGCCGCAGAGGCCTACGATATTGTTCTCTTTTAAAAAAGTGTCAAGATCACCCTCACAACGGAAGTTGCTGGGCTCCTGACACCATTCTCGAACAATATAAGCCTTGACCTGCGGACGGTCTGATTGAAAATCAGACTTCATAATACCATAATTACCGATAAGAGGGAATGTTTGAACAACGATCTGCCCGTAATAGCTCGGATCGGTAAGTGTTTCAACATATCCCGTCATTGAGGTGGTAAAAACGATCTCGCCGACAGCCTCGCCGGAAGCGCCGAAGCTTTTGCCTTCAAAAATCGTGCCGTTTTCCAAAATCAAGTACGCTTTCTGCACTTAAAACTCCTCCTTTGACTCAATTTTATCTTATATATTATATCACGACTGCGCTCGTTTGTAAAGTGGTAATTATGTTAATTTTCTTTAACAGCCACTACATCTTGTAAACTATATGCTTCATACCGCGCAGATACGCGAAAAGAAGCCTCCGCCCGATCGAGACGGAGGCTTCCTTCTATATATGATATATATATCACACGAGCGCCGCTCGATCGGCAGGGTCACCGAGATCGGGCTCGAGGGTGTCGGGGAACAAAGCTGTCAGTGCCTCATAGACGGCCTCCCCGCTCTCACTGTCCTTCATTGCTATCATCAGGTTCAGACCGCCATCATATCTGACACTGACGTCGCATCTGTTTCCGTTGTTGAAACCTGTGAAGGCTTTGAAATAATCCTTATCCTCATCGCAGCTTATACTGAAGCCCTCTTCTCCCTCTTCGAGGCTCAGGATATATGCAATAGGGAGTTCATCAGACAGAGCAAAAGCAGCGTTTATGACGACGACCCTGCCGTCCTCCACCGCAAATGCCTGCATCTTGCCCGTAAACATCTGTATACGGGCGCTCTCGCTCCAGCTTCCGCCGCCGTTAACTGTGTAGTAGCAATCAAAGTAAACATTTCCCGCACCGCCGCCGTTGGGTATGACGCAGAAGGCTCTGCCGTCACCGGTAACATTTCCAAAGCCTGCATCGAGGCGCTCGCCGAATGTGACCTCACCGTTCGGGGTCTCAAACTCATAGCTCCTGTCAACGGTAGCGAGGAGCTCCTCATAGGTCTCCGGATCCTCAGGCTCCGGGAGCTCGGTCTCGGTAACAGTTTCGGTCTCCTCCGAAGATACTGCCTCGGTGACGGTCTCAGTCTCGGGTTCGGCAGCGGCCTCCGTGACCGTATCGGAAACGGGTGCAGAGGTCACGGTGTTTACGGGATCGGCTTTCGAACTGCCGGCACTGCCGCAGGAGCAGAGCATCAGTGCAGCTGCAAGAGCCGCAGTATATCTTTTAAGCATAGTATTCTCCTTGATCATTCATTTCTCCCCTGATGCTTAAATTGTATCACGGCAGGAACGCAAAATCAATATATAAATAATGACAATATCCGATGCAGGATTACACTTCAATTACAAATATTTCCGAAATAAACAAAGCCGAAGCTTTTCGGCAGCTGCGGAAAGCTTCGGCGTAACCGTTATGTAAGCATTATGCTCCGGAACTAGATCACGGAGTCCTTCTTTTCGTCATCCGCGGATGAGTCTTTTGAATTCCTGAAAGCATAGTTCAGGATGCCGACAGTGAGCAGAGTTACGGCAACTCCTATTACAAGGCAGATGATCCAGTTCTTGACAAATCCCGCGACGATATACATAATGAATGAGATCAGCGCTACTGTTACGGCATAGGGCAGCTGTGTCGCAACGTGTTCGACGTGGACGCATTTGGCTCCTGCCGAAGCCATAATGGTGGTATCGGAGATAGGCGAGCAATGGTCGCCGCATACCGAACCGGCCATGCAGGCGGAGATAGCTATTATCATCATAGTCCTGTCGGTGCCTGCAAAGACATCTACCACTATCGGGATAAGGATGCCGAAGGTGCCCCAGGAGGTGCCTGTGGCGAATGAGAGCATAGCCGCTATAATAAAGATTATCGCCGGCAGGAAGGAAGCAAAGCCGTCAGCGCTGCCCTTAACAAGATCGGCAACATACTCGGCGGCGCCTAGGCTGTCGGTCATAGCCTTGAGGGTCCAGGCGAAGGTGAGTATCAGGATGGCAGGCACCATGGCCTTGAAGCCCTCGGGGAGGCAGGCCATAGCAGACTTAAAGCTGATCACTCTGCGGCAGAGGTAGAAGATAACGGTAACTATCAGCGCAGCCATAGAGCCGATGACCAGTCCCTTTGAAGCATCGCAGTCAGCGAAGGCATCAATGAAATTCACGCCGTCAAAGAAGCCGCCTGTATAGATCATCCCGACAATGCAGGAGCCTATAAGCACAACGATCGGGAACACAAGGTCTATGACCTTGCCCTTGGTATTGCGCTCTTCACCCTTGACAGCCAGCTCGTTAGCCTTCATAGCCATAACTTCGTACTTCTTCATCGGGCCGTAATCCACCTTGAGCAGCACAACAGCAAGCATAAACACGATGGTCAGGAGAGCGTAATAGTTGTATGGTATAGCACGGACAAACAGCGAAAAGCCATCCTCGTCCTTTACAAAGCCGGTTACTGCGGCAGCCCAGGAGGAAACGGGAGCGATTATACATACAGGTGCAGCTGTGGCGTCGATGAGGTACGCAAGCTTCTCCCTGGAGACATTATGTCTTGAAGCAACGGGAGACATAACGCTGCCCACGGTAAGGCAGTTGAAATAATCGTCAATGAAGATCAGCATCCCGAGTGCGATGGTGGCAAGCTGTGCCCCGGCTCGGGTCTTGATATGCTTCTGAGCCCATTCTCCGAAGGCTGCCGAGCCGCCCGCCTTGTTCATCAGCGCCACGATAGTACCGAGAATAACGAGGAAAATGATTATCCCCACATTACCGGCGCTGGTGAGAGAAGCGGTAAAGCCGTCGTCGATGATATGGTTCATTGCTTTGACGGGGTTGAAATCCGCAAAGAACAGACCGCCCATTACAATGCCGATAAAGAGAGAGCTGTAGACCTCCTTGGTCAGCAGGGCGAGTAGGATAGCGATTATAGGCGGGACAAGTGCCCAGAAGGTACCTATCATAACAACACATCCTTTTTGTATGTAATAAAACAGGTGATCGCAAAGGATCACCTATATATTAACAAATTCTGACGAAAATGTCAATGAGGTCGGAGAATTCATACTTAATACTGTAATACCAGACAAAGTGCAAAGTTCTGCCACGGATAAAATGACGGAGCAGGCATCTCATTTGAACCTGCCGCCAAGCGCCCTGACACTGTACTGAGCGCAGAGCCCAGTAAACAGCCCCGCAGCACACCCGGTGAGCATAAGAAACGGCAGATACACCAGTACAGAAGCTGTCCCCATGACCAGCATCGCAGCCGCCGTCTGACCCAAATTATGGAGGACTGCACCGAGAACACTGCATACCCAGATATGCTGCTTGTCTATCACTCTGCATAGCAGCAGCATACCGGCAAGGCAGAGGAAGCCTCCGCTGAGGCTCATTATCAGAGATATGGGGCTGCCGGCTATAAGAGTCCCCAGCAGGATGCGGGCGGTAAGTATCATTGCCGATTCTGCTGGCCTGAGGGTATAGACAGCAAATACCGTTACTATGTTCGCAAGCCCCAGCTTTGCTCCGGGAATGGGAAACAGCGGCGGTATCTGCAGCTCTATAACAAAGATTATCAGAGCCATAGCCGTCAGCAGGGACATATAGGTGAGCTTTTTTGTGTTCATAGGCTCACCTCGCTACGCCGTCGAGCTGACTGTCGGCGGGCTCGATGACAAGTCTGTTTGGGAGGCAGATGATGGGCAGCAGAGAGCCTTCCTCGCCCCAGCCCTGACTTATACAGTAATGGTCGGGGCAATCGGCATAGGTAACTCTGATCCTGCCGCTTTTGATAGTGATGATGTTCTTCCTGCCCTCATATTCGACGGTAATCTCCCGGTCGGGCTCCTTGCTGAGGTCGATGGTATATAGCACCTTGCCATCGCTGATGATATTGACGGTGCTGCCGCTGTCCCAGAAGCGGAGAGTCAGGTACGACCAAACCGCCGAGCCAATAATAACAAGCAAAGCAACAGCCACCCAGAATTTCTGTGAGCGTATCATTTCACCACACTCACTTTCTCACCGAAGCCGGGCTCAAAGGTTATAAGCCCTGATACTCCCTCTGACATAATGACCTCGCCGCTGTCGGTAACAAGGATATAGTCAAAATCATGTCTGGAGCGGTAAAGCTGCTCTGCGCCCTTGGCACCGAGGACGAACAGCGAGGTGGAAAGAGCATCGCAAAGCCTGCCGTCGCTGCCTATGACGGTAGCGGAGGCAATACCGCTCTCGGCGGGTCTGCCTGTATTGGGGTCGATGATATGGTGATAGGTCTTGCCATCCTGCTCAAAGAAACGCTCATAGGCGCCGGAGGTGACGATGTTGGTCTCCCCTACATCAAGGGTGGCATAGATACCCTCGGAGAATGGATCTCGGAGGCCGATCTTCCACTTTGAGCCGTCAGGCTTGGTCCCGAGTGTGCGGATGTTGCCACCAAGATCAAGCACCGCGGAGGTGACGCCGCATTCCTTCATCAGATCAGCGCAGATATCCCCTGCTCTGCCCTTTGCCACGGCTCCCAGGTCGAGCTTTGATCCGGTGGGGAGGGTGATCTCGCTGCCGCTGACCGTGATCTTATCAGAGCCCACAACTTCCAGCAGCTCGTTGAGTCTTTCCTCCGAGGGGACACTGTGTTCCCCGGTGGTGAAGCCCCAGGCCTCGACTATGGGGTAAACGGTGATATCGAAAGCCCCGCCTGTCTGTGAGGACATCTCCTTGGCAAAAGAGATCAGTGAGGCGGTCTCATCGCTGACGGACACAGGCTTGCCCTCGGAGCTGTTGACCGCAAATATCTCGCTGCCGCTTTCGGTGGCAGACCAGAGCTTATCCAGCTCGTTCAGCTTTTCGGAGGCTTTCTTTATGCCCTCCTCGGCGGAGGAGCCGTAGGCGGTGAGGGACATATATGTATCCATAGCGAATACGGAGCCCTGATGCTTTTCACTGCTCCCGCAGGAACAAAGCATCATCGCCGCTGCAGCGCATACCGCAAGCCTTTTGAACAATGACCTCACCCCTCTCATCATCTATACAATTATAGCATATCCCGCCGGAAATGTCAAAAGCCGACTCAACGAGCCGGCTTTTTGTTTGTTTCATCGGTATCAAAGGGACGGTCAGACCCGCCGCCTTCAAGATACCTGTCAGCGCGGGAAGCAGCAGTGCACAGGCAAACCGTCGTGACTCCGACAGTACCGCCCAGCAGAGCTCCCACAAAAAAACCTATCATAGCTATCCACTCCGTTCGGAAACAGTATTCCCGAAACGAAGCGGATAATACATCACTTGATGGAGATAACGAACTCTACCTCACCGAATGCAAATGCAACAGGGATGTTGAAAGCATTGCTTTCATACTTAACGACGCCGTTGTGGATGTACTGCTGAGGATCAAGGCTGAGCTCGATACCGAGCTGGTTAGACTCATTTACAACGAACAGACCGTTGTTAACATTCAGGAACTCACCGACGATCTCGTTTACATACTCGTCTGCTTCGGTAAGATCCTCCTTGGCAAAGCGCTCCGCAAAGGCGATATACTCGTCCTTCGGGCAGGCAATGCAGATCTCTGCATTATACTTGCCGTGGATGGTCTGGCAAACGATATACTCGGCGTCAGCCTCCTTGACAACGCTGGACTCCAAAGGAGTGAAGTCGTCGCCGATAAATCTGATGATATTCTTGAACAGCAGGGTAACATACTCGGTATAGATACGGGCATTCTCAGCGGTATTGAAATGGAAGAAATCCTTTACGATAGCCGAGAGCTTCTCATTCTGATTGTTGGAGATATCGTCATCGGAGAGCTGATACTGGTTCTTGTAAGCGGTGATAGCCGCCTCAAAATCGGAATTGGAAAGAGAGCCGTTGTTAACAAGGGTCTGACCCAGCAGCAGGTAGTCGGTGGGCTGCTCGGAAAGGAGCCTGTCAACATCTGCAGAGGTGAGGTAGCCCAGGTCTACGCAGAGGTCGCCGAAACGCTTATCAACGCTCTGCTGAGCTACATTGACGTGTTCAACCTGATCGGCGGTCATAAGGCCGGCATTGATAGCCAGCACACCTAGACGCATACGGGTGTTCTTCTTATCGTCGATAGCCTGCGCCAGAGTCTCGGGAGAGACCAGCTTGTTATTGAGCAGGAAAGCTCCGAAAAATTGTGCAAACATTTATATGTATCTCCTTTCGGTCACTTCATGGCGTTGCGGATTATCTTCTCGACCTGAGCATCGTCGATAGGCTTCTGAACGAAGTCATAGGCGCCCAGAACGATAGCCTGCTTCAGGTGGCTCTGGGTACCGACAGATGAGGCCATTACGACCTTAGCGTTCTTATCGAATTCCTTTATCGCCTTGAGAGCGTCTATTCCTGTCAGTTTAGGCATTACTATGTCCATAAACACCAGATCGGGTGCAAACTCCTTATACTTGACAACGGCCTCTTCACCGTCGGCAGCCTCGGCGATATTCACGATGCCCAGCGAAGACAGGAACATGCCCAGCTTCTTGCGTGCAAACATTGAATCATCGCAAAGAAGTATTTTAATATCCTTGAATTCCATCTTTGATTCCTCCCATATAACAAAGCTGCTGCGCGGAAATAATTACCTTTTTTCCAAACACAGTTTTATACAAATAATATTTTACCACAAAAATGATAAAAAATCAATACCCTGAAAATATTTTTTTGTCGTAATTGTGCATAAATTTTCAGCCCGTTTTTTTTGCGCTTTGCCCTTGACTTTAAACATCCGATATGCTATAATTTTATTTGTTATAAAACTGCCGGTGTGATGGAATTGGCAGACGTGACGGACTCAAAATCCGTTGCCAGCGATGGCGTACCGGTTCGACCCCGGTCACCGGCACCAAAAAAGCCTCAGCGCGAAGCTGAGGCTTTTTTATGTTAAGAAAGCTCGATATCGAACAGGCAGCAATCGCCGGGGAGAGATACAGTGAGGGTATCTCCGTCTATCCCCTCGGGGAGATCTGCCGTATAGACCTTCCGTTCATCGTAGCGATCGGAGGGGGTGAGGGGGAGCTTAATCTCCTTATCACCGCAGAGGGCGGTAAGCTCTCTGAAACCCATAAGCGAGCTTACACCGAAGGAGATCTGCTTGTACGCCGGGAAGTCAACGCCTTCATAGGTCAGCTTCCCGCTCCAGCCGGCGATATGGGCATAGCTCTTCTTCTCGCGCTTGGAGTAGAGCAGTTCGGCACCCTTGAAGCTCTCGCAGGTGACTGCATCAAAACTGGCGGGGCGCTTCGAGAGCTTTTCACCGCTCATACGCAGCTGAGCCTCGCACTTGATATCCGCAGAGGAAGATCCCGCCATAAAGGTGCAGAGGCATTCCTCTACGATCATCTTACCTGCACGAAGATCGTAGATCCTGAATATGTGGGAGGGTGCTTTCAGCTCCACCGATCTGCTCTCCCCTGCCTTGACGTGGACTCTCTCAAAGGCACAGAGCTTTTTCAGAGGTCTTGAAGCTTTGGAATCCTCGGCTCTGAAATAGAGCTGGACTACCTCGTCGCTGTCATACTGTGAGGTATTGGTAACGGTAATACGAGCAGATATCCCGTCATCGGTCTGAGCGACGGTAAGTCCGCTGTATGAAAACTCGCCGTAGGTGAGACCGTGCCCGAAGGGGAACTGAGGCTTTCCGGTGAAGTACATATATGTGGTGCCGCTGTTCTCGATATCGTAATCCTCGATATCGGGCAGCTCCAACTCGGAGGAATACCAGGTCAGCGCCAGACGGCCTGCCGGGGGATTCTTTCCCCTGACCGTCTCAGCCACCGCTGTTCCGAGGAACTCTCCCGCGTGAGATGTCCAAAGGGAGGCTCCGCAGTATTCCTCGCCGCCGTCAAGGGCGAAGGGATAGCTTGAAATGAGAACAAGCAAAGTGTTGGGATTATGCATCGAAAGCTTGAAAGTCATACCCTTCTGGATGTTCAGAGAGAGGGTCTTTCTGTCGTAGCATTCCTTGGCTACCTGAACGGGGTAATTACCGACACAGTAGACCACCAGATCATTCCTGTCGGCGATCTCGGCGGCACGCTGCTCCCCGGAGCTCTCGATAACTATCTTATAGAGCATATCCTCGGAGATGTTTCGCTTGGGGGAGATCGAAAGGCTCCCGTCATCGGCGCAGACAACTCTGCCGTGGTTCAGGAATTCCTCGATGAGCACCTTACCGTCCTTCTCAAAGAGATTGAAGGTCTCGCGGGTGAACCAATCGTAGATACGGCGGTTGTGGAGCTTTAGTGTTCCCTCCTCAGTAAGGCGAACATAGCGCTGATACTTCAATGAGAAAAGGTTCTTCCAGTTTTCGCCCCAATCCTGGAGCTCAAACAGCTCGCTGTCACCCACACGCTCGGCATCGGCGATGACAGATCCGTCCTCCTTGGCAGAGAGGTATTTTCCGTTGGGACAGAGTACGGAAACTCTATCCCATAGAGTATCGTACTCCACATTTGAACCCTGGTATTCGTTCCTGATGCCATCCAGCACGGAAATATTCCCCGATGAATAACCGGTGTACCAATCCATCAGGTTCTCATCGGCGAGGGGGCCTACCACAGCGATATCCTCCGGGGTCTCCTCGATGGGAAGGAGGCCTCTGTTAGTCAGCATCACCACCTGCTCCTTAGCAGCGCGGAGGTTGAGCTCGCGGTGCTCGTGGCAGTCGATGACACTTTCGTCTATCTTATCAAAATCTGTCTGATCCAGCTGACCGAGACGGATACGCGCTTCTATCGTGCGGCAAAGAGAACGGTCGATCTCGTCCCAGGTGAGGATGCCGTCAGCCAGAGCCTTCTTTGCAGCCTCACGGACGATGACCTCCATATCGGTCATAACGTCGCAGCCTCCCTCAAGAGTGAGCTTATAGGCCTCGGAGAGCGATTCGGTGAACTCATGGGCGGTAACGTTCTGGGAGTAATCGCCGCCGTCGCTGACAACGAACCACAGCCCCCATACATCCTTCAACAGGGTGTTGAGTTCCGGGTTCATAACAGCGGGCAGACCGTTGATCTCATTGTAGGCTGCCATTACGCTGCGTGCACCGCCCCATCTGATAGAGTTCTCAAAGGCGGCATAGTAATACTCGTATTTCAGCCTCAGGGGGAGAACAGCGTTGCAGTTCCCGCGGGAGGCTTCATTATTGTTGGCACAGAAATGCTTCAGCGTCGGAACAGTTAGATAATACCCGTTCTGCTCGCCTGCCATGCCCTTGGTATAGGCGGCGGTCAGCTCACCTGCAAGGAAAACATCCTCACCGTAGGCTTCCTCTGTCCTACCCCAGCGGGGATCCCTTACCATATCAACGGTAGGCCCCCAAAGGCAGAGCCCGCCCCGCTTATCCTTATTATAATAAGCTCTTGCCTCAACTCCGGCGATGCGGCCGAGGCCCTCCATAAGCTCACGGTCAAAGGTCGCGGCAAGACCTACGGGCTGCGGGAACACCGTTGAGATCTTCTCCTTCTCTCTGCCCACATAGCCCCTGGCTACTTCGGTGCCGATATAGAATTCATCAAGTCCGAGACGGGTAACTGCGTTGTGGTGAGTGGAGAGCAATCCCAGCTTCTCCTCTTCGGTCATAGCGCCTACGAGCGCCTTTGCACGCTCGGCAAAAGAATTACTGTCAGTCATGGTATTCCTCCGTTCACAGCCCGAAAGCATCAGAGCTTCAGGGAAAATGTTGTATAAAGTATAGCATATAGCGCAGGGCTTGTAAATGAATTATATTATTCTATTTATGATAAAACCCAACAATATCACCACATAAAATCCCGGTCAGGCGCCTTGGGCATCTCGGGAGCGGACGGTTCGGAGGCGGCAGCCTTTGCTGCCAGCTTTTCAGCATCAGCCTGGAGGGCAAACTCATCGAACATATCGTTTACCGGCAGCAGCTGTCTGAATACCTTTCCGATATACTTTGCAAGCTCAGGCTTGTAGAGTATATCGCTGTCAACGGGGAGGGTCATAGTAATACTCAGAGCCTTCTTCTGATAGAACCTCCGCGCCTCATCAGATTCGCAGGGCTTCTGGCGCTTATATTCATCCCCTCCGATAACCATACCGGCTCGTTCCAGCTTTTTGACCAGCTTAATGAACTCTCCCCCGTCGGAAACGATCCTCTGACGGAACTTCTCCATTACCGGGGCGGCAGGATGGGTGATCTTAAACCCGAGGACAGCTCCGTCACCTGTAAGATCAAAGAAAAGCGATGGGGTCTTGCTCCAATCCCAGGCCTCGTGCCTGACCACGAACCACATATTATCCCGGTACTTGCGGTAGGGCGGAAAATTGGGGTCGGTGTAGATCCTGCCTGTCTTGCTCATCATAAAGTATTTCTTTGAAAACGGTGCCGCGACCTCTGCGCAGAGCTCCTTCATCGGGTGATAGAGCTTGTCCGTATAGGTCTTCTTGTGAGCCTCGAACCAATCCTTATCATCGTGGATCCTGATATCTCTGAGAAAGGCTATCGCATCTTCTGAAAATCCTGTGAACATCCTATTCCTCCATAGTTAAGTGATACAAGGAAATTATACTATGAACGCCCTGGGATGTCAAGGGAACGAAATCGTTATCTTGACATTTGAGACAAACAGCACCCCTCAAAGTTAGCAGAAATAACGATTGAAACCCCCGGTCTTTTATGGTATGATAATATTTGGTGTTATACTTTGTTTTGGAGGAAAGTAAAATGACAAAAAAGATAAGCGCGATACTCTGCGCCGCTCTGATCGCTTTGAGCGTGGCAGGGTGCAAGGGCATCGCTCCCAGCGGTGACAGCTCGGCCTCATCGGCAGCATCGCAGGCTGACGGTTCAAATCAGCCGGGGGATACCTCCGGCGGCAGTACTGACAGACCCGAGGTCAAGCCGGTTAAATACGATGGCAGCGTCTCCGAAGTTGCCCCCGACCGCAGCAGCGGCTTTTACGGCAGCGAGTTTGATCTTACGCTGACCACCGCCGAGCCGGACTGCTACATCTACTACACTACCGACGGCTCAGACCCGGATATGAACTCCGAGCTCTATACGGGAGCAATCCATATCCGAAACAGATCAGCGGATGCAAACGTGCTGGCAAGCAAAAAAGATATCAGCGCTTCAAATGACTATATTCCCGGCAATATCGTCCGCAAGGGAACTGTCATCAAGGCTGCTGCCTTCAAGGCTGACGGCTCCCGAGGCGACATCTTCTGCGGAACTTACTTCGTAGGCATTGACCGCGAAAAGCATTACGCAGATGTCCCCATAATATCCATAGTAACCGATGAGGATAATCTCTTCGACTATGAAACGGGTATTTATGTTCTCGGCAAGCGCCACGACGAATGGCTTGCAGAGGACAAGAACAACAAAAAACTTGACGGCTGGCAGCATCAGGGCAACTACTCCCTGCGCGGCAAGGAGTGGGAGCGTCCTGCAAACGTGGAGATCATCGAGGCTGACGGCACCATTGGATTCTCTCAGGTGCTGGGTGTGAGGATCAAGGGCGGAGCCTCCAGGAACGACTCCCAGAAATCCCTGAAATTCACAGCCCGTGAGGAATTCGGCAAGAAGAATGTAAAGTACACCCTCATCCCCGGCAATGAGCGTTCCGACGGCACGGGGATCGTTGACAAGTACAAGTCCTTTGCTCTCCGCAACGGCGGTAACGACAACCTCAACGCCAAGATACGCGATCCCCTGCTTCAGGATCTGGTAGCCGATCGCGATTTTGAGACAATGCAGCACCGTCCCTGCGTGGCGTTCATCAACGGCGAATACTGGGGGCTCTACACCATAATCGAGGACTACACCGACAATTACTTCGAGAACAACTATCCCATCGAGAGCGATAACGTTGTTCTTGTTAAAAGAGGCGAGATAGAGGACGGCCGGGAGGAGGATATCGAGTTATATAACAATATGCTGGAGTTCATCAACGGCAGCGATATGAGCGACCCGGAGAACTACAAGAAAGCCTCGGAGATGCTTGATATGCAGAGCTTTGCCGACTACTGCGCCTTTGAGCTTTACATCCATAACGAGGACAGCCTCTTTAAGAACGACAACAACTGGAGGATGTGGAGAGCCCGTACTCCCGTTGAAGGCTGCGAGGAGACCGACGGCAAATGGCGTATGGTGGTCTACGACGTTGATTACTCCCTGGGTATTTACGGTGCCGGGGCAAACAGCTCCTTCCTGCCCCAGGCAATGAGCGGAAAGGGCTTTGAGGACGATCAGATCGCTAAAATGGTAAGCTCGCTCTGCGCCAACGATGAGTTCCGAAAGCTGTTTGCCAATTCCCTGCTGGACACCCGCAACATCAACTTCGATCGCAAACACGTTAAGGAGGCAATAGCCGAGATCTCGCCCATCTACATCAAGCTGACCACCGAGACAGCTTCCAGATTCGGCCCCGATTACGTCAGGATGCCCAAGTTTATCGACAACAAGATCGACGAGGTACAGAGCTTCCTGCTCAAACGCTTCGACTCTTTTGCCAATATCGTTCAGAAGAATCTCGATCTGGGCGAGCTGCACCGCGTCATACTGAGAACAGGAGAAGGAACTGTCAGGGTCAATACGACTATGACAGAATCGGGCAAGGAGTATTACACCTCCTACCTGTCCGAATGCCCCATCACTCTGACCGCTGTTGCCCCCGAGGGGAAGAAATTCGTCCGCTGGGATACTGTTGATCTCACCCTGCCCGATCCGACGGCTGAAACTATCGAGTTCGCTGCCACCGCAGATTGCGAGATCAACGCCGTATTTGAATGATTTAAAGTATCGCCGCAAGCCCTGCGGCGATATTTTTTATCCGCTCTTGCATTGTGAGAACAAATGTGGTATAATAGTTGTAAGCTAATACGGAAAAGGAGACCTTAAATGCCGATCAAGATACCAAACAACCTGCCGGCGTATTCCACGCTGGAGGCGGAGAAGATATTCGTTATGCCCGAGGACAGGGCGGCTCATCAGGATATACGCGACCTGAAGATCGCCATAGTCAACCTGATGCCCGATAAGATCACCACCGAGACCCAGATACTCCGTCTGCTCTCGAACACCCCTCTGCACGTTGATATTGACCTTGTGCAGATGAACCATATTTCCAAAAACACCCCCCAGGAGCATATGCTCACCTTCTACAAGCCCTTTGACGAGGTGAAGGAGAACCGCTACGACGGTCTCATCATCACCGGGGCGCCGGTGGAGCAGATACCCTACACCGATGTGGATTACTGGGATGAACTCTGCGAGGTCTTTGAGTGGTCAAAGACAAATGTTTACTCCACCATACACATCTGCTGGGGTGCGCAGGCGGCACTGTATTACCATTACGGCATACCCAAGTATGAGCTGATGCACAAGATGTTCGGTAATTTCAAACACCACATCACCTATTCCTCCTGCTCGCTGCTCAAAGGCTTCGGAGATGTTTTCCATTGCCCCCACTCCCGCCATACGGAGGTAAGGCGCGCCGACATCGAGAAGATACCCGAGCTGGTCATCTGTGCAGAAAGCTATGAGGCAGGCGTCCACGTTGTTTCGGACAGGACAGAGCGGCAGTTCTTCCTGCTGGGGCATTGGGAGTACGATCGGGAGACTCTGGCGAAGGAGTACTTCCGGGATAAGAATAAGGGGCTGGATATTGCCGTCCCCTATAACTACTTCCCCAACGATGACCCGAAGCAGATGCCCATATTCAACTGGAGCTGCTCGGCAAACCTGATGTATGCCAACTGGCTGAACTACTGCGTATATCAGGAGACCCCCTACGACCTCAACGAGCTTGTTCCCCTTGGATAATAAAAAGACACGACCCGGAAAGCTGCTGTGCTTTTCGGGTCGTTTGCTGTTATCAGTTATGCGCCCTGCTGCTCGCTCTGTCTACGGATGATGACAGGCTCGGCTTCGCCCTTTACGGCTTCTGCGGTAATGGTGATGCCGGTAATGCTCTCATCCGAGGGGGAGTCGAACATCAGCTTGGTGAGTATCCTCTCAACTATGGAGCGGAGGCCGCGTGCGCCGGTCTTCTGCGCAATGGTCATACGGGCGATCTCTCTCTGAGCCTCTTCGGTAACGGTGAACTCAATGCCGTCCAGCTTGAAGAGCTTAGTGTACTGCCTGATCAGCGAGTTCTTGGGCTCGGTAAGGATGCGGCAGAGAGCGTCCTCGTCAAGCTCGTCAAGGACGGTGACTACCGGCAGTCTTCCCACCAGCTCGGGAACGATGCCGAACTTGACAAGATCCTGAGGGAGCACCTTCTTCATAACATTGGTCTCGGAGTTCTTGTTCTTGATATTGCCGCCGAAGCCCATCGAGGAGGAATCGGTGCGCTTTTTGATCACGCCCTCCAGCCCCTCAAATGCACCGCCGCAGATAAAGAGGATATTCTTGGTGTCGATCTGGATGAATTCCTGATGGGGATGCTTTCTACCGCCCTGGGGAGGAACGTTGGAGACTGTACCCTCAACGATCTTAAGCAGAGCCTGCTGAACACCCTCGCCGCTTACATCTCTGGTGATAGATGTGTTCTCGGACTTGCGGGCGATCTTATCTATCTCGTCGATATAGATAATGCCCTTGGAAGCAGCCTCAACATCATAGTCGGCTGCCTGGATAAGCCTGGTGAGGACGTTCTCAACGTCGTCGCCCACATAACCCGCCTCGGTAAGAGTGGTAGCATCTGCGATAGCAAAAGGAACGTTCAGCAGCTTCGCCAGGGTCTGAGCCATAAGCGTCTTGCCGGTACCGGTGGGACCCAGCAGGAGGACGTTGGATTTCTGTATCTCCACATCGTCGTCCTTTTCGAGGGAGAGTATTCTCTTATAGTGGTTGTAAACAGCGACTGCAAGGGTGATCTTGGCATCCTCCTGCCCGATGACATATTCATCCAGCACAGCCTTGATCTCTGCGGGCTTTTTGAGCGATACGCCGCTGCTGTCCTTGGTGATCTCGGGCATTTCATGCTCGGAGGCAGAGCTGCCCATAGGCACCATGCCCTGATCTGCAAGGATATCGTAGCAATACATGACACATTCATCGCAGATGCTGTAAGCTCCCGCGGTGAACATATTCTTTACCTTAGCTTCGCTCTTGCCGCAGAAATTGCAGCGCTTGTAAACGTCGTTTGCCATTTCAATCTCCTTTCGGAAGGATCATCTGTGAGCGATGACCTGATCCACGAGCCCATACTCCTTAGCCTCGTCGGCGGTGAGATAATTGTCGCGCTCGGTATCGGCTGCGATCTGCTCGATAGACTTGCCTGTGTTCTCGGCAAGGATCTTGTTCATCTTATCTCTGGTCCTGACCAGATGATCCGAGTGGATCTTGATATCGGTGCACTGACCCGAGAGCCCGCCTCCGCCGATGAGCGGCTGGTGGATCATTATCTCGGCGTTGGGGAGCGCAAAGCGCTTGCCCTTGGCACCGCTGGAGAGCAGGAATGCTCCCATAGAAGCAGCCATACCTATGCAGATCGTCGAAACGTCGCACTTGATATACTGCATCGTGTCATAGATAGCCATGCCTGCGGTGATAGAACCGCCGGGGCTGTTGATATAGAGGTCTATATCCTTTTCGGGGTCCTGGCTTTCAAGGTACAGGAGCTGTGCTACCACCACGCTGGCGACTGCGTCGTCAATGGGGTCGGATAACATAATGATCCTGTCGTTGAGGAGCCTTGAATAGATATCATAGCTTCTCTCGCCTCTGCCTGTCTGTTCCACTACATAAGGAATAAGTGCCATATTGCTGCCTCCCTTTGATATGCTTTTCGCCCGCAAGTATATACTGCGAGCGAAAGCGATGTTATTCGACTTGGTTCTTACTTGATCACTGCGCTGGACTTGACAAGCTCAACAGCCTTGCCGACTGCGATATCCTTGCCCACATCAGCCTCAGAAACGTACTTCTTGACCTCGTCAGCGGTGATGTTGTTCTGCTGAGCGATGGTGTTGATCTCAGACTCGATCTCCTCTGCAGTAGCCTCGATGCCCTCGTTCTTTACTACCTGCTCGAGAGCGAGACGCAGCTTCACCTGCTTCTCAGCCTGCTCGCGGTAGGTCTTCTTAAGAGTCTCAGCGGTCTGACCGGTATACTGCATATACATATCAATGGAGATGCCCTGCTGACGGAGTCTCATAGCCAGCTCGTTGACCATCTCATTGGTGCGGTTGTCGTACATGACCTCGGGGATCTCAGCCTTCATATTCTCAACCAGCTTGTCGAGCAGATAGGTCTCAACAGCGTTGTCGGCTGCCTTCTCGTTAGTCTCCTCCAACTTCTTTCTGGCGTCAGCCTTGAACTCTTCAAGGGTATCGAAATCAGAGGTCTCGGCTACGAGATCGTCGTCAGCCTCGGGGTACTCCTTCTTGGTGATAGCCTTGAGGTTGATCTTGAATACTGCGGGAGCGCCTGCAAGATCAGCTACCTGATACTGCTCAGGGAAGGTAACGTTGATATCGAACTGCTCGCCGGTGCTGTGACCTACGATAGCATCCTCAAAGCCGGGGATGAACTGGCCGGAGCCCAGCTCAAGGTCGAAGTCCTCGCCCTTGCCGCCGTCAAAAGCAACGTCATCCTTGAAGCCCTCAAAGTCGATGGTAACGGTATCGCCCAGCTCTGCGGCTCTGTCGTCAACGGTAACGATGCGGACGTTCTTCTCCTGGAGCTTCTTGATCTCGCGGTCGATGTCCTCATCCTCAACGGGCTTAACGGTCTTCTCCACCTCAATGCCCTTGTAATTCTCGACCTCTACCTCAGGCTTGGTGATGCAGGTAGCCTTCATAGCTACACCGGTAGCCTTATCAACAGCGGTGATCTCAACGTCAGGTCTGGCGACCAGCTCAAGGCCGGCCTCCTTGACAGCCTCATCAACAGCCTCACCGTAGATGAGGTTTACAGCTTCCTCATAGAAGAAGCCCTCGCCGTACTCTTTCTCGATGAGCTTTCTGGGAGCCTTGCCCTTTCTGAAACCGGGGACCTGGATCCTGCTCTTGTTCTTCAGGAATGCCTGCTGGCAAGCCTGCTCAAAAGCCTCTGCACCGATCTCTATCTCGAGCTCGACCTTATTAGTATCGACCTTGTTTGTTGACTTTAAACTCATTTTTTATTCCTCCATAATAATGCCCGGGATAAATCCGCAGACAAATAATCTATCTTAACAATTATACCACAAACTGATCTGCATTTCAAGCATATTTCAAAATTCGTCACATTGCACAATATCAGTTATGTCCAATGGGTCAAATTGCAGATGATCTGCCGAGATCAGCCTGAGTTCTACCCCCTCATACTGCCCGGTAACGGCATTTGTGTGGGCTGCCCTACCGTGAAGATGCCCGTAGAAGCAGAGCTTTATGCCGTGGCTTTTCAGCACATCGAATATGGGCTTGTTTACAGATCCCGAAAACACCGGCGGGTAATGCAGGAACACCACAGGTCTCAGCCCCTGCTTTTCGGCACAGAGAATGGATGCCTCCAGCCTGATAGCCTCACGGTTGATGACCTTGTCATCCTCCGGCTTACCGGTCTCGTTGATCCAGCCTCTGCTGCCGCAGATGCCTATGCCTTCGTACTCATAGCAATTATTGTGGAGTATGTTCAGTGTCGTGAAGCCATTCTCTTCAAAGAAACGGTCCATCTTGGAGGCGGTGTTCCACCAGTAATCGTGGTTGCCCTTTGAGATCAGCTTCCGTCCCGGGAGCTCGTTGATGAAACGCATATCCTCATAGCTCTGTTCCAGCGACATCGCCCAGGATATATCTCCCGGCAGGACGACGGTATCCTCCGGTTTTATCTTTCTTTTCCAATTATATTCAAGCCTCTGCACATAATCCTCCCAGCCGCCGAAAACATCCATAGGCTTATCGACCGAGAGGGGCAGATGAAGATCGGCGATAACGTAAAGGCTCATGCTTCACTTCCCTTCCGTATATGAATAAATGCTGTCAGCGCTGTCAATAATATGAGCAGTCCAATGAAAGGAGTTGCCAGTATGTCAGACAGCAGAACTTTAAGATCGGTAAAATGTGATGTAGAAAGCTGCATCCACAACGTAGGCGGCAAGGAATGCAGTGCCGACGGTATCAAGGTATGCAGCACCTGCTCCCAGCCCGACTGCGCCGACGAGACCCAGTGCAAGACCTTCAGCGCAAGGCAGTGAGCCCGTTCAAAAAAGCGCCTGTGGCAGCGACCGCAGGCGCTTTATCTTTTGAGCTTACTCCTTTATTCCGAGAGTACGGAACACATAGCCCTTCATATCGCTCTTGTCGATAGTCTCGGAGAAGCGGATCTCCTTGTTTTTAAGAGCTGCAAGGGATGCGGGTATCGGCAGCTTGGAGGCATCGGCGAGCCTGTCAACCAGGGCGAACTCGTCAGCATCGGTATCAACGCCGATAGCAGAGAGCACCGAGCCGGAGAATTTATAGGGGCTTGCGGTGGAGGCGATGACCGTCTTGGTGGTATCGCCGGTGGCAGCCTTGTAGTCCTCATAGACCTTTACAGCTACAGCGGTATGTGTATCGCAGGTGTAAGAATACTTGTCGTAGATCTCCTTGATGCAAGCCTTGGTCTGCTCGTCATCGCAGCAGCCTGCATAGAATTCCTCGGAGAGCACCTTCTTGACATCCTCGCTTACCTCATATCTGCCCTCGGAAGCCAGCTTGCCGAACCACTCTCTGATAGTGGAGTCATTTTCGCCGCAGAGATGATAGAGCAGTCTCTCCAGGTTGGAGGAGATAAGGATATCCATAGAAGGAGAAATGGTGGTATAGAACTTTCTGTTGCGGTCATAGACGCCGGTGTTGATGAAATCGGTGAGGACGTTGTTGGCATTGGAAGCACAGATCAGCTTGTTTACCGGAACGCCCATCTTCTTGGCATAGTAGCCTGCAAGGATGTTGCCGAAGTTACCGGTGGGGACTACAATGTTGATCTTATCGCCCGCATTGATCTCACCGTCGGCAACCAGCTGAGCGTAGGTGGAAACGTAGTAGATGATCTGGGGAGCAAGTCTGCCCCAGTTGATGGAGTTGGCCGAGGAGAACTGCATACCGTTCTTTGCAAGGGCATCGGCGATCTCAGCATTGGTGAAGATTGCCTTTACGCCGTTCTGAGCATCGTCAAAGTTGCCCTTGATGGCGCAAACACCTACATTGGCACCCTCCTGAGTGGTCATCTGCTTCTTCTGCATAGCGGAAACACCGTCGTCGGGGTAGAATACAAGTATCTCGGTATCGGGAACGTCCTTGAAGCCCTCGAGAGCGGCCTTGCCCGTATCTCCGGAGGTAGCAACGAGTATAACTATCTTCTTGCCGAGATCCAGCTTCTTGGCAGAGGTGGTGAGCAGGTAGGGCAGGATCTGCAGCGCCATATCCTTGAATGCGCAGGTGGGACCGTGCCACAGTTCCAGCATAAAGGTGCCGTCGAAGAGATGGGCAAGCTCGGCGATGTTGTCGGTATCGAAATTCTTATCGTTATAAGCATTGTCAACGCAGTAACGGATCTCCGCCTCAGTGAAGTCGGTGAGGTACTTGGAGAATACGAAGAAGGCTCTCTCGGCATAGGTCATCTTTCCGAGAGCCTTGATGTCATCCATGGACAGCGAGGGTATCTCGGAGGGAACGAACAGGCCGCCGTCCTTGGAAATGCCCTGGGCGATAGCCTGAGCTGAGGTAACATTCACACTGCTGTTTCTTGTGCTTTTGTAAAACATAATGATTTCACCTTTCCTGTTGGGTTAGTATATATCACGGGTCTCCCCGCTTATTTACTTGCATCAAAGGCCGAGACATAGTATTTCAGGCTCAGCCTGCCGTTTTTCTGCTGCTCGACAACGGCGACATCAAAACGGGCGCTCTTATCCTCGCTGATACTGAGAAGATAACGCTCCGCGGCGGTGATGAGGCAGCGCTTCTTGGCGGGAGTGATAGCCTCCTCCCCGGAGACAGCAGCTCCCTGCTTGCGCAGCTTCACCTCAACGAAGGCTATGATATCGTTCTTCTCGGCAATAATATCTATCTCCCCGCCCTTGACCGTGTAATTACGGTCCCGGACGGTGTAGCCGTTCTTTTGCAGGAACGCGCATACCGCGTCCTCGCCTATATTGCCTATCTCACGCCTGTTCATCGGTCAGCTCCGCCTTCTTGGCGTAATACTTTTTCAAAAAGCTCTTTCTGTGAACAGGGCTCTCTCCGTACATATCCAGCATCTGATAATGGAGCTTGGTGCCGTAGCCCTTGTGCTTGTCAAACTTCCACTCGGGATACTCGGCTGCCAGCTGCTTCATATATCTGTCCCTGGCCACCTTTGCAAGCACGGATGCGGCTGCTATGGCCTGGCTCTTGCCGTCCCCCTTGACAACTGCCTCATAGGGCACGGGGAACTCCGGCGGCATATTGCCGTCCACAAGGATTATATCGGGGACGCCTTTGAGCCCGGCTACGGCTCTCTTCATCGCCAGCTTTGCGGCCTCAAGGATGTTTATCTCCTCAATCTCGGCAACCGAGGCGGTGGCTATGCACCAGGTCAGAGCCTTTTCTTTTATCTCGTCAAAAAGCTGCTCACGCTTTTTCTCGGTGAGCTTTTTGCTGTCGTTGAGCCCCTCGATGACAACATCCTCGGGGAAAATGACGGCAGCGGCATAAACATCCCCGGCAAGGGGGCCTCTGCCAGCCTCATCGGTGCCGCAGACCAGCTTGTATCTGTCTCTGTACTGAGCGTCAAATTCGTTAAGTGTCATAGCTTTACGGGTATACCCTTTCGCAGTTTTCTATTTCGGCGCAGTCTTCCTCGGAGATATAGACCTCGGCGGACTCGGAGAGGTCGTTGTCGCAGAAACGCTCGCTCTTCATCAGCTCGATGACCTTCTTAGCATTCGCTGCTGCGTCCTCTGTCTCCAGCCAGACGGCGATAACGTCGTCACTGAGATAGTCAAAGCCGTTGTCAGAAACGGCATTATCGGTGTATTCCTCTGCTCTTACGGGCAGATAGGAGATGATATCCAGATCGGGGTTTCTGAGCCTTGCAGAATCAAGCTTGATGATTATGGTCTGCATAGTATCACCTCTTGCGGTCTGACGGCCTTTCGAGAGTTATCCTCCCCAGCTTGCCGCTGCGAAACTCATCAAGGACGGTAATAGCCGCTCTTTCAGTGTTGATATCTCCCCCGGAGACCAGGAACCCGCGCTTGCGGCCTATACGCTCCAATATCTCAAAGCCCTGGACGCAGCCAATGGTGTCCTCGTCATTATCGGGGATGTCATCGGTCTCTATGCCGTAGCGCTCATTGATAATGCCCTTGTAATCGCTGTTGAGCAGCTCCAGAAAGCGGCAGGCAAGGTATTCCGTATCGAGGATATCGTCCTTTACGGCACCGGTAAATGCCAGCATCTCCCCCACCTGCTTATCCTCAAACTTAGGCCAGAGGACACCGGGCATATCCAGCAGCTCCATATCGCTGCCCAGGGACACCCACTGCTTTCCGCGGGTGACGCCGGGTCTGTCCTCCACCCTGGCACGCTTGGCACCGGCAAGGCGGTTTATAAACGAGCTCTTGCCCACATTCGGTATCCCTACTATCATGAGCCTGATGGGTCTGCCGGCCATGCCGTGAGCCTCCCAGGCGGCCAGCTTGTCCTTCATTATCTCTTTGAGAGCGCCCTGAAATCTGTTAACGTTCTTGCCGCTGCGGCAGTCGGTGGCGATGGCGGTAATGCCCATACGCTTATAGTGGTCGAGCCACTGGGAGGTAACCGTCTCGTCGGCGGAATCGGCCTTGTTCAGCAGCAGGAGCCTGGGCTTTGAGCCCACGAGCCTGTCCATTTCGGGATTGCGGCTGGAGTAGGGAATGCGTGCATCGGTTATCTCGACGACGACGTCAACGAGCTTGAGGTTTGACTGCATTATCCTGCGGGTCTTTGCCATATGGCCCGGGAACCACTGTACGCTTGCCTGCTCGCTCATTTTTCCTCTCCTTTACTCAATGCTGCCCCTGGGATTACCGCTGGGGGAGCTGTATCTGAACACGACGCGGCCCAGTATCTCATCACGGGTAACAAACCCGAAGATACGCCCGTCGGTGGAATGGTTGCGGTTATCACCGAGGATAAAATACTTGTCAAAAGGAACGGTGTAGATATAACGCCCTGTCTTTTCGTCACGGAAGGTCGGGGCAAAGGAATCGCGCTCGGTCATAGGCTCACGGACATATGGCTCACTGAGCTTCTCACCGTTGACATAGACTGCATTCTCCTTATAGTCTATCTCGATGCGGTCGCCAGAGACTCCGATTATCCGCTTGATGATGACCTCTTTCATATTCTCGGAATTGACCACAACGATATCGCCGCGCTTGGGGGTATACATAAACCGCAGCGCCACCAGCTTATCGCCGTCGGAAAGGGTCTGCTCCATGCTCTCACCCACAACGGTGATATTCCTCAGCACGAATGTGAATATGCAGACGAAAGCAAACACCGCAAGCATAGCGGTGCTGATCATATCCAGCGCATTGTCCACACGTTCGGAGAGCTTGCTCTTTCCTTCCATCAGTTAAGGCTGCCGAAGCCGCTGAAGGGCAGGAAGCGGAAGATGGCCTTGCCCAGCAGATCCTCCACCTTTACGAAGCCCACTGCTTTAGCGCGGCTATCGGTGGAATGGTTGCGGTTATCGCCCATAGTGAACACACAGCCCTCGGGAACTACATAGGTGTACTCGTTCTCGCCGGTGCGGTAGGTATCGTCAAAGATGGACTGCACTCTCATATCAGCTTCGTTTATATAGCTCTGATCGTAGTACTGACCGTTGACCATAACAGTATCGTTGTCATAGTTGACTACAACGGTATCCCCTGCAACGCCGATAACTCTCTTGATAAGGCACTTGTTCAGCCCCTCGGAGTTGAACACAACGATGTCCTCACGCTCAGGAGTGTAGTTGAGGTGAGTAACGATGATCCTGTCCTTGTCAGTAAGGGTGGAATTCATCGAAGGCCCCGAGACCTCCACAACACGCAGGATGAATATGAAAACCAGCACAACAACAAAAAGCGCAACTACAAAAGCCTCTACCCATTCAAGGAACTCGTCAAACAGCGAGAAATCATCCTCAAGGGCAGCTTCACCCTCTGCTGCATTTTTGATCAGCTCTTTTTCTTCGCTCATAAGTAATTACCCCTCACGAAAAATCTATTCTTTTATATTATAACAAAAACCCGTCGGTTTTTCAAGTGCAAAAACAGAAAAATCGCCAAATCACCTGTTAATTTTTTGTGCATTATACAACACGGCTGTCCCTTGCGCCGGCTTTCTGCGGGGTACCATATCCTGTTAAAGCTATTTGGGGGGATCCCTTTTCAGAAGAAATGCTTTCCCCCGGCGAAGATACACAAAGTACGATATCCCGCAGAAATCTGGCGCAGGGGACACAGACAGGACGGATAACAAAAAAGGCATCGCGGTGGGCGATGCCTTTAGTGCGGTCGATTACTTGATCATTTCCTTGATCTTAGCAGCCTTGCCGACTCTCTTTCTCAGATAGTACAGCTTAGCGCGGCGAACCTTACCCGAGCGAACGAGCTCTACCTTCTCAACTACGGGAGAATGAACGGGGAATACTCTCTCGATGCCGCAGCCGTGAGCTACACGGCGAACGGTAAAGGTCTCGTTGATACCGCCGTGCTTCTTGGCGATAACGGTACCCTCGAAGATCTGGATCCTCGACTTGTCACCCTCAGCGATTCTGACGTGAACCTTAACGGTATCACCGATGTTGACTACGGGTGCATTCTCCTTCATGCTTGAGCTTTCGATCAGTTTTAAAGCGTCCACTTTAATAACCTCCTGTTGTTTTCAGATGTTCATACACTTTACGGCGAAGCGCAGCGCTTCACAAAGCCAGAGGACTATCCGCTTTAATGTCGTCCCGATGAAACACGGGGTTTGGCATTAACTCTCGTCGGCGAAACCGACGGATATTCAAATGCTTAAATATTATACCACATCTTCGTCTGTATTTCAAGTGAGTGTCAGATAAAATTTTCAAGCGATCTGGTCAGTATCTTTGTGCGTTTTGTATATATCATATCTATCCTGCCGCCGAAAAAGGCTTCAAAGGCCTCAAAGACCACATTGGTGTTAAGGTTGAACTCGCTGCCTGCGGGCAGTCTGAGAGACACCCTGGCATACTCCCCCTCCGAAGAGATGGAGAGCAGGTTTATGTGGGGCTTTATATCAACGAGATTGGCTCCCCGCTTCTTGGAGCGCTTTTCCACCTCTATCTTCTCCTGAGAGAGGAAATCTGAAAAGCACCGGGCGGTCTCATCGCCGGTCTGCCCCTTAACGCTGAAATCTACCTCATACTCCGCAAAGACTATCTCCGTATGCTTCATTACGGGCTCCCCTGCCGAGACGATACGCAGCCCCTCGGGCATACTGGTATTCATCTTATCCCGTAGCTCATCAAAGGGCAGCTGCTCGGTAAGGGCTATGTCAAGTATCTCAACACTGGAATCCGTACCGAGTGAGAGTGCCAGCGGGAACATCAGATAGGCGTGGGGGTTGAATCCCTGTGTGTACCAAAGAGGGATCCCCGCCCTCTTGAAGGCTCGCTGAAAGCAGCGCATAAGGTCAAGGTGGGAAATGTATTTGGCTCTGCCCGTCTTTTCAAAGACCAAGCGGTATTCGTATTTCGTCAGACGGAGATTCTGGTTCTTCGGCTGGAGCATTTCAGCCACAGTAAACACCCCCGCATTCCTTTTTTATCCCGCAGCCGGAGCAACCCTCGGCACAGTTGCGGGTGGTCTTGCCCTCATGGGCTTTCTTGTTCTCCCGGACAAAGAATTCGTGGGACACCAGATAATCCAGGTGAGACCAGGGCGCCACCTCCTCATAAGAGCGGCGGCGGTTGGCGTAGAAGGCCGTGTCGGTATGACATTCCTCAAAGGCCTCCTGCCAAAGGTCAAAACGGAAATGCTCGTCCCAGCTGTCGAGGGTGCAGCCCTTTTTCCAGGCACAGTATATCGTGTCGGCCAGGCGGCGGTCGCCCCTCGCAAGGACGCCCTCCAGGATAGAAACATTCATCTGGTGGTAGCTTATCTTGATCTTCTTGGACTTGATGCAGTCAAGCAGATGCCCCTGGCGGTGCTTGATCTGCTCGGGGGTAGCCTGAGGCTCGAATTCAAAGGGCGTAAAGGGCTTCGGCACGAAGGTCGCGCAGGATACCGACACCTGAACACTCTTGCCCCGAAGGTTCTTGGGGGTCTCGTAGTAGAGATCGACCACCTTCTGAGCCAGATCGGCTATGCCCTCGATGTCCTCATCCGTCTCGTCGGGGAGGCCCAGCATAAAGTAGAGCTTCACCGCCTGATAGCCCTCGGAGAAGGCAAGACGGCAGGTGCGCATGATCTCTTCCTCGGTGATGTTCTTGTTTATAACGTCCCGCAGGCGCTGAGTTCCGGCCTCGGGTGCGAAGGTAAGGCCGCTCTTTCTGACAGCGGCGAGCCTGTCAACTATCTCCTTGCTCATTGTGTCGATACGCAGCGAGGGCAGGGAGAGGTTGATGTTCTCCTTGTCTGTGTAGTCTGAAAGGCGGGTGAGCAGCTCGATTATCTTGGTATGGTCGCTGGTGGAGAGAGATGAAAGGGATACCTGCTCATAGCCTGTCTGCTCGCAGAGGGTCTTTGTCTCGTTGGCTATGGTGTCGATATTCTTCTCCCGGAAGGGGCGGTAGATAAATCCCGCCTGACAGAAGCGGCAGCCTCTTATGCAGCCCCGCAGCACCTCAACCACCACTCTGTCGTGGACTATCCCGGTAAAGGGAACGACAAAGCTGTCAGGGTAGTATGCGTGGTCGAAGTCGGGGATGACCCGCTTCTTTATCTTCGGCTTAGCCTCGGGGACGTTGGGGGTTATGGAGGCAACGGTGCCGTCCTCATTATATTCCACATCGTAGAACTGCGGGACGTAGATGCCCTCGATCTTAGCGGCCTCGCGGAGGAATTCCTCCTTTGAGGGGTTATGGGGCTTCATCCTCTCGTAGAGGTGCATAAGCTCCAGGTTTACCTCTTCCCCCTCACCGAGGATGAAAAGGTCAAAAAATGCGGCTATGGGCTCCGGGTTGCAGACGCAGGGGCCTCCACCGACGACTATGGGCATAAGCCCCTTTCTGTCCTTGGCATACACGGGCAGGCCGGCGAGATCCAGCATTTCAAGTACATTTGTAAAGGAGAGCTCGTATTGCAGTGTGAAGCCGATGAAATCAAAGTCCCTGATAGGGTCCAGGCTTTCAAGGGCATAAAGGGGGATGTCATTCTCGCGCATAAGGGCTTCAAAATCCTTTTCGGGCATAAATACCCTCTCGCACCAGAAATTCGGCACGGCGTTCTTAAGCCCGTAGAGTATCTTCATCCCCAGGTGGGACATCCCGACGTCGTAGACATCGGGGAAGCAGAAGGCAAAGCGGACGTCCACCTTGCTTTTATCCTTGACAACGCTGCCATGCTCGCCGCCGATGTAGCGGGCGGGCTTCTGGGTCTTAAGAAGCAGCTGTTCCACTTTGTTTCTTATTTCTTCCAAGGGCTTGACCTCCTTTTTATCCGTCACAGAGGATGATAACAGCAGTAGCGATAAGCGAAAAGGGTATGCTCCCGCGGATGACCGAAAGCACTGTCAGCACAAAAACGGGCAGCAGAGCGGCTATGCGCAGAAGCGTCGGCGGGTCCCGGCCGGTAAGCTCGGAATATAACCTTCCGCCGTCAAAATACCTGAAAGGCAGCAGATTGAACAGGCCCAGAGCCAGATGCGCTGCGGCGAAAAGCCCGGCATATCCCAACAGGAGGCTCATCCCGGCAGAGACCAGGTTTACAGCACATCCCGCCATAAGAACAGCGACAAGTTTAGGCTTGCTGCAATAAAGGCAGCTGTCCGAAAGGCGTATCCCTCCCGCATAGAAAGTGAGCGACTCCGGCGGCATACCAAAGAGGCACATCATACCGATGTGCCCGAGTTCGTGCATAAGCGAGCAAAGCAGTATCACTGCCAGCTGCACAGTCACCGCTCCTCCCGCAGCCGATACAAGCCCGACCACGGCAAAGAACGAAAATGTAAATCTTATCTTTATTCTGCGAAAAGGCAGCTCCATCATAGCTATCACCCGTAACAGTATACGCTGCCGGGGCTGAGCCTATCACAGTTATCAACTAATGGCCGCGATGAAAAAACAAAGCCAGGCCGTCATTGCAATAATGGCGGCAATGGCTTATGATTCAGTGCTTTCCTGAAACTGTCAGACGGTTGAGGGCACGTTTGAGGCGCTGCTCGGCGTGGCGGAACTCCTTGTCGCTGGCACGGGCCGCAAGCTCCTTCTCGGCTCTTTCCTTAGAGCGCTCGGCTCGGGCGATATCTATATCCTCAGCCCATTCAACGGCGGTGGTCACAACGGTGACAAGGTCACCCTCCACCTTGACGATCCCCGAAGAAACCGCAGCAATGCGGTAATCGGTGCCGTTCTCGCTGATGCGCAGAGGCGAGGGGACGATATTTGCCACATACGGCATATGCCCCTTTAAGATACCCACATTGCCCGCAGCGGTCTTGGCGATGAGCTGTACCGCTTCACCGTCATAGAACACCTTGTCGGGCGTTATTATCTTGAGCTTGAACGTTGACATCTGAACACCTCAAATCAGGTCTTTCACTCATCCTCGGATGCCTTTGCTTTGGCAACTGCCTCTTCGATAGTTCCCACAAACAGGAATGCCGACTCGGGAAGATCGTCGTGCTTGCCGTCGATGATCTCGCGAAAACCCCTTATGGTCTCCTTTATGGGGACGTACTTGCCCTCCATACCCGTGAACTGCTCCGCAACCGAGAAGGGCTGGGAGAGGAAGCGCTGTATCTTTCGTGCACGGCTTACTATGAGCTTATCCTCGTCAGAGAGCTCATCCATACCCATAATAGCTATGATATCCTGGAGCTCCTTATAGCGCTGGAGGATAGACTGAACATCTCTTGCAGTCTGGTAATGCTCGCTGCCGACTATCTCGGGGGTGAGTATGCGGGAGTTGGACTCCAGCGGATCAACAGCAGGATAAATGCCCAGCGAAGCTATGCCTCTGGACAGAACGGTGGTAGCGTCCAGGTGAGCAAAGGTGGTCGCAGGGGCGGGGTCGGTCAGGTCATCAGCGGGAACGTAAACTGCCTGTACCGAGGTGATAGAGCCCTTCTTGGTGGAGGTGATACGCTCCTGGAGGGCGCCCATCTCAGTGGCAAGGGTAGGCTGATAGCCCACCGCAGAGGGCATTCTGCCCAGCAAAGCCGAAACCTCTGAGCCTGCCTGGGTGAAACGGAATATATTGTCGATGAAGAGCAGAACGTCCTGCCCCTCAACGTCTCTGAAATACTCAGCCATAGTCAGGCCGGAAAGGCCGACTCTCATTCTCGCTCCGGGGGGCTCGTTCATCTGACCGTAAACTAAGACGGTCTTGTCGATAACTCCCGACTCGATCATTTCGTTATAAAGGTCGTTGCCCTCACGGGTACGCTCTCCTACGCCGGTGAATACGGAGATACCGCCGTGCTGCTTGGCGATGTTATTGATAAGCTCCATTATAAGCACCGTCTTGCCGACACCTGCGCCGCCGAACAGACCGATCTTACCTCCCTTAAGGTAGGGTGCGATCAGGTCAACGACCTTGATGCCGGTCTCCAGCACTTCGTTTGAAGCCTTCTGCTCCTCATAGGAGGGCGGCTCGCGGTGTATCTCCCAGCGCTCCTTGGTCTCGGGGTCGGGCTTATTGTCAACAGGCTCGCCGAGAAGATTGAACATTCTCGACAGAGTCTCCCTGCCCACGGGCACGCTGATGGCTCTGCCGGTATCGACAGCCTCGGTGCCTCTCACAAGTCCGTCCGTGGAGGACATGGCGATGCATCTTACGACATCGTCGCCTATATGCTGAGCTACCTCGACGGTGAGCTTATTACCGTTAAGCATTATCTCGACCGCATTTAGGAGATCGGGAAGGTGATCCTTCTCAAACCGGATATCCACTACGGCTCCGACTATCTGAACGACCTTTCCAATGTTTTTGCCTTCCATTTATTTACCGCCTTTCCTGAGGCAGGAACTGCCCCGCGATGTATTCTTTTTGCGTGATCTGACCAGAAGCCGCACGAACAGTATCTCGAACAGCAGCTCCAGCAGATCGAATATGCCGTTGAGGACCGCTATATAAAGGATCCTCCGGCCTATGAGTTTTAACTTGTCTTTGAAGGAACTCCTCTCCGGAGCCTTATCCTGCTCTGTCATTTCTTCTTACCGGTCTTGCCGAAGATAAAGAGCATAAAGGATGCTAGCATATAGCTGACCACAGGGATAACTATCCCGTTCTTGAAGCCGAAGCTGTAGCTGTCACCCAGAAGCCAGGAGATAAGATTGAAAGCGCCTACGAACACAGCCAGGGTGATGAACCAGATGACAAGTCTTCTTGCAAATCCTTCCATAGTGAACCTTCTCCCCTTATTCTTTATCGTTGAGGGTCGCCGAGCTGATCTCGGTGAGCTCCTGAGTGATCATAGCCTGTCTTGCACGGTTATAAAGCAGCGAGAGGTTTGCTATCATTTCCTCGGCATTATCGCTGGCGGACTCCATAGCCGTTCTTCTGGCGGCCTGCTCGGAGGCGAAGGAATCCACAACTGCGGCATAGATGAGCCCGGTAAGGTACTGGGGCACCAGCCCATCAAATACCTCCTCGGGAGAAGGATCGTACTCTATCAGCGACTTTCGCTTTACACCCGTGGATATATCCGTAACGGGCAGCACCGATACTGCTACCGGCTCCTGAGTCAGCGCCGAGATAAATGTGGTATAGATCAGATCCACCTGATCGTAATAAGCGCAGCGGAATTTTTCAATGATCTCGTCCGAGATATCCTCGGCATCTATGATCGAAAGGCTCTCGGCTACGCCGGGATATCTCCCGACCACATCGAAGCCCCGCTTGTCGCAGAACTCCACAGCCTTCTTGCCCACAGCGATGACAGAGACCTTCTCGTTTTTATCGGTAAGCTCCTTGATCTTCTGAGCAGCCAGCTTCAATACATTTGAGTTGAAGCCTCCAGCCAGTCCCCTGTCGCCGGCAATGACGACAAAGAGAGTGGATTTGAGAACCTTTTTCTTGGTATACACAGACGTAAAAGCGGGGTCGTTGGAGATATCGCTCATGGTGTCGTAGAGAGCCGCAAAGAACGGCTGGGCTGCGAGAGCCCTCTCCTTGGCACGCCTGAGCTTGCTCGATGCCACCAGCTGCATAGCCTTGGTTATCTGCATCGTGGACTCAACGCTCTTTATGCGCCGCTTAACGTCCTTCATATTAGCTGTTGCCATAATGCCCGCCTAAGCGGCGTCACACCCCCTTATTTGGTCTGGAGATACTTTTCAACATACTCGCTGATAGCGTCCTTGAGCTCAGCCTCGGTCTCTTTGGAAAGCTCGCCGGTGGAGCGGAGGTTGGAGCATACATCGGAGTGAGCCGACTCTACATATGTAAACAGCTCGCTCTCGAACTCCTTGACATCGGAAACCGCTATCTTCTTGAGGTAGTTATTGACTACGGCATAGATTATTATGACCTGATGCTCAACGGGCAGCGGAGAGTTGCGGTTCTGCTTGAGGACTTCAACTATACGCTCACCCTGGGCAAGTCTGTCCTTGGTGTCCTTATCCAAGTCGGAACCGAACTGGGAGAACGCCTGCAGCTCACGGTACTGGGAATAGAGCAGCTTCAGCGAGCCTGAGACCTTTTTCATAGCCTTTATCTGAGCCGAGCCGCCGACACGGGATACAGAGATACCGGGGTTTACGGCAGGTCTTACGCCCGAGAAGAACAGCTCGCTCTCTAAGAATATCTGTCCGTCGGTAATGGATATTACGTTAGTGGGTATATAAGCGGAAACGTCGCCCGCCTGGGTCTCGATAATGGGAAGTGCGGTGATAGAGCCCCCGCCGTAGTCCTTGTTGAGGTTGCAGGCACGCTCCAGCAGTCTGGAATGGAGGTAGAATACATCTCCGGGATAAGCCTCACGGCCGGTAGGTCTTTTCAGCAGCAGGGACATGGTTCTGTAAGCTACTGCATGCTTGGAAAGGTCATCGTAGACGCAGAGCACATCCTTGCCCTGGAGCATGAAATACTCAGCCATTGCAACGCCCGAATAGGGAGCTATGTACTGCAGCGGAGCCATCTCCGAGGCAGTAGCCGAAACGACTGTGGAATACTCCATAGCTCCGGCCTTTTCAAGGGTATCCACCACATTTGCAACGGTGGAACGCTTCTGGCCGATAGCTACATATATACAGATAACGTTCTTGCCCTTCTGATTGATTATCGTATCCAGGGCAATGGCGGTCTTGCCGGTCTGGCGGTCGCCGATTATAAGCTCACGCTGACCCCTGCCTATGGGGATCATCGAGTCGATAGCCTTGATTCCTGTCTGCAGGGGGCGGTTTACCGACTGTCTTGTGATAATACCGTATGCAGGGCTCTCGATGGGTCTGGTCTCATCGGTGAGGACGGCTCCTTTGCCGTCGATGGGCTGACCCAGGGCATTCACAACTCTGCCCAGCAGAGCCTCGCCCACAGGTACGGAGACGATATTCCCCGTTCTCCTGACCTCGCTGCCCTCTCTGATGCCGTCATCGGAACCCAAAAGCACGGCTCCAACAAAATCCTGCTCCAGATTGAGCGCCATTCCCATTGTTTTATTCTCAAACTCGATAAGCTCACCGGACATACAGCGGTCAAGGCCGTGAACTCTTGCGATACCGTCGCCGACGGTAACAACAGTACCGGTATCGGCGAGCTCGATCTTGGAGCGGTAATCCTTGATCTGCTGTCTGATTATACCCGTTATCTCATCAGGACGCAATTTCATATTTAAGTCCCATACCTTTCGTCTTGATCTCGGCACAGAGCCGGCCTGCGGTCAGGCTATTATGCCGTCTATCTGCGATTTGAGGCGATCCAGTCTTCCACGGACGCTGGAATCCAGCTCCGCACCCTCATATCTTACAATGATGCCGCCGATCAGTCCCTTATCGACCTCGGTGTGCATAATGATCTTCTTGTTAAGCGTTGACTCCAGCTTGGCTTTCAGCTTATCGGCAAGAGCCTCACTCAAAGGCATAGCGGTAACAACGCTGACCTCCAGGATGCCCTGCTTGATATAGAAGAGCCTTCTGAACTCGCGGCATATCTCGGCGGTGAAGCCTGCCCTGCCCTTTTCGGTGACAACGCAGAGAAAATCGAAGACCGTATCCGACACCTTGCCCTCGAATGCGGCGGAGAGCAGCTTTTTCTTCTCGTCAAAGCCTACCAGCGGCGAGCTCAGGAGCCTTGTGTACTCCTCATTAGCTGAGAACAGCTCTCTTATGCCGTCAAGCTCCTCATCGGCTTCGGCGGTGATGCCCCGCTCTTCACAAAGCTGGAACAGTGCCTCGGCATAAACATTCTTTACGCTCTCTGCCATTACTGTTCACCCACGCTGTTGATAAAGCCCTCGATGAGCCTTTCGTTGTCCTCGAGAGTGATCTCCTTCTCGGCTACTGCCGAAGCAGCGGAGATAGCCAGCTCTGCGATCTCGTCCTTGATCTGGTTGACGGCGATCTTCTTCTCCCTCTCGATCTCGCTGTTGGCATTATCGACGATGCTCTTGGCTTCTGTCCTCGCCTCGGCGATGATCTCATCGGAGCGCTGCTGAGCCTTTACGGTGGCGGCACGGACGATCTCCGCACCCTCCTCCTTGGCGTGACCGATCTTCTCGTCATACTCAGCGGCGAGGTTCTCGGCTTTGCGCTGAGCCTCGTCAGCATTGCGGTAGCTTTCTGAGATCTCGCTCTGCCTGTCGTCGATGACCTTATTGACCTTATCAAAAAGGAAATGCTTGAGCACGAGGAACAGGATCAGCGTATTGGCAAGAGTAAGTATGATAGTCGTAGGATCTATCGTTAAAAACTCGGTTATCTTGGCAAGCGCCATTTATCTCAACTCCTCCCGTTCGCGTTTCGTCGGACTGCTTATCAGAGCTTGCCGATGAAGGGGTTGGCGAACATAAGGATGAGCGCTACAACGAACGCATAGATACCGGTGGACTCAGCCATAGCGACACCGATGAACATAGTTCTGGTGCAGTCGCCCTTAGCCTCGGGCTGCCTTGCGATAGACTCGATGGTCTTGCCTACTGCGTAGCCTTCACCGATACCGGGGCCGATACCCGCGATCATCGCGAGACCCGCACCGATAGCAGAACATCCGAGTACAAATGCTTTTTCTGTCAACATAATCATATCCTCCGTTATATTTAGTTACTTGTTTCCGGTTCTTCCTCCGCGGCACTCGATACATAAACCATTGTGAGCGTAGCGAAGATATAAGCCTGTATGCACCCCGAGAAGAGGTCGAAGTAGATCGACAGCACTGCGGGGATAAACAGCTGCATGATATTGAGCCCCAAACCTCCGAACTCAAAGGCCAGGTGGCAGAGCCTGGAGAGGGCTCCCAGCGCACCGTAGATCAGAGCGGTGATTACCGCGCCGCCGGAGATATTTCCGAACATACGGAACGCCATAGAGAGCGGAGTTGCGATCTCGCTCAGGATATTCAGAGGTAGCATCACGAACACGGGAGAGGCATAGCCCTTCAGGTATCCGAGCACACCGCCCGACTTTATCTTATAGTAGGTTATGAGCACGAAGGTCATCAGTGCCCAGGTGAGAGGTACGTTGAAGTCTGCGGTCATTGATCTGAGGCCCAGCAGAGATACCAGCGCTCCCAGCACTGCGTAGACCAGCAGTGTTGCTATGTAGGGGGCATAGTGCTTCCACTTCTTGCCCATGGTCGTGATAACGGTATTATTCACGAAGCCTACGAACATCTCGGCTATGATCTGGCGCTTTTTGGTAGGTACCTTTTCGAGATTTCTGGTCAGAAATCTGCATAAGAGGAACACCGCAACGATTATCAGCCAGCCGATAACGATAGTCTCGGTTATCTCGATACCGCCGAATATCGGAATGGTAAACGCGACGCGCGGTCCCTGTCCTATACCGTCCATAGAGATTTCCTTTCAAAAATAATTTATTCCGAGGATGTGGTCAAAGGTGAGCAGTATCCTCGGGAACAGCTGCGGCACGATAATGCCGACAACGCTCAACAGTCCCGTAAGAAAGCCGAAGGCGCAGAGTGCTGTAAGCACTGCCAGCCTCAGCCCGTAGCAGGAGAGCATCAGACGCTTGGCGCGTTTTTTGTCCTGATCGACAGCTCTCTGCACAGTTTTTGCCAGGTAATACATCCCGGCGCAGGCATTGGCACCTCCGACAGCAAAGCCCAGCAGGTTCCTGAGCTCGAACCCCCATATGAGCGTGAACAGAAAGCACACGCAGGCGGCGGCAGCCATAGCTTTGCACAGCTTGCCGACCAGCGGCATAAGTTCCGCGCCGCCGGCGGGTCTATTCTCGGTATCAGAGCTCATAGGCTATCCCTCGCTGACGATACGGCTAAAGCCGGACATACTGCCTGCAATTATATCTATTATAGCATTTATTTATGAAGATTTAAAGGGGTAAATAGCAGAGGTCGGCATTTTTTACGTTTTGCACAATTTGTTTCAACAGAACGCAGCCTTTCTATAACCTGAAATTGTCAAAAGCAAAAGCGCCCCCGTACACGGAAGCGCTTTGCACCTTACCTGAGTATGTCGTCGGCTACATCGCCGGCTGTGGACAGCGTGGTGTCGATACCGTCGGCGACCTTATCGCTGAGGCTGTCAGCGGCACTCTCGGCTCTGGAGAGCATCGAATCCCTGTCGTCTGTCAGATCGGACGCCGTTGTGGTCGTGGTCGTGGTTGCCGATGTCCCGGGAGCGGTTGTCGTGGTAGTGGTCTTTTCGGTCAAGCTGCTGCTGTCGGCGCTGCCGGAACAGGATGCAAGCGCCAGAGCCGCAGTTACGGTGAGCATCCCTATCATAAATCTCTTCATCCCAGTTTCTCCTTTCGATCATGATCGCTGCCGGATGATCTGCGGCCAAAAGAGCCGAAGCATCAAACGGCAGTTATATTATCTGCGGCTTTTCTGATTTCTATACAAAAAAGACGCCCCGAGGGACGTCTTTCCAATTATTGAAAATAAATCAATAGAACTGCTTTTTCTTCTTGAAGAACAGGAACCCGACCACACCGCCGGCTACTACAACAACGATCACGATGATGATGATGACTATGCCGTGACCGCCCTCCTGCTTTTCGGGGGCATCGGCAACGTCCACAGACGAAGTCTTTTCCTTGATCTCGATCTCGTCAATGGTCTCCTGGGGCTTGGCGGAAGCGTTGTAGCCGTCAAGGGATTTGATATAGAGCTTATCTCCGTTATCGTTCTTCTCGGGGAGAGTTATGGAGATATTATCTATGCAGACTACATCGGAATCCAGCTTTGAGAGTATGGGCGTTTCAAATACTATCCTGGAGCAGGCAGTCTTGCTGCCGATCTGGAGCACCTGAGACCTGTACTGCTTGACGTTATCGTTGGTCAGATTATTGAAGGTGAGCTTCTGAACGACGTTTGAGAGCACCACATTGTAGTTCTCATCGGTGCCGAAGCAGTAGATCGAATCCTCCACCAGCTTGCCGGAAACATCAGCGCCGACCTTATACATAAAGTAGATCATACATCCGTCAAAGCAGGAGAGGCCGAAATCCTCGGCTCGAAGCTCGATACCGGGGCATTTGAGCTCTGCACCCTCTGCCTGAGCGTCGGGGTAAACGGGATTGTTGTCAGAATCGACCACGTTCTGCATATTGAAATACAGCTTATCGCTGGCATCCGAGGCGCTGACCTTCAGGGAAAAGCCCTGATAATAGGTGGTCTTGTCCTGAGACATTTTAAGGCCCAGCATACTCGCATCGGGAGTAAGGTGAACATATTTCTCCCAGTTATCGGTATCGAAGGATACTGCCGGTATGGATTTATCCGTCGATGTAAGCAGTTTGTCATAGGTGAATGGTATCTCGGGTCTGGCATTCTCCTCTGCATCAGCAAAAGCAGGCAGAGCAAGGCAGGTCAGAGCGGCAGCCGCCGCCAGCACCGAGCTGAGAACTCTTTTAATAAGCATATTTCAGCCTCCTGTTCAAGTCGTAAGACATAGCTTTGCTTCTTTTCATTTTACACGATTTATACAGAATTGTCAAGGATACTTTTACATCCCTCATAAATTGTAACAGAACTGTAACCCGCGCAAGTTCAAAAAAGCCGCACCCGGGTCAAAGGGTGCGGCCTGTTTTTACTGGAGTCCTATGAAGCCGAAGTAATTCTTCTTCGGGAGGTTTCGTACCTTAACGGTCTTGGGCAGCTCCTCATCGGTGAGCTGATAGAGGATAGCCAGATAATACTCGCCTGTTACCTCATCCTGCTCCACTATCCAGCCGACGGAGGGAACGACGCCTCTGGTACCGTTCTTGGTAACGGTCTTTCTGATGCCCTGCTGCTTCAGGGTGAAATAGTTGAGCTCTATATCCTGGTTTGCGGGGACAACATAGATCTTTACGGCGCCCTTATCACTGTCCTTAACGTCGGTGATATAGAACCTGTACTCGCCGTCGGGTGAGATGGCGTTATCATCCGCTGTGACCTCGGCAAGCTTCTTCATCTGGCCGCTGTAGAGAGGATATACCTCGCCCTGGGGGTCAAGATCTAGGTTCAGCTCGGTCTCGACTGCTGAGCCGCTGAGCAGCATATTCAGCACGAAATAAGCAACTATTCCCAGCACATAGACAAGCAGGTAGATCGTACCCAGCACGACCTTGATATTCGCCCTTGTGTCCGCTGCGAAGAAAATGACCAGCGCCACGATAAAGGGAGGCACTATGATCACCCAATTATACATATTGAAGAGTATCAGACAGAATGCGACGGGCATCATCAGCACGCTGACCACCCTTGTGGGGATCATATCTCTGGTATAGATCATCAGCACGAGGAACACAACGCTGGCTATGCTGTAAAGCACAAGGAACGAACCGGCCCTGCCCTCGACGAATTCGAGCTTATAAAGGAAAGTCGCATAGGCAAGCAGCGTTATGACAGTAAAATAGGCGCAGCTGAAAAGCGAAACACACCACTTGACCCATTTGTTTTCAAGAATTGCTTTCAAAATCAAGATCCTCCTAATGAGCAGACTCTGCTCAATTATTCAACACATATCAAAGATCGGGCTCAGTTGAGGATAAGCTCCTCACCGCCGATAAGACCGCCGGTGATCTCTGTCTTGTCACCGTCAACGATACCCGTTTCCACGTCCTGCTCGACCTTTACGTTATCTATCAGCAGGTTGACGAACTGTCTGTCACCGACCTTCTTTATTGCTTTGGTAGGGACGACCACCACATCCTGCCGCGAATATACATTGAAGCTGACCTGGACCTCTCCGAAATCGAAGAGCTCGGTACCCTCATCGGGGCGGATAACATATACGGTAGCGTCATACTCGCCGTTGCCGGAGCCGCTGGCGATAACGTCAGCCACCATGCCCTCGGCGGAGGTATTGCCCTGCTTGAGCTCAACTCTCGTTCCGAAGCCCACGTTGTTCAGCTTCTGGAAGCTTTTGCAGATAAGGAACTGCTCGGTATTGTCGGTAGCCTGCCCGAGAGTCGTGCCCTTGTTGACCCAGGTGTATCTCTTCAAGCTTCCGCCGAACTGCCTGGACATATTGAACTGCCCGTCGCAGGGGGCATAGACATTATACTTGTCCTTTTCTTTGAGGAGGTGGTCATACTCCAGCTGCTGGATATCGACCTCGACCTGAGCCTGCTGGATCTCATAGTAGCTGCCGCCGTTAGCCCAAAGGGTGTTGAGGGTCTTCTTAGCCTGATTGAGGTAGACCTCCTTATCCTCGATCTGCTTGTCCAGATCGTCGGAGAAGAGAGTGCAGAGAAGATCGCCCTTCTTAATGGACTGAACGCTTGAAACATATACCTCGTCGATCTGACCGGAGGCATTGAACTTAACGCTCTCGCTGTAAGGGTAGCCGTAGCTGCCGTCAACGAAATAGCGCTCGGAGATCTCGGTGATCTCAGCCTTAGCGGTCTTGAAGGAGACAGTCTGAGCTTCATAGATAGGCAGCGAGAGATCCTTTTCCTCGTTCTTGCTGCCGCAGGAGGCCAGCGATAAGCAAAGCGCTCCGGCGAGAGCTATGATAAATGGTTTTTTCATATTGTTCACCTGCTTGAATTACGATAGCATATACACAAGATATTGTATCACTCTTTAACAGATATTTCAACCTGCGCAACAATATATCGTCGTATTATACAATAATCTAAACAAAAAATTGTGCACCATTACACATATATCAGCTTGCCGATCACGCTGTTGGAGACAAGCATCCCTTTGGGAGTGAGCGAAAGCCTGTCGCCGTCGAAAACGCAGAGCTCATTTGAGCCAAGCCTTTGAGCCAAGGAAACGGCATCCTCTCTCCATTCTTCTCCGAAGCCAAGCGAAGCGGCTTTGACGAGGCTGATGCCCCTGTTCAGACGAAGACCGAGCATAACATATTCCTCGGCTCTGTCAGGAGAGGGGTCGGTGACTACCCTGCCGAAATCGGGGGAAGAATAGCCGTCCAGGGTGTCGGCGTTGCGGTACCTGACCCCGCCGAAATAAGAATGAGCCGATGGGCCGAAGCCGAGGTATTCCTCACAGAGCCAGTATTTCAGGTTGTGTCGGCTCTCGAAGCCGGGGCGGGAGAAATTTGAGATCTCATACTGGGTAAAGCCGTGATCCTCACAGCTTTTGACTACAGAAAGATAAAGCTCCGAAAGCTCGTCCTCGTCGGATAATGAAGCGCGAACGGCATCGCTGTCAAAGGGGGTTCCGGGCTCGGTTTTTATCATATAGACCGAGATATGCTTGACCCCCAGCGCTTCAAGCCGGGAGACAGCCTTTTCAACGGCAGCCGCAGTCTGCCCCTTGATACCCATCATAAGGTCAGCGGAAATATTCTCAAAGCCGGCAGATAAGGCATTTTCAATCGTCTGCTCTGCCTGGAGGACGTTGTGGAGCCTCCCCAGAAAACGGAGCTCGCCGTCGTCAAGAGACTGAACCCCCACCGAAAGCCTGTTGACACCCGCGCTGCGGAGGGCTTTCAGAGCATCGGGCGTGATGCTGTTGGGATTGCATTCAACGGTTATCTCAGGACTTGTCAAGTCAATTTGCTTGTCGATAAAAGAAATGACTTTTGCTATGTTTTCTGCTCCGAGGAGCGGGGGTGTGCCGCCTCCGAAATAGATAGTGTCTGCTTGCACATTGTCCTTGACAGAAGCCATTTCCCGAACGAGAGTGTCAAGGTATTTATCGACAAGCTGTCCGCTTTTCGGGACAGAATAAAATGCGCAGTAAGGGCATTTCCTTTCACAGAAAGGAACGTGGATGTAGATGCCTGTCATTGCTCGTCCTCACTGTCGGAAAACGCCGAATCTATGTACTTTCCTATCATATCGTTGTTCGAGCGGATACGCTTTGCGGCATAGGTTATGCCCCACCTTGCAAAGCATATTGGGAACATCCCCAGCAGGATAAACAGAGCGTACAAAACGAATACCAGCTGCTCTTTCAATGTCAAGTAAAAATACTTTGAACTCTTCTCCAACGCGCTGACTATGGCAGGGTGGATAACTATATAGCAAATCAGACCTAGCCCTGCGGTGTATGCCAGCTTGGCAGCCCCCGCCAGCATCGCCGCTTTGTGTGACAAAGCCGATAGCTTTACACCTACAAACACCGTCCAGCCGGCAAGCAGTAACAAAGCCAGCCCTCTTGAAATGTTGGCGTAGCATTCATATATAAGGGGCATAAGCACAGCCCCGATAAGTCCGAAGCAGAGAGACAGCTTCATTGCACGCTGAAAATCCTTCATTGACTACCCTTTCATATCAAAACCCACTCATTTGGTCACTCCGGCAATGCCGAACAGCACCGAAATATAGCTGCTGATGTAGTAAAGTGATACGCTGCCCAGCAGCAGCCCTGTTATAATAGTGATCACAGAATAACGGTCATAAGCCTTGCCCCGCTTGGTCATCCTGATCCTGACCTCCCGCTCCGGTTTATAGAGAGCGCTGCGGAATATCATCTCACAGGGGAAGGTGTTGCGCACCTCGCCCTCAGGCGTATCATAGACGGCTGAGGGAAAGCCCCTCTCGGGCTTGTCGATCCTGAGGTAATGCCCCTTGACGACCCGTGAGCCTATGAGCGTGATACCCGTCCAGATAAAGAAGACCAGAGTTGCAGCCAGCGCAAGCAGCAGGAGGGCTATGAGGCATTCCATTATAAAATAGACGGATACTCCGAGCATCACCAGTACTACTACGATGATAACAAAACCAATTAGTATCTCCAAGGTGCTCCCCTCCTTCTTTACGAGACCGTACAATAGAATTATACAACCCCCGCCGGGATTTGTCAATAAAAAAGCGCGGCATATGGCTGCCGCGCCCAAAAACTGTGCTGTTTTTTGCCGAAGATCAGTATTCCGTGTCCTCGGTATGGCCGTTGACGGTAAATGCGCATCTTCCGCCGGTGGTGACGATCCCCTCGGGAGGGGCAAAGGTGCAGGTATCGTAATTAGTGGTGAGATCCACGGAAACATCGGCATTATCGGATGTAAATGTGGTATCGCCGCTCACGCCGCCGAATGCCAGAGCCTCATGACCCGCAGCGGTAATGCTGAAGCTCGCCTTGGTAATGCTGATATCCGATCTGCCTTTAAGGGAGCCGACCGCGGTGATCTCATCCGCTCTGATATCAACGGTAACATTGGAATTCTCGATATTGACGTTAGCCTTATCGCCGTCGGCAGTACCGAAAGCAACTGCCGTAAGCCCGGAGAGGAAGCATCTGACGGATGTGCCCCAGAACTTGACCTCGGCATTGCTGTAAAGCGAGCCGATGGCAGTACACTTGGCGGCGCTGAGCTTGGTCTGGATATCCACTTGGCGGATATCCAGCTTGACATTCTTCTGGAAGCTGCCCACAGCCACGCAATAGCTGCCCTGGAGTTTTATCAGATACTTTCCGCTGTGGATCTCAATCTCGCCGCCGCTTCCGGAGCCTATACCAATGCCCCGCTGACCGTTGGCGTCAATGGTGATCATACTGTTATGCTCAAAGATGAGCTTGCCGTGCTTGGTGGAGAGATCGTTGCCGATGCCGAAATACTCGGAATTATCCAGCCTGATATACAATGCGCCGTGACCCACCACCCGCAGCTCCGAGCGGAAGGGCACCTGTATGCCGCCGCTGATGAGCCTGTTCTCGCCGGAGATCTCCAGCGTTACGCGGCTGCCCTCCGAAAGAGTGATACAAGGCCGGTTTCGGATGGACAGAAGCCTTACGGCATCTATTGTCAGCGTGCCCTTGAAGGTGGGCAGGCAGGTTATGCTGATGGGAGTATCCGAGGATGGAGAGCCGCAGAGAGTGACGCTGTCCCCCTCCTGGAAGTCCTTGCCTATAAGTATAGAGGAGACTCCGTCTCTGGCAAGGGCATCGAGCTGAACCTTTTCGCCGGGCTTGGGGCTGTACTGCTTGCTGGCGATACCGTCCCTCAGCTCGTCGCGGAAGCGGAGTATCTCGGCGATGACCTCCGGGTCTATCTTGTCGATGACCTCAGGGGAGGGTCTTGCGGTATAATAACCCTGGATAAGGTCTACACCCAGCAGGATGACCGTTCTCAGCTCCTCGGCGGTCTCAACGCCCTCTGCGAGGGCAAGTATGGAGTTATCGTGGCAGAAATCCACTATATCTCTTACAAAATGGCGCTTCTTGCTGCTGTTCTGGATATCGGAAAGCAGCGAGCGGTCGATCTTGACGTAGTTGGGCATATAATCCAGCAGATTTTTGACATTGGAATAGCCGGTGCCGTAATCGTCAATGGCGATACGGACGTTAAGGGTGCGGTAGTGATCCTTGAGCATCTCTATCTTCCGCTCATCCAGCTCGGAATGCTCGGTCATTTCGATAACCGCGGTATCTGAATGCTTGACAAGCAACTCGCCAATGAGCTTGGCATCGTCGGCGGGGAGGACAATATTCGGAATACTGTTGATAAATACCATCCTGCCGCGGAACTTTTCAAGCTCTCTGTCGATGATCCCGAGGACATTCAGTAGCGTAGCCCTCTCGATATCTATAAGTCTGCCCATAAGGGCGGCATATTTAAGTATATGGTAGGGCGAAATGAGTGGTGCTCCCACAGGACGCATCAGTGCCTCATAGGAATAGATAGAGCCGTCCACCGCGCTGACGATGGGCTGGAAGTGGTAGGTCAGCAGATTGCCGTCGATGATCTTCTCTACCTGTTCCAGCTCGATTCGCTCTTCAAGGGAGAGCTTATCAAGCTCTGAACTGCCCCGCTCCTTGACGGCGTAATACCTCCGGCTGAGCTCAAACACTTCAGCGGCAAGCTCTGTGAAATCAGAGGACTCGGAAAAATCCCGCTCGAAAGCTTTTATACTGCTCTCAACGACTTCACTGCTCTGCTCGTCAAGCACAGCCTCGACGATGCTTTTCAACGCAGCTATCCTGCTGTTCACACGGCTCACCTCCCTCTGCAAAATTTCACCAATTCTCATCTTAGATTATATCATATTTTATACAAAATGTCAATCAGTTTGAAAACGTTTTTATTTAACATTGTTTAAACGTTTAGAAAAAGAAAAGTCCGTATTATTAACAATTACGGGCTTGATCGGTTTCTGGGAAGTCCTTATACCAGCAGTCTCAGCTTTTGCGGGAGCAGGCGCATCTCGGCGCGTTTAGCTTTTCCCAGCACTTCGCCGTCGGTATGTATCCAGAGTGGCTGCTTGGAGCATATGGTGATAACATTGCCCCGGAGCTCGGTAATGCCCCTCAGCTTGATATGAGTGCCTTTATAGGCGTTGGGGAGCATCCGCAGGAACTCAAGCTTTGACAAACCGTCGCCGTAGACAATATCAAGCTTGCCGTCGGTAAAGTCGGCATGGGGACAGAATTTAAACCCGCCCCCCTCGTAGCAATGGTTCATCACTATTATGCAGAGGCATCTGGGGCAGCGCGTTTTCCTGCCGTCCACGGAAAGCAGGACATCCGCAGGCTTTGAAGTAAAGCATACGCCCAATGCGCCGATAAGATATATGAGCCTGCCCAGCCCGATCCGGTTGAGCAGAGGCTTAATGCGGGAACGGTCGGCATAAGCACAGGTGGAGGCTCCGAAGCCCACATCGCTGCTGATATTGAAGCGGCGCTTAACGGTCTCCTTGCCGTAGAAGGTCAGCTCTCCGATATCCGCTTCCCGTCTGACCTTCCCCTGAAGGATCCGCTCCGCCAGCTTTTTCTTGCTCTTAGGAAGATCCATATCCCTGCACATATCATTCCCCGTACCGCAGGGAATGAAGCCTAGGGTAGTCTCCTCAAAGCAGTCGATGCCGTTAAGGGCTTCATTGAGAGTGCCGTCGCCGCCGATGATGACCAGGTTGCTGTGCCTGCCCTTTGCGGTAAGCCTTCGGCATATTTCGCTGACGGGACGCTCGGGCGAGGAATAATGCAGCCTGCACTCGACGCTGTCAAATATATGCCGGAGCTTCTTCCACAGCTTCAGGGAATTCCCCGATGCACCGGCAGGGTTTATCACTATATCGAAGGTCATAGGTCTTCCTCCCAACTGTACTTTAAGGCAACACCGCACGACCCGCGGCTAGCGCCTCTGCACATCATCTGCTTGCCAGCTTTCCGTCATATTACCCAAATTCTCCTTGACTTGCGTCAGCAAGCCTACGTCGAATTTAGGCAATCTGACGAAAATCTGGACGGCGCATCTGATGC
>JAFXXU010000070.1 GCA_017542125.1 Ruminococcus sp.
AGGAGAGCAGCCGCCTCGGAAGCAAGTGGGTAGAAACTGACAGGCTTTTCACCAAATGGAACGGCAAACCTATGAATCTTCAAACGCCTTACGGCTGGCTGAAAGAGTTCTGTGAAGAACACAGTTTCCCATTTTATGGTATTCATCAATTCCGGCACTTGCACACCAGCTTGCTTATCGGCGCAGGCATCGACCCGACTACCGTTTCGGGAGTATTAGGCCATGCCCAGGTCTCAACGACTTTGAATCTTTACAGCCATATGTTCAGAGAAAACCAGGTCAAAGCTTGTGACGCTGTGGCAAATGCACTCAACTTTAACAAAACCCCGGAGCCTACACCACCTCCCGAGCCAGACCCGATCACTGCAAATAACAATTGTAATGAAAGCGACGGCAACCGAGCAAGGATCATTTGTATCAAGAGAAACTGCGGTGCGTGAAGATACAATAAGTCCCAAATAAGGCCCAAGGGCATTTTCAGGCAAAAAGAAAAGCCCTCAAACCGCGCATCTGCGCTGTTTGAGGGCTTGCGTAATGGTGACCCGTACGGGAATTGAACCCATGATTCCGCCGTGAAAGGGCGGTGTCTTAACCTCTTGACCAACGGGCCTAAACTAAAGGAACAGCAATGGTGGCGGTAACTGGATTTGAACCGGTGACACCCTGGGTATGAACCAAGTGCTCTAGCCAACTGAGCTATACCGCCGTATGCTGTTCCCATAGCGACTATATTATTATACACTATGAAGAGGCATTTGTCAAGAGTTTTTTTGAAATTCTCCAAAAAAATCTGGAGGGGAGGATATGCGCCTGCCCTGGTGATCATATATAGTTGACATGAGTATATCCTGCCTTCTCCCTTAGCAGGGGAGCCCCTTTGCCCCTTTGTGCAGAGTGACGGATAACCCCGCTGCGGACAGGCTGCAGGGTATCTATTTTTGTGCATTTTTCTAAAAATTGTTGACTTATCGGGGAAACTGCGGTATAATTAAAGAAGCGTGTGGGTAACGCAATAAACAGGGGAGTCCCCCTCGAAAGGAGACTGTATATGAGTGCAGATGCAAACGCTGTAAATGTGCTCGAGGTGCGCGGATTGTCCAAGCAGTATAAAAAGGGCGTCTATGCGTCTCAGGGAGTTACATTTGATGTCCGCAAGGGCGAGATCTTCGCCTTGATCGGGCCTAACGGCGCGGGAAAAACAACTACTATCAGAATGATATCAACGCTTCTGAAAGCAACGGAGGGCGATGCGATCGTTGACGGTCACAGCATTCTTACCGAGCCCGAGAAGGTTCGCCGTGCGATCACATATCTTCCCGATGAGGCAGGCGCCTATAAGACTATGACAGGCAACGCCTACCTGGAGTTTATGGCTGGTATCTATGCCGATAATTCCACCCAGCTGAAGGAGTTCGTTCAGAGAGGCGCCGAGATCAGCGAGCTGGGCGACAGATTGAAGGATAAGATCGGCAGCTATTCCAGAGGTATGATCAGAAAGCTGCTTCTGGCAAGAGCTATGATGCCCCGTCCCGCTCTGGCGATACTGGACGAGCCAACCTCCGGTCTGGATATAATCAACGCCCTCGATATCAGACGTATGATAAAGAAGCTGGCCGCTGACGGTATGAGCTTCCTGCTCTCCTCCCACAATATGCTGGAGATCGAGTATGTCTCCGACAGAGTGGGCATCATCGCAAAGGGCCATCTCCTTGAAGTCGGCACCGCCGAGGAGCTCAAGGAGAAGTACGGCACCAAAAACCTTGAGGAAGTATTTGAAAAGGTGGTGCTGTCAAGATGAAATTTATGAACCTCTTTAAGAAAGAGCTCCGCGAAATGGTCACCGTTCAGATGATAGCTATTCTCGTTATGATCTATCTCGGTATGACCTTGCTGGGCAATGTTATGGAAAAGCAGGTCGAGAAGGTAGCCAAGGACAGCGCTAAGATCGTTATCTGCGACCAGGACAATACCGACTTCACCAAGGCTGTCATCGAGCTGATGAAGACCCCCGTTAACGGCGAGCCCAACGAGGTAACTCTTGTTGAGTTTGAGTCCGAGGATTACGCCAAGGAGCTTGACCGTCTGGATAAGAAGAGTGTTGTGATCATCCCCAAGGGCTTTACCGATCAGGTAAACAACGGCGAGACCGCTGAGTTCACCTACGTCAACCGGATGACCTCACTTTCCACCATGTCGAATATATCCTCCGGCTCCGAGACCGCAAAGGCTCTGATAACCGCCTCCGTGACCTCGGCGCTCTACAACGACAAGATCAAAAACAATCAGCTGAACGCCAAGGAAGTGGCTCAGCTGGAAAAGCCGGTAGATATCAAGGAAAAGACCGTCGTAGCTGAAAAGACCGGCGACATAGCTTCATCTACCGTATCCTCTATCAAGCAGATGGAGACGATGTTCCTGCCTATTATCGTGTTCCTGCTCATTATGTACTCCTCTCAGATGGTACTCAATGCAGTATCCACCGAGAAGATCGACAAGACTCTGGAGACTCTGCTTTCCGCACCTGTATCGAGGCTTGCGGTACTGAGCTCGAAGATGCTGGCAGCGGGCGTTGTGGCTGCTGCTTATGCGGTAGTTATGATGTTCGGTATGAACGGTATGCTGAACAAGATCCCGAAAGGTGACACCGAGCAGTACAAGGAAGCCATTGAAGGCCTGGGCCTGACCCTTTCGGGCGGGCAGTTCGTACTGGTTGGCCTGCAGATGTTTGTGAGCATACTGATCGCTCTTTCGATCTCCCTGGTACTCGGAGTACTTGCTAAGGATGCCAAGTCGGGTCAGTCGCTGCTGCTGCCCATACAGCTGATGTCGATGGTGCCCTATATGCTCTCGATGTTCATGGACATCAAGACGCTGGATCCTGTGATCAGGTATCTGATCTATGCGATACCCTTCACTCACACCTTTATGGCAAACGAGAACCTGATGTTCGGCAATTACACCCTGTATTTCGGCGGACTGATATATCAGCTTGCGCTGCTGATGCTGTGCATGGGCTTTGCGATCAGGGTATTCACCAGTGACCGGATATTCACCATGACCCTCGGCGGCAAGCCGAAGAAGTCCGGCGGGCTGTTCGGAAAGAAGAAGGCTGCACACGCAGAGGATGAATAAGAAAAGATAAACAAAGCGCTCTCCGAGAGGGGGGCGCTTTCATTATAACGAGCCGAAGTGAAAAAATCAAACGCGAAGCAATGCTCCGCATTTTGGGCTGCCGGCTCTTATTTGCAACGCAAAAGACCGCCACGCGAGGCTTTAAGCGTGCCGGTCTTTTGTGTATTATTTAAGGCAACCCCGCACAACCCGCGGCTGACGCCTCTGCACGCCATCTGCTTGCCAGCTTTCCGTCATATTACCCAAATTCTCCTTGCCGGGCGCCAGCCCGCCTGCGTCGAATTTAGGCAATCTGACGAAAACCTGGACTTCGCATCTGAC
>JAFXXU010000032.1 GCA_017542125.1 Ruminococcus sp.
CAAGCCTGCTTGACGACCGGCTTATCCGTCATATTACCCAAATTCTCCTTGCCGGGCGCCAGCCCGCCTGCGTCGAATTTAGGCAATCTGACGAAAACCTGGACTTCGCATCTGACGCACAGGGGTCGTGCGGTGTTGCCCTAATACCGAAAAAGACCGCCCTCCGGTTTTCCCGGCAGGGCGGTCTGCTATTATACTTCGTACTCGTTATAGGAGCTGTCTTCCTCCATGTCTTCATCATAATACGGGACGTCGTTTGGGCCTTGGCCCATATTGTTCAGCATCCGCTCTTCTCTCTCCTTTTCCTCTTCACGGTTTATCTTGGTGGATTCGGTCAGCAGCTCGTCGGGAAGTACGGACTCGAAGCCAAGGTCATAATCTCCCCAGCCCATTACCTCAAATCTGCCGCCGACCTTTTCGACCAGCTTTTTGGCGAATTCAATTGTTTTTTCCAGGGTGCATTCGGTGGTATAGGTGTAAGAGATATCATCGTGACCGTAGTAATAATCCAGTGTTCCGTCAACGCCGACATAGCCCTGGAAACGCACGGTGTTGGAGTTTTCCGCGTAGTTTTCGTATTTGATTATGTCAGCATACTTTTTCACCTTGTCAATAAACGAAAGCTCTGAGATATCGTCAAGTGCGACTACCTCTTCATAGGCGGTCCTTATGTTCTCATCGGTGGCAAAGGCGTAATCCTCGGGGTGATCGTGGATCGCCGGATAATCGGGGTAGTTCTGGGGGTAAAGGGTCAGCGTATAATTTTTATGATTATCAAAGAATTCGATACGCACTGTCGAATTCCTGTTGCCGTAAAGCTGCGAGGGGCTAAGGTGTTTGTAGCCGAAGCCGCCCGTGAGGAAGGAAACAAATCCGATAACGAGCACTACTGCTATGCAGCCCATAAAGCAGAGGCAGCCGTTCATCATCGTGTGCAGGGTAATGCTGCGGCGCTGGGAGCTGATGAATATGCCCAGGCATATCAGCAGGCCGATAAATATGGCATTGTAGAAGTTTGCCATAAAGAACAGCAGTATCACCGTAACGGTAACTGAGATAACGAAGAAGCGGTAGAAGGCCTTGTACGCGAAGGGCTTTCCGACGGAAAGACCGCTGCGCTTTCTGTAGCAGTGATAGGCCAGCAGTATCAGCAGGACGGTGAACACCACGGAAAAGATCATCATAGCGATCTCGGTGCCGGAGGCAGGTGCGAAGTAGCTTTCCCTGTCATCAATGTTTTTCCATAAGAGCCTGGGGTAGCCTATGACCAGATTGTAGTATTCGTGGCCGGAGTATCTTCTGCCCGAAAGCGCCACCAGCAGCTTCAGCACCGTGAGGGGCAGGAACTGTGAAAGGGCGAAGGCCATAAATACCGGGGTGTAGATGCACTCTACAAGGCTGCCGCAGCAGGAAACGCAGAACAGGCAGACCGCATCGGTGAAGAGCATATAGAGCAACAGGCGGAGCAGGTCTGGGATCAGCATTCCCACCTCATCCGGCGGGCAGAAGATGATCACGGAGGGGATCATTATCACCAGCGCTGCCGTTACGGGCAGGATGTGATGCCGCAGCATGACCAGCAGCTTTGCCTTGAAGCGCTCGGCAGCACTCATGGGCAGCGAGAACTCTACGTCGGCAAACTGCCTGTTGTAAAGCTCCCTGAACACGGCGGGGACGGTGAGCACTCCCGAGAATGCCGCTGCGAGGATGAACCCCCTGCCGAAAATGTAGAAATCGTAATCGCTCCCCAGCCCTCTGAAGGCTATCAGCTGGAACATTATAAGCAGCAGCCCGAAGCCTGTGAGAGAAAGGGTCAGTACCGCCTGCTTGCGGCAGTGCTTTGACAGGACCTTGGAATACTTAATTATCCTCTGTGAGGAAGTCAGTGCTGCCATATCCTCTCGCCTCCAATTCGTAGATAAATATTTCCTCAAGCGTAAGGGGTATGCCCTCGATAAAATCGGGGGAGAGCGCCTTGAGGGTCTCCACAGCCTCCTGCTCCGGAGCCTTGACTATCAGCTGCCTGATGCTGCCCACCGCTGTGATGTCCAGCACCTCCAGCCCCAGCTCCGAGGCTTTGGCTTTCAGAACGTCATTGTCGGCATAGGCGGGATCCCGCAGGTTGAGCTGGAGCTTGGTGAAGCCCTCCCGCAGGTCATCGAGGCTGTCAGAGAAGATGAGCTCGCCGTCGTATATCAGCATGGCGCTGTCGCAGAGGACGCTTATCTCGCTGAGATTGTGGGAAGCCACTATCAGCGAAGCATTCCGGTCGATGATCTCGTCGGTGATGATGTTCTTGACCATCCTGCGCATGGCGGGGTCAAGGCCGTCGAAGGCCTCGTCGAATAGCAGGTACTTGGTCTGGGCGGCGAGAGCCAGCGCCACCACCGTCTGCCGTTTCATACCCTTTGAGAAGGTCGAGAGCTTCTTGTCGGTGGGGAGCTTCAGGGCAGCCATCACCCGCTTGAAGACCTCCTCAGAGTAGTTGGGATAAGCGCCGCTGTAAAACTCGCTGAGCTCCTGCGGAGTATATCCGGTGAACTGTGTGGTCTCGTCGTTGACGAAGAAGATCTTCTCCTTGGCGGCGGGGTTGTCGAAGATCGGCTCGCCGTCAATGGTTATCTCCCCCTCCGTCGGGGGATAGATGCCGCTCATAAGGCGCATCAGCGTGCTTTTGCCTGCACCGTTGGCCCCCAGGAACCCGAATATGCACCCCTCGGGTATGGTCAGGCTCACGTTTTTCAGTGAGGGCGGCTGGGTGCTGTTTTTGTCCTCGTCAAAGTTCATGGTAATGTTCTTTATCTCGATCAAGGCTATCTCTCCCTTTCCTTATCTTTGCTCTGCGCTTTGATTATCTCAATAAGCTCCTCCGCGCTCACTCCTGCGTCCAGGGCTTCGCGGACGGCGGAGCGGAAGTTCTCGGTCAGCTTTTCGCTGGCCTTGCCACCGTGCTTCGCCACGAAGCAGCCCTTGCCAGCCACCGAGTAGATTATCCCGTCCCGTTCGAGCAGACCGTAGGCCTTGGCAACGGTGTTGGGGTTGAGCTGCAAAAGCTTCGCCAGCTCTCTGGCAGAGGGGAGCCTGTCACCCTCCCTGAGATCGCCGGCAGCTATCTCCCTGCACACGCTCCTGCAAAGCTGCTCAAATATTGGGGTCTTGTCCGAGGGGTCTATACTTATCATCTGCTCACCGCCTTACTGTATCAAGTGTACTATTCCAAGTAGTACAGTTAGATGATACACCCTCCCGCCCGGATTGTCAAGAGGGTAAAGCAATATTTGTGCAGGATATACAACCCGAGGGGGAGGTATGTGTGATATATGTCAAAAGTCAGCACCCAAATTGACTTTCGGCGGCGGTTCTGATATAATCAGGGTATAGCCGGGGAGAGCTTATCCCCCGAAAAAGATACGGAGGAATGACATATGGCTTATATCACAGTCAAATACTATTCAAACGCCCTGAACAGGCCCACCAGCTTTGAGCTGATGCTCCCGGGGGATTTCCGCCAGGATCTTCCGAAGCCCGAAAACGAGCATCAGAAGCGCCCCACCAAGACACTTTTCCTGCTCCACGGCTATAACGGCTGCGCAGGCAGCTGGCTGCCCGACTATTTCGCTGATGTGTATAACATCGCCATCGTAATGCCCAACGGCGAGAACGGCTTCTGGCTGGACGGCATCTCCACCGGTCATAAGTTCGCCACGCTCATAGGCGAGGAGATCCCCGATTATCTCCACCGCACCTTCGGCCTCTGCAACGGCCCCGACGATACCTATATCTCCGGCTACTCCATGGGTGGCTTCGGCGCCCTGAGAACAGCTCTCGCCTACCCCGACCGCTTCGGCAAGACCGGGGCCATGTCCTCGGCGCTGATCGTCAGAGGCATAGCCGGTTTCAAACCCGATGAGCCCGCACCTATGGCTAATTACGAGTATTACCGCGAGTGCTTCGGCGAGCTTGATAAGGTCATCGAAAGCGAGAACAACCCCGAAGTGCTCATCGACAAGCTGCTCAGCGAGGGCAGAAAGCTCCCCGAGGTCTATATGTGCTGCGGCACCGAGGACTTCCTCATCGAGCCCAACCGGGAGTTCCACCGCTTCCTCGAAAGCAGGAAAGTCCAGCACATATATATCGAGGACAAGGGCATACACGATATGGTCTTCTGGAGCGACTACGGCAAGAAGATCGTTGAGTGGATGTTCGGATAAAAGCAAAGACCGCAGGCCCCCCTTACGGAGCGCTGCGGTCTGTTTGTTATTGTTATCTTCCGAAGCCCACGGTCTTCTTTGACTCTATCCTTTCGCTGAATTCCTTCTCGGAGCTTGCGGCGACGAAATCCTCCCTGGTGAGGACGATATCCGTCTTTCCGGAAAGCGAGCAGCGGAGAGCGCCCTTTGACCAGGTCCTCTCGTAAAGGTTTCGAGAGAATCTGGCATTGGCGAACTCCCTCGATTCGATATACCCGTCGGAAAGGGAGAGGAAGAACTCGTGAGCCTGCTTTTCCAGTTCGGGCTCGTAGTCGAAGTGCTTCTTCACCATCTGCATAAAGATCTGGAAGAGCTGCTCCTTGGTGTAGTTGGGGAAGTGGAGCAGATAGGGCATACGGCTGCGGAGACCCTGATTGACCTTCATCAGCTCGTCCATATCCTTTTCGTAGCCCGCCATTACCACCAGCATATCGTCACGGTGGTTCTCCATCTCGGATACCAGGGTCGCCAGAGCCTCGCGGCCGAAATCGGCGTTGTGGCCGCCGCTGCCCTCATTGAGAGCATAAGCCTCGTCGATGAACAGCACCGAGCCGTAGGCATCCCGGCAGATGGAGGCGGTCTTTACAGCCGTCTGACCCTCGTATTCCGCCACAAGATCACGGCCCTCATACTCGAAGAAGCCGCCCTTGCGCAGCACGCCTTCTTCCCTGAGTATCTGGCCTATCAGCCTTGCCACGGTGGTCTTGCCGGTACCGGGTGAGCCGGTAAAGCGCATATGTATGCAGGGACGGTCAAGGCGCTCGTTCTTGATAGCCAGCTTGACCTGCGCCACGATCTCCTTGATCTTTTCGATGATAGTCTCCATACCGATGAGCTCGCCCAGAGCCTCGAAGCCGGTGAGCTTGCTGCTTTCCTCGTCCACGAAGCACTCCAGATCCGCAAGGGTGATGCTTCTCATATCCGGCTCCTCTCCGGCGGCATTCTGGGCAATGATGTGGCTGGCCTTTAAAAGCACCGCCTCGGTGGCGATCTTGTCGGCGGTCTTGAAGCCGTAGGAGCGCCCGTCCATCTTCTCGCGGTGGAGCTTCTTGCGGATGAGGTCGTAAACTGCCGGGTCAAGGCTCAGGTTCTTGTTCCAGATGTAATTCCAGATCTCCTCCATAAGCACGGCGTCATCCAGCGGCGGTACCTGGAGGACTTTCAGAAGCATCTGATCCGAGAGTACGTTGGATATCTCATCCAGAGCCTTTTTCTCCAGGAAGGGTATGCGGAACAGGAAGATGCTGCTCTCCTGATAAGGGCTCAGCCGCCCGATGAATGAACGCAGCTCGTCATATTTGCGCCCGTCCAGGAAGTAGGAGATGTCAAAGGCTATGATGCCGTAGCTCTTCTTCTCAGCGTCGCCGATAACGGTGCCCACGGCGTCGTTGACGTCGGTAAAGCCCCCGGCGGTCTCGCTGCCTATTTTCAGCTCGATGTAATATTTTCTCTCCTCGTCCCCCTCCTCATCGTATACCTTCATCCGTTTCAGATAGTCCCCGAAGGAGCGGACAATGGTGGTGCAGCCGCAGCCGCCGTCGATAGCCAGCAGATAGCTCTGCTTCCTGACTGCGTCAGCCGCGCCGTTCTTGCGCACCAGCTCGATAACGTCCCGCAGGTCTGTGACCAGCCTGATATAATCGTCGATGCCGTAGTAAGCCCGGTAGACGGCGTACATAAGCTTCTCAAAGTCGGTATCGTCGTCATAGCGGGTGATGAAGATGTTCGTCAGTTCGCCCCTGCCGCCGTAGGTCTGCTCCCAGGCCTCGGTCAGTATCCTGCGGCATTCCGCCTTGGTCTCCGCACGGAGCGTCACAAGTGCAAAGGTGAAGCGTATGGTGTCAATGACCCCCTCGCATTCAAGAGGTAATGCAGCCTCCAGCTTCTTCCAGAATGTCCCCGATTCGCCCAGCATCTCCTGCGCAAAGCCATAGTCGCACCCGATCCTCGCCAAGAATTTTCCCATAGGTCATACCTCCGTCTGTGCCGCAAAGAAGCGGCTTTTTCTCTATTATACTATAAATCCGCAAGAATTACAAGCCTGTCCGCAAATGTGAACGGCACGAATTAAGATAGAGGTGAAGTTTCAAATTTCCTGTCTATTTTTAACATATATCTTCAAATATGAATTATTCGCTTTGTAAAAATGCAAAAACTTGCAAAAAAAACCTTGACAAACTACCCGCCAGGGTGTATCATACTGTCATAGAGGCAAGGGCGCCGCGTTACATCATCCACAACGCACCCTGCCTCTGTTTTATTTCCCGACTATCCCCTTGTCCCGCGTTTCTGCGGGAAGCCGTTCCCCTGTGCAGAACTTGCTGGGGGAGACCCTTTTGAAAAAGGGTCATCCCCCAGACCCCCTCGCCAAAAAGCGTTAAAAGTCTTTGGAAAGGGGCTTGGGGAATAACCTTTCTTCAGAAAGGTTTTCCCCAATAACTTCCGAACAAGGGAATGACACCCCGCAGAGAGGCAGGATAAGAGGACAGTAAGGAAAATCAATATATTCGCGGCAATGGTGTCCGAAGAATGCGCAAGCGTTTTTTGGGCACCTATATTTTTTCGCTGCGGGGAAGAGGGTATCTATATGACAGTCGAATTTTGGTTCCTGATAGGAGCCGCACTCGTTTTCTGGATGCAGGCAGGCTTTGCAATGGTGGAGACAGGCTTCACCCGTGCGAAGAATGCGGGAAACATCATAATGAAGAACCTTATGGACTTCTGCATCGGAACTATCGTATTCTCGCTGCTGGGCTACTCGCTCATGATGGGTGAGGATGCGCTCTTCGGTCTTATAGGTCTGCCCAATATGGATATGTTCACCCACTTCAAGGAGTTCATAGCCAGTCCTTCCGACGGCAGCTTCACAGGCGCATCCACCTTCGTATTCAACCTCGTTTTCTGTGCCACTACCGCTACCATCGTTTCGGGCGCTATGGCAGGAAGAACAAAGTTCTCAAGCTACTGCCTCTATTCGGGCATCATCTCTCTGGTGGTTTACCCCATCGAGGCTCACTGGATCTGGGGCGGCGGCTGGCTCTCCGAGCTGGGCTTCCATGACTATGCTGGCTCCTGCGCTATCCATATGGTAGGCGGTATCGCAGCTCTGATCGGTGCGATCTTCGTAGGTCCCCGTCTCGGCAAATACGAGCGTGACAAGGACGGCAAGGTCACCAAGGTAAACGCTATCCCCGGTCACTCCATCACTCTCGGCGCACTGGGCGTGTTCATCCTCTGGCTGGGCTGGTACGGCTTCAACGGCGCTGCTGCCACAAGCGTATCCGAGCTGGCATCCATCTTTATGACCACCACGATCGCTCCTTCGGTAGCAACAGTAGTTACCATGATCTATACCTGGATCAGAAACGGCAAGCCCGATGTTTCGATGTGCTTGAACGCATCGCTGGCAGGACTCGTAGCCGTAACTGCAGGCACCGATGCCTTTGACGCTCTGGGCGCAGCAGGAGTAGGTCTTGTATCCGGCTTCCTGGTAGTATGGGTAGTTGAGTTCCTCGATCTTAAGCTCCACATCGACGACCCCGTGGGTGCAGTAGGCGTACACTGTGCAAACGGTATCTGGGGCACCATCGCAGTCGGCATCTTTGCTAACCCCGATGCTCCCGCCGGCCTTGAGGGCCTCTGCTATACCGGTTCCTTCAAGCAGCTGGGCATCCAGCTCACCGGCTTCGGTTCGGTAGCACTCTATACCACTGTGATGATGTGCATCACCTTCGGCCTTATCAAGAAGCTCCACGGCCTGAGAGCCTCCGCTGAGGATGAGATCCTCGGTCTGGATATCTCCGAGCACGGACTTCCCAGCGCATATCCCGACTTTATGCCTGCGGTACATAAGTACACCACCTATGAAGAGTATGCCGATGCAACTGTTGTTACCGGCGATACTCCCGAGGCTGAGGCAGTTCCCGTTACCAAGCTCCCGAGCCTTGCTCCCGAGGGCAGACCCAAGATGACCAAGGTAGAGATCATCTGCAAGGAGGCAAAGCTGGATAAGCTGAAGAACGCTATGACCAAGCTGGGCATCACCGGAATGACGGTATCCCACGTTATGGGCTTCGGTACTCAGAAGGGCAAGCCCGAGTATTACAGAGGCGTGCCTGTTGAGATCAACCTGATGCCCAAGGTACAGGTGGATATAGTAGTCGTAAAGGTGCCTGTAAGGTCGGTAGTTGAGACCGCTAAGAAAGCTCTTTACACCGGACATATCGGCGACGGCAAGATCTTCCTCTACGATGTAGAGAACGTGATCAAGGTCAGAACCGGTGAAGAAGGGTTCGACGCACTGCAGGACAGCGCGGAATAACAGCAAAGTCCCCGAGGATATTCCCCGGGGACTCTTTTTGCCTGTGGATATCCACAATCCCGCGCCGGAAAGTTTATCCAAGTTGCTAATTGAATCGGCAGCTCCCGTCCGCTATAATAATGACAACAGATCTTATGAAAGGCGGCGGCAGAGATGAAAGGGATCATAAGGCTTGCAGCCCTTGCTCTGGCAGCCCTGCTTATGCTCTGCGGCTGCGCCGGGGAGAGCTCCTCCGGCGGGGAGGGCTATGAATGGGAGCTATCTGATGATGGCCTGCTGAATATCACAGGAACGGGAGCAATGCCCGATATGTCGGCGGGAAAGGCGCCCTGGTACGGGGAGCGTGAGAGGATAGTCCGTATCGGGATATCCGAAGGCATCACCGAAATAGGCTCGGGAGCATTCGCAGGGTGTACGGCTCTGACCTCCGCAGAGATCCCCGAAAGCGTGAGAGCCATCGGAGACAATGCCTTCTGCGGCTGCCGCAGCCTCAAAGAGATCACCCTCCCGGACAGCGTTGAGCAGCTTGGCACCGGCGTCTTCTGGGACTGCGCCGAATTGGAGACCGCCCGGGTGGGCAGGGGAGTGAAGGAGCTGCCCTATAACTGCTTCTGCCGCTGCGGTAAGCTGAAAAGCGTCACCCTCTCCGAGGGGCTGGAGGCTCTCGGGGACTGCGCCTTTGAATACTGCTCCGGCCTGGACGAGATCATCATCCCCTCCGGTGTGACCCGCTTCGGAGGCAGCGTGTTCTCCTGCTGCGGTGAGTTGACCCTCATTGCTCCCGCAGGCTCCGCCGCCGAGAAATACGCCCAGAAGAACGGCCACGGCTTCCGTGCCGCGGAATAAAGGCAACACCGCACGACCCCTGTGCGTCAGATGCGAAGTCCAGGTTTTCGTCAGATTGCCTAAATTCGACGCAGGCGGGCTGGCGCCCGGCAAGGAGAATTTGGGTAATATGACGGAAAGCTGGCAAGCAGATGGCGTGCA
>JAFXXU010000071.1 GCA_017542125.1 Ruminococcus sp.
CAGCGTTCGTCCTGAGCCAGGATCAAACTCTTAATTAAAGTTGTATATCAAAGGGCTCTCGCCCCTTGCTATCCTCTTCGCTCAGTTTTCACTGACTGTATGTTTTTTCCGTCGTACCCGACGTCTAACTCTTTTTCGTTTCCTCAAAAGAATCTCTCAAGGGTTTTGTTTCGTCGTTGTTATTCAATTTTCAAGATGCCGTTTCGCTGCCCGCAGCGGCTTCCCGCCGTTTCCGACAGCTTTATTATTCTATCACATTCCTCTTCACTTGTCAAGCGGTTTTTGGAGATTTTCTTATTTTTATACCAAACGCTCACAACCGTCGATACATTTTGTGCATTTTGCTGCCCGGACACAAAAATGCCCCCTCAGCCGGCACGGCCAAGGGGGGCATCAAGTATCATTCCTCACCCGAAAGCTCCTTGCGGACGCGGCGCTCGGTGGCGGCGCAGTGAGCCTGTATCTCAACGCTGTTAAGATAGTTGTCAAAAACGTGCTCGCCGTTTTCCTCAAAGTATTTCCCGATGGGCGAGACCACCCTCACCAGATTTGTCTGATTGAAAAATACCAGCTGAACAGGCACCTGCATTATCCCGCTGATGCCAGCCACCGTCAGCATCCCGCACTCCTTCGCGGTCTCGGGGCAGGCGCGGAGGGCGTTGCCTGCGGCCTTGAGAGCCTCGGTCACATTGGTCTGCTCGGTGCCGGCCTGCTCCGCAACGGCTGCCCTCTGGAGGTTGTCCCGCAGATCGTTGTCGATAAATCCCTGGGCAGCGTCCAGGATGAAATCATAGCCGTACTTCCAGGTGGCGGTGTAGTCGATGATGACCCAGCCGTCCTCCCGCTTAGAGAATTTCTGAAAAAGCATAAGTATTACTCCTTTATTATATATATCCGACCTGTGGGGTCAGAAGAATTTCCTCCTGTATTCGGTGGGAGTCAGCCCCGTCCGCTCCTTGAAGCGGTGCATGAAGCACAGCTCGTTGTCGTAGCCGCAGAGAGCCGCTATCTCCTTGACCGTGAGCATCGTGGCTCCCAGATAATACTGAGCGGTCTTCATCTTTGCCGACAGCAGATCCTCGTAGCAGCTGATGCCGAACTGCTGCTTGTAGAGCTGCTGAAAGTGGGAGGGGCTCAGGTTCGCCCGCTCCGCCAGCTGCGCCACCGACCTAAACTGCCCCGCGCTGCTGTGAAGCTCTGCCCGCAGCTCGCTGAGCATCTCCGAATGTGCGCTGCGCAGCCTCGCCGAGGGCGCGGCTCTCTGCTCCGAGAGCTTGACCAGCAGCAGCTTGATGAGCATATCTATGCACATATCCCGGCTCCCCGACTCCGACATATGCTCCCGGCTGATCATCCTCAGCAGCTCCTCCGGCTCCTTGCTGCCGTTTGGCAGGATAAGCTCCCCGCTCCTGACAGGCAGACCCTCAAAGCCCTCGCCGCATTCAAAATGCATAAAGTGATTGACATAGCTGCCGCAGACCGAGCGGTAATGCTGCTCGGCTCCGAGGGGGAAGATCACAGCGCTGTCCGGCGGTGCCGATATCTCCTTCCCATCCAGGAAAAGCGCAGCGTCCGTCCGAAAGATGATAAGCAGGCAATCCCCCGACCCGTGAGGCCTGTTGATCTCGAAATTGCCCGTATGTCTTGTATCGATGCCGATAGCGTTGAGCGTGAACACTGCCGCCGCCTCCCCGAAAATCATAGGATTGTTAAGTATATAAGTATTATAAATCATTGTGCCGTTTTTGTCAATATGATATATTGATAACAGCATACGGCGCTAAGCCGGACTATTGACCGAAAGGATGAAACGCTATGAAAAACATCAGGCTCACCGTTGACCCCTCCACCGAGGTCAGCCACATCAACCGGGAGATCTACGGCCACTTCTCCGAGCATCTCGGCAGATGCATCTATAACGGCCTCTTTGTGGGCGAGGGTTCCTCCATCCCCAACAAGGACGGCGTGAGGAAGGACATCATCGAGGCGCTCAAGAACATCAGCATCCCCGTGCTCCGCTGGCCGGGCGGCTGCTTCGCCGACGAGTATCACTGGAAGGACGGCATCGGCCCCAAGGAGACCCGCAAGAAGATGATCAACACCAACTGGGGCGGCGTTGTCGAGGATAACAGCTTCGGCACCCACGAGTTCATGGACCTCTGCGAGGAGCTGGGCTGCGAGCCCTATGTTGCCGGCAACGTGGGCAGCGGCACCGTCAGGGAAATGAGCGAGTGGATAGAGTATATGACCTTCGACGGCGAGAGCCCCCTCACCCTCGAAAGAAAGAAGAACGGCCGCGAGAAGCCCTGGAAGCTGAAATATTTCGGCATCGGCAACGAGAACTGGGGCTGCGGCGGAAATATGCGCCCCGAGTATTATGCCGACGTTTACAGGCAGTTCCAGTCCTTCTGCAAGAACTATTCCGGCAACCAGCTCTATAAGGTAGCCTGCGGCCCCAGCGGCGGCGACTACAACTGGACAAGGGTCCTGCTCCAGAACGTGAAGCCCTGGCATACCAAGGGCATCTCCCTCCACCACTATACCATTCCCTCCGGCGACTGGAACAGCAAGGGCAGCGCCACCAAATTCTCCGACGACCTCTATTACTCCACCATCAGGCAGACCCTCACCATGGACGATATCATCAAGGGTCATACCGCAATAATGGACGAGCTGGATCCCAAGAACGAGATCGGCCTCCTTGTGGATGAGTGGGGCTGCTGGTACGATGTTGAAGAAGGCACCAACCCCGGCTTCCTCTATCAGCAGAATACTATGAGAGACGCCATCGTAGCCGCCGTGAACCTGAACATCTTCAACACCCACAGCCGCCGCGTGGTAATGGCTAACATCGCCCAGATGATCAACGTCCTCCAGGCAGTAATCCTCACCGAGGGCGAGAAGATGATCCTCACTCCCACCTACCATGTATTCTATATGTATAAGGGCCACCAGGATGCCGAGCTGGTAAAGAGCATCTGCCAGGACTTCACCCAGGAAGGCGCCCGCATGATCACCTCCTCCGTTTCCAAGGCCAAGGACGGCAGCCTGCTGGCCACCGTTTCCAACGCCTCCCTCTCCGAGGATGTTGAGCTGGAGATCGACCTGGGCGGCTATGAGGCTGCAAAGGCCGAGGGCACCCTCCTCAACGCAGATGTCAGAGCCTACAATACCTTCGATGCCCCCGAAAACGTTAAGCCCGAAGCCTGCGAGGTAGAGCTCCGGGAGGGCAAGGCCTTCGTCAAGCTGCCTGCCTGCTCGGTAGTATCCGTAAGATTCACCAAGTAATGCAGAAGCCCTGCAAGAAATGCCTCCTTGCCGAGCTGGGGGAGACGGACTATACCAAGTCCCTCCTCGAATACATCGCCGCCGTCCCCCCGGATCAGAGGGTCGGCGAAGAGCTCTACCAGACTAGGCTCAGCCTCTGCCGCAAGTGCGATGAGCTGCAGAACGGTATGTGCCTGCAATGCGGCTGCTATGTGGAACTGCGGGCGCTGAAGCCCTCCCAGAGCTGCGCCTCGGCAGAGAAAAAATGGTGATATAGGCAACACCGCACGACCCCTGTGCGTCAGATGCGAAGTCCAGGTTTTCGTCAGATTGCCTAAATTCGACGCAGGCGGGCTGGCGCCCGGCAAGGAGAATTTGGGTAATATGACGGAAAGCTGGCAAGCAGATGGCG
>JAFXXU010000033.1 GCA_017542125.1 Ruminococcus sp.
ATCATCTGCTTGCCAGCTTTCCGTCATATTACCCAAATTCTCCTTGACTTGCGTCAGCAAGCCTGCGTCGAATTTAGGCAATCTGACGAAAATCTGGACGGCGCATCTGATGCACAGGGGTCGTGCGGTGTTGCCTTAAAGTTTTGCGATTCAGCCTTCTCAGCTTTTTGGTTTGTCTCCGGGTTTACATTGATCAGAGGTGATCCTCTGTAAATCTGTCTCTTATGTATTCCAGCGCGGACTTCCTGTCGGGGAAATCCCACCTGATCGGCCAGCCCTCACGTTCACGGCGGCGCGACCAGGTCATGTGGTATATCCTCCACAGCTCCGAGCCGTCCTCTCCGACGGAGCAGAACAGCATATCGTCGCAGGACTCGCACTTGGCAGCCAGGGAGATAGTTCTTTTCAGCACGAAGGGGTCATCCTCACCCAGCTCGGTGATAAGCTCCTTTACAAAGGTCTCTGTACTCGGAGGCAGCCACCAGTTGAATTCGTCGCCGTATGCTCCAAACATAAGGCCGATGAATTCTTTTGCGGTCATATTTTCCGTGATATCCATAGCTGCCGCCTCATTTCTCATCCCAAAGCCTTACCGAGACATCCGATGCCCCGCAGCCTCACGGTCAAAGGGGTGTTCCCCTCTGAATACCAGCACCGTCCCCGCAAAGAGAACGGGCTCCTGATATCTGTCCAGCGGGATCACTTGTTTACCAGCTTGAAGCCCGCATCGGTGAGGGCTTTTCTTATCTCACGGATGTGGTCGAAATCACGGGTCTCCATAACTATGCGGAGGATGCAGTCGGTGATATCGCTGTCCTCGCTGGCACGCTCGTGATGGATGGAGACAACGTTTCCGCCCAGCTGAGCGATGATCTTGGAAACGCCCAGCAGCTGACCGGGCTTGTCCTCAAGCTGGATAGCCATTGTATCGCTCCTGCCGGATTTGAGCAGACCTCTCTTGATAACTCTGGAGAGGATGGTAACGTCGATGTTGCCGCCCGATACCAGACATACCACCTTCTTGCCCTCGACGGGAACCTTGTTGAACATTACAGCCGCTACCGAAACAGCCCCCGCACCCTCGGAGATCAGCTTGTGCTGCTCGATGAGTGCAAGTATAGCCGAGGAGACCTCGTCGTCGGTGACGGTAACGATGTCGTCAACATACTGGCGGCAGTATTCAAAGGTGTTTACGCCGGGCTCCTTGACCTTGATGCCGTCGGCAATGGTGGAGACTGATTCGAGGCACTTGATCTTGTCCTCGGCAAGGGACTGCACCATGGAGGGAGCGCCGCTGGCCTGCACGCCGTAGACCTTGATGTTGGGATTGAGGGTCTTAAGAGCAAAAGCCACGCCAGAGATAAGTCCGCCGCCGCCAACGGGAACTACTACCGCATCAAGCTCGGGGAGCTGATCCATAAGCTCCAGACCGATAGTGCCCTGACCGGCAATGACATTCTCGTCATCGAAGGGGTGGATGAAGGTGTAGCCGTATTCATCACGGAGCTGGAGAGCCTTGTTGTAGGCGTCGTCGTAAACGCCCTCCACCAGGCAGACCTCGGCGCCGTAGCCCTTGGTGGCCTCGACCTTGGAAATGGGAGCGCCGTCGGGCAGGCAGATTATGGACTTGATGCCGTTCTTGGTGGCAGCAAGGGCAACGCCCTGAGCGTGGTTGCCTGCCGAGCAGGCGATAACGCCGTGGCTCTTCTCCTCATCGGAGAGCTGAGAGATCTTGTAGTAAGCGCCCCTCACCTTGAAGGAGCCGGTGATCTGGAGATTTTCGGTCTTGAGATAAACATCGGCCTTGGGGTTGATCTTGGGAGCCTTGATGACCTCCGTCTCCCTGATGACCTGCTTAAGAATGTGTCTTGCATGATATACCTTGTCGAGAGTAAGCATAGTTCAAACCTTCCTTTTATTATAATTAATCTTGTTCGTAATTCACAATGCACAATGCACAATGCACAATGAAGGTATCGGCGCTTTGCGCCGATGTTATCCGCACGCGAAGCGTTCAGATTGGCCATCTCGGACAAACTGCCCTGTGCAAAAAGATCTTCATTGATGATAAAACAAATATGCCGTTATTCCGATCTGCAATGCCGCAACAAACACATCGGACACAAGGTGTTCATATAAACGTGCGCCGCAGGCGCACACCATAATTGTGCATTGTGAATTGAAAAGCGCTCCGCCCCCGTACAGAGGCGAAGCGCCGTGCTCCGTGTTACCACTCTGCTTGTACGCGCATAATTAAAGGTGAGCGTACCGCTTTGGTCTCATATAACGGTGAGAACCGTGCCTTTCTAGCGGGCGCAGAGCGCCTTTCGTCGGCAGGCTCGGGAATGATCCGGATAATGCCGCCCGCCGCCCGATTTTCAGCTGCCTCGGGCTCTCTGGGGTGAGCGATATGCACGATCCCGTTTCCGTCAATGCCTTTGTGATATAGATATCCTTAAACGGATAAGAATATTATAACACCGCAAAACCGGGTTTGTCAAGGGGGAGGGGCTGTTCAAATTTTAGAAAATAATTAAGAATTATTGACTTTTTTCCTCGGATAAGCTATAATAAATATGTATTTTCCGACGGCTGTTCTGCCGCCGGGCGTATTTCAAGGAGCCAAACGCAGTTATGGATGACCGTATAGGTATCAGAGCGATAAAGAGTGCGGCGGTAAAGAGCCTGCGTCACAATTTCGTGACCTGCCTTGCCGTCTGCTTTGTTATGGTCTTTATTGCCGGAGCCTACGGCGGCTCCACCCAGTTCATAGCCAGCTACGATATGCAGAACGTTGCCAATATCCGTATAGACGCCGCCACCAAGCGTGAGGTGGTGGAGGCCATGCGAGCCGAGGGCCTCACTGCCGCAGAAGCCGATGACCGCTTCAATATCGGCGACGTATCGGCGGTGCAGAGCTGGGCCAAGTCTTATGAGGAGTTCGGCGAGAACTCCCTGAATGCCAAGGAACTCACCTTCTTCCATTCGGGGAACGAGGGCTCGAACTGGGCCATAATCGACGATACGGTGAGCCTTATCTCCGGCAAGGAGAGACCCATAACCGCCTTCGTCAGCGAGAAGACCCGCCGCAACGAGCAGAAGCTCTCGGACACCTTCGATATGGTGACAAAGGACTATTCACCCCATTTTCAGGTGCTGGCAGCGGTGCTTGCCCTGCTCTCCGATATGTCCGGGTGGGATAAGCTGGTGACCTGTGCCACCTCGTTCTTCTCAATATTAGTTGCAATATTCGTCACCGATACACTGCTGATAGGCGAGCGCCGCTTCTTCCTGGAGAACCGCGCCTATCGCCGCACCACCGTGGGCAGGATGGGCTTTATCCTCAAGGAGCGCTGCTTCAAGCCCCTGAAGACCATCGTCCTGGTGCACATTTACCGCGGCCTGTGGTTTCTGACGGTAGTGGGCGGCGTTTACAAGACCTACGAATACTATATGATACCCTTCCTCCTGTCAGAGAACCCCAATATCGAGACCAAGGACGCCTTCGCTCTCTCAAAGAAGATGATGCAGGGCCACAAGTGGAGAACGTTTTTGCTGAACGCCTCCTTCCTGACCTGGGAGATACCCATAATCCTGGGCTCGGTGCTGGTGGGTAAGCTGTTCTTCGGCGACGACTATATCTTCCTCGGGGGAGTGCTCACCTACGCTTCCCTGGGCATCGCCAGGATAGGCTTCTTAAACGCCTACAAGACCGCCTCGGACGCGGAGCTCTATATGCAGCTGCGGGCCCGGCTCATCGCACAGGGCGACGAGCTCTGCGCCTGCTTCACCGATGAGTTCCTGGAGCCCTCGACCCTCGACCGGGACACCGAGTACGAGACCCCCGTGGGCACTATGCCGGGCTCGGACATCAAGCTGCTGGACAAATACCCCGGCGCCGACCAAACCGGCAACCGGGAGTATATCGGCATCAGCCGCAAGCAGGTGCTGGAGCGCCACGACTATCACAGGGACTACTCCTGGACCTCGGTGGCCTTTATGTTCTTCTCCTTCTCCTTCATCGGCTGGCTGTGGGAAGTGTTCATCCACATCATCGAGGACGGCGAGCTCATAAACCGCGGCTCGCTCCACGGCCCCTGGCTGCCTATCTGGGGTCTGGGAGGCATAGGAGCCATGCTGCTGCTCAAACGCTTCCGCGACCGCCCTGCCGCATCCTTTGTGCTGATGTCGCTGGGAGCGGGGCTCTTTGAGTATGTGACAAGCTGGTATTTCGATAAGTTCAAGGGTCTGCAATACTGGAACTACAACGGCTACTTTATGAACATCAACGGCAGGATCTGCCTGGAGGGTCTTATCGTGTTCGGCTTCGCGGGGATGCTCTGCATCTATATCCTTGGCCCCCTGATGGACGATATCGCTCAGAAGATCCCCTACCGCACCAGGAAGATCGCCGCGATAACCCTGCTGTCCATCCTCGCGGCGGACGTGATCTACTCCTTCTTCGTCCCCAACGAGGGCAAGGGCATCACCGACTATGTCAGCGTAGTTGACGTCATCACGCCGCTGTTGTAGAGAAATGCAGGAAAGCTCCGAAAAAATTTCAGAATTTGCTTGTAATCGACGGGAAAATATGTTATAATGATACAGGCACACCGCTAAAATGCTCTTTTCAGGAGGGAATAATATGGAAAACAGGATACAGACAATCGCCAGCCCGAAGAACCGCCGCATCAAGATCGGCATCATCCCGGGTCACTTTGCCACCAACCATTCTCACGTTAACTACTATGTTGATATGACCTCGATCAAGACCAGCCATAAAATGGCCAGAGAGGCTGCTGCAGAGCTTGCTGCCTCCTATGCCACCACACATATCGACACCATCATCTGCCTTGAGGGCACCGAGATGCTGGCTGCCTTCCTGGCTGAGAGCCTTGCCGAGCAGGGCATCAACTCCGGCGCTGATATCGCCGTTGTCACCCCCGAGCTCAATATGAACAGCCAGATGATCTTCCGCGACAATACCCAGAAGAAGATCTGGGGCAAGCAGATACTCCTGCTCATATCCTCCGCCTCCACCGGCAAGAGCATTATGAGAGCCGTAGACTGCCTCCAGTATTACAACGGCAGCCTTGCCGCTATCGGAGCTATCTTCTCGGCTATCAAGGAGTCCCACGGCCTCGATGTTCACGCTATATTCTATGCGGACGACCTGCCTAAGTACGACAGCTACAGCTCCTCTACCTGCCCGATGTGCAAAAACGGTCAGAAGGTGGATGCGCTGATCAACAGCTTCGGCTATTCCAAGATATAAAAGCGGGAGCGCCCCTGCGCGGGCGCTCTTTTATTACTGACAGGAGAGATTAAAATGAGTGAGAACAAGAATAAGAACATCCTGGGCTTCGTGCTGCTGCGCGATGCCAATTTCGACTGGCCCAGGTTCAGGCATTTCCTGAAGGAGGACTGGGATATCTCCTTCACCGATGAGATCAAGGACGGCGCCGTGGTCTTTGAGACCGAGGGCAGGAAGGTGGCCTGCTCGCTGCTGCCCAACCCCATCCCCGACGGCGAGGCCGAGGCCTGTGCCAAGAACAATATGCTCTGGAAGGATGCCGCCGCCGAGACCGCCAAGCACGCCGCCCACGTTATGATCGCAGTTATGGACAGCGACGATCCCGAGATACAGGATGTCCTGGATGCCAATATGCTCTTCTGCAAGGTGGCCTGTTCTATGCTCAGGCTCAAGAATACCATAGGCATCTACAAGAACCCCACTGTCTTTGAGAAGGAGTTTTACATAGGCGTTGCCGAGAATATGAAGCAGGGCGCAGTGCCGATACCCATAATGCTCCACATCGGTATGTATGTGAACAAGCGCAGTCTGCTCTGCGGCTTCACCTACGGCCTCCGCGCCTTCGGCCGCGAGGAGGTCGAGGTCATCGACTCGGCTGCCCAGCCCCAGGAGCTCTTCAACTTTATGCTCGCCATCAGCGACTATGTCATCACCCAGGAGGTGGATCTTAAGGACGGCGAGACCGTCGGCTTCACCGAGGAGCAGAAGCTGCCCATCACCGTTTCAAAGGCGGTCAGCTTCGACGGCAACAGCGTGAAGATATGGTATAAGAACGTTCCCCCCGCCCCGGATGCCGAGGCATAACAGAAAAGACCATAAAAGCCTTCCCTGCGGGGAGGGCTTTTTTGTTGAAAAAAAGACTTGTAATCATACGTTTTTTGTGGTATGATTAATGTGTATCACTATGCAGTACAGATCGGAGGATTTTCAATGATACAGTTCCTGATTGACGACGGCTCAAAGATGCAGAATGTGTTCACGCCCCTGTCTCTGAGCGTGCATCTGGTTTTTACGATGATAGCGACGGCACTTTACCTCACCCTTTATTACCGTAGAGGTTCGGTGCATTACCTTACGCTGATGTTTGCGATAGACGCTACCTTTATCACACAGTTCTGGACTTCCTCGATAGCTATCACCCTGCTGGGCATAGTCGAGATAATCCTGCTGGGCTGCACCTTCTGGTTCGGGCATAAATACTCAAAGAAGGTCAAGGCTGAAACTGCCGCCAAGGAGGCTGCCCGCAAGGAGGCTGAGGAAAGAGCCAAGGCCGCCGAAAAGGCCGAGGCCACCGAGAACGAGAAGCTGGTGGATAACGCCTTCGACGATTGAGGTAAGCTTATGAAGATAGTTATTCTCGATGCCGAGACCGTAACCCGGAACGATGTCTCGCTGGAGGGGATCACCTCCCAGGGGGAGGCGACGGTCTACGGCTTCACCCCCAACGATATGATCGCCGAGAGGATAGGCGATGCCGATGCGGTCATCTGCAACAAGTGCCTGATCACCAGAGAGGTGTTTGAAGCCTGCCCTGACCTGAAATACGTGGGGCTCTTCGCCACAGGCTACAACAACGTGGATGTAAAGGCCGCCCACGACCACGGAGCCGTGGTCTGCAACGTTCCCAGCTATTCCACAAATGCTGTGGCGCAGCATACCTTCGCCTTCATCCTCGACAGATACAACAAGGTCTCGGAGTATTCCGCCACCGTAGATCGGGGGGATTGGGTGAACTACAAGCTGTTCACCTATTTCGGCATACCCACCTTTGAGCTGGCGGGCAAGACCATAGGCATAGTCGGCTACGGCAGCATCGGCAGGCAGACCGCCGCCATTGCCAGAGCCTTCAATATGAAGGTCGTCACCTGTACCCGCACCCCCGAAAAGGTAGAGGACGGCACCCCCTGCCTCCCGCTGGAGGAGCTGCTCCGTGTGAGCGATGTAGTCACCCTCCATTGCCCGCTGACCGCCGATAACGAAAAAATGATAAATGCCCGGACACTCTCGCTGATGAAGCGGGATGCTCTGCTGATAAATACCGCAAGAGGCGGGCTCATCGACGAGCAGGCCCTCACCGAGGCCCTCAACAGCGGAGCCATCGGAGGCGCCTGCATAGATGTGCTCACTCTGGAGCCTATGAGGGAGGACTGCCCCCTCAGAAAGGCTAAGAACATAACGATCACCCCCCATATCGCCTGGGCGCCGAAGGAGACCAGGATAAGGCTGCTTGAAAAGGTGGCTGAGAACCTGAGAGCCTGGGCGGCGGGCAGCCCCATAAATGCCGTTGAGCGGTAAGGAGATGAGTTCCCTTGTCTGAACTGTTCGATCTTTACAATGAAAAGCTGATCCCCCTGCGGGAGACTGCCGAGCGGGGAGATCCCATCCCTCCGGGGAAGTATCATCTGGTGATCAATGTGCTCTCGGTCAATTTCGAGGGGAAGGTGCTCATAACCCTCCGAAGCGCCGAAAAGCCCACCTACCCCAATCTCTGGGAGGTAACAGAGGGCGCGGTCATAGCCGGGGAGAAGCCCGCAATGGCGGCTATCCGCGAGCTTAAGGAGGAAACGGGTCTCCGGGCGCTGCCGGAAGCCCTGGACTACCGGGGCCAGCTGGTGTTCAAGGGCGGCACCCATAACCATATCGTGCTGTTTTACCTCTTCCGCGCCGATTTCGGTGAGGAGGATGTGATCCTCCAGCCGGGTGAGACCGCCGCCGCAAGGCTGGTCTACCCCGCCGAGATAGAGCAGATGGCAAAGCAGGGCGAGTTCATCAGCTTCGTATATCAGCGAGCCAAGGCCTTCTACCCGGATATCTTCGGGGAGGCTATGCCGTAACGGGCAATACATCAAAAACGAATTGAGGAAAGTATAATGGACAGGGAAAGAAAAAGAATAGTAGTTAAGCTGGGTACCTCCACGCTGACCCATAAGACGGGCAAGCTCAACATCAGGCGTATCGAGCGCCTCGTCAAGAACCTTGCCGACCTGCACAACGCAGGCAACGAGCTGATAATCGTCTCCAGCGGAGCGGTGGGTCTGGGTATGGCAAAGCTCAACCTGATGCAGAAGCCCAAGGAGACACCTCTGAAGCAGGCCTGCGCCGCCATAGGCCAGTGCGAGCTGATGTATTTCTACGACAAGCTGTTCTCCGATTACAGCCTGAACGTAGCTCAGGTGCTCCTTACCAAGTATGTGCTGCTGGAGGACAGGAGAGTCAACGTCCAGAACGCTCTGGCGGAGCTGCTGGCTCATAATGTCATCCCCGTCGTCAACGAGAACGATACGGTGGCTATCGACGAGCTGGAGCTTGAGGTGGGCGAGAACGATTCCCTCGCCGCCACGGTGGCTACCCTTGTGAATGCCGACCTGCTCATAATAATGTCGGATATAGACGGCCTCTACGACTCCGACCCGAGATCGAACCCCGAAGCCAAGCTCATCCCCGTGGTCTATGAGATCACCGATGAGATCCGGGAGCTGGCAGGGGGCGCAGGCTCCAAGCTGGGCACCGGCGGTATGAAGACCAAGATCAACGCCGCCGAGATCGCCAACGCCAACGGCATAGATATGATAATCACCAACGGCCGCAACCCCGACAACCTCTACGCTGTCTTTGAGGGGGGCGCAGGCACGCTGTTCAAGGCAAAGGGTACAAATAACATGTAAATGAAGAGCAGAAGAAAGGCTTTGATACTGATAATATCGGCGGCGGTGCTGCTTATCGGCGCTGGTCTGTTCCTGATATTTTCAAAACCGGATGCAAAAATAGTTTCAATAAAGATCGAGCCTCTTGAAAGCGACCTGATCGACACCGCCTGGGAGATCTGGGAGCAGGCTGACGGGCGCTATGAGCAGAAGCTCTGGAAGGGTGAGAAGCCGACGGGCTCCGATTATGTCAGAGTGACCTTTACTGTGAGGATCACCAATCTTTCGGTGCAGCACTGGTATGCGGGCAAAGCGCTGATCGGCAGCTATGACAGCAAAAAGGACTTCTTCATCACCGAATGGAGCGAGCCTGCACCTTATGACATCGGCCGCATAAGCCGCAAGGATTATGAGTTCACAGCCCTCGCATACAGAGGCGGACGTACCGATGAGGAAATAAAGGATATCATCCGAGGAACATCCCTTAATATGGAGCTTTCAAAAGGCGAAACAACTACCCGTGCAGAGCTCCCTGCCGGGGATGCAGAGGCGGATATCACAGACTAGGGGGCGGCAGTCAATGGGAACGGCAGAGGTCACATACTCTCTGAGCGCCCTTTGGGGATACGCCCTTGAGACTGTATTTTCCCTGTGCTTTCCGATAGTGCTGTTTCTGTATTTCAGAAAACGCTTCGGCGGGTTTTCGGTGAAGCCCCTGCTCGTGGGCTTCGGGACCTATCTGGCGGTCTCGCTGGTGAGGGCGGTGTTCCGCACCCTTATCCTCACCGACGGGGTAAAGGAGATACCTGCGCTTTTCTACTTCCTCTCGGCTCTGCTTTCGGGAGTTCTGGAGGAGCTGGGGCGGTATCTGGCCCTGAAATATGCCCTGGACGGCTTTGACGGCTTCAAGGATGCCGTTGCCTACGGCATCGGTCACGGCGGCACCGAGTCCATACTCGGAATGATGCCCATAGCTCTGAACGGGCTGCTTGTGGGGCTGCGCTGCAACGATGTGGGCATCGCGGCTATGACGGCGGGGCTTGAACCCGACAGGGCGGCAGCCTATGCCGAAAAGATACAGGGCTTTGCCGACAATTCCGTATTTGACAGCCTTTACACTGTGGCCTCTTGGATAAATTCCGCTTTTGCCTGTCACATCGCCCTTTCGGTGCTGGTGCTGATATCGGTGCATTACGTCGGGCAGCAGAAGCAGCTGTTTATCGCCATGGCGATACATACATTTTTCGATGTGCTGCCCCCGCTGATAGTGTGGACGGGCTTCCCCTTCCCGCTGCTGGGAGAGCTCATCTTTGGGGGGCTGACCATATACTACACCCGCAGAGTGTGGAAAAGCGTGAACGGCAGGGAGGCATAGCATGGCTTCAAGGATGATCCATCTGGCGTTAGGATATGTCCTCTCGGAGCAGTTCGATGTGGGGGACAGGGAGAGCTTCCTGGCGGGCTCGGTGATACCCGACGCCTTCCCAAAGGAGCAAAGCCACTTTTTCAGATATTTCGGCGAGGGCTCGGCCCGCAAGACCTACGCCCTCCGTCAGTTCCGGGAGCGCTTCGGGGACAGGCTCGGGGGCGGGCTGTTCCTCGGGTACTATATGCATTTAGTGGAGGATCTGGTTTTCAGAGACCACCTCTACCATAAGGTGGGGTACGTCCCCACAAAGGAAAAGCTGCCCCGGCTCCACCGGGATTATACCCTCCTGAACGGCATCATCAGCCGAAGCTGCGGCATAAAAGCCGTCCCCGCTCTGCCGGAGGGCTTTGAAAAGGAGCCCCTGGTGGGGGAGCATTCCGTGGAGATACGGGCTTTCCTTGAAGATATGAAAAACGACCTCACCGCCTCGCCGGAGGGGGAAACGGTCTACTACACACAGGCTATAGCCGAGGACTATATAACGACCGCATCGGAGATATGCGAAACGGAGCTCCGCGCTCTCAGAGGGCAGGGGGAGCATATCCGCGAGGAGGACTTCTCCTGGCTGCGGCATAATTAAGGCAACACCGCACGACCCGCGGCTAACGCCTCTGCACATCATCTGCTTGCCAGCTTTCCGTCATATTACCCAAATTCTCCTTGCCGGGCGCCAGCCCGCCTGCGTCGAATTTAGACAATCTGACGAAAACCTGGACTTCGCATCTGACGCACAGGGGTCGTGCGGTGTTGCCTTAAAGGAGTGACAGTACTATGCTTTACATTGGCGGGATCATCATACTTGCAGCACTGGCGTTTTTCACCGTCTACAATATACGGCATTCCGAAGGGAAGCTGCATAAGGCTGTCGTCGCGGTGAATATCGTTATCGCCGCCGCTGCGCTGCTGACGGTGATAACGGGCTATGTCGCTTTCAGGATCGACCGCAGCGACAGCAAAGCATATACCTCTCACGGCGGGATGTTCCATAACATCACCTATAAGGGCACCGAGGACGGCTGTTATGTGTTCTCGGAATCGGGTTTTCTGACCGGCGGCAGAAGGTTTGCCGTTCCCGTAGAGGATGCCGAGCTGCCATCGCTGACCAAGAACCTTTCCCTGTTTGACAGCGTTATCATCTACACCGACGGTGATGATACACACTTGCCCGAACGCATCGCCCATACCTCTCAGGGCGACCTGCCCGTCTGGGGGAATACCGTAAAGATAAGTATGTACCTTTTAGGACCGCTGATACTCGCCGCGCTGCTGCTGCTCTCCGTTGACCTCATATTCGGGACCGCAGTATTCATAGCCGTGCTGCATTATCGGGATGCCGCAGAGGCAAAGCAGTGATCGGCGGAAAATGCTCTCCCCCGCTTCAGAGGTGGGGAGAAGCATTTTCCGTATTCGCCCGAGCCTTCTCAGAAGGCAAGGCTGATCATAAATCTTTATGCATTGTGCATTGAATAATAAGGGAGCTGATAGTATGAGTTACATCGAAACACTCGGAATGAACGCAAAGGCCTGCAAGACCGAGCTTGCAAGCGCATCCTCGGCGCAGAAGAACGACGCGCTTATGGAGATCGCCCATATCCTGCGCAGATGCGCTCCGAAGATCATAGAGGCCAACGCCCTCGACCTTGAAAATGCCGTAAGACGCAATATGACCCCCGCTATGCAGGACAGGCTCCGCCTCGATGAAAAGCGTATCGAGGGTATCGCTGCTGCCTGCGAGAAGCTCATCGGTCTTGATGACCCGGTGGGTGAGATCATCGGCGGAGGCACCCGCCCCAACGGGATGAGAGTCACCAAGGTCAGAGTTCCTATGGGCGTTGTGGGTATGATCTACGAGGCAAGGCCCAACGTTACCGTGGATGCGGCGGCTCTCTGCTTAAAGAGCGGAAACTGCGTGATCCTCCGGGGCGGCAAGGAAGCTATCAACTCCAATAAGATGCTGGCAGCGCTGATGCGTCAGGCTGTTAAGACCGCCGGCCTCGACCCCAACGTTATCCAGCTGGTGGAGGACACCGACAGAGGCATCGCCTCGGATATGATGAGAGCCAACGGCCTTATCGACGTGCTCATCCCCAGAGGCGGAGCCCAGCTCATCAAGGCCGTGGTGCAGAACGCCACCGTCCCGGTCATTGAAACAGGCACAGGCAACTGCCACGTTTACGTTGACGAGAGCGCGGATGTGGAGATGGCTGTAAACATCGTGGATAACGGCAAGACCCAGCGCCCCTCTGTCTGCAACGCGATAGAGACGGTGCTTGTTCACCGCGACATAGCTGATGAATTCCTGCCGAGGATGATGCAGAGGCTTGACGAGCACAACGTTGAGCTGAGGGGCTGTCCGCTGACGAGGATGATACTGGGAGTAAACAACGTCCGTCCTGCGGATGAGGATGATTATGCTACCGAGTTCCTTGACTACATCCTGGCTGTAAGGGTAGTTGACGACCTGGCGCAGGCTCTGGAGCACATAGCTAAGTATTCCACGGGTCACAGTGAGTGTATCGTTACCGAGAGCGTATTTGCGGCTGAGGAATTCAAAAAGAGGGTAGACTCGGCTTGTGTATATGTAAACTGCTCGACCAGGTTCACAGACGGAGAGCAGTTCGGCTTCGGGGCAGAGATAGGCATATCTACGCAGAAGCTGCACGCGAGGGGTCCGATGGGATTACGCGAGCTGACAACGGTAAAATACCTTATTGACGGCAACGGGCAGATAAGGGGATAACCGCACACAAAAAGCGTCAAGGTACAAAGCTCAATAGACCGCAGGTCCGGGGGCGGCCGGAAAGCGCCCGAAACGGGGCGTGCTCCCAGCCCGCCGCTCAACACGGCATTTTGGGAGGGTTACCTATTGCCGCCCGTACACGGATAGTCAGGGCACGGAAAATCGGTCACTGCGGGGGAATTGTCCCTAGCGGCATAGCAGAGATCGGACAGGGGGTGTCCCTTAATTTCTTTTGCGCAGCGCCTTGGTCGGAGCTGCGCTCCGAAATGGGGTTCTGCCCAAAACCCGCTTAGGGACGCTGTCCCTAAGAACCCTGCCAGGGGCCAGCGCGCCCCGCTTTATTCCGAGCGCAACCGAGGAATAAAGTTTGACCTCGCAATATTTGGCTTTGTTTGCGCAAAAAAAGGCTGCTCGGTTTGAGCAGCCTTTTCTTTGTCTTATCTTGTTTTTGGCCTTATACCACCGCGCCGTTGTTCGGTCTCGGTGCCTTGGGCTGGTTCTTGCCCGCATTCTTCGGGCCCTGATGTGTCGCATTGGTGCCGCGCTTCTTCTCAACGTGCTTCTGCCACAGTACCCAAAGTGTGGGAGCTATGCAGTTCGAGGAGTATACACCTGCGATCATACCGATGATCAGCGGGAACGCAAAGCTCATTATCGAGCTGATGCCCCAGATCGCACATACGATGCATACTGTTGTCATCGCAAGAACTGTTGTCACTGTCGTGTGGATCGACCTGCCCAGGGTCTGGGTGATAGACATATCTACAAGCTCTTCTATGCTGTATTTCCTGCCGTAAAGCCTTCTGTTCTCACGGATACGGTCATATACTATGATAGTCGCGTTGATGGAGTAGCCCAGAATGGTGAGCAGTACCGCCATAAAGTTGGCGTTGATGTCGAAACGGCAGATAACAAAGCAGCCGAATACCATTATCATATCGTGGATAAGCGCAAGTACCGCAAAGCAGCCTGCCGAAAGACCGCCGATCTTCCTGAACCGGAAGCCGATGTAGATGACTGTGATCACCAGCGCGAATGCGCAGGCTACCAGACACTTGAAGAAGAACTCGATACCGTTTGACGCAGCAACGTCTGTGGATTCAAGTACCTCGATCTTGTTGTCGGTGAACTTCTCGTTCATTGCCTTGGCAAGATTGGTCTGCTTCTCGTTGCTTATGCCTTCGTCAGAGGAGAAGGAAAGCTTCAGAGTCTGCTTGCCGGAGGAGAAATCCTCTCCCTCTGTAACGATAGCCGTCTCACCGATGGATTCGGTGACCAGCTGCTCAACGTCAGACGTAGCAACGGTGCCCTCGTAGGTGTAGGTGATAATCGTACCGCCCTTGAATTCGATGGCTACGTTCAGCCCCACGAATATCGCAACACAGGCGAAGACAGCGAACAGCGAGCAGGATAAGGAGTAGAACAGCTTTCTGTGGCTGTTGGGCTTGATGACCTTCTTGCGCTTCTCGACCATAGCGGCTCTCTTGTCTGCATCCTCGGGAACTCCGTACCACTTGCGGTTGCGGAACACCTTGAACTTGGAAAGGGAGGTGAGCATAAGTCTTGAGCAGAATACGCCGAATACGAAGTTGAGTATGATGCCGACCAGCAGCGTATAACCCAGGGAGTAGATAGTACCTGCGGTAGCTGCGCCGAACATAGAGAATATGGGCTTGAGAAGCTTGCCGAAGAGGCTGTCGGTGGGGCCGAAGGCACCCATCAGGATAACGGCAACGAACACAACGGTGATGTTTCCGTCAAATACGGCGCTCCAGGCACGCTTGTAGCCGGTCTCGATGGAATTGGTGAGGCTCTTGCCGGTGAGCAGCTCCTCCTTGATACGCTCTGCGGTGATAACGTTGGCGTCAACGCCCATACCTACCGCAAGTATGATACCCGCGATACCGGGGATCGTGAGGGTGAAGCTGTCGATGTTCCCGAAGAAGCCCGAGATGCAGGCGATAGAGCCTATTACCTGACCTACCAGAGCTATCGAAGCAACGAAGCCGGGCAGCTTGTAGATGATCATCATATAGATAGCAACTACCGCGAATGCGATAATGCCGGCGATGAGCATTGCATCTCTTGCGCCCGAACCCAGAGTAGCCGAGATGATGTTGGTGTTGGTGGTCTCCAGCTTGAAGGGCAGTGCGCCGGCGTTGATCTTGTCGGCGAGAGCCTTAGCGCTGTCGTAGGTGAAGTTTCCGGAGATCTGAGCCTTGCCGTCGGTGATGACCGCCTGAACGGTAGGAGCCGAGATCATAGTATCGTCCATCCAGATGGAGATCTGCCCGCCGGAGGAGTAAAGCTCCCTGGTGGCATCGGCAAACTTAGTGGTGCCCTCGTCCTTAAGGGTAAGGCTTACGACGTAGGTGGCCTGGTTGGTATTCTTATCCTGATACGGTACAGCCTCTGCACTCTCGACGTCGGTACCTGTCAGCACCAGGTTGGCATCATCGTCGCCGGTGGCGGCGTTGGTGCCCTTGACAAATCTCAGGATAGCGGTCTCACCCAGCTCGGTAACGGCGGCTTCGGGGTCGAAGTCGGTCTCTTCAGCCTGCCAGGGGAAGGACACGATCACCCTGCCCTTGCTGTAATCGACATAGACCTCGCTGTCGGTGATATTCAGGCTCACGAGTCTCTGCTCGATGATAGCCTTTGCGGAATCCATTTCGTGTTCCGAGGCCTCATAGCCGTCGGCGGGCTCGAAGGTGGCGTTTACGCCTCCCTGGATATCAATACCCCAGCGGATCTCATCCGCGCCCTTGATATAGGTGGTTCTGGTATCGCCGAAATAGGTATGGAACCCGAAGAAGGTAAAATACCCAAGTGCAAGAATGCACAGCAGCACGATAAAGAACACCGGTTTTTTGGTTCTTCGCACTTTACTTCCTCCTAATGTAGAATCATACTCTGCACCCGTTCATACGAGCATAAGCATTCACTATACTATTATAATGCAAAGGCTTAAAAAAGTCAATAGGTTTAATAAAATAAACTGCCCTGCCGCCCCTTATCCGGAGTTCTTTTGTTTTTACGCCAAAAAAATGAGCCCGGGGTGTTGAAATTATCTTTTGGATGTGTTATAATCATATTGACGAATAACTGGCGGGGGCATCCCGCAGGACAAAAAGACCGCCTTGCGGCGAGACAGAGAGGGAGAGACCGGCTTATGAAGGTATTTGTAAAGGTTCTTATCATACTTGCGGCTGTTGCGGCTGCGGCGGCTGCGGCGATCACCTGCACCCGCATCTTCGAGACGAAGATGACCAAGTATTATAAGGTATACTAAGCAGCTTAAAAGCATTTCGCCGCGCTGGGTCACAGCGCGGCGATTTTTTGCTTATCCGACGGGATTGTCGTTATGTGTCACGGTGATGTTGGGTCTGCCCTCGGAGCTCTCGGGCTCCTTATTGTTCGCAGCTGCTTCCTTTGCCTTGATAAGGACGTTCTTTATGCCTGCCAGCATCTCCTTGGTATAGGGGAGCCTCTCCCGGTTGGGGTTGATGATAAAGCCGGAGGCCTGTTCGGTCTGCTCGGTGATGGCGGCGAGGTCGGCAAATCTCATAGCGAAGGGGCGGAAGCTGCCCTGCTGCTCCTTGATGAAATCCCTGAGGAGGTCAAGATCCGTAAAGGCGGGGAAGAAGGTGCCTTTCTCGGGGTGGTTGATGAGCATGAACTGGGCCTTGGGCTTCTCCTGGAACTCCAGCTTCTTCTGGGCGTTCTGCACCAGCTCGGTGGACTTGGACATCATCGCGGGGATGTAGAAGGATGACTTGATCGTCAGGTTGATGACCTTATTCTGGGTCTCGGGGACGAAATTCTCCCGCATTGCGGCGATAGCCTCCACAAGCTCTGTGTTGTCGATCTCGACGGTATTCTGTTCTGCCATATTCAGTTATCTCCTTTTCCGCCCGACGGCTGCTCCGCGGGCTTATTCTTTTCCTCCGCCTCGAGATCCCGTTCCAGCAGGAAGCTCGGGCGGTGCTTGGTCTCAAGATATATTTTCCCGATATACTCGCCTATGACTCCGATAGCCAGCAGCTGCAGGCCGCCCAGCGCCCAGACCGATACGACGGTGGTCGTCCAGCCCGCGACGGTTCGCCCCATACACCAGAGGACGAAGAAATAGATGAGCATAAAAATGGATACAAGGAACACGGCAAGCCCCAGTGAGGTTATGAACCTTATGGGCTTGACCGAGAGGGAGGTTATCCCCTCGACGGCGAAGGAGAGCATCTTTTTGAGGGGGTATTTCGACTCCCCTGCCTGTCTCTCATTCCGGACGTAGCTTACGGTATCGCTTTTGAAGCCCAGCATAGGCACGAGCCCTCTGAGGAATAGGTTGACCTCGGTGAACTCAGCCAGCGCCTCCACGGCTCTGCGGCTCATAAGGCGGTAATCGGCGTGGTCGTAGGTGATCTCGACGCCCATTTTGGCCAGCATTTTATAATAGGCTCTTGCGGTACCCCTTTTGAACTTGGAGTCCTTTTCCCTTGAAGAGCGGACGCCGTAGACTATCTCGCAGCCCTCGGCTCTCTTATCGAGGAAGCCGTCCACGGCATTGATATCGTCCTGGAGGTCGGCGTCCATTGAGACGATGATATCTGCGTACTCCTTTGCGGTCATCATCCCTGCCAGGAGGGCGTTCTGGTGTCCTCTGTTCCGGGAGAGCTTGATCCCTGTAAAGAGGGGTGATGAGGCATGGAGCTTCTCGATGATCTCCCAGGTCTTATCCTTTGAGCCGTCATCGACGAACATCACCTTGCTCTCGGGAGAGATCCTCCCGCCGTTTATGAGCTGATCCATTTTCTCAATCAGCGCCTTTGCGGTAATGGGGAGCATTTCCTCCTCATTATAGCAGGGAATAACAAAATAAAGCGTTTCCATTTTGTTTCCTTTCGGGTTTGGTTTATAGTTTGTATTGGAACCTCTTTGGCTTTGGTGTGCTTGGGGACGGAAATAGCTTGCGAGACGAGCTCCGATTGGGACTCTGTCCCTAAGAACCCTGCCAGGGGCCAGCGCGCCCCGCTTTATTCCGAGCGCAGCCGAGGAATAAAGTTTGACCTGCGGCCTATGGGATTTGCGCCTTGACGCTTATTTTAGCTTGAATAATCTTTTTATGTTCTCTGCCGAGATGTCCAGCAGCCTCTGCGGATCGGTATTTCTTAACTCCCCCGCATATTCCGCAATGTTCGCTATCATCCGGCTGTCACACCTCTGCCCCCTGTAGGGCTCCGGCGCCAGATAGGGGCAGTCAGTCTCAAACATGAATCTGTCCTCCGGGACAGCCATAAAGCTGTTCTTGACCTTCTTCGCGTTTTTAAAGGTCAGCACTCCCCCAAATCCCAGATATAATCCCAGCGAGAGCAGCTCCCTCGCTGTCTCAGCTGATCCGGAAAAGCAGTGTACCACGCCCTTCGGCTTGTATTCCTGCATCAGTGCCAGAAAGTCCGCCGTTGCGTCCCGGCAGTGGAAGATGAGCGGCAGGTCATACTCCGCCGCCAGCTCTATCTGCATCCGCAGCAGCTTTATCTGTAAATCTCTGTCATATCCCTCAAAGTGGTAGTCAAGCCCCACCTCGCCTATGGCAGCGATCTTGTCGGATGTCCCCAAAGCCTCGGTAAGCACCCTCTTCGGATCCTTCGGGAGAGTATCGCAGCATTCCGGGTGGAACCCGATCGAGGTGTAAAAGCCCTCATACCGCGCCGCCGTCTCGATCCCGAAACGTATCGATGCCTCGTCAGTTGCCGCGTGCATAAGCCCTGTCACAGACGATCCGCTGCCCATAAGCTCGTCCAGGATCTCATAACGGTCAGCATCAAACCCCGCAGAGTCGTAATGACAGTGAGAATCAAATATCCCTCGCACTCTTGCACCTCCGCGCTGATATGATATAATGCTGTACGGCTTTCCTCCTGCCCTTGCCTTTTGCGGGACACCGTTCTGTTGTGCTGGACTAACTGGGGGAGACCCTTTTGAAAAAGGGTCATCCCCAAATCAATTCTGCATAAGGGAATGACACCCCGCAAAAGGCAGGGGCAGGGGGAGAGCCATATAGTATTATACCATATTAAAATGGATTTGTAAAGCGGAGTTTGGAAAAAGGGGGGAGGAGGCGGGTTTTTGCGCGGGGGAAATGGGGAAATTGATTTCTTAATCGTTTTCGTGACAGATCATGGGGATTTTTTTAGCCGATATGCAAGAAAATGAATATATATATTTGTGAAAAACGCAACAAATGATGATCTGTTAAAAAAACTAAGCAAAAAAAGTGATGACAGATCATTCGTCATTTTGACGGGAGATGATTGTCAACTAACACAGGTTTAAAACGCAGGCAATGCTGCACAAAAGAGAAAGAGCGTGTTTGTGCAACACGCACAAACACGCGCGAACCGCGAAAAAACCTTTCCCGCAAACGTTTAACCCGCCTTGACAAAATCCCACGGGGGAGTTATAATTAAGATTAGCTAAGTGAGCCCTTTAGGGGCAAATACTGCCCTTTTGTCATCAAAATGACGGATTTTTTGAGCCCGTTTTAGTTAAAATAACAACATATTGACGCTGTTGAGCCCTCAGGCACAATATGTTCGATCTGATTTTGTTATTATGACGAAAACGGCATCCGGCAGCCCCTTTAAAGCGAAATTACCATCGCCTTTGTGTATTTTGCATCATTGGCGGGAAGGCCGAGGATATATGGGAAGCATCATTACGACGAACGGACTATGCCGTGATTTTAAGATAGGTGACGGCAGCACGGTCTCCGCTCTGAAAAATGTGAATATCGAGATCGAGCAAGGCAAGCTGACCATTCTCAGGGGACGCTCGGGCAGCGGAAAGACTACGCTGATAAACATTCTCGGCGCACTTGACAAGCCCACAAAGGGCAGCGTCATGTTTGACGGGAGGGATATCACCAAGCTCTCTGAGCGCAAGCGGGACGATCTGAGGCGCTACGAGATGAGCTTCGTGTTCCAGTCGGTGGCGCTGATGAGCAGCATGAACGCCTATGAGAATGTGGAGTTCGGGCTGAGGCTCTCCAAGTTCCCCTACAACGACCGCGACAAGCGGGTGCGTGAGGTGATGAGGAACGTGGGGCTTGAAAAGCGAATGTTCCACAGGCCCAGCGAGATGTCCGGAGGCGAGCAGCAGAGAGTTGCTATTGCCAGAGCGATAGCCCACGACCCCAAGGTCGTCTTTGCAGACGAGCCTACCGCCGAGCTGGATACCGCCACCGCGCTGCACGTGGTCAAGCTCTTCAAGGAGCTGGTGGCCAAGCAGGGAATGACGATCATTATGACTACCCACGACCCCAGTATGATAGACATAGCTGACAGGGTCTACACACTTGAGGACGGTGAGATCGTTGAGTAAGGCGGAGGAGCAGAAGCTGATCCGGGGCATCTACGATGAGATAGATGACAATTCCCCAGACGATAACAGTGTAACACAGCAAGATGACAGCTATATGATACGCTGTGAAAACCTGGTGAAAATTTATAAGACCGACGAGGTCGAGGTCGTGGCGCTCCAGGGCCTTGATCTTGACGTAAAGCGCGGGGAGCTTATGGCGATAGTCGGCAATTCGGGAAGCGGTAAATCAACGCTGCTGAATATGCTGGGCGGCCTCGATAAGCCCTCGGCGGGAAGCCTTCTGGTGGACGGCAAGAACCTGCTGAAATTCACCGATAAGGACTATATGCAGTACAAGCGGGATACCGTCGGGTTCGTGTGGCAGAACAATGCAAGGAACCTGGTACCCTATCTGTCAGCCGTCCAGAACGTGGAGCTGCCTATGCTGCTTAAAGGCAAGAAGCAGAGGCGGGCAAGAGCACTGGAACTGCTGGAAAAGGTGGGGCTCTCCCACAGAAAGAACTCAAGGCTCGACCAGATGTCGGGCGGCGAGCAGCAGAGAGTTGCGATAGCCATAGCGCTGGCAAACGACCCCAAGCTGCTGCTGGCAGACGAGCCCACCGGCTCGGTGGATACCAAGACCTCGAATATGATCCTGGATATATTCAAGGATCTTAACCAGACCGAAAGGCTCACCATTGTGATCGTTACCCACGATATAAAGCTCTCCAAGAGGATCGACCGGGTAGTCGCCATAAGAGACGGGCGGACGAGCTCGGAGATCATCAGGAAGAAATCCTACGCCCAGGAGCTGGATGAGCTGGGCGAGCTGGCCGGGGATATCAGCGAGACCCACGAGGAGCTTGTGGTGCTCGACCGCTCGGGAAGGCTGCAGCTCCCCAAGGATTATATGGAGCAGCTGGGTATCAAGGGCGGCGACAAGGTCAAGGTAGAGCTCGACGAGGAATCGGGAAAGATGTTCCTGTTCCGCTCGGGCGAATAAGAAAATGGTCATAAGCCCGCAGGGGCTGAATAGACGCCGGATGTAAATTGTATATTCTGAATAGTATAAAGGTGGATAGGAGTTTCATCGGCAATTTTTTACGAAAGGTGGAAGAAAAGTGAAAAACACATTTTTAAAACGTGTTATTTCATCTGCACTTGCATTGACGCTGGCGGCAACCTGCAGCCTGTCGGCGTTTGCGGCAGAGAGCGGCGACGGAAATACCAAGCTGGATCTCTCGGCAGAGATCATTGATGCAAGCAACCGTGAAAACGCATATTCCAATTATGTCAAGAAATATGCGGATGCGCCCAGACCTCAGAAAGAGGTCGTCATCAACGGCGCCGACTTTGTCAGCTTCGGCGACGGCGCTGATGTAACGGTGGCAGACGTTGACGGCGAAAAGGGCGTCGCCAAGTGGGCAAATCAGGAGGGCACCCTCGATTACGAAGTCGAGATACCCGAGACGGGCGTGTACAACATCGAGGCCAAGTATGAGGCTCTCGCAGGCGGTACCACATCCGTCGAGTTTGCGCTGCTCATAGACGGCGTGTGCCCCTTCACGACTGCTTCGAGAATAGTCCTCCCCAAGAGATGGGTCAACAAGACCGAGATCCTCCAGGATGTCAGGGGCAACGATATCCGTCCCGGACAGATCGAGGAGGTCTGCTGGCAGGTAAATCCCATCAAGGATACCGACGGACTTTACAATGAACCGCTCGGCTTCTACTTTGAGCAGGGCAAGCATAAGATCACCCTTCGCTCCGCAAAGGCTCAGTTCGCGCTGGGCTACCTGAAGCTCTATCAGGCCAAGCAGCCTGAGCCCTATCAGGTCCCCGACCCTTCGGCGGTAGCAGGCTCGCACGCAGAGAGGATCCTCCTCGAGGGCGAGGCCGCTGATTATAAGTCGGACAGAACACTGTTCCCGACGGCGGACAGAAACTCCTACCTTACATCGTCTATCAACGGGCAGAGCCCGACCAAGACAAGATATAACACCATCGGCAAGGATAACTGGAACAAGGCCACTCAGGCTGCGACCTGGAAGTTCACCGCTCCTGCCTCCGGATACTATAAAATAGGTATCCGCGCAAAGCAGGATACGATGAGAGGAATGTATTCCAACAGGCGCCTGCTGATCGACGGCGTCGTACCCTGCAAGGAGTGCGATCAGGTCAAGTTCTTCTACGGCACCGATTGGGAGCTCACCGTTCCTTCAATGGGCGACGAGCCGCTGTACTTCTACCTCGAGCAGGGCGAGCACGAGCTCACTCTTGAGGCAGTTCCCGGCGAGATCGGCGAGATCATGGGCGATATCGACGAGATCGTTTATCAGGTAAACTTCTATTACCGCAACGTCCGTGCCATCACCGGTCCTAACCCCGATGAGTACAACAACTATAATATCAAGGGCGCTATGCCTGATATCCTCACCGATTTCTCCAAGTACGCCAAGCAGCTCAGAGAGCAGATGGATAAGATCGAGAAGCTCTCCGGCAGCGGCGGAACCGAGGCGGTGACCCTGGACAAGCTGGCTATCGTGCTCGATAAGTGCGCAGCCAAGTCCGAGAGAATACCCAGCATGATGGGTCAGATCAAGGATAACGTTACCTCGGTTTCCTCCTGGGTGAACCAGTACCGTGAGCAGCCTCTCGAGATAGATATGATCGAGATCCTCACCGACGACGAGGAATTCACCAGCGCCGACAAGAGCTTCTTCAAGTCGGTGGCATTCGGCTTCAGGTCCTTCATCGGCTCCTTCTTCGAGGATTATAACTCCCTCGCAGAGGATGACGAATCCGCTATGATCTGCTGGATCACCCTCGGCCGTGATAACGCCACCGTGATCCAGAACCTCATCAGCAATGAGTACAACCAGACCGCAAAGACCAAGGTTAACCTCAAGCTCGTTCAGACGGGTATCATCGAGGCTACCTTCGCCGGCAAGGGCCCCGACCTGGCGCTCTTCCTCGGCGGCGACTTCCCGATACAGCTTGCCGCACGAGACGTTCTGGTCAACCTGAAACAGTTTGACGACTATGAGGAAGTCATGAAACGGTTCTCACCGCAGGCAGGCGTCCTCTACGAGTATAACGGCGGTGCATACGGCCTGCCCGTATCACAGACCTTCCCGATGCTCTTCTACCGTTCGGATGTACTGAGCGAGTACGGCATCAATCCCAAGACGGATCTCGCCACCTGGGACGGGCTCCTCGGAGTTCTCCCAACTCTCCAGAGAAATTACATGGAGATCGGCCTTATCCTTCCCGCAGGAAGCGTTATCTCGCCTGTTACCGAGTCGGGCAACACCTTCGCTACACTGCTGCTCCAGCAGGGCATCAACTACTATAACGAAGACCTGACCAAGACCAACTTCGACAAGCAGGAGGCTATCGACGCCTTCGATACCTGGACGAAGTTCTATACCACCTACAGCTTCCAGCAGGCTTACGACGCTCTGACAAGATTCAGACAGGGCGATATGCCTATACTGATCCAGAACTACACCTTCTTCAATCAGCTGACCGTTACCGCTCCCGAGATCAAGGGCTGCTGGAACTTCCAGCCGATACCCGGAACCGTTCAGGCTGACGGCAGCATCAACCACAGCTCCTGTTCCGCAGGCGCCGCGGCCATCATCTTCTCCTCACTCTCCGAGGATAAGCAGAAGGATGCATGGGAGTTCCTCAAGTGGTTCACCTCCACCGAGGCTCAGGTAAGCTACGGCAACGACATCGAGTCTATCGTTGGTACTCTCGGACGTTTCGATACCGCTAACCTCGAGGCTCTCGAGCAGCTCTCCTGGACCACCAGCGAGGTCGCTCTCCTTAAGGAGCAGCTCCTCTCGCAGGTAGAGATCCCCGTTATCCCCGCTTCCTACGGCGTAACGAGAAACCTGATGAACGCATTCAGAGAGACCGTCAACAACTCCGAGAATGCAAGAGATACCCTCTTCTGGTACAACAAGGACATCAACGATGAGATCACTCGTAAGCGTGAGGATCTCGGACTCAACAAGTAAGAAAGGAGGAGAATTCTATGGACAATACCCCTGTTAATAAGCAAAGCAAGTTTCGTTATACATGGCATATGATGAAGGTCAACAAGGGCTGCTACGGACTTCTCGCTCCGTTCATGATCCTGTTCACGATCTTCACCGTCATCCCCGTAGTAATGTCACTTCCTATGGGCTTTACGAACTTCAACATGATCCAGACCCCCAAGTGGGTAGGCTTCTCCAACTTCTATACGCTGTTCCTTAACGACGACGTATTCCTGATCGCCATCAGGAACACCCTGATCTTCGCGATCTTCACCGGCCCGTTCTCTTACGTTCTCAGCTTCTTCATCGCATGGCTGATCAACGAGATGCACCCCTTCCTCAAAACATTCTTCACCTTCGTGTTCTACGCTCCTTCGATGACTACCTCCGTATACGTTACCTGGCAGCTGATCCTCTCGGGCGACTCCTACGGATACCTGAACGCGATCATGATGGATATCGGGCTTTTCAATTCTCCCGTACAGTTCCTGACCGATACCAACTACATCTTACCCGTAGTTATCATCGTTCAGCTGTGGATCTCGATGGGCGCAGGCTTCCTTGCGATCCGTGCAGGCTTCCAGAACATCGACAAGTCGATGTACGAGGCGGGCGCTATCGAGGGCATCAAGAACCGCTGGCAGGAGCTCTTTACGATCACTATCCCCTCGATGGGACCCCAGCTCCTGTTCGCAGCCGTAATGCAGATCTCCGCTTCCTTTACCGTAGGTCAGGTAGGTCAGATGCTCGTAGGTCTTCCTTCGACAGACTATGCGGCTCATACCATTATGAACCACGCCACCGACTACGGCTCGATACGATACGAAATGGGTTATGCATCGGCGATATGCTTCGTACTGTTCATGGCCATGCTCCTAGCCAATAAGGGAGTTAACTGGCTGCTGGCCAAATACATTGATTAAAGGGGGGAGAACTGAAGATGGCAAGAAAAAAGAAAAAGCAGGTCTCTATCGACAAGCTGAAGGTCAAGAATAAGAAAAAGCGCATTAACGGTTCTCTCGGCGGGGATATAGTGATATTCATATTCCTTGCTCTGCTCGGACTCTTTATGATCTTCCCGATCTACTACTCCTTCATCCAGTCGATAAAGCCTATTGAGGAGCTGTTCGTGTTCCCGCCCAAGCTCTACGTCCTGAACCCCACGACCAAGAGCTTCTCGGATATGTTCACCGTAGCGGCTTCGCTGTGGGTACCTCTTTCGAGATACATATTCAACAGCGTGTTCATCACCATCGTAATATGTGTCTGCAACCTCTTCGTATGCTGCTGCGCAGGCTTTGCACTTTCAAAGTGCAAGTTCCCCGGAGCTACGTTCTTCAATAAGCTGATCGTAACAGCCCTGCTGTTCGCTTCCAACGCGATCTGGATCATGCAGTTCCTGGTATATTCCAAGCTGCATATGATAGATACCTACTGGGTACTTATCCTCCCCAACATCGCAACTCCTCTCGGACTGTTCCTTATGAGACAGTCGATGTCCACTATCCACGACTCGATGATCGAGGCTGCAAAGGTGGACGGCGCAGGACTCTTCAGGATCTGCTGGCAGATAGTTGTTCCCAACTCGAAGCCCGCGATCATGACACTGATCATCTTCGCCTTCCAGGGTGCATGGAACCTGCAGGGCGGCTCGCTGATCTACTCCGAGGAGCTCAAGACCCTGCCTACCATCGTTCAGCAGATCGCTGCCGTCGGTCTGGCAAGACAGGGCGTGACCTTCGCCTCGGCTGTACTGCTTCTTATTCCGCCGCTTGTTGTATTCCTCATTGCTCAGAGCAACGTTATGGAGACCATGGCGAACTCCGGTATCAAGGATTAAAAACAGGCTGACAGTATTAAAACGGAAAGGAAACAGGTGATAAGCAGTGAATAAAGCACTAAAAAGACTACTCAGCCTGACAATGGCAGCTGTCACCGCAATGACGATGACTCTGACTGCTTTTGCGGATGAGCCGTACAATTCCTATAACTACGATTCCTGGGATGATGCGATCCCCTCGCAGAGCGCTTACAGGGTAGAGACCACTATCACCGGCGCCGAGATGAAGATCGACCGCCTCAGGGATCCCGCAGACCCGCTCTATATGGGCGAGGATGCCCCCCTTACCCTCAGCGAAGCAAGAGATATGTTCTGCTATGAGGACGACAAGGAGATCTGGATCGCAGATTCCAAGAACAACCGCCTCCTTGTTATCGACACCGATACATATGAGCTTACGGCGGTGTATACCGGCGTTGCAGGCTCCTCTGCCGACGGCTTCAACTCGCCCCAGGGCGTGTTCGTAACACACAGCGCTTCCCTCGATAAGAAGGTAGTGTTCATCGCGGATACCGAAAACAGCAGAGTGGTCAAGGCCACTATCAAGGATAACAGGACCCTTGAGTGCGTTTACGAGTATACCAAGCCTACCAAGGAACTCTACACCGTACAGACCTTCAACCCCAAGAAGGTGCTGGTCGATAAGGCCGAGAATGTTTACTGCGTAGTTAATGCAGTAAATACCGGTTCGGTGCTCTTCGCCGTGAACGGCGACTTCAAGGGCTTCTACGGCGCAAACCGTGTTCAGGTAACTGCCGCGGTAATCGCTCAGAAGATCTGGAGAGCTATCGCCTCCGAGGAACAGCTCCAGGGTATGAAGCGTAACGTTCCTGTTGAGTATGCAAACTTCGATATCGACAACCTCGGCTTCATCTATACCGTTACCGAGCAGAACATCGATACCGATGCCGTTAAGAAGCTCAACCCCGCAGGCTATAACATCTGGAACAACGTAAGGGGCAACAACTATCAATTCGGCGACCTCGTCGGATATATGTATGACCCCGTTACCAACGGTAACCACAGCTCGACGCTGACCGATATCGACATCAGCTCCACGGGCTTCATCAATGTTCTCGACTTTGAGACGGGCAAGGTATTCCAGTACGATAAGGAATGTAACCTCGTTTGCCTCTTCGGAACAAAGAACTCCACCTCCGACCAGAGAGGTTCGCTGCTGAACCCCAGCGCGGTGGAGACAATGGGCAACAGAGTATTCGTGCTCGACAGCGCCAAGAACGATATCACCGTATTCAAGGAGACTCAGTTCGGTAAATACGTCCACAGCGCATTTATGCTCTACGACGAAGGCCGCTATGTTGAGGCCAAGGCCGACTGGGACGAGGTCATCAAGAGAGACGGCGGCTATACCTACGCCTACGTCGGCCTCGGAAAGGCTGCCCTGAATAACGAGGAGTATAACAAGGCTCTTAAGTATTTCAAGACCGCATATGACCAGGAGGACTACGATAAGGCCTTCAAGTATGCGAGAGAGGCTTTCCTGAGAGATCACTTCGTTCTGATCATCGTGATCGTCGTGCTGCTGATAGCGCTGATCGTCACAAAGAACATCCTGAAGAAGAAGGGCATAAAGATCTTCAGGAAGAGATCTAAACCAAAACCGCGCCGTATTTCAGGCGGAGAAGGGGAGGGATAATAATATGTATGAATTTACTCAAATGGGCTGGCTTAAACATGTTATTTTCCACCCCGTAGAAGGCTTTGAGGATCTCAGGTGGAAAAAGCAGGGCTCAATAAAGATCGCAATGATCATCGTATTCCTGCTCTTCGTTGCAATGGTAGCTGACAGACAGCTGACAGGCTTCCAGTTCAATACCGCTTATGTAAAGGTGTTCAACATAGTTCCGCTGCTGGTGCAGTCGGTAGTCTACTTCTTCACCTGGGTAATAGGCAACTGGGCGCTCTGTACGCTGTTCGACGGTGAAGGAACACTGAAAAAGATCTGCATATATTCGGCTTACGCACTGGTGCCGTATATCGTATGCACATTCCTTGCCGTATTCGTTTCCAATTTCATAGTTCAGGAAGAAAGCATCTGGATGAACGCGATCTCCTACCTCGGGATCATCTGGTCGGTAGTCCTGATGGTGCAGGCAATGAAGGCTGCCCACCAGTACACCTTCGGCAAGACGCTGGTATCGATGTTCTTCACGATCGTAGCAATGCTGCTGATACTCTTCCTGGCGATCCTGCTGCTCTCGCTCTTCCAGCAGGTATACGCATTCGGATATTCGATCTATACCGAGATCTCTTATCGAATCAGAGGCTGATAAAGAATGGTGGTGTAAAAAATGGCTGACAGAAAATTCAAAAAAGCAATAGTGTTTGCCCTGGTACTTTCCATGATGATGCCTCTTGGTTCGATGGCCGCATCCTCCTCCGAGGACGAGGCAACTACAGCAACGGCCGATGCAGCCGCTGCCAGCGAGGGTGACAGCTCCGAAAAGCCTGAGAAGGAAGAAAAGGAATCCAAGCTCACCGAAAGGATCTCCGATGAGGAAGCCATCGCGCTTGAGACTTGCGAGCAGGTAGCCTCCAACGATTACCTTACGATGTATATGGATTCAAAGAACGACAGATGGGGCGTAAAGGTTAATAAATCCGGCGCGTTCTTCTGGAGCTCTCCTATCAACGTAAGAGCTGAGGAGACCATCGTCGATCCAGTAAAGAATTCGATGATGAAGGATACCAAGCGCCAGCAGATCGCTTCGAGCTGCGCTATCAGAGTCGGCGACCTGAGGCAGGAGAAGAGGACTGAGTCCCCCGCTCCCGTTTACTCCAACAAGGCATCCATCAAGTATACCAAGGAAAACGACGGTATCGCTATCAAGTACAACTACAAGGGTCAGGGCGTGTCCTTCACGATGCACGTTAAGCTGGAGGATGACCACGTTTACGCCTATGTGGACAGCGCAGATGTCGTTGAGGAGAATACCAGCTCGACAGACGGTATGATCCTTACCAAGCTGCTCATCGCTCCCAGCTTCGGCGCGGTCAGCATCGAGAACATGGACGGCTCCGAGTCCGAGGGCTATATGATAGTTCCCGATGGAAGCGGCGCGGTCATCAAGTACAATAACGGCAGACAGAACTACGCACAGTATTCGCAGAAGATCTACGGCAGAGACTATACTCCCGTTCCTCTTACCGCTCCCCGTGTAACAGAGCAGGCATTCCTGCCCGTTATCGCTTCGGTATCCGGCAAGAACGGCTTCGTGGCAGTAGCCTCCGACGGCGATGCGAATGTCTACGCAAAGGCAAAGGTCGGCAGGCAGGATAATCAGGTTTACAATAACGTATACTTCGAGTTTGAAGCCAAGAGTACCGACTCCTTCTTCATGAGCGGTGATAACTCCAACAAGATCAACGTTTTCGAGAAGGGCGATATCAAGACTCCCCGCTTCGGCGTTAAGTATTATCCCATAAGCCTCGACCGTGATATCAACTACGCTGACTGCGCAGAGGTCTACAGGAACTACCTTATAAAGGAAAAGGGCCTTACCTCCAGCGTCAGTGCAAATGACAACAAGTTCTACGTTGACTTCTACGGCGGCGTCCTCAAGAGGACTTCCATCCTGGGTCTCCCCTTCAACCTAAAGACCGAGATAACCGGCTTTGACCAGGCAGGCGAGATCATCAGCAAGCTCCGTGACCTCGGCGTGGGCGATGCAGTCGTTGACTACAATGACTGGACCAACAACTCCATCAAGAAGAAGATCTCAGTAAGCGCCAGCGCCTCGGGTACCCTCGGCGGCAACGGCGACCTGAAGGACCTTATGGGCACCTCGGGCGTTGATCTCTTCCCCTCGATGGATAACTTCACCATGGAATCCGGTACCTGGGGCTACCTGACATTCACGAATACCGCAACGAGAATATCGAACGCTTATTCAAGACAGGTAGAGTACAGCCCCGCCTACGGCGTTGCTCTTAACGGAGTTTCGCCCGCCCTCGTAGCTCCCGGCACATATGTTGATATCTTCGACGATATGATCGATAGCTATAAGGACAAGGGCTATGACAAGATCGGCTTCGGTAAGCTCTCTAGGGGCCTCGTAAGTGACTTCTCAACTAAGAACGGTGCTTCGAGAAACGATGCGATGAACATCCTCATTGACGGCTATAAGAGAGCAAAGGAGGAGATAGGCTCTGTCATCTGCGACGGTGCGAACGCTTATCTGATCCCCTATGCTTCTCAGATCACCGATATCCCCGTTTACTCCAGCGGATATAACCTGGTAGATTACGACATCCCCTTCTATCAGATGGTCGTTCACGGCTATGTGCCTTATGCGACCAAGGCTATCAATGCAAGCTCCAGCACCGGCGAGACCTTTATGCTCGCGCTGGCAGCAGGCTCGGCAGTCCACTACGATATGACCTATGTGGAGTCCTCCGAGCTGCAGGATACCGCCTATAACGATCTCTACTATACCAATTACGAGGGCTGGCTGGAGATGTCCGCCAACCAGTACAAGATCGCCAACGAGCTGCTCGCACCGGTATCGGATATGATAATATCCAAGTATGAGATCTCCGAGGACGGTAACGTATTCACCACCACCTATACTAAGGATGGCAAGGACGTTGTGGTCGAGGTAGATAAGGCGAATATGACAGCCAAGTGCAACGGCAAGACCATTGATCTGGCAGATGCCATCGAAGGAGGTGCGGAAGGCTGATGAGTGAATTTGAAAAGGACCTGTTAGAGCAGGAGGACGAAGCAAAGGAAGCTTTGGAAGAAGCTGAAGATGCTGTGACCGAGCAGGCTGAGGACGCTGTCCGGGAGGCAGAGGACGAAGCCGCCGAGGCTGCCGAAGAGGCTGCTGAGGAGCTTGTAGAGGCTGCCGAAGAAGCTGAAGAGCTTTCCGTCATCCCCGAGGAGACCGTTCAGGAGCTCGCCGAGATCCCGGACGATGAGCCTGAAAGCAGCTCCGTCAGGAGCGGAAAGGCTGCCAAGGGCGCCAGGATCTCTTACGAGAGAAAGAAGCGTCTCTACGGCTACGGCTTCATAGCACTCTGGTTCGTCGGAACAGTTTACTTCTTCCTCTACCCGCTGATCGTATCTCTCGTTTACTCCTTCCACAAGACTACGGTCGGCACCAGCGGAATGGAGCTCTCCGACAGAGGCTTCGACAACTACATCAGAGCGTTCAGGCGTGACCCCAACTACACCAAGGCGCTCGTTGACACACTTTCCAACACCGCACTCAAAACACCTCTGATCTTGGTATTCTCGATCTTCATCGCTGTAATACTCAATCAGAAGTTCAGAGGAAGGACCTTCGCAAGAGCAGTATTCTTCCTCCCCGTTATCATCGCTACCGGACCGGTTATCGATATCATCACCGGTAATATGTCCACCAGCGGTACTTCGGGCACCGCTGAGCAGTTCTCCACTCTGTTCGAGGCTAATCTCGTTGACGAGCTGCTGAACTTCCTCGGCATCTACAACATAAGCGAGCGACTTACAGAAATAATAAACACACTGACTTCGGATATATTCAATCTGGTGTGGAACTCGGGTATCCAGATACTACTGTTCCTGTCAGCCCTGCAGGGCATACCATTCTCCGCGAAGGAGGCAGCCCAGATGGAGGGTGCCACCGGATGGGAGTATTTCTGGAAGATCACGATCCCGTACATCAGCCCGCAGATCCTTACCTGTCTCGTATATACCGTTGTCGACTCCTTCGTAGACCCCGGCAACCAGGTAATGGAGATAGTTCTTTCCAAGGCAAGCAACTGGGAGCATGGCTACATGGCAGCTATGGCTTGGGCGTACTTCGCGATCATCGGAATTGCGCTTGCGATAATCGTGGCGATCGTCAACAAGTTTGTTTACTATGAAGTTGAGTAAGGGGGGATTATAGTGGCAACTAAAAAAGAAGAAAAACAGTTTGAAAAAGAGCGCAAGGCCGCTATAAAAGCCCGTCATAAGAGAATGAAGGAAGAGGGTCTCGAAAAATACCTGACCCCGGAACAGATAAGATACAACAGGAATAAGGCTATCGTGGGTTCGGTTTGGCCCATATTCAGATTCCTGATCCTGTTCGGACTCTGCTTCGTAATCCTTTACCCTCTGATCTACATGATATCCACCGCATTCAGACCCAATGAGCAGATGAATGACCCTTCGGTCATCTGGCTGCCCAAGAGCTTCACGCTCGACAACATCAAGCAGACCTGGAAGGTCATGAAGTTTGAGGAGACTATCCTCACAACTCTGAGAATGAACGTCATCGCGTCGATACTTCAGGTGATCACCTGCGCTATCACCGGCTACGGCTTCGCAAGATTCCAGTTCAAGTTCAAGGGACTCCTCTTTGCGATAGTTGTAATGATGATCATCGTACCTCCCCAGATCATCACCATCCCGCTGTATATGCAGTTCAGATTCTTCTTCGGCAGCACCAGCATTTCCCTGATCGACACCGGTTGGGCGATGTATATGCCTGCGATGTTTGCCAACGGTCTGAGAGCAGGTCTGTTCATCTTCATCTTCCGACAGTTCTTCCGAGGGCTGCCTAAGGAGCTGGAGGATGCTGCGTATCTGGACGGATGCGGGCCCTTCAAGACCTTCCTTGTGATCATGGTACCTAATGCAAGGACTGCGTTCCTGACAGTATTCCTGTTCTCGATAGTTTGGTACTGGAATGACTTCTATGTATCGAGCTCGTTCTTCAACAACACCCACACGGTATCGCTGATGCTTAAAAACCTCGGCGCACAGCTGAGCGTTGACCTGTTCAACAATCAGACACCGTCAGCCAGACAGCTTATTGTATGGCTGGAAGCGGGCTGCGTGCTTTCGATAACGCCGCTGCTGGTAATGTACATATTCCTGCAAAGGTACTTCATCGAAGGTATAGAGCGTTCCGGTATCACCGGTATGTAATACTGAACCAAAGGCTCTCCGAAAGGGGAGCCTTTTTGTTATGGGAGGAAAGCCGCTGACGCGCATAATATTATCTTCCCCCGAAAAAGTCCTCTAAAGCTATTGAAATAAATAAAATAATGTGTTATAATAATACTAATAATGTGCCTGATAAGGAGGGGCCTGCCATTGATACACTTCGACCGCAGCAAGACCTGCTGCTTTACAGGCCACAGGGGCAGAGACCTCCCTTTTGAGGGCGACCGCAATAAAATGGGTATGAAGCACCTGGTCAGCACCATCCAGCTTAAAATAGAGGAGGCTGCCGAGGACGGCTACGATACCTTTATCTCGGGTATGGCAGAGGGCATAGACCTTATCTGCGCCGAGTGCGTCCACGGGCTGATCTCCAGAGGCGCCAAGCTCAGGCTCATCTGCGCCAAGCCCTACCCCAAGCAGGAGCGGGAGATCAAAAGCATCCGGGATAAGTACCTCTATTCCATGCTGACCGAGCTGTATCCCGTTATCTTCGTCAGCCGGTTTTATACCAAGGATTGCTATAAGCTGAGGAATATCTTTATGGTCGAAAGGTCTTCAAGGCTCATCGGCGTATATAAGGATAAGGAGAAGGGCTCCGGCACTATGCAGACTATCCGGATGGCTCAGAACGCCGGTCTCGACTGCCGCCTCATAAAGCTGGACGGCAACCCGATATTCTATCTGGATAATGAATAACTCCGCCGATGCGCGGCGAACATAAAGGAGTAAAGACAAATGGGCAAGGCTAAGAAAAAGAGATCCCAGGCACCTGTGGCATTGGTGTATTTTACTACGCTGCTGGTGTTTATGGCGGTGTTCGGGTTCGTGGCGTATCAGCTGGTGAAAAAGCTCACTATCACCCACACCGAGGATGAAAGCTCGGAGGTCTATGTCGATAAGAGCTTCAGCATAATGTTTTCCAGAGTCAACCGCTTAGGCGGTCTTGCCGATCTGGCTGTGGTAAAGTTCGTCCCCGAGGAGAACAGGGTCATAGTCGTACCCCTCCCCGCCCAGACGGTCAGCAGCTCAACAGGAAGCATCTTCAAGGATATCTATGCCTCCGGCGGCCCCAAGACCCTTAAACAGGCTGTTGAGAAGACTCTCGATATCAGCATAGATTATTATACCACGGTCAGCGACGCCACCTTTGAGGACGTCTACGACCTTATCGGAGGTGTTATATTCACCCCCCAGGAGGAGCTCTACCGCCTCTCCGAGAAAAACGATGAGGACGATATCTCCTACCGTGCCGGCGTAGCCGTTACGATATCCGGTAAGCAGGCTATCACGCTGCTTGCCGCCGATGTGTTCTCCGGCGGAAGAGCCGAGAACCTGGAGCTGCTGGGCTCTGTTCTGACACAGCTGATAAACAATGCCTTCCAGCAGCCCAGCGCTACAAGAAATTCGCTGGATAATTACTTCTCCAAGCTGTTCTCGGAGAGCGGCACCAACTACACCTCCGCCAAGTACAGAGAGAATAAGGACAGTATTCTGGAAATGCTCGACCGCAACCTGAAGCCCGTCCTGCTCAAGAAGCCCGATGGCGTGTGGGAGGATACCACCAAGTTTACCGTCTCCTCCACCTTCAAGAATGAGCTGCTGGAGATATACGGCTATAAGGCCGTGAGCACACCTGTGGAACAGAGTGCGGAAGAAATCATCGAATGACGGGAGGTCCTTGGCTTGAAGCTGATGGTCATGATCTTGAATAAGCTCGATTCGCTGGAATATCTGCTGGAGGGGCTCTCTGCGGCGGGTATAGGCGGAGCGACGATCATCGAATCCTCCGGAATGGCAATGACCCTCTCGAAGCTGGACAGCTCCTTTGTCAGCGCTTCCATCAGAGCGCTTTTCAGCGCCGCCGGCAGCGACGATAACAGAACGATCTTCTCCGTCATCAGGGACGATCAGCTGGAGATAGCCAGAAAGGTCATTTACAGCACCGTCGGCGATCTTTCGATGCCGAATACCGGCGTGCTTTTCACCCTCCCGATAGATTTCGCCGAGGGCATCCGCAAGAACCGGGGCTCGATAATGAGCACCGAAAAGGCGGATGAGAGCAAGGATAAGGCTTAGTTTACGAAAAATTAACAAATTTTCGTTAAAAATCAGCCTTTACCCCTTGAAAAACCCGCTGAAGCGTGTTATACTTGTGTATGATATAGGAGAAAGGCTGGAAACAAAAAATTCCGGCCTTTTTTATTGGCGGCACCGCCGATATATCCCCCCCGGTAAGGGAAAAGTAAAGATAACAGAGCAGGCAAGCCCTGCCGTGAAAGGATTGGTTGAGAAAAATGAACAAGGAGTTTTTTGAGGCGCTTGGCCTGCTGGCTAAGGAGAACGACATCGAGGCGGATACGCTCATCGAAACAGTCCGCTCGGGAATAATGAAGGCTATCAAAAAGGATTATCCCAACTGCGAGAACATCGCCGTGGAGATCGACCCCGAGACCGGCAAGTTCGAGATGAAGATCTTAAAGGAGATCGTCGAGGGTGAGCCCGAGGATCCCGATAACCAGATCAGCCTCGACGAGGCAAGGACCCTCTCCAAGAGAGCAAGAGTGGGGGGTACCGCCGAGATCAAGCTCAACCCCGCCAAGTTCGGCAGAGTAGCCGCGCAGAACGCAAAGCAGTCCATCAAGCACGAGATCAAGAGCTTTGAGAGAGATAAGCTCATCGAGCAGTACAAGGACAAGGTCTTTGAGTGCGTGCCCGCAACAGTTCAGAAGGTGGAGCCCGCTACCCTCAATGCGGTAGTCACCATCGACAAGAACGAGGTATATTTCATCAGAAAAGAACAGATACCCGGTGAGGTGCTCAAGCCGGGAGATGTTATACAGGTCTATGTGGTGGGCGTTTCCCAGCCCGACAAGAAGCCCTCGATCAGGATCTCGAGAACTCACCGCGAGCTGGTCAAGAGGCTCTTTGAAAGAGAGATCCCCGAGATCGCAGACGGCATCGTAGAGGTCAAGGCGATCTCGAGAGTCGCCGGCTCGAGGAGCAAGATCGCCGTTGTCAGCAACGATCCCAACGTTGATGCCATAGGCGCCTGCATCGGACCTGCCAAGTCAAGGATCACCGCCATAGTAAACGAGCTCAAGGGAGAAAAGATCGACATCATCCCCTGGAGCGAGGATCCCGAGGAGTTCATCGCAAAGGCCCTGGCTCCCGCCGAGGTCAGGAGCGTTGAGGTCTACGAGGACGAGGAGATCAGGGAATGCAAGGTGGTCGTTCCCAACAATCAGCTCTCGCTGGCAATAGGCAACAAGGGACAGAACGCCAAGCTGGCTGCGGGTCTTACAGGCTACAGGATCGACATCCTGCCCGAGGATCCCGTCCCCGGAGATGACGAAGAGGAATAAGCTATGAAGCAGAAGAAGATCCCCATGAGGATGTGCCTGGGCTGCGGCGAGATGAAGCCGAAAAAGGAGCTCATCCGCGCTGTAAAGAGCAAGGAGGGGGAGATATCCCTGGACCTTACCGGCAGAAAGGCAGGCAGGGGCGCATATATATGTAAGGACATCGAGTGCTTCAGAAAGGCGCGCAAGGCAAGAAGATTTGAAAAGAGCTTTGAGTGCCGTATAGATGACGCTGTTTACGACAGCATGGAGGCGGAGCTCAGTGAAGAAGAATAAAACGGGTCTGCTGACCATGTGCCTGAAGGCGGGAAGGCTCACGCTGGGTATGGATGTTGCAAAGGACGGCTGCCGCAGCGGCGCTGCGGTGAGCGTGTTCACAGCCAGCGACCTTTCGGAGAAAAGCCTGAAGGAAATGAAATACTACTGCGGGCGATACGGCGTCCCGCTCTACGACCTCGGTATGACGATGGACGAGATAGGGACGGCGCTGGGCAAGCGGAGCGGCATCATAGCGATGACCGACAAGGGCTTCGCCAAAAGCTGCGCCGAGGGGCTCACAAAGCTCCCGACCGCGGATACAGATCGAATGGAGGAACTTGACTAATGGCAGCAATTAAGAAATATAAACTGAACGAGCTGGCTAAGGATCTCAAGCTGACGAGCAGTCAGCTGGTGGAGTGTCTGGCGGCGCTGGGCGGCGAGCCCAAGAAGACCGTCTCGGCCCTCACCCCCGAGGAGGTCAGCTATGTTCTGGATTACTTTACTCTGAACAATCAGGTGGAGAGCTTCGATGCTTTCTTTGCCAACAACGTAAGGCCTGAGGGCGAGCCCGAGCGCAAGCAGAAGACCGTCAAGAAGCCTGCGAAGGAGGCCGAGAAGCCGGCTGAGCCCCCCAAGGAGGAAAAGCCTGCGGAGCAGCCCGCAAAGCAGGAGCAGAAGCCCGCAGAGAAGAAGCCCGAGCCCGTAAAGGCAGAGGAAAAGAAGCCCGAGAAGCGAAAGGAGCCCAAGAAGGCTGCCAAGAAGCAGGAGCACGGCGTCAAGACCGTTATCGGCGGCTCGAAGTCGGGTGCCGACGAGGGCTATACCGTCTCCGAGGCCAACGAGACCCGCGGCGGCAAGAACGTGGATACCAGAGGCAGCTATGTCGAGCTGGATAAGTACAACGAGAAATACGATAACCTTGCCAACACCAAGCAGAACCGCAGCAAGGAGAACTTCCAGAAGAAGCAGAAGCTCACCCAGAAGTCTCAGCAGTACAAGAAGCAGCAGAACCAGGGTGCCAGAAAGCGCGAGGCCGAGACCGAGAAGGAGAGGCTGCGTCGTCTCGAGCTGGAGAAGGCCAGAAAGCAGCAGCTCAAGGTACTTATCCCCGACGAGATCGTGGTATCCGAGCTGGCTACAAGGCTGAAGGTTACTGTTACCGAGGTCATCAAGAAGCTGATGGGTCTCGGAGTTATGGCTTCGATAAACGAGACCATCGACTTTGACACCGCTGCACTCGTTGCCGAGGAGCTGGGCGCAAAGGTGGAGAAGGAAGTCATCGTCACCATCGAGGAGAGGCTCATCACCGACGAGCAGGATTCCGAGGAGGATCTGGAGGAGAGATGCCCCGTCGTAGTAGTTATGGGTCACGTCGATCACGGCAAGACCTCTATCCTCGACCGCATCAGGAACGCCAATGTTGCTGAGGGTGAGGCCGGCGGCATCACCCAGCATATAGGCGCTTATCAGGTATATTACAAGAACAAGAAGATCACCTTCCTGGACACCCCGGGTCACGAGGCATTCACCGCTATGAGAGCAAGAGGTGCGAATATCACCGATATCGCCATCCTCGTTGTTGCCGCAGATGACGGCATCATGCCCCAGACCGTTGAGTCCATCAACCATGCCAAGGCAGCCGGAGTATCCATCATCGTTGCCATCAACAAGATGGATAAGGAGGGCGCCGACGCCGAGAGAGTAAAGCAGGAGCTCACCGAGCACAGCCTCGTAGTAGAGGAATGGGGCGGCGACGTTATCGCTGTACCCGTATCCGCAAAGACCGGTATGGGCATCGACGACCTGCTTGAGAACATCCTGCTGGTAGCCGAGGTCAAGGAGCTCCGCGCCAACCCCAACAAAGCGGCAAAGGGTACCGTTATCGAGGCCAAGCTGGATAAGGGCAAGGGCCCGACTGCTACCGTACTCGTTGAAGGCGGTACGCTCCACGCAGGCGATGTCATCATCGCAGGCACCGCTGTGGGCAGAGTAAGAACAATGACCAACGACAAGGGTCACAAGATAGACAAGGCGGGCCCCTCCACACCTGTTGAGATCACGGGCCTTGCCGAGGTCCCTATGAGCGGCGATACCTTCAATGCCGTTGCCGATGAGAAGCTGGCAAGAGAGCTTGTTGAGCAGAGACGTCATCAGGCTAAGGAGGAGGAGTTCAAGAAGGCAAGCAAGGTAACTCTTGACAACCTCTTCAGCCAGATCAGCGAGGGCGAGATGAAGGAGCTGCCTATCATCGTCAAGGCGGACGTTCAGGGCTCGGTAGAGGCTGTAAAGCAGAGCCTGGAGAAGATCTCCAACGACGAGGTAAGAGTAAGAGTTATCCACGGTGCGGTAGGTGCCGTAAACGAGAGCGACGTTATGCTGGCCAATGCCTCCAACGCGATCATCGTCGGCTTCAATGTAAGACCCGACCCCGTTGCCAAGGAGAACGCCGAGAGAGACGGCGTGGATATCCGCCTTTACAGGATAATCTACGATGCTATCGAGGAGATAACCACCGCTATGAAGGGTATGCTCGCACCCAAGTTCCGCGAGACCGATACCGCAAGAGTAGAGGTAAGACAGGTCTACAGGATCTCCAACGTCGGAAACGTTGCGGGTGCCTATGTGCTCTCCGGCAAGATCGGCAGAAACGATCTTATCAGAGTTGTGCGTGACGGCATCATCATCGCCGACGACAAGATGTCCTCCCTCAAGCGCTTCAAGGACGACGTCAAGGAGGTCGCCGAGGGCTATGAGTGCGGCATCACTCTGGAGAAGTTCACCGACATCAAGGAAGGCGATATCTTCGAGGCCTACCGTATGGAGGAATATCAGGAATAATGAATACTGCTGACAAGGTAAGAGAGCTTGCAGAGCCCCTCTGCGACGAGCTGGGTCTCTTCCTCTGGGACGTAAGGTTCGAGAAGGAGGGCGCAAGCTGGTATCTCCGGGTGCTGATCGACAAGGACGGCGGCGTTGATATGAACGACTGTGAGGCCATGACCCGTCCCCTCAACAAGCTCCTGGACGAAAAAGACCCCATAGAGCAGAGCTATATCTTAGAGGTCGGGAGCCCCGGCCTGGGCCGCGATCTGCGCAGACCCGAGCATTTCCTCGCCTGCATAGGCGACGAGGTGCGGGTACGCACCATAAGGCCGGTAGACGGCGAGCGGGATTTTATCGGCATACTTTACAGCTATGAGAAAAACGAGTTCGTCATCGCGCAGTCGGAGGACGAGGCCGACAGGCTCACCTTCAAGACCGCCGACTGCTCCTATGTGAAGCTCAACGACGACCAGTTCTGATAAACGGGAGGGACAGGTATGCCCGAAAGCAAAGTCATATTCAGCGACACCATACCCGTGGAGGACTTTCTGCGCCTCCGGGCGGAGGTCAAATGGGCAGAGCTGCCTGTCGAACAGGCTCAGGCAGGGCTTGATCATACCTTTGCGGGCGTTGCTGCGATCCTTGACGGCGAGGTCGTGGGGATGGCGAGAGTCCTGTGGGACGGCTGCTACTGCGCTTTCCTGACCGATGTTATTGTGACGGAGAAGTGCCGCCATAACGGGATAGCCACCGCTATGGTGCAGAGGCTCATCGACAGGCTCAGAGCCGAGAAGAAGGAGGGCTGGAAGATCAAGCTCTACCTTATGGCAGGCCACGGCAGAGAGAGCTTCTACCAGCGCTTCGGCTTCAACACCCGTCCTCAGGGTGAAGAGGGTGCCGGGATGAATATGTGGCTATGATCTGTACGGACAGGCTCATCCTGCGGGAAATGACCGGAGAGGACCTTGAGGCGCTTTTCAGAGTGCTGGGCGACCCGGACAATATGAAGCACTACCCCTGTGCCTTTGATGAGGCGCGGGTGCGGAGCTGGATAGAGCGAAACAAAGAGCGTTACCGCACCTTCGGCTTCGGGTTGTGGGCGGTATGCCTCAGAGAAACGGGGGAGCTGATCGGCGACTGCGGGCTCACTATGCAGGAGATCGGCGGCGTTATAAGGCCCGAGATAGGCTACCACATCAGGCGGGACTGTCAGCGGAGAGGCTATGCCTCCGAGGCTGCCCGCGCAGTGCGGGACTGGACGTTTGAAAACACGCCCTTCGGGGCAGTATATTCGTATATGAAGAACACAAACCTTCCCTCTGCAAGGACGGCGCTTTCCTACGGCTGCCGGCCGGCGGGCGGGTATGAGGACGGCGTTAACGGCCTTACCTCGGTATTCGTCCTCACCAGAGAGGAATGGGAAAGAATAAAGGAGAAATAATGGCAGGCATTAAGGCTGGGCGTATGTCCGAGGACATACGCAGGATAATCTCGGGCAAGATGAGAGACCTCAAGGATCCGAGGATAAACGGCGGAGAGCTGCTCACGGTCGTCAGGTGCGAGGTCGCGGGCGACGGCAGCTTCTGCAAGGTGTATATATCGAGCCTGGAGGGCTTTGACAGGGCAAAGGAAGCCGTCAAGGGCTTCGAGAGCGCCTCGGGCTTTCTGAAAAGGGAGATCTCGAACGTGCTGAAGCTCAGGAAGGCTCCCGACCTGAAATTCGTAGCGGACGATTCCGCGGAATACTCCGCAAGGATCTCCGAGAAGCTGAGAAGGCTCGGAGCTTCCGAAGCCGGCACCGATGACGGGGACGAAGAAAGCGATGAAGCCTGAGTATATAGACATCGGGCTCAACCTGTTCTGCTCGCAGTTTCGTGAGCCGGAGAGGATAATGAGAGAGGCTCACGAGGCGGGAGTGCAGTTTATCATAACCGGCGCGGATATGAAAAGCAGCGAGGCGGCGGCAAGGTTCGTCCGCACAAGGAACTGCTACGCTACGGCGGGTATCCACCCTCACGACGCCGACAGGGCCCGTCCCGAGGACTTCAAAAGGCTCCGGGAGCTTTACTCTCAGGAGAGAGTGGTGGCAGTAGGCGAGTGCGGCCTTGACTACAACAGGATGTTCTCGACCGTAGAAAACCAGCTTGACTGTCTTAAAAGGCAGATAGAGCTGGCGGAGGAAACGGGCTTGCCCATGTTCCTCCACGAGCGGGACGCTTTTGAGGAGCTGGTGAAGTCCTTCGAGGGGCATGAGGAGCTCTGCAAAAGATCGGTGGTACACTGCTTTACAGGCACCGCCGGAGAAGTGAAGAAGTACCTTGATATGGGTTTTCATATCGGCATAACCGGCTGGATCTGTGATGACAGGAGAGCCGAAGCGCTGCGGGAGGCGGTAAAGCATATCCCCGCAGACAGGCTGATGATCGAGACCGACGCCCCCTATCTTACCCCCAGAAACGTGAAGGGTCTGGGGAGGGTGAACCTCCCGCAGAACATAGTCTACGTTGCGGCGGAGCTGGCAAGGTACAAGGGCATACCCGAAGAGGAGCTCAAAGCCCGGCTTCTGGAGAATACTAAGAGGTTTTTTAAACTGTAACAAACAGGAAGTGGTATCAGATGGAACTTGAACAGATCGGCAAATACCTTGAAGAGCATGACTGCTATACGATACTGACCCACAAGAGCCCCGACGGAGATACGCTGGGAGCGGGCTTTGCCCTATGCGAATATCTCAGGAGGATGGGCAAGAAGGCCAACGTCCTTAACGGCGAAGGCTTCCCCGACAGGTACAGCTTCATGTACATGGGCTGTGAGCCCCAGGAGTTTGAGGAGCAGTGCGTCATCGCGGTGGATATAGCCGACACCAACCTGCTGGGCAGCGGTCTTGCCAGGTATGCGGGGGAGGGTATGATCGACCTCTGTATCGACCACCATATCTCAAACAAATACTATGCAAAAGAGAGCTACGTTGACGGCAGAGCTTCGGCTGCCTGCCTGATACTCTACGAGCTCTTCAAGCTGATGGGCAGGCCGATAAACAGCCATATCGCAATGTGCCTCTATACGGGCATCGCCACCGATACCGGCTGCTTCAAGTATGAGAACACCATCCCCGAGGCGCATATCGCGGCTTCGGAGCTGATAAAATACGATTTCGGCTTCTCTGTGGTAAACAGGAAGATGTTCGATATCAAGAGCAAGGGCAGGATCCAGGCGGAGAACTTCGCCACCGATAATATGGAGTTCTTCTGCGGCGACAAGTGCGCAGTCATCGTGCTGACCACCGAGATGATGGACAGCTGCGGCATCGAGCCTGCGGAGTTCGAGGGAATGGCTTCCATACCCCTTTCCGTTGAGGGCGTCGAGATAGGCATCACCATCAGGCAGCGCCACGAGCAGGTCTACAAGCTCTCGGTCAGGACCACCGAGACCCTTGATGCTTCCGCATTCTGCCGGCAGTTCGGCGGCGGCGGACATATCCGCGCTGCGGGCTGCGAGATACGCGGAACTCTTGATGAGGTGCGCGAGAAGGTAATGGAGGCAGTCGGGAGGCTCGGACTGTGAGCGAGCAGACAGAGCTCTGCGGCGTGCTGCCGGTATTTAAGCCGGAGGGCTGGACCTCCTTTGACGTGATAGCCAAGCTGCGGGGGATACTGCATATCAGGCGCCTCGGCCACGCGGGGACCCTTGACCCTATGGCAACGGGGGTGCTGCCCGTATTCGTAGGCAAGGCCACCAAGGCCTGCGACATACTCCCCGACAGCGACAAGGCTTACGAGGCGGGGTTCCGGCTGGGGCTCTCCACCGATACCCAGGACATCACCGGAAAGGTGATCACCGAGTGCGGGGATAAGGTCTCGGAGGCGCTGGTGCTTACGGCGCTGGAAGGCTTCCGGGGTGAGATAATGCAGCTGCCGCCCATGTATTCCGCTGTGAAGGTCGGGGGGCAGAGGCTCTACGACCTGGCCCGTCAGGGCAAAGAGGTGGAGCGTGAGCCAAGAAGGATAACCGTCTACAAGGCGGAGCTTACAGAGTATAACGAAAGCACCCGGGAGGGCAGGCTGTATATCAGCTGCTCAAAGGGGACGTATATCAGGACCATAATCCACGACCTCGGCGCGGCGCTGAGCTGCGGCGGGGCTATGACCTCTCTGTGCAGAGTGTCGGCTGCGGGTTTTGACCTTGAGGACTGCTTCACTATGGAGCAGCTGGGGGAGATACCTCTTGAGACCGCACTGCGGCCTCTGCTGACAGTCTTTGAGGGGTACACAAGGGTGAGGCTCGATGAGCACTGCACCGCGATGTATAAAAACGGCGTCAAGCTGGGCTGCGAGCAGGTAGGTATAAGCAGGAGCTATGATAAAGATTTCTGCGTCATCGGCTGCGGCGGAGGGCTGCTGGGGCTGGCAAGGGTCGTCCCGGCGGAGGGCGTTGTCAGAGCGGTGAAGAATTTTTACTGAGCATTAAAGCGGTGATATGATGAAGGATATCACAACCGAATATAACCCCCTGCCCGAAAGGACAGCGGTGGCTCTGGGCGTGTTCGACGGAGTGCATCTGGGGCACAGGCTGGTCATCGACAGAGCGGTCTCCTTAAGCGGGGAGGGCTTAGGCTCGGCGGTGTTCACCTTCCGCTCGGATACGGTGGTCAACAAGGGCAGCGAAAGGCTGCTGACCGATGCCGAAAAGCTGCGGAGGATATCCCAGAGGCGTGTGGACTACGTCTGCTCCCCCTCCTTTGACGAGATGCGGGATATGACCGCCGAGGATTTCGTCAGGCGGGTGCTGGCAGGCAGGCTCAACTGCCGCTATGCCGTCTGCGGGAAGGATTTCCGCTTCGGCAAGGGCACTCAGGGCAATGCGGAGCTGCTGGCCCGTCTGGGTGAGGAATACGGCTTTGAGGCTATCGTGCTGGACAAGCTGGCTCTCCGGGGCGAGACCGTCAGCTCGACGGTGATAAAGGAGCATATCCGTCAGGGAGAGCTGCTTCGGGCAAACGAGCTGCTGGGCTACCGCTTCGGCTACCGCGAGCCGGTCATCCACGGCAGCGAGCTGGGCAGGAAGTGGGGCTTCCCCACCGTGAACCAACTGCTCCCCAGAGGCGTTACCGTGCCCAGGTTCGGGGTCTACTGCTCATCCGTCAAGGCGGAGGGCAGGACCTATACGGGTGTTACCAACATAGGCGTCAAGCCGACGGTGGGGAACGCGAGCGTCCCACTGGCGGAGACATATATAATCGGCTTCAACGGCGACCTCTACGGCAAGACCGTCCGGGTGGGGCTGGAGAGGTTTATCAGACCCGAGCAGAAATTCTCCTCGGAGGAGGAGCTGCGCCGGCAGATCGCCAGGGATACCGAGGAGGCTGCAAGGTCTGATCTGGCAATTAACGGCTGATTTTTTCAAGGCTGTCACCTGCTTTTCACAATTGGGTGATAGGCTTTACAATGGGAATATTTTCGCGGGCTCTGTCCGCAAGGGAGGAATAAGGACAATGATCGAGGTGCAGAACCTTTCAAAGCACTACGGTGACAAAAAGGCTGTAAACAACATCTCATTCAGAGCCGAGGACGGAGAGATACTTGGCTTCCTGGGGCCCAACGGCGCCGGAAAGTCGACCACTATGAATATCCTGACCGGGTATATCTCATCCACCTCAGGCAAGGCGCTCATCGACGGCATAGACATCCTGGAGGACCCGATAAAGGCCAAATCCAAGATCGGCTACCTGCCCGAGCTGCCGCCGCTCTATCTGGATATGACGGTCAAGGAGTATCTCTGCTTCATATACGACCTGAAAAAGTGCAAGCTGCCCCGGAACACTCATCTTAAGGATATTTGCAGCTTGGTAAAGATCGAGCACGTTTACAACCGTCTGATAAAGAACCTTTCAAAGGGCTACCGGCAGAGAGTCGGGCTGGCGCAGGCGCTGGTGGGCAACCCCAACGTGCTGATACTCGATGAGCCTACGGTAGGTCTCGACCCCAAGCAGATCATCGAGATCAGAACTCTGATCAAGAAGCTGGGGCGCAACCATACGGTCATCCTTTCCTCGCATATACTCTCCGAGGTGCAGGCGGTCTGCGATAAGATCGTGGTCATCAACGAGGGCAGGATCGTGGCTGACGATACCGAGGACAACCTTTCAAAGAAGCTCTCCTCCGACCACCGCCTGACGGTGAGGATCGAGGGGGATCAGGACAAGGTAGTCAAGCTGATCGAGGGCATCAAGGATGTGGAGACAGTTGATATCGGCGCCAAGCACGATGCTGCGGTGTGGGAATACCGCATCGAAGCCAAGGAGGGCTCCGACATCAGGCGCGAGCTCTTTACCCGCTGCGCCGACAGGGGCTTTATAATTCTTGAAATGAAATCGAGCGAGCTCTCGCTCGAGGATATCTTCCTGCGCCTTACTATGGGCGACGGTATCGGGGACGGAGGTGAGGACTGATGGGAGCAGTATTCAGAAGAGAGACCCTATCCTATTTCACCTCGCCTATCGGGTATATATTCTTAGCGGCATTCTACGCCTTCTCGGCCTTCAGCTTTGCCTCCAACGCCCTGCAGTACAGCACCACCAAAATGGACGGGCTGTTCCAGCAGCTTATGATAATCCTGATAGTCCTTATCCCCATACTCACCATGAGAACTCTTTCCGAGGATAAGAAGAACAAGACCGATCAGTGCCTGCTGACGGCTCCCGTAAGCCTGGGCGGCATAGTTGCGGGCAAGTTCCTGGCGGCATTCCTCATTTACATCCTGGGCGTTGCCATCACGCTGGTATATGCCATCGTGGTATCCGCCTTCGCTGCTCCCGACTGGAGCGTTATCTTCGGCAACATCGTAGGACTTGTGCTGGTGGGCGGCGCATTCATTGCCGTGGGCATATTCTTCTCGTCCCTGACCGAAAATCAGGTGGTATCGGCGGTCATCAGCTTTATCGCCCTGATCGCTCTCTATATGCTGACTACTATCGGCGAGGTCATCCCCTCGGATTTCATCGAGGATCTTATGCCCGACCTGGGCCCTGTGTGGAGGACGGTCATCACCGAAGCCCTTGTCATAGGCCTGACGCTGGGTATATTCTTCCTCTTCGGCAAAAAGGCGGGAGTGCTGATCTTCGGCTTTATCGCTATGCTGGTGTTCGGAGTGTTCGCCGCCAAGGGCGAGCTCATGCCGATGATCTTTGAGAAGCTCTCCTTCTGGGAGAGATATGTAGGCTTCACCTACGGACTTTTCGATATGTCGAACGCGCTGTTCTTCATCAGCGCGATGGTGGTATTCCTGTTCCTGACGGTCAGGGTGCTTGAAAAACGCCGCTGGGCTTAAGGGAGGAGGATCACTGTGTCGGATAAGAAGAACAAGACCGGGGAAAACACCCCCGAGGAGGAGAAGGTAAGCTCCTCCGCTCCCGAGACGGAGGCTGAGGCTGAAAAGCCTGCCGAAAAGGTCTCGGCTCCCATAGGCGATCTCCTTAAGGATGCCGTCAAGGCCCAGAAGGAAGGCACCCTCAAAAAGAGCAAGGCTCCCGAGGACGAGGAAGAGGACGAGGATGAGCCCGTAAAGAAAAAGGAAAAGGCAAAGACCAACGCCAAGGTGCTCAAGCACGGTATGGAGTCCACCATACTCACTATCGTGTTCATTGCGGCGGTGGTGCTGGTAAACGTCATAGCTACGGTGCTCTTTGACCGCTACCCGCTGACCTTTGACCTCACCAAGGAGAAGAAATACTCCATCTCCGAGCAGTCGGAGGAATATATCAAGAATATCGACACCGATGTTCTCGTAACCATCTTCGCTACCGAGGATCAGTTCAGAGCCCTCTCGGACTATACTGTCCAGTCGCTGGAGGTGCTCAAGACCTATAAGAAATACAACAGCAGGATCGACTTCCGCTTTGTTGAGATCGACTCCAACCCCGATATCGTGGCTGATTACGGCACCGAGAATGTCTCCCAGTACGGGATAATGTTCGAGACCAATCCCACCGATACGGTCAAGAGGACGAGAAGAGTAAGACTCACCGATCTGGTCAAGTTCAGCGACGAGCTGCTGGACTATATAAACCAGATCCATATGACTATGGATAACTACATCACGATGTACGGTGAGGTCAGGGTTATGCAGAGCTTTGCCCCCTACATCGACGGCTCCCGCGCTGACGAGGCGTTCATGTCGGCGCTGATGGCAGTTACCGACCCCACCCCCACCACCGCGGTGTTCCTCACCGGGCGTCAGGAGGCTAACGAGCTCTACTATCTCAGCACGCTGCTGGAAGCCAACGGCTATTTCGTAAAGACCATCGACATCACCACCGAGGAGATCCCCTCGGATGCATCGCTGATCATCGCTGCGGCTCCCAAGGTGGATTACCTCCCCGAGGAGATCGAGAAGATTGATAAGTTCCTGGACAACAACGGCGCTATGGGCAAGCAGATGCTCTACTGCGCTTCCGTGACCCAGGGCGATACCCCCAACTTCGACGAGTTCCTGGCGGAGTACGGCATCGAGATCGGCAAGGGCGTGGTATGCGAGCAGAACGGCGACCATTACTACACCTTCCCCTACTATACGCTGACCGATCAGGTATCCTCACAGTTCAGGCAGGATGTTTCCACCGAGGCTCCCGTGCTGCTCAACTGTATGTCCCGCCCCATCAAGCTGCTCTTTGACGAGAGAGGCTTCAACGGCACCGAGGCTTATGTTACCTCATCGGATAACGCCTATATCCTCGACAGCAAGACCGGCGAGACCATAGGCAAGGGCAAGCAGATCTATACCGCAGTTGCCTCAAAGGCTGTGTTCTCCAGCGAGGACGGTCACGGCACTTACAGCAATATCGTGGTCTACGGCGCGGTGGAGACTCTGGACGACCGCTACCTCAGCTACCCGCAGTTCAATAACCGCGAGTATGTCCTGAGCCTGCTCAACGGCGTTACCGGCAAGACCAGGAGCGGCATCGTTATCGAGCCCAAGGTCATTGCGGGCAATGTATTCGACATCACCTCCAGACAGAGGTCTATCCTCCAGTGGACGTTCATCCTTATCATTCCTGCCATAGTTCTTATCGTCGGCGGAGTGATCTGGCTGAGAAGAAAGAACAGATAAGGGTGGAGCGATGAACAAGAAATTACAGGGTATAATAATAGGAGGAGTAGTGGTGGCTGCCCTGGGCGGCACCCTCGCCGTCCTGGAGCTCACAGGCAAGGACCCCGGCACCAAGACCGACGACAGCTCCTCGCAGGTGGTGGCAAGCGTCCCCGATGAGGCCGAGAACCTCTCCCTCATCAATGTGGATGCCAAGGCCATAACCTCCGTGAGCGTCCAAAACGAGTCGGGCGGATACTTCCTGGAGCGTCCCAGCTCCGGCAAGAGCGAGTTCAACATTAAGGAGCTCACCGGTATAAATCAGAATTCCTCCAAGATCGCAGGCATCGTTGAGGACCTGGCCTCACTTGAGGCTTACAAGACCGTTGAGGAGAATGCTCAGGATCTTTCAAAGTTCGGCCTCGACGAGCCGGCTGCAAGCTTCACCGTTACCTTCTCGGACGGCACCGAGCGCAGCTTCGAGATCGGAGACATTTCCACCAAGAAGCGCTACCGCTATTTCCGTGAGAGCGGGAAGAACACCGTCTATATGGTGCTGGAGACCTGCCTCTCGGATATGATCGGACGCAAGGAGGAGTTGGTGCAGCTCTCGCTGTTCGGATCACAGACCGACGAAAGCTACGGCAGGCTGGAGGTCGAGCGGAAGGATCTGGGCTACACCCTCGCCTTTGAGGATATCTCGGAGGAGCAGCAGGTCATTTCTTCCCAGGTAATGGTGGAGCCCATATTCTCACACCTGAACATCACCACCTCGGGAGATGTGACTCACGGGCTGTTCAACCTCTCGGCGGGACGCTGCGAGGCGGTGTTCCCCACCGATGAGCAGAAGGAGGAGTACGGCATCACCGACCCCACCGCCAGAGTACACTACAAGAACTCCAACGAGGAATTCACCCTCATCATCGGCAAGCCCATATACAGGCAGAACGATGAGGGCGTCGATATCGACGAGATCGGCTCCTACTACTGTATGACCGAAGGAATGGCGGGCGAGGACTGCATCTGGGAGATACCTGCGGATTCGCTGCCCTGGGCGACCTTCCTGCCGGGAGATATCGTTTCGATGATGACCTCCAACAAGATATTCGATGTGTGTGAGGTAAAGGTCACCGCTAACGGCGAGCTCCACGACTACACTCTCAGCGCCGATGAGGAGGAGAGCGAGGTCTACTGGGTCAAGAAGAACGGCACCGACGTCAGCGTCGATCTGTTCAAGGGGCTTTATAAGTACCTGCTCTCGTTCCCGACCAAGGAGATCTACTTCGACGGCGTGGAGGGCGAGCCCTTCCTGACCATCGAGGTCATCCGCACCGATGAGGGCGGCGACAAGATCGAGTTCTACAAGGACAGCTCAAGGCGCGTCATCGCGGCGGTCAACGGCAGACCGTCCTACAGGCTCCAGTCCCGCTGGACCGACACCTTCATCGAGAATATCGCCCGTCTCGACAGAGGCGAGGAAATCAGAGAAACGCCGTAAGAATTGCGACAGCTTTCGCGGGAGGGACTTGTTAGTATATTCATTGGGTTCCCCCGCAGACCCGCCGGCTAGCCGGCACAAGATATGATTCTCCGCCCGAGTGCGGATCGAAAAGGAGATGCTTGAAATGGCAGATAAGAAGTCACCGTTCTTCACTTACAAGGGTATGCCCCTGGTAAGGAAGGGAAATGTAATCTATTTCGGGAATATGTATGATGAGTTCGTGGTAATGATCGAGATACTCGGCACCGAGAAAAAGGGCGAGATCGACGTTGCCAACAAGGTGCGCCTCAGAAAGATGGCCACCGACATCAACATCCCCCCCACAGAGGCCATCGTCAAGATGACCGAGCGCGGCAGCCTCTACGAGGCGCTGGACATCGCCTGCGCATGGCTGAAAGTCTGAAATGACATAAAGCGGAGAGCGTTATGCTTTCCGCTTTTGTTTTGTGTATAGCCGACAGATATCCTGCGGAAAAAGCACTCCCCCGGGGACTTGAAATCCTCGGGAGAGTGTGGTATAATACAATATGTGCGGTCTTCCGTAAAGCTATTGCAGATACATCGCCGCAGGCGATACATTCATTGTGCATTGTGCATTGTGAATTGTGCATTGAATGAAAGGATAAGTCCGAATGCTGATGAACACCTTTGCCGCGCTCTGCGCGGGCTTTGCTCTTAATATAACCGTAGGCTCGCCCCCGGGGATACTCAATCCCGAGAACTCGGTGCCGAGGCTGCTGATGTGGATAGAGAAGCACCTCAAACGCAGCTACCAGAACAATTCCGAGGCTCACCGGATGGCAGGTCTCGTGCTGCTGCTGGTCTCGCTGATGATCTTCGTCGGGATACCCGGCGTGCTGATCTGGCTGCTCTATTCCGCCTCGCCGGTGCTGGCGCTGGCGATAGATTACTACCTGGCCTGGGCCTCCTTCACTATGGTGGGCAAGAAGCGTGGGCTCGACCGCCTCGCCAGAGCCCTGGAAACGGGCAGGACGGAACAGGTGCGGATAAGCCTGGCCAAGCTCACCGGCTTCCGCTGTGACGATATGACCGAGGACGAGCTTATCAGGCGCGGCGTGGAGTATGCCGCCGACTGCACCGCCGATAACGTGGCGGGCGTGCTGTTCTATACTGCCATATTCGGAGGGCTGGGAGGCATCTTCTACCGAACGGTATCCATACTCCGCAGAACATATTCCGTCCGCAGCAGCGCCTCCGACGACTTCGGAACGGCTGTGCATAAGCTCTGGACGGTGCTGGATCTCGTCCCCGCCCATATAGCGGCCTTCGTGTCGGTGCTGCCCGCAAACATCCTGGGCTTCCCCACTGAGGAATGCCTCGATATGTATAAGCGTGACCGTAAAAAGCTGCAGGCCGTGGTGCTGGCACCCTGCCGCTGCGTGTTCGCTTCGGCCCTGGGGATATCCCTTACCCCCAAGAGCGTCTTCCAGGACGGGAACATCATCTTCCTCACCATAGGCGACGAGGAGGAGCCCGCCGCCCCCGAGGACGTTGAGGCCGCCGGGGAGATAATGTATGAGACCGCCTTCTTCCTTTTCCTGCTCTTCGGTTTCATAAAGCTGATGCTGACCCTCTTCGTCTTCTGAAGCCCCGGACCCCCGAAATACCGCCGTTGTCCTGTTTTTTGGATAATTGATATAACAAAAGCCCCCGAAAAACCGTGGTTTGTATAAATGTTGCACAATCATTTTGAAATATATTTGTGCAGGTTTTTTTCGGATAATTATATACAAATCAGAAATAATATGCTATAATAATTTAGGGTGCTGAGAATATGTTTATATACTCAGAGGAGCCCCGGATGTGACGGAAAAGGAGGTCCTGCTATGAAGTCTATCATTACGATAAGCCGTGAGTTCGGAAGCGGCGGGCGCGAGATCGGCAAGACGCTTGCCGAAAAGCTGGGCATAGATTTCTATGACAAGGAGCTTCTTGAGATCGCATCCAAGCAGAGCGGCATCACTCAGGAGCTGTTCGTCAAGCACGATGAGAATTACACTAATTCGTTTCTGTATTCTCTCGTTATGGGCAACTACCCCGTTACCCCCGACGGCAGGATAAACCCCGAGCTCCCGCTCAATCAGAAGATATTCCTGGCACAGTTCGAGACGATCCGTTCCCTGGCCGAGAAAGGCCCCTGCGTTATCGTCGGAAGGTGCGCCGACTATGTTCTGAAAAACAACGACAATGTCATCAACTTCTTCATTACCGGCTCGATGCCCCAGAAGCGCCGCAGGATCCTGGAGCGCTATGACATCGAGAAAAACAAGGTGGAGGACTTTATCCGCAAGACGGATAAGCGCCGCGCCAGCTATTATAACTACTACACCGATATGAAGTGGGGCGAGGCAAAGAACTACGACCTCTGCATAAATTCCTCCAAGGCGGGGATAGCGGGCGCCGTAGAGCTTATGGAGGCTTACATCCGCATCAAGGAGAGCCTCTGAACATCTGGCTTACGAGTTAATCTTTTTCAATTCATTTTACTTTCCTTACTTTTTGAGAAAGCCGTCCCCCCGGGGACGGCTTTTTCATTCACTCTGCTTTTCTGAGCCCCTGCATAAAGCCTCCCAGCTCTGTGCAGCACACATCTCCGCCGATGAGCTCCCCGCCGCAGACCATAAGGGTCAGCTGCATACAGTCCTTGTCGGTGTGCCCCTCGTAATTTAGGACGGGGTAGGTGTAGATCTCTACCGTCCTGCCCTTGTACTTTTCGAGATCGAAGCCCTGCTGCTTCTGCAGGCTGTTGTACTGCTCGTAGACCTCGTTCCATTCCTCGGGCAGCGTCACCGACCTGCACTCGGAGTATTTTTCGGCGGTCTTCCAGCCCATATCCTCGATGAAGCGCTGGCGCTCGGCTTCGGTGTTCATGCTGTAAACGGGCTTATCCGGCTTCTTCACCGCTCCCACAAGCAGTATCACCGCCGCCGCAAGGATCACAGCGGCAAGGATCAGCCACAGCGCAGGCTTTTTCAGTTTTACCGATCTGATGAACATTATCCTCCCTCTTTCTGTCAGGTTTTGCCGTTTTCTGCCCCCGTAAATCGTCAGAGGGCTCGGTCTGCTAATATATATGAGGACTTGCCGCCCGTGAGAACAAAAAGCAGTAAAAATATCCCGCTTCGGCTGGGCGTTGCCGCAAATGTTGTTTTACCCTGCCCTCTGCCTGATCTACTGAGGGAAACCTTTCTGAAGAAAGGTCTCCCCCAACAGACCACACTAAGGCAGGATAGATCATCGTTAGCGGCAATGCACAGCCGGAGCGGGAAATTTTTCTGATTTTTTTGCGTTTATCCCTTTTCAAAGCGGGTGAAATGTGGTATAATGAAAATAATAATACCCTTTTGAGAGGAGAAGTCATTATGAAACAGGAAGTAACCGTAAAGATATTCAACCGGGAGTACAAGCTGCTCACAGATGAGAGCCGGGAGTACACCAACGAGCTGGCTGCGGCCCTCAATCACAGGCTGGAGGATCTGCTCAAGGGCAAGAGCACCCTTTCCGCGCAGGACGGGGCTGCGCTTATCGCACTTGAGGCCTGCGACGATCTCTACAAGACCCGCTCGAACCTGGAAAACATCCGCTCGCAGATAAAGGTGTATTTCGACGACGCCTCCAAGGCCAAGGCCAGAGCCGAGGCTGCCGAGAAGGAGAACCAGCAGCTCCGGGAGAAGGTTGAGCAGCTCCAGAAGGAGCTCCGCCTCCGCAACAGCTTCACTCCCGAGGAGACGGTCTCTGCCAAAGATATGATCGCCAAGGATATCTCAGATGCTCTGGGTGGGAACAACGTGACCGGCTACGGCTACGGGAAGAAGAATGGCTGAGATACTTGCTCCCTGCGGCTCTCCCGAGGCGCTGGAGGCTGCCCTCAGAACGGGCTGCGATGCCGTCTACTTAGGGGGCGAGAGCTTCTCTGCGAGGCAGAGCGCCGCCAATTTCTCCGAAACGGAGCTTGAAGAGGCGGTCAGGCGCTGCCATATCCGCGGGGTTAAGGTCTATCAGGCGATAAATACCGTCATCACCGACAAGGAGCTGCCTGAGTGCATAAAAGCCGTCAGAACAGCCTGCCGCCTTGGTGTGGACGGGCTCATAACCCAGGACCTGGCTCTCGCTGTCATAGTCAGGGAGATGTGCCCCGATATGGAGCTCCACGCCTCCACGCAGATGACCCTGCACACAAGGCAGGGAATGCTCTTTGCCGGGGAGCTGGGCTTTTCCAGGGGCGTTGCGTCCAGAGAGCTGCCGGAGAGGATACTCCGGGAGCTTTGTAAGCTGCCCATCGAGATAGAGGTGTTCGTTCACGGAGCGCTTTGTATGTCGGTGTCGGGGCAGTGCTATATGTCGGCGGTGATAGGTCAGCGGAGCGCCAACAGGGGCCGCTGCGCACAGGCTTGCCGTCTGCCCGCAGCCGGCGTAAAGGGCTCGGAGCGGCACGGGCTGTCCCTTAAGGATATGTCATACATCCCCCACCTGAAAAAGCTGGAGGCTATGGGCGCTGCCTCTCTGAAAATAGAGGGACGGATGAAGCGCCCGGAGTACGTCGCAGCTGCAGTAACGGCTGTCAGGACGGAGCTTTCCGGCGGGAAAAGCGATAAAGCCCTGCTGGAGGGCGTGTTCTCACGCTCCGGCTTCACTGACGGCTATTTCACCGGTAAAACCGGTGCGGATATGTTCGGCTTCCGCCGAAAAGAGGACGTTGAGGCCTCTGCTGCGGCGCTGCCCGCCCTCCACGAGCTTTACCGCCGCGAGTACAAGCGCTCGGAGGTAAAGGCATTTGTCAGGATGAAAAGCGGTGAGCCGCTGTATATAGCCTTTGAGGACAGCTGCGGCCTCCGGGCCGAGCATTACGGCAGCGAGCCCCGGAAGGCTCTGAACCGCCCCGCCGATAAGGATCATCTTGAAAAACAGCTCTCCAAGCTGGGGGATACGATCTATACCCTGGCCTCTGTGGAGTTTGAGCTCGGTGAGGGGCTGACCGTCCCCGCGGCGGAGCTGAACGCTGCCAGGCGGGAGCTCTGCGGGAAGCTGGATGAGCTGCGGTTTGAACGGTTCACCAAGCGCCCGAGCTTTGAGGAGAAGGAGCTGTCATTCGCTCCCCAGAAAAGGCAGGGCAGGCAGGCGCTTCGGCTGTACGTCCGTAAAGCGGAGCAGCTGAAAGAAGCCGACCTCGGCGCGGTGGAGCTGATACTTGCAGACCTCGGTACCTGCAAAACGCTGCTCGATGAGGGCTATGCCCCCGAGAAGCTCTGCGCCGTTATGCCGAGATTTACCTTTGACGAAGAGAAAGATATATCCCGCCTGCGTGAGCTTGCAGAGCGGGGGTTAAAGCATATTGAATGTACGAACTACGCCCATATCCCCATAGGACGGGAGCTTGGGCTCATCCTCCACGGAGGATACGGGCTCAACGTCACCAACAGCCTGGCGGCGGGCGAGCTGAAAAGGCTGGGCTTTGCCGACTTCACCGCTTCCTTTGAGCTCAGAGCCGGGGAGATAGCCTCCCTCGGGGGAGAGTTTCCGTACAGCGTGTTCGGCTACGGGCGCATCCCGATGATGCTCACCGTAAACTGTCCCATAAAAGCGGAGCGGGGCTGCTCCGGCTGCACGGGAGCCCTGTTTGACAGAACGGGCAGGCGTTTCCCCGTAAGGTGCAGCAGGGAGCAGGGCTATACAGAGCTCCTGAACTCGGATATACTGAGCATCGCCGGCAGGGAGAAAGATTTTGCCGGTGCCGACAGCATCAGGCTTGAAATGTATGACGAAAGCCCCGAAAGAGTTAGAGAGACGATCGGGGCGTTCACGGGAGGGGAAGCCCTCTTTGCAGAGGGGCTCACAAAGGGGCTCTATTACAGAGGGGTGAAATAGCAGCAAAGTGCGGTGATAGGATGGATATGCCGAATAAAAGCGGCGGGCGCAGCCTGCTACGGGAGTTTCTGCGCAGGCGGCAGCATCCCGTAAAGATAATCGGCTATACCTCAAAGACCCTATGGCTGCTGGTGATACCCATTGCCAAGAATATCGTGGCTTCAAACTTCGATATACAGGGCTGGCTGCGTACCTACTGGCTCGAATTCATAACCATACTCGTCATCGTGGGCTGGGCGGTGTTCCGATGGCTGTTCGTGTTTTACCGCATCTACGGGGACAGGATAACCGTTCACGCCGGGCCCTTCGGGCTTATCCGCACCACGGTCTACTTCGGTGAGATAACTGCTCTGCGTACCGAGCAGGGCTATCTCTACCGGGCGGTGAAAGCCTGCACCCTCTATATCGAGACCCAGGCGGTCTCGCTGACAAACAACGAGATCAAGCTGGTCATCTCAAAGAAAAGCACCGATGAGATCTTCAAGGTGGTCTCGGGCAGGAGCGAGGGGGAGCCCGCCTTCACCGTCGCCCCTCGGAGACGGCATATGCTGGTCTTTTCGCTGATTTTTTCTTCGACCCTCTCGGGGATAATAGTCTTCGGAGCTGTGACCTTCCAGATGTACCGCATAGTCGGCGGAGAGCTGGAGCGGCAGGTAGCCAATAAGGTCAACAGCGGGCTTACCGAGATAGACAGCCACCTGCTGGGGCTCTCAAAGACCGTCCCCCAGGCGGTGCTGTTCGTGGGAGCGGTGATAGCAGGGGGATGGCTCATCTCCTTTGTGTCCAGCCTGCTGGAGAACTGGAGCTTCCGCGCCACCAGACGGGGCGGGCAGCTGTTGGTCGAGTCGGGAGCGGTAAAGAGCGTAAGAAAGGTCATCGAGCGGCACAGCATCAGCTGCTTCGATCTCCACCAGACACTGCTTATGAAGTTCACACGCATTTGCTCCGTCCATATCCTCTGCGCGGGATACTCAAAGAGCAAAAGACAGACCGCCGCCCTTATCCCCATAGCTACCTACGGCGAAATGGCAGCCTCGATGAGGCTCCTCGCCCCGGAGCTGGGCAAGCACCGTACCGTTATCTACCCTGCCAGGGGCGCTCTGCGGCGCTATACCATAGTACCGTTGATAATGAGTACCCTGCCCATAGTCCTCGGCACCATAGCTAAACAGTTTTCCGACAGATGGCACAGCGAGATCAATATTTTCATGCTGGCCGTGACTGTCCCCATAGTGTGGAAAACGGTGGTCGCGGGGTTCGCTTCAAAGCTCACCTCCTTTGGCATCACCAAGGATACCCTGACGGTATCCTATTGCAAGGGCTATCAGTTCCACAGGGTAGTGGTGCCTAGAGGGAATATAACCGAGATGACCGTGGTGCAGAACTTCTTCCAAAGGAAGAACGGCACCTGTACCCTGCTGGTCTGCACAGATTCGGAGACCGTCAAGCAGCACCGTGTCTACGGGCTGCCCTATAAAGAGACCGCAGAATGCCTCGCCGCCGAGTTCACCGGCATGGCAGAGGCGCTGCTTTGCAATGCACAATGCACAATTCACAATGCACAATTATGATGCGCCTGCGGCGCAACGGCTGAACGCATAAAGCCCAAAACGCAATACCGCACGCCTCACTATAGCAATGCGAGCAAGCAATGCTCCGGCGGCACTCAAACCAAAGACGCGGAGCCAATGACCGTTCGCCACTACAACTGTTAGCGACGTCAGGAGCGCGGCGTGATGTAAAAAAACGCCTCACCATAGCAATGCGAGCAAGCAATGCTCCGGCGGCACTCAAACCAAAGACGCGGAGCCAAAGACTGTTCGCCACTACAACTGTTAGCGACGTCAGGAGCGTGGCGTGATGTAAAAAAACGCCTCACCATAGTTATGCGAGCAAGCAATGCTCCGGCGGCACTCAAATCAGAGACGCGGAGCCAATGACCGTTCGCCAACACAATTGTTAGCGACGTCAGGAGCGTGGCGTGATGTAAAAAAACGCCTCACTATAGCAATGCGAGCAAGCAATGCTCCGGCGGCACTCAAACCAAAGACGCGGAGCCAATGACCGTTCGCCACTACAACTGTTAGCGACGTCAGGAGCGTGGCGTGATGTAAAAAAACGCCTCACTATAGCGATGCGAGCAAGCAATGCTCCGGCGGCACTCAAACCAAAGACGCGGAGCCAAAGACTGTTCGCCACTGCGAATGTTAGCGACGTCAGGAGCGTGGCGTGACGTAAAAAAAGAAGGAGGGGATATTTGTGAGTAAGTTTGATGCGGGTATGGAATCGATGCTGGATACCTTTGTGTTTGAATCCACAGAGCTGCTGGAAAACCTCGACGATATACTGATGCGTACCGAGAGCAGCGAGCTTACTGCCGACGATATAGCCGAGATATTCAGAGTAATGCATACGATAAAGGGCTCCGCCGCTATGATGGGGCTCAAGAACCTGTCCGAGCTGGCCCACGCGGTGGAGGACATCTATTTCGTCGTGCGTGAAAATCCCGAGCTGCAGTTTGACCGCCCAAAGCTCTATGAGCTCTCCTTCAAGACCTCGGACTACCTTAAATACGATATAGAGAACCTGGCTGACGATTCGGTGGAGCTCACCGATTTCTCGGAGTTCATCCCCCAGCTCCACGAGTTCGCGGCTTACCTGACCGCCCTCTCCAAGGGGGAGGAAGCCGCCGCACCCGCAGCTCACCACGAGATATTCTCAGCCGATGAGCCGGAGGGCGTAAGAACGGTAAAGATCACCTTCTCCGACAGCTGTATGATGCCCTCCATCAGAGCTATGGTGCTGGTGAATTCCGTGGGCGCGGATGCTGAGGTGCTCTCCACCATCCCCCCCGACCTGGAGGCGGACAGCGCCGACGACGAGATCAGAGCCCAGGGCTTTATCATCAAGCTCAGCTGCGATGATATCGACCCGGTCATAGCCCAGCTTAAGGACGGCGTTGACGTCGAGACCGTGGAGGAGCTGAAACGCCCCGCATCCCAGGCACCCAAGGCCGAGCCGGCTAAGCCAGCCCTGCCCGCAGGCTCTTCGGAGGAGGGTGTCACCACATTCCTCATCAGGTTCGAGGAGGGCTGCCTTATGCCCTCTATCAGAGCTATGGTGCTGAAAAACTCCCTCAACTCCTACGGCCAGATAGTAAAGACCGTCCCCGACGACCTGGAAAAGGACAGCGCCGAGGACGAGATCGCCAAGAACGGCTTCCGTGTCGAGATAAAGACCGAGCACGCCGAGGAAGCCCTGGCTATGCTCAAGGAGGGCGTGAACGTCCTCACAGCGGATAAGCTGGAGGCTGCAAAGCCTGAGGCCGAGGCAGAGGCCAAGCCAGCAGCTGAGGCTCCCAAGGCTGCCCAGAAGAAGGACGCTCCCGCAGCAGGCGGCGCCCACGGCAGCGGCAGCATGATCTCGGTAAGGCTGGAAAAGCTGGACAGGCTCCTTGACCTGGTGGCCGAGATAGTTATAACCGAGTCGGGCGTTACTTCAAGCCCCGACCTCAGAGAGATCAGCTCCGGCCTCGACCGGTTCCAGAAATCGGCCCGTGAGCTGAAAAAGCTCACCGATGAGCTCCAGGACGTTGTTATGTCCATACGAATGGTGCCGGTGCAGACCGCATTCTCCAAGATGAGCCGGGTGGTCAGGGATATGAACCAGACCCTGGGCAAAAACGTGGACCTTGTATTCGTGGGAGCCGATACCGAAGCGGATAAATCCGTGGTGGATATCCTGGGCGACCCTCTGATGCATATTGTGAGAAACGCTGTTGACCACGGCATTGAGATGCCGGAGGAGCGTGCCGCCGCAGGCAAGACCGAAAGGGCCACCGTTACCCTCTCGGCAGGCTATGAGAGCGGAGAAGTCGTGATCTCCTGCGAGGATAACGGCGCGGGTATGGACCCAAAGAAGCTGCTGGCAAAGGCAAAGAAGAACGGCATCCTCACCAAGCCGGAGAATGAGTACACCGACTCGGAATGCTACGAGCTGATAATGTCGGCAGGCTTCTCCACCAACGAGACCGTGACCCAGTATTCCGGCCGCGGCGTAGGTATGGATGTTGTAAGGAAGAATATCGAAAAGGTCGGAGGGAAAATGTACATCGACTCCGAGTTGGGCAAGGGCTCGAAGTTCACTATCAGGATACCCCTCTCACTTTCGATCATTGACGTTCTGGGCGTTGAAGCCAACGGCGCTGAGCTCTCGGTGCCTATATCCTCCGTCAAAGAGATCTTCCGGGCAGAGCCCTCACAGCTCATAAAGGATCCCGACGGGACGGAGCTGGTGATGCTCAGAGAGAAGTGCCTGCGTGTCATAAGGCTCGCCGATGCCTTTGAGCTCACGGGCGAGCGGATGCCTCTGGAGGAGGGCATACTCCTCTATTGCAGTGAGGACGGGCGCGAGGCTGCGATCTTTGCCGATGCCCTGACTGCGGATCAGCAGGTGGTCGTAAAGCCCCTGTCGATACTGCTCAACAAGTATGATCTGAAAAGCAAGGGGCTTTCGGGCTGCTCTATCCTGGCAGACGGAAGCATAACCCTTATAACCGATATCAACGAGCTGTTCATCCATAACGGGGTGCGTCAGCTCGAAGCCGCAAAGTAAAGGAGGGGGGGAGCATATGGCAGCCATAGGATTTGATATGGGTCAGCTCCTGACCTTCGACTGCGGCGGGCAGGTCTATGCCTTCGACCTCACCGATGTTACAGACATCATCGAGGTGCCGGAGATCACGGTGCTGCCCATGGTGGCGGATTATATCCTGGGGATAATGAACCTCCGCGGCAAGGTGGTGCCCGTAATGGAATTTGCGGGCAGGATGGGCTTCCCGCAGCCGGAGTACGATGAGCACAGCTGTATCATCGTGGTGGACTGCGAGGGGGCGCTGCTGGGGATAAAGGTGCCCAGAGTTATCGATGCCGAGGCCTATGAAAAGGATCAGCTCAGCCCCTCGCCTGTGGATAATTCCTGCGTGAGAGGGTATATCGAGCTGAAAGAAAGAAGAGTAACGGTCATCGACTGCGTAAGGCTGTCCGAGAAGAACAGATAAGAGGTGATCTGCATTGATGGAACTCAGCAATGAGGATTTTATAAGGCTCGCCAAGACCATAAAAGCCAAATACGGCCTCAACCTCACCGAGAAGAAATACCTCATCGAGTCGAGGCTGACCAACTATGTCCTTGACTGCGGCTTCGATAATTTCACCGAGTATCTCGACAGCGTATATGCCGACCGCAGCGGCATCGAGATGACCAATATAATCAGCAGGCTCACCACCAACTATACATACTTTATGCGTGAGAGCGAGCATTTCCGTCACTTCACCGAGGTGTTCCTGAAGGAAGCCGAGGAGCGCATAGAGGATAAGGATCTGCGCATCTGGAGCGCGGGCTGCTCCTACGGCAACGAGCCCTATAACTTCGCTATGTGCCTCTATGAGTATTTCGGTGATAAGGCTATGTCCTGGGATTCAAGGATACTTGCTACCGATATTTCCTTCAATGCTTTGCGGATGGCAAAGCACGGCGTTTTCACCGAGCAGGCTTTGCAGGAGCTCCCGGATGAATGGCAAAGGAAGTATTTTACGAGGCACGTCAACGGCACCTACCAGGTGACGGACGACCTTCGCAGCAATGTGGTGTTCAAGTACCATAACCTTATGGACCCCATCTGCTTCAAGAAGAAATTCGACCTGATCGTCTGCCGCAACGTTATGATCTACTTTGACGAGCAGACCAAGGAGGAGCTGGTAAACAAGTTCTACGACGCCACGGAGCCGGGGGGCTACCTCTACATCGGCCACGCCGAGAGCGCCCCGAAGAATATGCGCTACGAGATAGTCCAGCCTGCAATACTCAGAAAGCCTTTGGAGAAGGGAGATGAGGACGATGAATGAGATCCGGATTCTTATAGCCGATGATTCGGTGCTGTTTTCAAAGTTTTTGAAAAGCGTTGTGGATTCGGCGGAGGGCTTCACCTGCATCTCCTGCGCGGGCAATGCCTTTGATGCCAGGGACGAGATCGAAAAGCTCCGCCCCGATATGCTCATCCTCGATATCGAGATGCCCAAGATGAACGGTATAGCCTTTCTGAGGCAGCTCATCCCGCAGTACACGGTGCCTGTCATAGTCTGCTCCTCCAGAAAGGATCTGATACTCCAGGCAATGCAGGCGGGGGCCGCAGATTTCCTCCCCAAGCCCGAGGAGGGCGGCTACGACGAGTTCAAGCAGAAGCTGCTCAAATCTTTGAGAGCCGCAGCCAACATCAGGCGGGTAAAGAGCGGCTGCAAGTTCTATAACATCAGGAATTCCGCAATAAAACAGCTCCCCGATCAAGGGAATACGCGCAAGCTCATAGCCATAGGCGGCTCGGCGGGCAGCACAGAGGCTCTGCCTGCCATACTCTCGGCGCTGGACAAAAGCTCGCCCCCTGTGGCGGTGGTGCTGCATATGCCCGAGGGCTATACCTCCCTCTACGCCAAGCGTATGGATAAGGCCTTCCCACAGCTGAATATCGTTGAGGCGACCCATGGGCTCTATCTGGAGAACGGTATGGTGGTCATCGCCCAGGGCGATAAGCATATGAGGCTCTTCAAGGACGCCAAGGGCTATTTCGTCACCTGCGAGTTCGGACCCAAGGTTTCGGGTCACTGCCCCAGCGTTGACGTGTTCTTTGAGTCAGTAGCCTTTTGCGCCGGGGATGAGGCCATAGGCGTCATCCTGACGGGAATGGGCAAGGACGGTGCCCGGGGTATGTCTCAGATGCGCCACGCAGGAGCCTACACCATAGGTCAGAACGAAAAGACCTCGGCGGTGTACGGTATGCCCAAGGCAGCCTTTGAGCTGGGTGCGGTCATCAAGCAGTGCGATCTGGAGCGCATAGGCGCAGTGATCAATTCGCACCTGAAAAAGTGAGAGGTGAGCGCTGAATGGAGATAGTTAAATACCTGACCTTTATATCTGCCGGCAGGAAGTTCGCCATACCCTTTTACGATATCAGAACGGTGCTCATCGCCGACAGATTACAGGAGATACCTGAGTTCCCCGATTATTTCGCCGGGAGCTGCCTCTGGAACGGCACCACCGTCCCCGTCATAGATTCGAGAGCCAGGTTCGGCTTCGAGCGTGCGCCTCTCACCGACCGCAGCTGCATAATAGTCTGCGAGACCAAGTTCACCGTAAGGCAGAAGCTGGGGCTCATAGGCATCCTCACCGATACGGTGGCGGAGATGACCGAGATCGACCCCGAAAAGCTCCAGCCCGTGGAGGCGGTCAACAGCGAGGCCAACACCCGCTACCTTACGGGCGTATTTGCCGACGGCAAGGATATCTGCTATATCGTGGATACGGGAATGATGGTCAACGATACCGATGCCGACCCGGTAAGAGCTCTGGGCGGAGAGAACGCCCCTCCGGAAGAATGATAAATGCACCTCCCTCTGCCCCGGGCGGGGGAGTTGCTTTTCCTGCGGCAGCGGAGAGATAAGTGAGGAAGAAAATGAAGATATGTATTGAAAACGAGGACACGGTTTTTGTAAAAAACAACTGCATAGAGATACATACCGAAAGCGAAGACTACTGCTTTGACGGCTCGGAGATACAGGAGATAAATATCATCACAAGTGCTATGGGGCCATTTTATGACGATATGTGCTTAGCCATCGAGATAGGCAAAGGGGAGCCCGCAGTGGTGTTCATTATGTCAGAACACCCGTTATACAGCAGCCTGCTGTTTGACGGGCTGAAGCAGCTGGTCGAACTGAACTATAAGGCCGTCATCGAGGCTTCCTCCTGCACGGAGGAAAAGCTGTTCCCGATCTACAGGCGGGAGGCCGAGGTCTGAGCACCGCGGCAGCAAAACCAAATAGGAACTATGAAAAAGGAAAGAAAGAGCAAATGAGTCAGACAGAGAATTACGACGTAGTCGTTATAGGAGCGGGTCACGCGGGCTGCGAGGCAGCACTTGCGGCAGCGAGGCTCGGTATGAAGACGGCGATCTTCACCATCTCCCTTGACGGGATAGCCAATATGCCCTGCAACCCCTCTATCGGAGGAACTGCCAAGGGGCACCTCGTCCGTGAGATAGATGCCCTGGGCGGCGAGATGGGCAGGGCGGCGGACGCCACCTTCCTCCAAAGCCGCATACTCAACCGGGGCAAGGGTCCAGCCGTTCACAGCCTGAGAGTTCAGGCGGACAGAGTAAAATACCATATCTATATGAAGCAGGCGCTGGAGCGCTGTGAGGGGCTGCGCATCAAGCAGGACGAGATCTGCGAGGTGCTGGCCGAGAACGGGTGCGTCTGCGGAGTCAAGACCCGCCTGGGCACCGTTTACGGCGCAAGGGCGGTCATCGTTGCCAGCGGAACATATTTAAACGGCAGGATACACGTGGGGTCGGTCAGCTACGAGAGCGGCCCCGATTCGGTGCTGCCTGCGAAATTCCTCTCCGACTCCCTCCGGGGGCTGGGCGTTACCCTCCGCCGCTTCAAGACCGGCACCCCTGCCAGAGTCCACCGCAGGTCGATAAACTTCGACGTCCTCGAGCGGCAGGACGGCGACGAGCAGATCACCCCATTCTCCTTTGACAATCACGAGCAGCTCACCAACAAGGTCAGCTGCTATGTGGCATACACCAACGCCGAGACCCATAAGGTGATACTGGATAACATCCACCTCTCGCCCATGTATTCGGGACAGATCGAGGGCGTGGGCCCCCGTTACTGCCCCTCCATCGAGGATAAGATCAAGCGCTTCTCGGATAAGCCGAGGCACCAGCTCTTTATCGAGCCCATGGGTCTGGATACGGATGAATATTACCTCCAGGGGATGTCCTCATCGCTGCCGGAATGGGTGCAGCTGAAATTCCTGAGGACGATCAAGGGTCTTGAAAATGTTGAGATAATGCGCAACGCCTACGCCATAGAGTACGACTGCTGCGACCCCACCGAGCTGCTGGCGACCCTGGAGTTCAAGAGCATTTCAGGGCTTTACGGAGCAGGGCAGTTCAACGGCACCTCCGGCTACGAGGAGGCAGCCGCCCAAGGCCTTGTGGCGGGCATCAACGCCGCCCTGAAATTAAAGGGAGAGGAGCCCCTCGTCCTTGACAGAGCCTCCTCCTATATTGGGACGCTCATTGATGACCTGGTCACCAAGGGCTGCTCAGACCCTTACAGGATGATGACCTCCCGCAGCGAGTACAGGCTGCTGCTGCGTCAGGACAACGCCGATATACGCCTTACCCCCGAAGGCCACCGGGTAGGGCTCATCTCCGACGAAAGGTATGAGGCTCTCCGGGAAAAGGAGCGGCAGATCGCCGAGGAGACCGAGCGCATCTCCCACGTTAATCTGGGGCCTTCACCCGACTTGAACGCTTATCTCGAAAGCGTGGGCACCGAGCCCCTCTCCACGGGGATAAAGCTCTCGCAGCTGCTCCGCCGTCCCCAGGTGAGCTATGACGGCCTCGCCCCCTTTGACCCCTTCCGTCCCGAGCTGGATGTTCAGGTCAGGGAGCAGGTGGAGCTGAATGTCAAGTACGAGGGCTACATCAAGATCCAGCAGGAGCAGGTGGAGATCATGAGGAAGCTGGAAAGCAAAGCCCTTCCCCCCGACACCGATTACACCAAGCTGCGGGGCCTGCGCCTGGAGGCAGCCGAGAAGCTCAACAAGATCAGGCCGCTGAACGTGGGGCAGGCGGGAAGGATATCGGGAGTAAACCCCGCGGACGTAGGCGTGCTGCTGATCTGGCTGGCGAGCCTGCGCGGAAAGGACGAGGAATGAAGCTGACAGAGTTTACCGCCCTGCAAAGGCTTTTCGCCGAGGGCGGCATAGAGGTCTCGGAGGGGCAGTACGGGCGGCTTTCGGAGTACGCCGAGCTGCTCTGCGACTGGAACGAGAGAATGAACCTCACCGCCATAACCGACCCGGAGGGCATTGCCGAAAAGCACTTTTTCGACAGCGTTTATCCCTTTCTCTCGGAGGAGATAGTCCCCCGGGGCGCAAGGGTCATAGACGTGGGCACCGGGGCAGGGTTCCCCTCCTGCCCGCTGAAAGTATTCAGAGAGGATATCTCCCTTACGCTGCTTGACAGCCTGCAAAAGCGGATAGGCTTCCTCACCGAGCTTTCGGAAAGGCTCTCCCTCGGAGCCGAGTGCATCCACGGCAGAGCAGAGGAGCTGGGCCGTCAGGAGGGCTTCCGCGAGAGCTTTGATATCGCAACCGCAAGAGCGGTGGCGGCGCTTCCCGTGCTCTGCGAGTATTGCCTGCCTTTCGTTAAGGTGGGAGGGGTATTCGCCGCATTAAAGGGCAGCGACGGCGCTTCGGAGCTTGCCTCGGCGAAGAATGCCGTCGGCATCCTCGGGGGCAAAACGGAGCTTTGCAGGGAATACGCCCTCCCCGGCGGCGATAAGCGGACGCTCATCGTCATCAGGAAGCTCAAGCCCACCCCGGAGAAGTACCCCCGCAACAAGGGTCAGATGAATAAAAGACCGCTGTAAAAGAAACGCACGGAGATAATAAAGTCGGTACTCATATAGAAGCATTAAGCCATAGTATTTCTGATGTAAAGTCAGAAGTATTATGGCGTTTCTATTGACAGTGCAGCAAAGTCGTGATATAATCGTTACTTAGTTAAATCGGAATTTGCAGGGGCGTGCCCCTGCACCCAACGCCCTCGCCCTCGACTTCGTGCTGAATTGTCGCTCTGTTTGGCTCGGGGCAGACTATTGATTGGGGTTATAAATCGGAATTTAGAGGTGGATGATTATGATATTTGAAAAAGCAAATACAGAGGATACAGCAGATCTGGTTGCGTTAAGAATCGCCTATTTATCAGAGGATTACGGTGAGATACTGCCGGAAAAGCTCGCAGTGATCGCGGACAAGCTCCCCTCCTATTTTCAGAAGCATCTCAATCATGACCTGTTTGCGTTTGTATGCAGAGAGGATGACAGCATCGTGGGCTGCTGCTTTCTGTATCTGTCAGAAAAGCCGTCCAACCCTACGTTTATCAACGGGAAAACCGGTACGGTGCTGAATGTGTATACAAAGCCGCAGTTCCGGAAACGAGGGATCGCGGGTGAACTTATCCGACTGCTTCTCGCAGAATCCCAGAATCATGGTCTGGACTATGTGGAACTGAAAGCGACAGATGCAGGATATTCCCTCTACAAATCGCTGGGCTTTGAAGATGTCGTTTCAAAATACCATGACATGAAATACATCATTGATAGCCGTAATAACTTCTGATTTATCTGAGCAAATCCAATAAATACAATGCCCCGAAGCACTTTGAAATGCTTCGGGGCAAAACTTCTATATGGGTATTCGTCATACTCCGTGCGTTGTTGTTTTTATTTCCCTACGCAGAATTTTGAGAATACCTCGTTGGCTACTGCTTCGGTGATACGCTCGCCCGTAAGCTCCATAAGCTCCGATGCTGCCGCGTCGATCATCACCGTTACCGCATCAAGGGTCTCTCCGAGAGCTGCCGCCTCGGATGCGGCGCGAAGCCTTTCAAGGGCTGCCTCTGCGCATCGCTTCTGGCGCTCGTTGGCGAAGATGGTGGAGTCGGCATCGTAGTCCTTTGCACCGAACAGCTTTCCCACCGCTGCCGTCAGCTCGGGAAGGCCCTCGCCGTTCTTTGCGGAAAGCTCCAGTATCTCCGCGCCCATACCCTCGAAGGCTGACCTGTCCGCAGAGGCGCCCAGGTCGCTCTTGTTGAGGACGATTATCAGCTTCTTGCCAAGCTCTTTGAGCAGCGCCAGCAGCTCTCTGTCCTCGGCATCAAGCTCCGCAGAGGTGTCAAACACCGCTATGACCAGGGCACATTCCCGCAGACGCTTTTTCGCCCGGGACACGCCCAGCTTCTCCACCGCGTCCTCAGCATCGCGGATGCCTGCGGTGTCGGAGAGGCGCAGCTCAAGCTCACCGAGGCGAGCCGTTTCCTCGATAACATCACGGGTGGTGCCCGCAGCCTCGGTGACGATCGAGCGCTCGTAACCCAGCAGGGTGTTCATCAGGGTAGACTTCCCGACGTTGGGCTTTCCTGCGATGACCGTGTCGATCCCTGTCCGCAGCACCATACCGCTGTCGAAGTCCCGTAGGAGGCGTTCAAGCTCCGAGGAGGCGGTGTTGAGAGTCTTCAGCAGGGCTGTGTTTTCCACGGCGGGGAGGTCTTCCTCCGGGTAATCCACCCAGGCGGCGAGGCTCCCCAGGAGGGTGATGAGCTGCTGTTTTACGCCGTCTATCCGCTGAAACAGCCTGCCCTCACGGGTAAGCCTTGCAGAGCGGAGAGACTGCTCGCCCTTGGCGGAAATAAGCTCCATGACCGATTCCGCCTGAGTGAGGGAGAGCTTGCCGTTGACGAAAGCTCGCTTGGTAAACTCGCCGCGGTCGGCCTGGGAGCAGCCGTTGGCGAGGCAGAGCCGGAGGATGCTCTTGGTGATATACACGCCCCCGTGGCAGGAGATCTCGGCGGTATCCTCGCCGGTATAGGAATGGGGTGCGCGGAAGACGGTAAGCATAGCGTCGTCCACGACTCTGCCGTCGGCGGGGTCGATGACACGGCCGTAGGCGCAGGTATAGCCGTTCATTTCGGGAACGGGGGTACCGTTAAAGGGCTTGAATATTTTAGCAGCGCAGGGGATGGCATCGGGGCCGCTGATACGTATAACGGCGAGGCCGCCCTCTGCGAGGGGAGTAGAGACAGCGCACACGGTTGACATAGGATCATTCCTTTCGGAGAAAGAATAAGCAAAAGCCAGAAGACCAAGGGCGGAGCAATTGCGAGGTCCATTTTTATTCCTCGGCTACGCTCGGAATAAAGCGGGGCGCGGAGCAGAGTCCCGTTCGGAGCGTCAGCGACCGATTATCCGTACCACAGCTCGCCGGGAGCGGGCCGAAGGGGTTCGGGGGCGACCGGAAAGCCCCCGAAACGGGGCGTGCTCTTAGCCTGCCTCTCAATACGTTATTACGGGCGGGTTGCCTGTTGCCGACCTGAGTTAGGTGAGCTGCGGTACGGAAATGTTCAGGAGCACGCGGCGATGCGGGATATGTGTCCCTTGTTCTATTGCGTTGGGAATAAAGAGAAACCCCGCAAGGGGGCTGACCGCGCCCCGCTTTATTCCGAGCGTAGCCGAGGAATAAAGTTGGAACCGCGGTCTATGCTCCGCGTTTGCGTTGCCGGCTTTCTGCGCTATTTCAGCTCTATCTCCGCGCCCGCTCTCATTGCCTCTCTCGTGATCTTTCCCTTTCCCGTTAACTCTGCTTCACCCTTCGTCAGTGTAAGCATCTTCCCGTTAGCCGAGACTCTGTACCCGTCTTCCGTCCTGGTCACAACAAGCTCCCCTATCTCCGCAGACATCCCTGCCTCAAAGGGCTCGCTGTAATATCCGTACTCCGTCCTCAAAGTCTCAAATGCCGGGTATATCTCCGTCTTGTAGCTGTAAGCCCCAAGGTCATCGGCTATAAAGGCGTTACCGCAGCGGGTGATCCCGTTTCGGCTGAGGTATTCCTGCACCCCGTAGCTGTAGCTCCCCTTTGCCCCGATGTCGATGACCTCTGCGCTGCCTCCGTGTATCAGCACTGCACAGCTTTTCCTGCCGTTGGAGAAGATCTTCACCCTCACATCGCCACGCTCAAACACCTGCACCGCCGACTGCCATGCCCAAAGCATGATGAACGTCCCCAGCGCCGAAAGCGCGAAGATGCCCACTTTCTTCCGGAGTATCGCCGTTACCAGAGCCGTGATAAGTACCGCCGAGGCGATAAGCAGGGCTGCGGTGTGTCTGCTGCCTATGGAGGCAAAGCTCAGTGAGGCGAAAAAGTCGCTCAGGCGGAGCAGCAGCTTTATCAGCAGGTCGGCAAAGCGGAATATTATCCTCGCGGGGAGGGTGGTGCCGCCCAGTATCAGAGCCATTGGGCAGAGGGCCAGCGCCGCGGTGCAGATCGGCACCAGCAGAGGCTGTGTTATCACCGCGATGATCGAGACCTCGTCGAACATCAGAGCCATTGCCGGCATCATCACCGCCAGGATGACCGCAGTATCAACGGCGGGTACTGTCAGGAACGCGAGGCGGTGCTTTTTCAAGGGTTCGGTCAGCTTCGGTGCGACTGCTCCCAGGGCATAGCAGGCTGTAAAGGAGCAGATAAAGGAGGGTGTGGTGCAGACGAGAGGGTTCGCTCCGCACATCAGCACAGCGCAAATCCCCAGGGAGTTCAGGACGTCTGTTCTTCTCCCCGCAAAGGAGGAGCAGAACACCAGCGAGGTCATTATCCCCGCTCTCACCAGCGAAGGCGAGAAGCCTCCGAAGGCCACGAACAGCAGTATCACGCCCTCCAGGGCGATTAGCTTTACTCTCTTGGAGTGGATGAAGATCCCCAGCATCGCGCTGAATATGGCGGCGATTATGGTCAGGTGGGTACCGCTCAGAGCGAAGAGGTGTCCTATGCCGCTGCGGTAGAGCTTGGTCTTTGACACCTGTGAGAGCTCCGACCTGTCGCCGCAGAGTATGGCTTGCGCAAAGGCTGCACTCTCTCCGTCCATGGAGGCGGTGATACACCGTGCGGAGAAGTCCCGCAGGGCGGTTATGCCGCGGAGGATCGGGCTCCCGAGCTCCCCGTCGGTCTCGATGGTATCGGCGGTGCCCTCCAGGAACACACCCTTCGGGAACCAATAGCTTTCGGAATCGAACTCGGGGCTGTCGGTTATGGCGGAAACGGTTCCGCTGATGCGGACTTTTTCGTAGGCTTCAAACTCGCGGTCGGTATAGAAATTGACCGAGGCTTTTCTGCCATCGGCGTTACCGGAGACGGTAACGAGCCATCTTTCGGAGCCGGCGTTTCTTTGGTCAGTGACTTCGCCCTCTGCGGTCACATACTTTCCGTCCAGTTCCAGGGCGGGGTCGATACACAAAAGGGCATACGCCTTCCCGACGGTAAGTCCGCACAGAACGGAGATACCGACCGCTGCGGCATACGCCCGAAACTTTGGCATAGCAAGCAGCGACAGGGCGCAGAGCACCGCTGTGCCGACGGCAAGCAGCCAGAAGCTCCCGCCGAAGGCACAGTACAGCACATCTCCCAGAAGGAATGGCAGCCCGCACCATGCCGCTTTGCGTGTCATCTTTTATCAGCCTGCCGGCCAGCCGAAGGGTCTGCCTGCGAGCAGGTGGAAGTGGATGTGGAACACACTCTGTCCTGCGCTCTCGCCGCAGTTGGTGACTACGCGGAAGCCGTCCTTAAGGTCAAGCTCCTTGGCGAGCTTTGCGATGACCTCATAGATATGGGCGACAACGGCGCTGTTCTCGGGGGTGATCTCATCCAGCTTTGAGATATGCTCCTTGGGTATCACGAGGATATGTGTGGGAGCGGTGGGGGCGATATCCTTGAAAGCAAAGCAGAGCTCGTCCTCATATACCTTCTCCGAGGGGATATCTCCCTTGATTATCTTACAGAATAAGCAGTCGTTCATTTTGGGTTCCTCCTGTCTTATAATTGGTTTATTTGTTTCCTTGCTTGGTGAGTTACGGGACGGAAAACCGGTCGCTGACGCTCCGAAATTGGGCTCTGCCCCAAACGCCGCTAAGCGACGCCGCCCCGCTTTATCCCGAGCGAAGCCGAGGAATAAAGCTTGACCTGCGCAATAATTGGCTTTGTTCGTTACTTTATGAATTCCGCTGCGATCTCATCGACCTGATCAAGCGCTTCATCTATCTTGTATTTATCGCCGACGCCCGCCATCGCACTGTCAGGACGTCCGCCGCCCTTACCGCCGGTGAGTGCCGCTACCTTCCCCGCGATCTTGCCTGCGTGTGCACCCTTGGCAAGTGCGTTCTTTCCGCAGCCTACTGCAAAGTTGCCCTTGTCGCCGTCAATGCCCGCAAGCACTACGATAAGGTCATCGTGGTTGGACTTCATCTCGTCAGCCATCTTGCGCAGTACGTCTGCCTTGATGTTACGGAGCATAGCTGAGGCTACCTTGATGCCCTTCACATCCACAGCTGCTTCCATTATTGCCTTGGAACGCATATTTGCGATCTCGGACTGGAGCGCGTCACGCTCCTTCTCAAGAGCCTTGACCTCCTGCATTACCTGTCTGCACCTGTTTGCAAGCTCGATGGGGTTGGAGGCTTTCAGTGCAGCAGCAGCCTCCTTGATCTGCTCGGAGTGCTGCTCGATCAGAGCCAGAACGCCTCTGCCCGTAACAGCCTCGATACGTCTTACGCCCGATGCTACCGAGCTCTCGGAGAGTATCTTGAACAGGCCGATATGGGAGGTGTTCTCAACGTGTGTGCCGCCGCAGAACTCTATGGAGACGGTCTCGCTGCCCTCGCCCATGGTAACGACCCGGACGGTGGAGCCGTACTTCTCGCCGAACAGCGCCATAGCGCCCAGCTGCTTGGCTTCCTCGATAGGCATTTCCTTTACGGTGACTTCCAGAGCTTTGAGGATGTTCGCATTCACCAGCTGCTCCACGCGCATCTTCTCTTCGGTGGTCATAGCATCGAAGTGGCTGAAATCGAAACGGACGCGGTCTGCGTCAACGAGCTGGCCTGCCTGATGGACGTGGTCGCCCAGGACCTCTCTGAGTGCAGCCTGTAAAAGGTGGGCTGCGGAGTGGTTCCTCATAATGCTGCGGCGGTTCTGCTTGTCAACGGCAAAATGCGCAGCCTGCCCTACGGCGATGCCGCCCTCGACTATCTTTACCTTATGTGCGAACTTGCCCGCTGTTACCTTCATGGTATCCAGCACCTCGGCCTTGCCGCTGGCGGTGGTGATGAAGCCCTTATCGCCCACCTGTCCGCCGCTCTCGGCATAGAAGGGGGTCTTAGCGGACACGATGTAGTAGATCTCGCCGTCGCAGCCGGCGTTTTCAACCAGCTCGTCCTCATTGGCGATGAAGGCTATCTCGCTGTCGTCCTCGAAGCGGTCATAGCCGGTGAACTCGGTGTGGAAGGTCTTGTCCATCTTGAGGAACACGGTATCGTCGGCGCCCATATACTTTGAGCCGCCTCTTGCGATACGGGCGGTCTCGCGCTGCTTCTCGTAGGCGGCGCGGTAGCCCTCCTCGTCGCAGGTGAAGCCCTTTTCTTCAAGTATCTCGCGGGTGAGGTCGATGGGGAAACCGTGGGTATCCGAGAGCTTGAAGCAGCTCTCACCGTCCAGGACGGTCCTGCCCTCTGCCTGCATCTGCTCAACATACTCGTCCAGCAGCTTCATACCCTTGTCGATGGTATTGTTGAAGTTCTGCTCCTCGGTAGCCAGCAGCTTTACGATATAGTCGTACTTCTCCTCCAGCTCGGTGTACTCGCCCTTGGAGTTATCTACTACGGTCTTTACGATATCCTTAAGGAAGGGCTTGTTGATGCCCAGCAGCTTGCCGTGGCGTACAGCTCTTCTGATAAGACGGCGCATAACGTAGCCCCTGCCCTCGTTGGAGGGGAGGATGCCGTCGGAGGCCATAAATGTTACCGAGCGGATATGGTCGGTGATAACGCGGACGGAAACGTCCTTCTTATGCTCCTTGCCGTACTCCACACCTGCAACAGCGCAGACGTGGTCGCGGATAGCCTTTACGGTATCAACATCGAAGATGGAGTCAACGTTCTGCATCATGGCAGCGATACGCTCCAGACCCATGCCTGTGTCGATATTCTTCTGCTTCAGCTCGGTATAGGTGCCGTCCTCGTGACGCTCGAACTGGGTGAATACCAGGTTCCAGAACTCCATATACCTGTCGCAGTCGCAGCCCACGGTGCAGTCGGGCTTGCCGCAGCCGTACTCCTCGCCGCGGTCATAGTATATCTCGGAGCAGGGGCCGCAGGGACCGTCGATGCCTGCCTCCCAGAAATTATCCTCCTTGCCCATGCGGAAGATCCTGTCCATAGGCAGACCCTCCTGTTCGTGCCAGATCTTCTCGGCCTCGTCGTCGTCCTCATATACCGAGACATAGAGCCTGTCCTCGGGGATCTCCAGCACCTTGGTGACATACTCCCACGCCCAGGCGATAGCCTCCTTCTTGAAGTACTCGCCGAAGCTCCAGTTGCCCAGCATCTCAAAGAAGGTGCCGTGTCTGGCGGTGATGCCCACGTTCTCGATATCGCCTGTTCTGATACACTTCTGGCAGTCGCACACTCTTACCGAGGGCGGTACGTCCTGACCGGTAAAGTACGGCTTCAGCGGAGCCATACCTGCGTTGATGAGCAGCAGGCTGTTATCGTTCTGCGGCACCAGCGGGAAGCTCTTGATACGGAGATGCCCCTTGCTCTCAAAGAATTTGAGGTAGGACTCTCTCAGCTCGTTAAGACCCATCCATTTCATTTTACATTCCTCCATTTTTTTGTTTGGACCTGTTTCCGATTTGGAAGGCTGACAGCTGATTTTCAGATATCTGTCCGGCGCTCCCGATAGATCCGGGTCATTGTTTATCAATTCAAGGTACCGCCCGGTGATCTCTTCCGGGGCGGGCTTTCTTGTATTGTTTACGAATTTCTCCGAGAACGCCCCGCACCGCAGGAAGCTCTCTCTTGCCTTGATGATGGTGCAGCCCTCGTTGGCACCGTTTTCGTAATGCTCATCCCGGTCGCCGTCGTCCTCCCACCAGCATACGGGGCAGATCTCATAGCCGCCCTTTTCCTCCAGCGTCCTGCACCCGCAGACGGGGCATTCATATTTACCCATAACAGCCCCCTTACCGTACCGCTCAGGACGGTACATCATTACAGTCAGCGGACAAAAAACGCCTCGTCCCGAATTACCGGGACGAAGCGCATTGCTCCGTGTTACCACCCAGCTTGCGGACGCAAAGCGCCGCCGCTCTAACCCTTTAACGCAGGGGATACGCCGCTGCTTTCACAGCGATGCTCGGGTAAGCCACCGCGACCTCCGTCAGGGGCTTTCACCGGCCGCCCCCTCTCTGCGGACATCTTTCGCGGATAATTCCGTCACAGCATTTGAAATATACATATATTATAATACGGAAATACGGTGTTGTCAAGTAAAACTTTCGTTAAGGCAACACCGCACGACCCGCGGCTAACGCCTCTGCACATCATCTGCCGTGTCAAGCCTGCTTGACGACCGGCTTATCCGTCATATTACCCAAATTCTCCTTGACTTGCGTTAAGAAACTCTATGGGTGCTAATAGTCGCATTGACAAAAAACAAGGATAGGTGTATAATTCATTTATTACATCCTTTCCTGCTTTTGCGCTGTTCGGACGGCTTTCCGGCCGTCTTCCGAACCACTCAGCTATATAAACGAACCAACGAACCAAGCCCTCAAGTCTCCGTCAGGTGCAAAGTATTAGCGCGATCACAAGCCAATACCCTCCCCTCCGGGGAGGGCAAGCTAAGCTGGAACTGTGAACCGAGCTTCGGGGGTAGGGGCGGTAAAAAACCGTCAGGTGCAAAGTTATAGTCCGCATATGAGCCAATACCCTTCCCTCCGGGGAGGGCAGGCTAAGCTGGAACTGTGAACCGAGCTTCGGGGGTAGGGGCGGTAAAAAACCGTCAGGTGCAAAGTATTAGCGCAATCATAAGCTGATACCCTCCCCTCCGGGGAGGGCAGGCCAAGCCGGAGCTTTGCGCAAAGTTTCGAGGGAGGGGGAAATAAAAAAGGGGAGATAGACAATGAGCGAGCTTTTGCTCACTACCGACCGTCTTACCAAGAAATACGGCAAGCATATGGCGGTCAACGGCGTTTCCATGCACGTTGAGCGCGGGGCTGTCTACGGCTTCATCGGTAAGAACGGTGCGGGGAAGACCACATTTATGAAGATGATAACAGGGCTTGCCAACCCCACCTCCGGCAGCATCACCCTTTTCGGTGAGACCGGTCAGGAGTTGGGGCGGGTGCGCTCGAAGCTGGGCTGCCTTATCGAGGCGCCGGGCATTTATCCCAAGCTGACGGCCTTTGAGAATATGCAGCTCAAGACCCTTGCCATGGGCAGGTACAACAAGGAGTATATCAATGAGCTGCTGGAGCTCGTGGGCCTCGGCGATACCAAGAAGAAAAAGTCGGGGCAGTTCTCGCTGGGTATGCGCCAGCGGCTGGGAATAGCGCTGGCTCTGGTGGGCGAGCCCGAGATGATGGTGCTTGACGAGCCTATCAACGGCCTTGACCCTCAGGGTATCGTTGAGGTCAGAGAGACCATCCACCGCCTCTCCACAGAGCGGGGGATAACCATACTCATCTCCAGCCACATCCTTGACGAGCTCTCCAGGATAGCCACCCACTACGGCATTATCAATAACGGCGAGCTCATCCGCGAGCTCTCATCGGAGCAGCTCCATAACGAATGCAGCAGCCGTCTCGATATAACGGTCAAGGGCGCTGCCCGTGCTGCGGCGGAGATACTGGAGCGTATGGGTATCGGGTTCAGCCTTCAGGGAGAGGATCGGATCTTTGTGACCGAGGGCATAGAGCGGAGCGCCGAGATCAATACGGCTCTGGTGCAGAACGGCCTTGCGGTCTCCGAGCTGACGGTAAGGGCTTCGGCTCTCGAGGACTACTATCTCAGTCTGACGGGAGGTGCGCAGAATGCTTGATCTTATCAGAATGGATCTCGTCCGGATGCGCAAGATGAAAGCGGGCTTTATCGTTCTGCTGATCTTCGTGGCCATCATCGGCATCAATGCTTTCACCACCAAGAAGCTCTACGAATCCACCCAGGATATAAACTCCCTCGCCCGTCAGCTGGATCTGGAGGATCAGCTTGAAGCGGCGGATATCCCTGTCACCGTCCTGGAATCTTTGCGGGATAAGATGGATCTCCGCATCGACCCCTTTGAGGAGTATTCCAGGATCGTCCCCGATCTTATGCCGGCGCTGTTCCTTTCCATATTCGCGGTGCTTTTCACCATCGCGGATATCTCCAGCGGCTTTATCAAGACCATAGGCGGGCAGGTAAAGCGGCGGTCGATGATAGTATTCTCAAAGCTGACGGTGATGCTGGTCTACGAGCTGCTGTTCTTTGCAGTATCCTTCGGGTTCAGCCTGTTCTTCGATGTTATCTTCTTCGATAACCTTAAATTCAGCAGTGCAGGGACGTTCCTGGGCTTTATGGGGATGCAGCTGTTTATGCATTACTCGCTGATGTGCTTCTGCTCAATGCTGGCTACCGTGACCCGCAGCACTGCGGCAGGCCTTATCCTTTCGGTAATGACAGCCCTGCAGTTCTTTGATCTGATAATAATCCTGATCCAGAGGTTCATCAAGGCCTATTTCGAGAAGACGGTGAACATCCTGCAGTATCTGATAACCAGCAATATCATCGGGGTCAATCTCGACACGGCGGACGTCACGAAGCCCCTGCTCATCTGCGGCATCACGGGGGTAGTTTCTGTAGCGCTCTGCTGCCTGTCCTTTGAGAAGCGGGATATGGTTTAAGGCAACACCGCACAACCCGCGGCTGACGCCTCTGCACGCCATCTGCCGTGTCAAGCCTGCTTGACGACCGGCTTATCCGTCATATTACCCAAATTCTCCTTGCCGGGCGCCAGCCCGCCTGCGTCGAATTTAGGCA
>JAFXXU010000034.1 GCA_017542125.1 Ruminococcus sp.
GCAGGCGGGCTGGCGCCCGGCAAGGAGAATAGTGTCAACAAGTTGACACGGTAATATGACGGATAAGCCGGTCGTCAAGCAGGCTTGACACGGCAGATGGCGTGCAGAGGCGTCAGCCGCGGGTTGTGCGGTGTTGCCTTAGCAGCTCCGCCGCTTCGGCGAGCCTTTCCAGTCCTTCCCTGACCGTCTCGCGGGGGCAGGCAATGTTCATTCTTAAATGATGGGGCGCGTTGCCGTAGATCCTTCCGTCCGAGAGGAACAGCCCCGTCCTGCTGCGGATGAATGCCGCCAGCTCCCGGCTGCTCAGCCCGAAGGCGCCGCAGTCCAGCCAAAGCAGATAGGTGGCATCGGAGGGTATCAGCTTTATCTCGGGGATATTCTCTGCGAGATATCCCTGCACCAGCTCCTTGTTTTTGAAGATGTACTCCCTCAGCTCATCCAGCCACTCGCCCCCCTGCTCAAAGGCCGCTATCGCACCCTGGACCGCAAAGGCGTTGGGCTCGGCGACCTCATCGGTGTTCAGAGCCCGCCATACCTTGTGGCGGAGCCTTGCGTTCGGGACAACAGCCGCAGCCGTCTGCAGGCCTGCCAGATTGAAGGCCTTTGTGGGTGCGATGCAGACGATGCAGTTATCCCTGCACTTCTCCGACACCGATGCAAAGGGCACATAGGATACCCCCGGGTCAGTGAGGTCGCAGTGTATCTCATCCGAGATGACGGTGACGCCGTTATCCCAGGCAAGCTCGCCTATCCGGGCGAGGGTATCTCTGTCCCAGATACGGCCCACCGGGTTCTGCGGGTTGCAGAGGATCATCAGCGTGGTCTGGGGGTCTGCGAGGGCAGCCTCCAAACGGTCAAAGTCGATGGCGTAATCCCGCTCGGCATCCAGGGGGCACTCCAGCACCCTTGCGCCGTTGTTCCTGATGCAGTTGAAGAACACGTTATACACCGGCGTCATTATGACCGCGTTCTCGTTGGGGGTGGTCAGCTTGCGGACGCAGCTGGAGATTATGGGCACAACCCCCGTGGCGAAGATCAGCTCCTCCGGCTCGTAGGTGATGCCGTGGCGGGTCTGCCAGTGACGGATGTAGGCCTCCGCCCACTCGTCGGGGACTACGGTATATCCGAAGACCCCGTTATCCAGCCTTTTCTGCAGCGCGGAGAGTATCTCCGGCGCGGCGCGGAAGTCCATATCCGCCACCCACATGGGCAGCTCGTTCTCTTTTATATCCCATTTGAGGGAATAGGTCCCCCGGCGGTCGGCGGGGGTGTCAAAGTCGTATCTCATTCTGTACCTCCTTGTATGCGGTCAGAAAAAGCTCCCTCCCGCCTCGGGCGGGGGAGAGCTTATCCGTGCTTCCCCGAGCCGCCCCGGGCGGCGGGGGCAAGTTTTCCGATCTGAGTTACCGTCTGATGTACCTGGACGGCTTCTTTTTCTTCTGCTCATACATCATCTCGTCGGCACGGGTTATGAGGCTGAAAAGGGTGTCGTCATCGTTTATCCTGGCGACGATGGTGCCTATGCTCGCCGAGATCTCATAGGGCTTGTTGAGCAGCTTGTTAACCTGCGCCAGACGGCGGTTGAAGGCTTCGTCCAGCTTCGGGGCGTCTTCTTCCTCCACTCCCGTACCCAGGATGATGAACTCGTCCCCTCCGAAGCGGGCGCAGATCCAGTTGTCGTGGCAGCATTCCACGATAGTTGAGGCTATCCGCTGGAGCGCCATATCTCCCTCGTTGTGGCCGAAATCGTCGTTGACGGTCTTGAGACCGTCCATATCTATGAATGCTATCAGGATGTTCTCATCCAGCTTGCGGCACTCGCGGAACCGGGCGTCGGCAGTGCGGATAAACCCGTTGCGGTTGTAGATATTGCAGAGGGGGTCCATAACATAGAGCCTGTCAAGCTCCCGGACGGCGCTGTTGAGGCTTATGAGCTTGCGGATATTCTCCAGGGAGTTGCTTATGTTCATCATTACCGAATGGCAGAGCATACTCTTGGTGGGGAACTCGCTGTTGGTGGCTACGAAGTAGCCCAGGCAGCGCTCCCTGAAATGCAGCGGCAGGAAATAGCTGATGTTCCCGCCCGTTTCGTGGGGGACGGGGTTCATCTGGGCGGAATCGAAGGTGCCGTAGTATCTTACGGTGCCCTTGTCCCAGATGAGGGGGGCGTGCATCTTTTGGGTGTAGCCGTGTACCAGCTCCTCGTCCTCTGTCCAGATGCTGTCCCAGCCGTCGCACATACAGATGCAGCAGCGCTCGCAGTCTATCTCGCCCAAAAAGTTGGCGATGATGCTCATGCTCTCGGTCTCGGTCTCCGACTCAGCCAGCTCGGAATTGAGGCGGTTGAGCAGGTTGATGTCGTCCCGGCAGCTGTCGATGAGGCGGTAGGTGCTCTTCTTGTAGGCAGCCAGATCCTCGCTCAGCATATTGCTGCAGCCGCAGCTCTCGGCAAAAACGGGCATAGCGTCAACGCGCTTTACCCTTTCGCAGCTGTCGCCCTCGATAAGGTGTATGACCGTCTCGCAGGCGTTGTAGCCCGCCTGATTGAGGGGCCTGCCCACGGTGGTGAGGGAGGGGTAGTGGTGGCGGGCGTTGTAGGTGTTGTCAAAGCCCGTAACTATCATATCCTCGGGGATGCGCACCCCGTGCTTGGTGAATTCTGCAATAGCCGTGAGGGCCATGGCATCGTTGGCGCAGATGAGTGCATCGGGGAGCTTGCGCCCGCTCTTGAGCATCTCCTCCGCCACCCTGTGACCGTCTCTCGACCGGAACTCGCCGAAGTGGACGCACTCGGGGGTGAGCTCGATGCCGTTCTCGCGGCAGACCCGCCTTACGGCATTATAGCGGTCCCCCGCCTCGGGGTTGGAGGCAGGGCCCGAAAGGTATTCTATCCTGCGGGCGCCGTGCTTCTGTATGACATGGCGAACCAGCTCCTCCATAGCGGAGGTGTTGTCGATGGTTATGTTGTAGAAATCGGGGTAGTCGCTGCAGTCGAAGACCACCGTGGGCAGCGCGGAAAGCCGCACTCTGTCAACTATCTTAGCCTTCTGCTCCGAGTCGGAGATGGTGTTGATCATCAGCAGCACGCCGTCGAAAAGCTCGAAATTGGGCAGGGTGTAGATGTTGTACTCGCCTATGTCGTAGCCCTTGCCGGAGATTATCCCCCCGAAGGCCGAAAAGCAGGAAATGTTCACGCTGTAATCCTTGGCGCAGGCGATTATCCCGTCGATTATTCCGTTTTGGTATTCCTCGTCAATGCCCGCAACTATGAGCGCGATCTCATATATTTTATTCATCTCAAAGGGAGCCTGCCTTTCCGGATAGTTTTTCGCTAAAACGATTTCTATGACCATTGTAACACAATAAATAAAATAATTCAAGTCCCGGCGCAAAATTTTATGTGATTTTTCGGAGCAAGAGAAAATTTTTTGCCCCGCGGTGATTGAAATATGAGCAGAAATGTAGTATAATAGATATGATAGCTATTTTACCGCGGGGCTGACCGTTTTCGCTCCGCACCGAAAGGAGAATGAAAAATGCTTAAAACACCTCAGACCGCCGAAAAGGGCGTTGACCGCAAGCAGAGAGCCAAGGAGCTCCAGCAGACCCTTTCCACCCTACAGATCAAGCTGAAAGAGAAGCAGCTCCCCGTCATCATTGTTTTCGAGGGCTGGGGCGCTTCGGGCAAGGGCACCCTTATAGCCGATACCATCAAGCTCCTTGACCCGAGATATTTCAAGGTAACCTCCACCCTGCCCGCCACCGAGCCGGAGCGCCGCTATCCGCTGATGAAGCGTTTTTTTGAGGGCATACCCGAATACGGCAAGCTCTCGGTGATGGACCGAAGCTGGTATCAGGAGCTGGCTGTCGCCAGGCTTGAGGATGGCATCTCCCGGAAGGAATACGACCGCCGCATCGCCTCGGTGAACACCTTTGAGCGTCAGCTCACCGACGACGGCTATCTTATAATCAAGCTCTTCCTGCACATTTCCGCAGAGGAGCAGAAAAAGCGCTTCGAGAAGCTGGAAAAGAGCTCCTCCACCAGCTGGCGCGTCACCGATAAGGACAGAAAGCGCAACAAGCACTACGACGAATACTTTGAGCAGCAGAGCGATATGCTCAAACGCACCAATACCGACATCTGCCCCTGGAACATCATCGACGCCACGGACAAGCAGTTCGCAAGATGCAGGCTGTTCGAGATACTTGTGGAGAACATCACCGCCGCCCTTGAAGCGGATACGGTATATCCCCCCGAGAGCGATGTTAAAAAGCTCTTCGGCATGAAGCCCACCCCCAAGCTCTCGGAGGTGGAGCTCAAGGACAAGACCGTTCAGAGGGAGGAATACGAGGAGCGCCTTGAAAAGGCTCAGAAGGAGCTCTCGAAGCTCCACGGAAAGCTTTACAAGAAAAAGATACCCGTCGTCATCGCCTTTGAGGGCTGGGACGCTGCGGGCAAGGGCGGTGCCATAAAGCGCGTAGGCGCGGCGCTTGACCCCAGAGGCTATGAGGCAGTCCCCATTGCGGCCCCCGATGCGAGGGAGAAGGTCCGCCACTACCTCTGGCGCTTCTGGACCCGCCTGCCCAAGGACGGGCATATCACCATCTTCGACAGGACCTGGTACGGCAGAGTTATGGTGGAGAGGCTTGAGGGCTTTACTCCCCCGGAGCGCTGCGCTATGGCTTACCGGGAGATCGACGAGTTTGAAAAGGAGCTCACCGACTGCGGAGTCGTTGTTATCAAGTTCTGGATGCAGATCGACAAGGATGAGCAGCTCAACCGCTTCAACGACCGTATGAACACCCCCGAGAAGCGCTGGAAGATCACCGATGAGGACTGGCGCAACCGTGAAAAGTGGGACCTCTACGAGCCCGCGATCGACGAGATGATACAGAAGACCTCAACGGTCTATGCTCCCTGGACGATAGTGGAGGGCAACGACAAGCTCTTCGCCCGCCTCAAGGTGCTGGAGACCGTGAACGAAAGGCTCCGTGCCGAGCTTGATCGGCGCAAGCATCAGAACAGAAAGAGATGACATCTATGAACAAAAGGCTGGTCACCGTCCTTACGGCGGCAGTAATGCTGGCAGGCTGCGGCTCAACTATCGAACCGGAGCCGGAGATAACATCATACAGAGTCGTGACCGCTCCCCCACAGACGGTGAGCTCCGCTACCACCACCACGACAACGCCTCCGCCGGAAACGATCCCTCCGGAGACGACTGCGGAGACGACCACCGTCACCACAGAGGAGACCACCACTACAACTACGGAGGAGACCACCGTCACGACTACTACAACTTACGAGACCACGACAACGACCACCACTACGGCTGCCACCTCTAAGCAGACCGAAAAGCCCACCGAGAAGCCGACGGAGACCCAGAAGCCTGCGGAAAAGCCTCCGGTGGAGGTGAACGCCTCCGACCTCTGGGTGGAGACCTTTGAGAACAGCACCTATCTCAGCTGGGCAGCCTCACAGGGTGCCGAGGGCTATGTGGTGATGCTGCAGAAGACCGCCGGCGGCGAGTGGACAGAGCTTGCCGACACCAAGGAGCTCTCTGTTACTTTGGAGGGCGTGGGCAGGAACAAGGCCTACTCCTTCAGCGTAAGACCCTATACCACTACCGAGGAGGGTGAGCGGGAGGTGGCCGAAAAGGGCGCAAGCGCCTCCTTCCCCTATCTGATACAGAAAAACGGCATAACCTACGTTGACGGTATGATGCTGGTCAACAAGACCTACGGCCTGCCCAAGAATTACAACCCCGGCCTCGCAGCCGTCACCCAGACGGCCTTCAACGAGATGGCTGCCGGCGCCAAAAAGGACGGCCTCTCGATATGGATATGCTCGGGGTTTCGGAATTATAATTATCAGTATTCCCTCTATTGGAACTACGTAAACCGCGACGGCAGCCAGGCCTCGGCAGATAAGTATTCCGCCCGCCCCGGCTACAGCGAGCACCAGACCGGCCTCGCCGTGGACGTCAACCAGGCCAGCCGCTACTTCAACGGCTCACCCGTCGCCCAGTGGCTCGAGAAGAACTGCTGGAAGTACGGCTTCATTATCCGCTACCCCCAGGGCAAGGAGAGCATAACCGGCTATAACTACGAAAGCTGGCACTGCCGCTACGTCGGTAAGGATAAAGCCAAAATGTTCCACGAAAACGGCCTCACCGTCGAGGAATACTACGGGCTGACCTCAGCTTATACGAATTGACAGCCGTATATATATCAACAGTAAAGGAGTAAATACCAATGCTTTCAGACATCGAGATCGCCAAGCAGGCGAAAATGAAGAAGATCTACGATATCGCACACGAGCTCGGGATCGAGGACGACGATATCGAGCCCTACGGTCATTATAAGGCCAAGCTCTCAGAGGAGCTTTTTGCAAAGCTCGCCGATAAGCCCGACGGCAAGCTGATACTTGTAACGGCCATAAACCCCACTCCTGCCGGCGAGGGCAAGACCACTGTTTCCGTCGGATTGGCGCAGTCGATGGCGAAGATAGGCAAGAAGGCTATGCTCTGCCTCCGCGAGCCCTCTCTGGGGCCTGTATTCGGCATCAAGGGCGGAGCTGCAGGCGGCGGCTATGCGCAGGTAGTCCCGATGGAGGACATCAACCTCCACTTTACGGGAGATATGCACGCTATCACCGCGGCGAACAACCTGCTCTGTGCGCTGATCGACAACTCCATGCACCAGGGCAACCCTCTGGGTATTGACCAGAGGCGCATCCTCTTCAAGCGCTGCCTTGATATGAACGACAGAGCGCTCCGCGATATAATCGTGGGCCTCGGCTCCAAGGTCAACGGCATCCCCAGGCAGGACAGCTTCCAGATCACCGTTGCCTCGGAGATAATGGCTATCCTCTGCCTCTCGGCTGACCTTGACGACCTGAAAGCCCGTCTGGAGCGCATCCTTGTTGCCTACACCTACGACAACAAGCCGGTCTATGCGAAGGATCTGGGCGGCTGCGGAGCTATGGCAGCCCTCCTGAAGGACGCCCTGAAGCCCAACCTTGTCCAGACTCTTGAAAACACCCCCGCCATTATGCACGGCGGCCCCTTTGCGAACATCGCCCACGGCTGCAACTCGGTAAGAGCCACCAGGCTGGGGCTCAAGCTGGCGGATTACACAATCACCGAGGCAGGCTTCGGCTCGGATCTGGGCGCAGAGAAATTCTTTGACATCAAGTGCCGCTTTGCGGGGCTCAAGCCCTCCTGCGTAGTGCTGGTCGCAACTATCAGAGCGCTGAAATACAACGGCGGCGTCCCCAAGACGGAGCTCAAGGAGGAAAATGTCGGGGCGCTTGAAAAGGGCATAGTCAACCTTAAAACTCACATCGAGAATATGCACAAGTTCGGCGTGCCGGTAGTTGTTGCGATCAACCGCTTCGAGTCGGACACCGATGCCGAGATAGCGGTCATCGCCCGCACCTGCGAAGAAATGGGAGTTGAATACTCCCTGGCAGAGATCTTCGCCAAGGGCGGCGAAGGCGGAAAGGATCTTGCGCAGAAGGTCTGCGCTACCATTGAGAGCAAGCCCAGCAAGTACGCTCCGCTGTACGATGAGAAGCTGCCCATCAAGGAGAAGATCGGAACGATAGCAAAGGAGATCTACCGTGCTGACGGAGTGGTATACACGGCGCAGGCGGAGAAATCCATCAAGGAGATCGAGGCGCTGGGCTTTGCGGATATACCTGTGTGCGTAGCGAAGACGCAGTACTCGCTTTCGGACGATCCTGCCAAGCTTGGCAAGCCGGAGAACTTTGAGATCACTGTACGGGACGTAAGGCTTTCGGCGGGAGCAGGCTTTGTAGTAGTATACACGGGAGACATCATGACGATGCCGGGCTTACCGAAGGTACCTGCTGCGAACAGCATAGACATCGACAGCAAGGGTAACATATACGGATTATTCTGACGCGATGTCTCATACCCGGGCTCGGGCATATGTCCGAGCCCGGTTTTGGTGTAAAAGCAGAAGTAAGTATCAAGGCACAAAGCCCATATTCCTAAAGATCGGAGTTGCCTTATGGAAATCCCAAATAACTATGAACTCTCCCTCGTTAGTAAAACCTACCGCCAGGCCATCTGGTCTAAGTTTCTCAAAGGAGTTAAGGACTATCAGCTCATAAATGAGGGCGATAAGATAGCCGTCTGTATCTCCGGCGGTAAGGATTCTATGCTTATGGCCGTCTGTATGAAACGCCTCCAGCGGTATTCAAAGTTCCCCTTTGACGTCGAATACCTCGTTATGGATCCCGGCTATGCCCCCGCTAACAGACAGCGTATTATAGATAACGCCGCCCGCCTCGGGATCCCTGTCAGGATATTCGATACCCAGATATTCAACGCCGTCGTCAACGTCGAGCAGAACCCCTGCTACCTCTGCGCCCGTATGCGCCGGGGCTGGCTCTACAAGACCGCTAAGGATATGGGCTGCAATAAAATAGCCCTCGGCCACCACTTCGACGATGTTATCGAAACTATCGTTATGGGTATGCTCTACGGCTCCCAGGTGCAGACGATGATGCCCAAGCTCCACAGCGAGCACTTTGAGGGCATGGAGCTCATCCGTCCCCTCTATATGGTACGGGAGGACGATATCATAGGCTGGTCAAAGCATAACGGCCTGGAGTTCATCCAGTGCGCCTGCCGGTTCACCGAGAATGTCCACCATAGCGAGGACGGCGTGGGAGACTCCAAGAGGCAGGAGGTAAAGATGCTCCTGAAAGGCCTGCGGCAGAAATGCCCCGCCGTGGATATGAATATCTTCCGCAGCGTGGAGAACGTGAATCTGCAAACGATAATCTCCTACCACTCCGGCAAGGAGTACCACCACTTCCTCGATGACTACGACGAGGGCAAAAGCGTCCACGGCACCATAGCCGACGGCTCCGGCGTGGTGGATCTGGAAAAGGAGAACAGGAAGGTATGAACGATACCGTTGTAGACGCGCTCTGCGAGGAGGTCCTGGGTGCGGCTCCCGACAGCGTCCGCCGTGCTGAGACGGGTATGGTGAACACGGTGTATATACTTAACGTGGGCGGAGAAAGATACGTCCTGCGTATGAGCAAGGAAAAGGGCGCATACGCTGAAAGCGGGTGCATCCTGCAGGAGACGGCGCATCTGGGGCTCCCCGTGCCGGAGGTCATAGCCTGCGGAGCTTCCGGGGAGTATGAGTATATGTTCATCTCCTTCATCGAGGGGGAGGACTTAGGACTCGTATATCCAAAGCTCACCGACAGCGAAAAGCGCCTCATAGCGGAACAGACTGCGGAGATACAGCGGAAAGCTGCGGGTCTCATCTGCTTGACCAAGCCCGAGCCGTGGTACGGCTTTGCGGAGGAAATGCTTGTCCGTGCCGAAGAGCGTTTACGGGAGAACGGTTATTTCGACCCCGGAAAGGCCTCTCTTGTGAGGCAGGAGGCCGTATATCTGAAAGGCTATTTTGAAAGCCTTGCGCCCGTGAGCTATCTTGACGACATCAGCACGAAAAACCTGCTGATACATAAGGGCAGGGTGTCCGGCGTTATAGACATTGACGAAGTTGGCTTCGGCGACCCCATGACCTTTATAGCCCTTACAAGAACAGCCCTGCTCAGTATGAGCTGTGACGATGATATCTGCGGATATCTGCTGGATGCTATGGGGGCGTCGGAGATACAGCGCACTGCCGAGACATTTTACAGCCTTATGTACTGCGCCGACCTGATGAGCGAGCGGGGCATGACCTTCAACGGCAGAAAAGTCGAAGTCAGCAAAGAGACCGTTGACCGTTTCAATGCTATCTATGAGGCGTTTACTGAACGCTGGGAGGAAAGGAAGAAAGCACTATGATACCCGAGCAGTTTTCAAGGACCGCCCTGATGCTGGGCGATGAGGGCGTGGAGAGGCTCCGGAAAGCCCGGGTCGCCGTTTTCGGTATCGGCGGGGTGGGGGGATTTGCGGTTGAAGCCCTCGCCCGGGGCGGGATAGGCACCCTCGACCTTATAGACAGCGATACAGTTTCGGAGAGCAATATTAACCGCCAGATCATAGCCCTGCACTCCACAGTCGGGCAGTACAAGGTGGATGTCATGTCGGAGCGGATACACGATATCTGCCCCGATACCGCGGTCAATGTTCACCGCTGTTTCTTCCTGCCCGAGACCGCCGGGGACTTCGATTTCACGCAGTATGACTATGTCGTTGACGCCATAGATACTGTCACGGGTAAGCTCTCGATCATCGAAAAGGCCAAGGCCGCAGGGGTGCCGGTGATCTCCGCTATGGGTGCCGGCAACAAGCTGGATCCCACCGCCCTCCGGGTGGCGGATATCTCAAAGACCGACACCTGCCCCCTGGCAAGAGTTATGCGTTATGAGCTGCGCAAGCGGGGCATCAAGGGCGTAAAGGCCGTATATTCGACGGAGCTGCCCTCGGAGCGCTCCGAAAGCTCCGAAAAGACCCATTCCGGCAGGGACGTCCCCGCATCCAACCCCTTTGTCCCCTCGGTGATGGGTATGATAATAGCCGGAGAGGTCATCAAGGATATCTCCGGGATAAACGGGAGGTGAGCCCTTGCGTCTTGATAGATTCATAGCCTCGCAGCGGGAGGAGCTCTCCCGCAGCAAGGTAAAGGAGCTCTGCCGCAGAGGGCTGGTCACGGTCAACGGCGCGGTGGTGAAAAGCTCCGACTTTTCGGTGGACGAGCAGAGCGATGAGGTCTGCATCTCCGGGGAGCGGATAGGCTACCGGGAGCACGTTTACATAATGCTCAACAAGCCCGCGGGAGTGGTCTGCGCCACCAAGGACAGGCTCACCGAAACGGTGCTGGAGCTTATCCCGCCGGAGCTGCGCCGCAGGGGGCTCTTCCCCGCCGGCAGGCTGGATAAGGACACCGAGGGCTTCGTCCTCATCACCGACGACGGCGAGCTGGCTCACCGTATGCTCTCACCCAGGAGCCACGTTCCGAAAACCTATTTCGTAAGGCTCGAAACCCCGGTTTCGGAGGATACCGCCGCCCGCTTTTCGGCGGGTATCACCATCGACGGAGGGGAGCTCTGTCTGCCCGCCGAACTGACCTTTACCGACGTCCCAAACGAGTGCCTGCTGGTGCTTCACGAGGGGAAATTCCACCAGGTAAAGCGGATGTTTGCGGCTGTGGGGAACAGAGTTACCTACCTTAAAAGAGTGCGTATCGGGGCGCTGGAACTCGACGAAAAACTGCCTTTAGGGGCTTGTTTGGAGATAATGCACAAAGATGTTGATAAACTTTTGACAAGGCAGAGCCCTGATTGACAAATTTTTCCACCCGTTTATTTTTTTTCGTCAAAACTTATAATTTGTTGGAATAAAGTTTAGTCAAAAAAACTCTTGTTTATGGGCTTGAAATTTGTTATGATATTAGCATAGCTAATATGGCAAATTAGTAAATATTTTATTAGGAGGTTCTTATAAACATGGCAAGTGTATCTTTAAGGGAAATTTATAAGAAGTACGCTGGCGGCGTTATCGCCGTTTCCGACTTCAACATCGAGATCAAGGACAAGGAGTTCATCATTCTGGTCGGTCCTTCCGGCTGCGGTAAGTCCACCACTCTTAGAATGATCGCAGGTCTTGAGGAGATCAGCGAAGGCGAGCTCTATATCGGCGACAGACTCGTAAACGACATCGCTCCCAAGGACAGAGATATCGCAATGGTTTTCCAGAACTACGCTCTGTATCCCCATATGACAGTTTTCGAGAACATGGCATTCGGTCTTAAGCTCCGCAAGGTGCCCAAGGATGAGATCGCAAGAAAGGTCGAGGAAGCTGCTAGGATCCTCGATATCGCTCACCTGCTGGACAGAAAGCCTAAGGCTCTCTCCGGTGGTCAGAGACAGCGTGTTGCGCTGGGTCGTGCTATCGTTCGTGAGCCCCAGGTATTCCTCCTTGACGAGCCTCTCTCCAACCTCGACGCTAAGCTGAGAGCTCAGATGAGAACCGAGATCGCTAAGCTCCATAAGAAGCTGGGTACTACATTCATCTATGTAACCCATGACCAGACAGAGGCTATGACGATGGGTGACCGTATCGTTGTTATGAAGGACGGTTACATCCAGCAGATAGATACTCCTACCAATCTGTATAACAGCCCTGTTAACCAGTTCGTTGCAGGCTTCATCGGCTCGCCTCAGATGAACTTCATCGATGCCAAGCTGCTGAAGAAGGACGGCAAGTATGTTGTAGAGTTCGGCTCTGAGGACACCAAGACCTCCAGAGGCGTTAAGTATGAGGTAGAGGTTCCCGAGGCTAAGGTTGACGAAGAGCTCCTTGAGCCGCTGGTAGACCAGGAAGTTGTTCTCGGAATCCGTCCCGAATGCCTGCATGATGAGGAGATGTTCATTTCCTCCGCTACTACCGGCGTTGTTAACGCTACCGTAGAAGTAACGGAAATGATGGGTGCTGAGACCTATCTGTACCTCACCTGCGAGGGTATTCCTCTTACCGCAAGAGTATCGCCCAGATCTACCGCTCGTCCTCAGGATGAGATCAAGATCGCTCTCGATCCCAACAGGATCCACCTGTTCGATAAGGACACCGAGAAGACCGTTATCAACTGATAAGGTCAAAACCAAAGAATCATCGGCCCTTCCTGAAAAGGAGGGGCTGTTCTTTTGAAAGTGGAAATATTCAAGCCAAAAGGGAGGCAGATATGAAAGAGAACGTTTTTTCGCGCTTTGAGCGCTATGCAAGGATAGATACCCAGTCCTCCGAGGAGAGCGAAAGCTTCCCCTCCACCAAGGGGCAGATAGCTCTGGCGGAGCTGCTGGTCTCGGAGCTTCGGGAGCTGGGCATCGGGGATGCGGCCTACGACCCCGCCGGCGGCTGCGTCTATGCCCATATCCCCGCAAACGACGGGGGAGCCTCAAAAAGAACAATAGGCTTTATCTCCCACCTGGACACCTCCCCCGAGACCTCGGGAAAGAACGTCAGCCCCAGGCTCGTTGAGGACTATGAGGGCGGAGAGATCGTCCTGGACGGGGAAAAGGGGATAGTCCTGAGCCCGGAGGTATATCCCGAGCTGCTAAACTACACAGGCAAGACGCTGATCGTCACCGACGGCAGCACCCTGCTGGGCGCCGACGACAAGGCGGGCATCGCCGAGATAATGACCGCCGCCGCAGAGCTTATGAGCGAAAACGCTCCCGCCCACGGCAGGATAGCCATAGCCTTTACCCCCGACGAGGAGATAGGCGGGGGCATCAGCCGCTTCGATCTGGAGCGATTCGGCGCCGACCACGCCTTCACGGTGGACGGCGGGGCTCTGGGTGAGTTGGAGTACGAGTGCTTCAACGCGGCCTCTGCCAAGATCAGGGTCAGCGGAGTAAGCATCCATACGGGGGAGGCAAAGGGCAAGATGAAGAACGCCTCCCGCATCGCAATGGAGTTTGACGGTATGCTGCCTGCAGAAGAACGCCCGGAGCTCACCGAGGGCTACGAGGGATTTTTCCACCTGGAGAGCATGGAAGGCGGGGTCGAGGAATGCAGGCTGGAATACCTGATCCGCGACCACGACAAGGAGAAATTCTTTGCGAAGAAACAGCTGATGTTCACCAATGCCCGTGCTCTCAATGCCAGATACGGCGAGGGTACAGTCAGCGCGGTGGTGAAGGATACCTATTATAATATGAAAGAGAAGATATACCCGGATAATATGTTCCTGATCGACATTGCAAAGGAGTGCATGAAGGAGCTGGGCATCGAGCCGAAGGTTAAGCCCATAAGGGGCGGCACCGACGGAGCTAACCTTTCATACCGTGGGCTTCCCTGCCCGAACCTTTGCGCAGGGGGGCATAACTTCCACGGAAGGTATGAATACTGCTGCCTCGAATCTATGGAGAAGATAGTTGAGCTGATAGAGAGGATAGCGGTGAGATACGGAAGTGACCGTTGAACAAAAAACGCGGAGCAGCTGCTCCGCGTTTGGTTTTTATGGTCGTTAGTTTTTCAGGATACCGTCCAGCTCTGCTCTTTCAACGGGAGTGAACTTGATGTTCCGTATGGCCTTTACATTCTCTTCGATCTGCTCCGGCTTGCTGGCGCCGATGATCACTGAGGTGATGGCCTTGTTGGAAAGGATCCAGGCCAGAGCCATCTGCGAAAGCTTCTGGCCTCTGGTGTCGGCAAATGCCGAGAGGGCGCGGAGCTTTACTACCATCTTTGAGTTGAGCTCGTTGCTGACCCAGGTCTGGTTCTTCTTTACCCGGGAGTCCTCGGGCACGCTGAACAGGTATCTGTCGGTGAGGAAGCCCTGATATAGCGGCGAGAATACGCACAGCCCCACGCCGTTGTGTATCGCCCATTTATCCAGGCCGTCCTCCTCTATCCAGCGGTTGAGCATTGAATAGGAGGGCTGGTTCACGATAAAGGGAGTTTTCAGCTCGCGGAAGATATTGGCGATCTGCTCCGACTGCCTGGAGTTGTAATTCGAGATCCCGACATAGAGGGCCTTGCCCTGCCTTACGGCATTGTCGAGGGCGAGAGCGGTCTCCTCCAAAGGAGTTTCGGGGTCGTAAACGTGATGATAGAAGATATCCACATAGTCAAGCTTCATACGCTTGAGGCTCTGGTCGAGGGAGGCAGTGAGGTACTTGCGGGTGCCGTTCTTGGTGCCGTAGGGGCCCGGCCACATATCGTAGCCTGCTTTGGTGGTGATGACGAGCTCGTCGCGGTAGACGCGGAGGCCTCGGTCAAGGATGAGGCCGAAGTTCTCCTCGGCGGAGCCGTTGTTGGGGGCGCCGTAATTGTTCGCCAGGTCGAACTGGGTGATACCGAGGTCGAAGGCTTTGCGGCACATTTTCTCGGCGGTCTCAAAGTCGTTCTGCTTGCCGAAGTTCTGCCAGAGACCCAGTGAGAGTGCGGACAGCTTCAATCCGCTGTTCCCGCACTTGCGGTAGAGCATTTTGTCATACCTTTTCTCATCAGCTGAATACATTTCTTTCCACTCCTTTTGATTTGATAATATAACGGGCTAAAAGCCATAGGATACTTTAGGCAACACCGCACGACCCCTGTGCGTCAGATGCGAAGTCCAGGTTTTCGTCAGATTGCCTAAATTCGACGCAGGCGGGCTGGCGCCCGGCAAGGAGAATAGTGTCAACAAGTTGACACGGTAATATGACGGATAAGC
>JAFXXU010000035.1 GCA_017542125.1 Ruminococcus sp.
CATATAGCATTTCTCCTTTCGGGATTTTTATTATTCTAGGGCAACACCGCACGACCCGCGGCTGACGCCTCTGCACGCCATCTGCCGTGTCAAGCCTGCTTGACGACCGGCTTATCCGTCATATTACCCAAATTCTCCTTGCCGGGCGCCAGCCCGCCTGCGTCGAATTTAGGCAATCTGACGAAAACCTGGACTTCGCATTTGACGCACAGGGGTCGTGCGGTGTTGCCCAAGTATTATTCCGCTGCCTCGGAAGAACTGTCGGCCGCTGCGGGAATGAGGTCGGAGTAGGGGAGCCCCAGCTCGTTCAGCATATCGTGGAGCGATGATACCGCATTGGCTACTGCGCCCTCATCGGCGATAGCGATGACGGAGGCTGCCTTGTCAAGGGAGCTGAACTCGGTCTTGAGCTCGTCGAGAGTCTTTTCGGTGCCGTTTAAGATATACTTGCTGCCCGAAACGGTAACGGCTACCGAGACCTTCTCAGCCTCAGCCAAGGAGGAATCCTCGGTGACGGATGAGGTCTCGGAAACAGAGGAGGTGCTTTCGGCACTGCCGGAGGTAGTGTCGCTGCCCTCGTTCTCGCCCTTGCCCTTGAACCAGCCCTGACCCCAGCCAATGCCGCCTATCAGCAGCGCGATGAGCAGGAGCAGTATCAGCAGCCAGAGCAGACCTCTCTTCTTCTTTTTCTTCTCCTTGCGTTTTTCGTGCTCCTCCTGGCGCTTCTGCGCGGGATGGATATAGTTTTTATCACTCATAGAAATATACTCCTTTCGGATAAATAATATGATCGGTCTATGACTTTCCGCTGGTGTTTATGTAGGCAAAGTAGATGCCCTCGTAATCGGCGCGGAGCCCCTCCAGAGCCTTTCTTACTGCCTCAACATCGCGGTAGAGGGCGGTGTTGCCGTCGTAGACGAAGGCCGCCAGGATTATGCCGTCCTTGTTGGGGAGGGAATCCAGCACCCGCCTGATCTCATATTCGATATTTGAATAGCCCGTCAGCACGACGGAGGAGATCTGCTCGCCGGATCTTGCAAAGGAGAGCGTCTCCATAGAATCGACGTAGGTTATGCTGATGGAGAGCATCTCACCGTTCTGGAAGCCCTCGACGGTATCGGCATACTGCGCCAGCCTTTCAGCCTGGGATTCAGCCTTCTGCACCTTCTGCTCCGCTTCCTCGCGGGCGGCCTTTATCTCCTGCTCGGCGCGGGAATCTGCCTCGGAGATACGCACCGATGCAGCCGCGTTTGCAGCGTCGATCTTCTCCTGAGCCTTCTGATCCGCCTTATCGGAGGATACCATCATCACCCAGAAGAGCATTATCAGTATAACGTCCAGCAGCGAGGTGAGCTCAATGACGAGGCCCTTGTTTTTGTTCACCGGGGCACCCCCTTTCCCATGTCGGAGGCTTACTGCCTGTTATCGCCGTTGTTGCGGGCGAGGTAGAGCGCGACGGTCTTTTCGTTATCCTCGATCTTGGCGCTGATGACGCCGTCCAGCAGCTTGAAGGTGATGGCGAACACCAGCCCCCAGAAGGTGGAGGTGAGAGCGCCGTAGAAGCTGCCCTGAACGTCCGACATATCCTGCACCAGCGTCAGCAGGGAGGATACTGTTCCCAGTATTCCCAGCAGGGGGAATATGCCGGTAAGGTTCACGAACACCGAGTAGAGCCTGCCCATAAGGTCGCGCATCCTGACCACTTCGGTCTCCCGGAGCTCGCTCAGAGCCCTCTGGGCATCCTCCTGGGACTGGGCGCTGCCGGGGACGAACACCGTCAGATGCATCTTGCGGTAGAGCTCGTCCGCCGCACGCTTGGCAAAATGGTAGAACACCCCGTTGACTATCGCGACCAGGAATATTATCATATCGAACCCGATGAGGTTCAGAAATATCACGGAAAAAAAGTCCTTCATTAACAAACCTTCCTTCGAGCAAATAGTCTGTCTATTGATATTGTACCACGAAAAGCCGAATAATGCAACAGTTTTTTTAAATTTAGCCTCCCATTTTTCCCGCGGCGGGATATATGATAAGACAAAAACGTTCCCGTGCTTTTTTGAACACGGGAACGCTCATAAAGGGTAATCTTATGAAACCAGGAGGCCCAGCACCTCAAATTTCTGCTTTTCGCCGTCTCTTACGGTGATGGTGACGGTGTGCTTTTTGGTCTCATCGGAGGAATAGCACTCGGCGTTGGTGGGATAGCTGCCCCAGCCGCCCTTGAAATCGGCGTTCACAAGGGTCTTCTTCTCGCCGTCAATATCGACGGAAACTGAGCCGTACTTGCCGGAGGTGCTCTTGTAATAGAGCAGGCCCAGGTTCCTGAACTCTGCCTCAAAGGTTATGGTGCCGCCCTCGGAGGTCTTCCAGCCGTTCTTGAACTGTGAGGGGGTGGTGCCCACCGCAAAGGTCTCGTCGGCGCTGACTGTCAGACCCTCGGAGGCGGAATCGAGGATAGTGGCGTCAGCGAACTTATCTCCCGTGGGAGAGGGGGTGGAGGGGTCGAACGCCTCGGGAGCGGGAGCGCTGTCCATACCCGCCTTGACCTTTTCAAGGAAGCTCTTGGCTATATCCGCTACCCAGCCGTGGCCGATGTCGTTGGGATGAGTGCCGTCGCCGGAGATATCGTCAAAGCTGAAATTGCCTGCTTCCACCTCGGGAGCTACGGCGTCGTGGTAGGAGAGCACCGGGACGTTGTAGGCCTCAGCTGCGGCGCTGTGAGCGCTCTGGCAGTTGCCGCCGCCCTTGAGCGACATCTCGATGAGGACTACTGCCGGCTGGCTCTCGCAGGAGAGGCACTTGCGGATAAGGCTGTCCATAGTGGACTTGTAGAACTCATTGTCGGCATCGTTGATGAACTCGATGAATACGATATCCGGATCATTGGCGAGAACGTCCCTGTCGGCGCGGTGAACCCCCAGATAGGAGTCGGTAGCGCCGATGCCCGCATTGATGCAGACGCAGCTGCTCTTGGCGTTTTCATCGAACCATTCCTCGATGAGGGCTGTGTACTGGTTCTTGCTGCCCGAAGCGCCGCTGCCCTGGGTTATGGAGTCACCGAGGAATACCACGGTGGAGCCCTTTGAATAGCCCTCGTCGCAGATGTTGCGGAGCTTTGCCGCCAGGCGGGAGGTGTCGCCCTCAAAATGCACCGAGCGGGTCAGCATATTCTCGGTGATGCCGGAGGCGGGGTCGAAGGGGGCGTCAGCCACGGGAGCCTTTAGCCCCTCCTCTGCGGGAGCTTCCGGCTCTGAGGAGGTATCCTCCGACGCAGCAGTGGTGTCGGCAGGGTTTGAGGTGTCCGTCCCCGAGGCTGTCTCAGCCTTAGAGGAGGACTCTGATTTGCCGCAGGCAGCGAGCAGAGCCGCAGCTGCCAGCAGCGCCAGTGTTACGATCAGCAGTTTTTTCATATTTCCATCCGTTCCTTTCTGCCCGGAGATCTCCCGGGCGGAGCCGCTTTCCAGGGGCGGCTGAAATGCAAGATTATTATACTATGCTATTGCCATATATGCAAGGGATTTTCAGACTTTTTTACCTTTGCGCAATAATTTTTTAACCGAAAACGATTACCGTTCTTGACAGTAAGGCGGATAGATGCTAGAATGGATTTAAAACACCGGCATCTGAGAAAAAACGGAAAGAGGGCTTTTATATGGAAAAAAAGTTTGTGGCGGCGGCTGACCCCGCTGTAAGGTATATGGGACGCATCGACCGGACGGATCCGGAGGCTCCGAAGATAGTCTTCGCGGGGACCTCAGTGACCCTGCGTTTTGTGGGGACGGAGATCTCTGCGGTGATCTGCAACCACCGCTTCTATAACAAAATGGAGCTGGGTCTTCTGGTGGACGGTCTGGAGAGCAAGGTCTGCTTCGATACCGACCGTCAGCGCTTCACCCTGCCTCTGGCTTCCGGGCTGGAGGATAAGGAGCATGAGGTCACTCTCTTCAAGCGGCAGGATGCCACTCACTACTTTGATTTTTATGGCTTTGAGCTGAACGGAGAGGCTGAGGTGCTGCCTGCGCTGCCCGGGTCTGACCGCAGGATGGAATTTTACGGCGACTCCGTAACTGCCGGCGCTGTGGTGGAGGCTGTGGAGAACGTAGCCTCAAACGACCCCGACGACACCCAGGGCGTATACGATAACGCCTACCACTCCTATGCGATGATAACCGCCAGGAACCTGGGGGCGGAGATCAACAACGTCGCCCAGGGGGGCATAGCCATATTTGACGGCACGGGCTACTACCATATGCCCGAGACCATCGGTATGGAGACGGCCTACAACAAGGTCTGCTACTTCCCGGAGGAGTGCGGCTACACCGATTGGGATTTCTCTCAGTACACACCCCAGGTGGTGGTGTTTGCCGTAGGGCAGAACGATCAGCACCGCGAGGGCGGCGACCCCGACATCAACGACCCTGCCTACCGCAAAAGCTGGAAGGAGCGCTACAAGGAGATGATCAGGGATCTGCGGGGGCATTATCCCAAGGCTTGCTTTATAATGCTGCTCACCGTGCTCATGCACGACCCCACCTGGGATAAGGCTCTTGACGAGATAGTCGCGGAGCTTCGGGCGGAGGGTGAGGATAATATCTCCCACCTGACCTTCAAGCGCTGCGGAAAGGCTACCCCTGGGCATCCCCGCCTGCCGGAGCAGTATGAGATGGCAAGCGAGCTCACCGCCTATATCTCCCGGCTGGGGGACGGCATCTGGCAGGTGTAAAGGCATATTCCGACACAATTGTGCAGATTACACAAAGATGCGACAGATTTCTTTCAGAGTATAGACAAACCGATTTTGATGTGGTATAATATTTAGGATAAATCTATAATACAGAAAGGAACCTGACAATGCTGCATGAAAAATCCTGTGGCGCAATAGTGTACAGAAAGTACCACGGCAACACGGAGATACTGCTGATAAAGCATATCAACAGCGGGCATTGGTCATTCCCCAAGGGGCACGTCGAGGGGGACGAAACGGAGGTCGAGACCGCCAAGCGCGAGATCATGGAGGAAACGGGCATAGATGTCAATCTTGACCCCACCTTCCGCGAGATCGTTACATATTCTCCCCGAAAGGATACCGTCAAGATCGTGGTTTATTTCATCGCCAAGGCGAAGAATACCGATTTCGTCCCGCAGGAGGACGAGATATCCGAGATCAAGTGGGTCGAGATAGACCGCGCAGGGCAGGTGCTTGCCTACGAGAACGACCGAAGCATCGTTAACAAGGCTAAAAAATTCATAATCTGAGCTGATGTGACAGCGGGAATGCCCGAAAGGGACTCCCGCTGCTCGTCTTTTTTTGGAAACTGTCCGAAAATTTACATAGGAGTGGCCAAAAATTCGCATTTGCTCTTGAAATAAGGAGCAGTGTGTGGTATAATATCTGTGTATGCGGTCGGGAAGGACCGCAGTAAGGAAGGAATAACGGGAAAAAGGAATGGAATGATATGGCAAAAAGAAAAATAAAGAAATGCTCCCGAGCCATGGCAAGCGTGATCGGCGTGGTATGCGTGGCGCTGATAGGCTTTGTTATGGTCTGGGCAGGCTATAAGGCGATAAAGGGCTTTGAGGACAGCAGCGTCGATACTGCTTCCGCTGCGGATATCTCGGCGGCATCGGCGGGGGACAGCTCCGTCCCGGCGGAAAGCAAGGCTGAGGACAAGAGCAGCACCGACGACGCCAAGCCCGATGAGAGCAATGCGGATGTCTCCTCGCAGGCTGACGACACCCAGCCCGATGTGAGCAGCGCCCCCGACAGCAGCCGGGAGGAGAACAGCTATTGGACCGAGAGCGTTGAGAACGCCGGCAAGACCGAGAGCAAGAGCAGCGGCGAGATCGTGTTCCCCACCTCGGCGGAGATCGACGATGATTTTGCCGACGCGGTGTTCATCGGAAACTCCAGGACTGTGGGCCTCCAGCTGAGCTGCGGCAAGCCTCAGGCGACCTTCTACGCCTCCACGGGTATGAACGTCAACAAGATCTGGGATGCCAAGGAGATCACCCTTGACGACGGCACCGAGGGCACCGTCTTCGATGCGCTGAAGCAGCACCAGTTCAAGAGAGTTTTCGTTATGTTCGGCATCAACGAGATGGGCTGGCCTTATCTGGATGTTTTCAGGGAGATGTACGAAAAGGCCATCAACGAGATCAAGAGGCTCCAGCCCGACGCTACGGTCTATATCCAGTCGGTGCTGCCTGTATCCACCAAGGCTATCAGCACCAATGAGGTGTTCACCACCGCCAACGTGGATGCCTTCAATGAGTATGTTAAGACCGCTGCCGCCAACACCGGCTGCGTTTATCTGGATGTCAACTCCGCCCTCCGTGACGAGACCGGCGGCCTGCCCCTTGAGGCTTCCACCGACGGCATCCATCTGATGAAGGATTACTGCCTGGTATGGCTCAAATATCTGGCTGACCATACCTGAACAAATGAAAGGAAGATAATACTATGAAGAAAAAGATCATCGCGGTAATAGCCGCACTCACCCTGAGCCTTACGGCTCTTGCCGCCTGCGGGGACAGCAGCTCCTCCAAGGCTGACGACATCTCGGCTGCTTCTCAGGCTGCCGATGCGGGCGAGACCGCCAAGGATGTAGTCGAGACTGCGGACAAGCTCTTTAACGAGCTGGCCTGGAAGGATCAGCTCAACGAGCTGACCCAGGATATGTATAAGAGCATCTACCGTATCGAGGAGGGCTCCTACAAGAAGGCTAAGGTATATGTGGGCTCCGGCGGAACCACTGCAGAGGAGATCGCCTGCTTTGAGGCCAACGACGAGGCCGGTGCCGCTGATATCAAGGCTAAGCTGGAGAAGCGTGTAGAGTCCCAGAAGAAGGCTTTTGAGAACTACGTCCCCGAAGAGATGACCAAGCTGAACGCCGCAGTTATCGTGGTCAAGGGCAGCAGCGTCTATATGTGCATCGCAGACGATGACGCCAAAGCCAAGGAGATAATCGGCTAAACTCACACCACGGAGAGATGTAAATGCTATTCAGCAGTACGACCTTTTTATTCGTTTTCTTATCGCTTGTACTTGCCTGTTACTTTGCAGTGCCGCGTTTTCTGAAAAACGCGGTGCTGCTTGTGTTCAGTCTGGTCTTTTATGCCTGGGGCGAGCCCGTTTACGTTTTCCTGATGCTGGGCTCTATCACCGTGGCATATCTGACGGGGCTTTTCTGCGACAAGCAGAAGCACTCGGGCAGGACGGCGCTTATCTCGGTGATAGCGGCGGTGGTCTGGAATCTGGGTCTGCTGCTGTTTTTCAAGTACACGAATTTCTTCATCGAGAACGCCAACTCGCTGATGCATATGAACATCTCCCCCTTCAAGGATCTGAAGCTGCCCATAGGCATATCCTTCTACAGCTTCCAGACCCTCTCCTACGTTATAGACGTTTACAGGGGCGGGGTCAAGTCACAGAGGAATTTCCTGAACCTTGCCACCTATGTCACCCTCTTCCCCCAGCTGATAGCCGGGCCTATCGTCCGCTATCAGACCATAGAGGAACAGTTGGTCAACAGGCGTGAGAGCCTGCAGCAGTTCTCACGGGGCGTAAAGCGCTTTGCAGTGGGTCTGGGCAAGAAGGTCATCCTAGCCAACAATATCGGAGCGCTGTTTTCCGAGATCTCGGCGGCTCCCCAGGCTGAAATGAGCGTATGCGCCAGCTGGCTGGGGATAATCGCCTACACCTTCCAGATCTACTTTGACTTCTCGGGCTACTCGGATATGGCAATAGGCTTAGGCAAGATGTTCGGCTTTGATTTTCTGGAGAATTTCAACTACCCCTATATCTCCGACTCGATAACCGAGTTCTGGAGGCGCTGGCATATATCCCTTTCCAGCTGGTTCCGGGACTATGTCTACATCCCCCTGGGGGGCAACCGCAAGGGCAAGGTAAGGCAGTGCGTGAACATTATGATCGTCTGGTTCCTGACCGGCTTCTGGCACGGCGCCAACTGGAACTTTATGATGTGGGGAGTTTACTTCGGCATCATACTGCTCTGTGAGAAGCTGTTCCTGCTGGCCTTCCTCAAAAAGCTGCCCCGGATCATCCGGCACATATATGCGCTGCTGCTCATAGTCATAGGCTGGGGCATATTCGCCTTTGAGGATACCTCGGCGCTTCTGCGCAACCTCAAGAATATGTTCGGCCTGGGAGGGCTGCCCCTGTGGAACGGCGGCTCGGACAAGTTCTGGCTCATGCAGAACGCCATACTCTTCGTGATACTGATAATCGCATCGCTGCCCCTCTTCAAAAAGCTGGGCGAGGTGCTGACGGTGAAGCTCCCCACGGCTTACGGCTGCGTGATCGAGCCTGCCTGCACGGCATTTCTGCTGATCGTTTCGATAGCATACCTGGCGGGGAATTCCTTCAACCCGTTCTTGTATTTCAGGTTTTAAGGAGGCGGAGCGTTAATGGAAAACAAGCACAGGCGCGCCGCCGATATCGTAATGATCGCGGTGTTCGTGATCATCATATTTGGGTTCGCGCTGGCATTGATCATCAAGAGCGACAGAGATTTCTCCGAGATGGAGAACCGCAATCTGGCGCAGAAGCCGGAGCTGAGCTGGAGCAGCATAAAGTCCGGGGATTTCTCCGACGGGCTGGAGAGCTATATCTCCGACCAGCTGTTCGCAAAGGATGCTCTTGTTACCCTCAAAACGGATTTTGACCGTCTGCTGGGAAAGAGTTATCAGAACGGTGTGTATCTGATAAAGGACAGCGACGGCAGGCTCAGGTATGTTCAGAAATACACCGAGGACAGGGAGCAGATCCGGGAGAATGCGGAGTGTCTCAACGATCTTGCCGATAAGCTGAGCATCCCCGTGGATATGATACTCGTGCCGAATGTTTCGGCTTATACACTTGACAAGCTGCCCGCCGGTGCTGACTGCAACGATCAGAAAAAGAGCGTTGAATATGTGGGTAGCATCCTCAGTGATAAGATCGGGTTTTATCCCATGACGGAGACCCTGGCGGCATCCTATGAGCAGAACTACTACCTTACAGACCACCACTGGACATCCTGGGGTGCGGCGCTTGCGGCAGAGGATTATCTGCGCCGGAGCGGTCAGCTGGCGGCTGACGGGGCGGTGAACAAGGAGCCCTCAGAGACGGTCAAGGATTTCTACGGGACATTATATTCAAAGGCTCCCTCGGCATTTGCCGACCCTGACGTGCTGGAGATCGGCTCCTCCTGCGGCGTTGCGGAGATAGAATGGGTCGCCGAGGGAAAGAGCGGGGATAACCTGATCGAGCGCTCCTTCCTTGAAAAGAAGGATAAGTATGCGGCATTTCTGGGAGGAAATTTCGCACAGGTGCGAATCAGGACCGGCAGAGAGGGCGAAAAGGTGCTCATCCTCAAGGACAGCTACGCCAATGCGGCGGTGCAGTATCTGACGGAGCAGTACAGCGAGATTACCATGATCGACCTGAGATATTACCGTATGCAGGAAAGATCTGTCTCGGAACTCTGTGAGGACTACGGCGTTGACAGGGTAATAATGCTCTACAATATGGACTTTATCAACGAGGACAGGAATTTCGTATGGCTCTCCTGAATCGGAACAAGGCGTTTATCAAGAAGCTGAAAAAGCTGGGCAAGCCCGCAGCGGGCAGGGTCACGGCTGTAACTGCGCAGAGCGAGCTCCGGGGGATGATGGGTATGCCCCTCGGGGAGGGTCTGCCTTATACGGTGGTGGTGGGCTTCACCACGGAAGAGGGCAGAGCCGAGCAGCTGGTGATGCACACCTCGGAGGGCAGCTCCTATGCGGCAGGCTTCGAGGTTCCGGTGATCTATTACTATGAGAATGGTGTATGCTTTGCGGCTCCCGCATTTATCGCCGAGAAGAACGGGCACGGCTGATCGAGGTTTGTATGATAGGATATGTGAAGATCGGAAATGTGAATATCGAGCGGATTGCGGCGCTGGCTCCCATGGCATCGGTGGCGGACAAGGCTTACAGGCTGATGTGCAAGCGGTTCGGAGCCTCATATCTCGTCAGCGAGATGATCTCAGCAAAAGGGCTTTGCTACGGTGATAAAAAGACGGCGGTGCTCTGCCAGATCGAGGACGGGGAACGCCCTATGGCCTTGCAGCTCTTCGGCGAGGACGCTCTCCACGTGGGTAAGGCGACCTATCTGCTGAACAGGTTTGAGCCGGATATCATCGACATAAATATGGGCTGCCCCGTACCCAAGATAGTTGGCAACGGCAGCGGCTCGGCGCTGATGAAGACCCCTGATATTGCTTTCGATATCATAAAGGCGGCGGCGGAGAACGCAGAATGCCCCGTCACCGTGAAGATGCGTGCGGGCTGGGATGCGGAGCATATAAACGCCGTTGAGCTTGCAAAGGCCGCGGAGCAGGCAGGAGCCTCGGCTATAACCGTACACGGCAGGACGAGGACGATGTTCTATTCCGGGAAGGCTGACTGGGATATCATCAGGCAGGTCAAAGAGGCTGTGAGCTGCCCCGTCATCGGGAACGGCGACGTTGCCTCGGCACAGGACGCACTTGCAATGTATGAGCAGACCGGCTGCGATCTGGTGATGATCGGCCGGGGGAGCTACGGCAGGCCCTGGATCTTCCGGGAGGTCAAGCATTTCCTTGAAACGGGTGAGCTGCTCCCGGAGCCGTCGGTGACAGAGAAGATGAGGATAATGGTCGAGCACGCCGAGCTGATATGCAGCCATAAGGGTGAGCGTCAGGGCATCAAGGAGATGCGGCATAATTTCGCGTGGTACATCAAGGGCCTCCGGGGGGCGGCGAAGCTGAGAGGCGCCTCGGGGGAGCTCAACACCCTGGATGACATTAGAACTGTGGCGGAGAGGCTCTCTGCCGAGTCGGAGGAGAATGAGTAATGGGTAAGCTGTATGTGGTCGGTACGCCGATAGGTAACCTGGGAGATATGACCTACCGCGCCGTTGAGACGCTTAAAAGCGTCAGCTTCATCTGCGCCGAGGATACCCGTGTGACCGCAAAGCTGCTGAATTATTTCGAGATCAAGAAGCCTCTTGTGAGCTATCACGAGCATAACGCCCGTCAGGCAGGGGAGGGTATCGTCGCCCGGATACTGGGCGGTGAGGATGCCGCAATAGTGACAGATGCGGGTATGCCATGCATCTCCGACCCCGGTGAGGATCTGGTGAGGCTCTGCGCCGAGAGGGGAGTAAAGGTGGAGGTCGTCCCCGGGCCTACGGCGGCAATGTCGGCCATGGCGGTCAGCGGGCTGGATACAAAGAGATTTCAGTTCGAGGGCTTTCTATCGGTAAACAAAAAGCAGAGGTTGGAGCGCCTGGCACTGGTAAAGGACAGCACCGCGACCCTGATATTCTATGAAGCCCCCCACAAGCTGCTCCAGACCCTGGAGGATATGCTTGAGTTCTTCGGAGACCGCCGCATAGCCCTCTGCAGGGAGCTTACCAAGCTCCACGAGGAGATAGTCCGCACCACGCTTTCGGAGGCTGCTGCCTTCTATAAGGAGAACCCTCCCAAGGGGGAGTTCGTGCTGGTCATTGAGGGCGCAGAGGAAAAAGCCGCCGCAGAGACATTAGAGGAGGCTTTCGCCCGGGTGGAGGAGCTTGTCAGCAAGGGCGTTCGAGGCGCTGATGCCTGCAAGCAGATAGCCAAGGCCACGGGCTTTTCAAAGGGCGAGCTGTATTCGATGCTGTTGGACAAAAATACCGTATAAGGCATTTGAACACAAAGATAAATACAATATAAGGTATTCGGTGATATAATGCTTGTTATAAGAGATATGCGCCCGGAGGATTGCGAGGCAGTAGCGGCGCTGGATAAAGAGGCTTTCTCAAAGCCGATGAGCGTTCAGGGCTACGAGAGGGAATATACCAACCCCAATTCGACGACTCTCATCGCTGAGCTGGACGGCAGAGTGATAGGCTTTGCCAACCTCTGGAACATCTGCGGCGACGTTTCGCTGAACAATATAGCCGTGACCGCATCGGAGCGCTCAAAGGGCGCAGGTACGGCGCTTATACGCGAGGCGATAATGAGGTTCGCAGGCTGCGATTTCATAACTCTTGAGGTGAGGAAGTCCAATGAGGGAGCCATCAGGTTCTACAAGCGTTTCGGTTTTCGGCAGGTGGGTATCAGGAAGGATTTTTACGATCTCCCCACCGAGGATGCCCTGCTGATGACAGTTTGTCTCGAGGATGCGGAGAGGTGAGAGAATGACCGAATACACCGACCTTACTGTAGAAAAGCTCCTTGACGGCATCGAGATCGTGATCTCCACCGAGCACCGGTTCGGCACCGATGCCTTCCTGCTGGCGGATTTCGCTGCACCCCGGCACAAGGATACTGTCTGCGACTTCTGCACCGGCAGCGGGATAATCGCCCTGCTGATGTATCAGAATTTTAAACCCAAAGCTATAGATGCAGTGGAGATCCAGCAGAAGGCTCACGATCAGCTTCTTATGACCCTGGAGCGGACAAAGATAGACTGCATAACTCCTATACTCGGTGATCTGAAGGACTACCGCCCCGCCAAGGAGCTGGACCTCATCACCTGCAACCCGCCCTACAAGATCGATGGGACAGGTGCAAAAAATGAAACCGAAGCTGTGTCCATTGCACGGCATGAGATGATGTGCACCATCGAGGATGTGTGCGCTGCGGCGAAGCGTGCTCTGCGCTACGGCGGGAGGCTCTGCATCTGCAACCGCCCCGAGCGGCTCTGCGATATAATGGTGGCAATGCGTCAGAACGGCATCGAGCCCAAGAGAGTGCGGTTCGTCAGCAAGACCCCGGAAACTGCTCCGTGGCTTGTCCTCGTGGACGGGCGCAAGGGCGGCAGCAGTTTCTTGAAGGTGGAGCCTCAGCTTTATACTATGAACCCCGACGGCAGCTTCACCGATGAGATGAAAAGGATATACCGGCAGATATAAAATACTGTATGCGGTATTTTATTAAATCATTAAATACCTTATACGGTATTCGGAGATGTGAGATATATGAAGATACTTGCAATAGAATCCTCCTGCGACGAGACTGCCTGCGCCATCGTTGAGGACGGTGTGAATGTGCTATCAAATATAGTTGCGACCCAGATCGCCGAGCACAGGCTCTACGGCGGTGTTGTTCCCGAGATCGCCTCCCGTATGCACGCGGAGTGCATATATCAGGTGACGCAGGAGGCGCTGACCGCTGCAAACTGTGCTCTTTCGGATATCGACGCCATAGCTGTGACCTATGCTCCCGGTCTGATCGGGGCGCTGCTGGTGGGTATCAGCTTCGCAAAGGGGCTGGCGATGTCCTCCGGAAAGCCGCTGATCCCTGTACATCATATCGCCGGGCACATCGCTGCCAACTATATCTCTCATCCCGAGCTGGAGCCCCCCTATCTCTGTCTTGTGGTGAGCGGCGGGCACTCCCACATAGTTGAGGTCCTCGACCGGACGAGATACCGTGTAGTCGGCAGGACTCACGACGACGCTGCAGGGGAATGCTTTGACAAGGTTGCCAGGACTCTTGGCTATGAGTACCCCGGCGGTAAATATATCGACTCCGCGGCGAAGATCGGCGACCCTAAAGCTTATAATTTCCCCCACCCGAGGGTGGACGGCTGCGAGTACGATTTCTCCTTTTCCGGGCTGAAAACTGCTGTCATAAACCTTGTTCACAACGCCTCGCAGAAGGGCGAGACCCTCGTCCGGGAGGACGTAGCTGCGTCATTTCAGAGGACTGTCTGCGAGATAGTCGTGGGTAAAACTATGGCTGCTGCGGAGGCTCTTGGCTACAAGACCATCGGCCTCGCGGGAGGCGTTTCGGCGAATTCCGGAGTGCGTGGCGCTCTGCAAAAAGCCTGCGACAAGAGGGGCTTCAAGCTCTATATGCCCGAGCTGAAATACTGCGGTGACAACGCAGCTATGATCGGCTGCCAGGGATATTATGACTACCTCGCCGGCAAGCGTGCCGACAGCTCGCTTAACGGCATAGCGACTCTCTCCCTTGAAAAGATATCTGAATAGAAAATACCGTATGAGGTATTTGATAAATCACTAAATACCATATAAAGTATTCGGAGGTGCAGAATGAAACTGCTTGCAATAGACGGTAACAGCATAATGAACCGCGCATTCTACGGCGTTAAGGGTCTAACCAATTCCAAGGGCGTTCCCACAAATGCCCTCACCGGCTTTCTGAACACATATCTCAAATATATGGGTGAGCTGGAGCCCGATTGCGTGGCTGTGGCATTCGACCTCCGCGCCCCCACATTCCGTCATAAGGCCAGCCCCGTTTACAAAGCCAACCGCAAGGGTATGCCGGAGGAGCTGGCTCAGCAGATGCCTCTCATCAAGAAACTGCTGGGCTTTATGGGCGTCCGCATAATCGAATGCGAGGGCTATGAGGCTGACGATATCCTGGGGACGCTTTCCCGCGTTGCTGCCGAGTCTGGGGACGAGTGCTATGTCCTCACCGGCGACCGCGACAGCCTCCAGCTGGTAAATGACAGCGTGACCGTCATTTATGCGGGAGTTCGCGGCGACAAGTATTACACCCCCGATGCTATAATGGAGGAATACGGTATCGAGCCCCGGCAGTTCATCGAGGTCAAGGCTCTGATGGGTGACTCTTCCGACAACTACAAGGGCGTTGACGGCATCGGCGAGAAGACCGCGTTCGCTCTGATAAAGGAGTGCGGCTCCGTTGACAAACTGTACGAAAATCTGGACAGCATCAAGCTGACCCCCTCGGTTCGCACCAAGCTGGAGAACGGTCATCAGGATGCTCTGGACAGCCGTTTCCTGGCGACTATCTGTCTCGAAGTCCCCATCGAGGCTTCCGCTGAGAGCTGCAAGCTGGGTGCAGCCGATGCCGAGGGTGCAAAGCAGCTTCTGGCCGAGCTTGAAATGTTCAAAATGATCGAGAAGCTCGCCTTCGGCGAAAGCGAAGCTGCTGTTGAGAAGAAGGTGTCCCTTGCGGAGCTGGAGCCCTTTACCTCCTCAGAGCTGAACGCAGAGGTGGTCTCTCAAAGAGGCGGCGAGAGCAGCTGCTTCATCTATTCCGAGGGCAAGCTGTCCGCAGTGTACGGGCAGGATATTTACACCGCCGAGGATGAAGCTCTGATCCTCTCCTATTTTGAGACCGAGGGCAGCAAATCCGCATTTGAGGCCAAGGCTGCTCACAAGGCGGCAATGGCGGCAGGGAAGTCCCTTAACGGTCTTGTTTTCGCCTGCGATCTTGCAGGCTATCTGCTCAACTCCCAGTCCAGCGATTACAGCGTGGAGAGCCTCGCTCTTGCTTACAAGGTCACCTACCGCAAGGATGCGGGAGACAGTGCCGACGCTGCCACCCTACCTGCTCTTGTGACCCGTCTGACCTCTCAGCTTGAAGCGGACGGGATGATGAAGCTCTTCAACGACATCGAGCTGCCCCTCTGTGAAGTGCTGGCTTCTATGGAGATATACGGCGTCCGTGCCGATGCGGAGGGTATCCGTGAGTTCGGAAAGGGTCTTGAGGGGGATATCGAGAGCCTGCAGGCCAGGATCTACGAGTGTGCAGGGAAGGAGTTCAACATCCTCTCACCCAAGCAGCTTGGCAGCGTGCTCTTTGAAGACCTGGGTCTTAAGGGCGGCAAGAAGACCAAGACCGGCTACTCTACCAATGCAGATGTACTGGAGGGGCTGGTTGACAAGCACCCAATAGTCCCGATGATACTTGAATACCGCACCCTCACCAAGCTGCGCTCCACTTATGTGGAGGGTCTCTTAAAGGAGATCCGTGAGGACGGGAGAGTCCACAGCGTGTTCAAGCAGACCGAGACCCGCACCGGGCGTATCTCCTCCGCAGAGCCCAATATGCAGAACATCCCCGTCCGCAAGGAGCTGGGGCGAAATATGAGAAAATTCTTCATAGCCGAGGAGGGCTGCACCCTTGTGGATGCCGATTACAGCCAGATAGAGTTGCGCGTACTTGCCTCGGTATGCGGAGATATGAATATGCAGGAAGCCTTCAAGGAGGGCAACGACATCCACCGCTCCACGGCGGCGCAGGTCTTCGGAGTGCCGGAGGATTTCGTCTCGCCCGAGATGAGATCGGCAGCAAAGGCGGTCAACTTCGGTATCATCTACGGTATCGGCGCCTTCTCCCTCTCAAAGGATATCGGCGTCTCACAGAAGGAAGCCAAGCAGTATATCCAGAGCTATCTCGATAACTACCCGAAGGTCTCGGAGTTTATGGATAAGACCGTTGAGGACTGCAAGCGGCAGGGCTATGTCAGCACCATCTTCGGCAGAAGAAGGATGATCCCCGAGATACACGCAGGCAACGGCAATGTCCGCAAATTCGGCGAGAGAGCTGCAATGAATGCCCCGATACAGGGTGCTGCGGCGGATATAATCAAGCTGGCTATGGTAGCTGTATACAGAAGATTAAAGTCCGAAAAATTGGACGCAAAACTTATCCTTCAGGTACACGACGAGCTTATAATCGAGTGCCGTGAAGACCTGGCAGGGCAGGTATCCGCCCTGCTGAAAGAGGAAATGGAGAACGCTGTCAGCCTCGCCGTCCCCATGACGGCGGACGTACACAGCGGAAAGAGCTGGTATATCGCCAAGGGGTGACGTTTTGTGATATATTATAACGAGGGAAAGATAACCGTCCGGGAGCTGCGTGAGAGCGACGCTGAGTATTTCGCCGCCGAGGAACGGGCTCAGGGCTGGAATTCCACCCGCGACAAGTACGATATTCACCTGCGGGATCATAGAGAGGGCAGATGCACAGCCCTTGCAGCAGACTTTGACGGCATCCCCGCAGGCTACATAAATCTTTATTTCGATTCGGAGAGAGGCCCCTATTTCGGGAGCGGCCTGCCGGAGATAGAGGATTTCGGAGTGCTGCAAAAGTTTCAGAAGCAGGGTATCGGCACCGTTCTTATGGACATAGCCGAGGGCCTCGCAGCAGAGCGGGCGGATACCGTCTGCCTGGCGGTGGGGCTGCATAACGGCTACGGCTCCGCCCAGAGGATGTACGCCAAGCGGGGATACATCCCCGACGGCTCCGGCGCCTGGTACGGCGGCAAGCCCTGCACCCCCTACGACAGGATCTACACCGTGGATGACGATCTGCTGATCTGGATGTCGAAGAAGCTGAGATGATCTGAGAATACGGAGAATAGCTATGGCATTTGTTGAATTCAAGGGCGTTTACAAGCGCTATAAAATGGGCGAGGTCATTATCAGCGCCAGCGACGGCGTTGATTTTGAGATCGAAAAGGGAGAATTCGTGGTAATAGTCGGCGCTTCGGGCGCAGGCAAGACCACTATCCTCAATATGCTGGGCGGTATGGACACCTGTGACGAGGGCGAGATCATTGTGGACGGTCAGAACATCGCCGCCTACAGCCGCAGGCAGCTCATTGCCTACCGCCGCTTCGATATCGGCTTTGTGTTCCAGTTCTACAATCTGGTCAATAATCTGACAGCTAAAGAGAATGTGGAGCTGGCGACCCAGATCTGCAAGGATGCCTCCGACCCCGCAGAGGTGCTGAGAAGCGTGGGCCTCGCGGACAGGATGGATAACTTCCCCTCACAGCTCTCCGGCGGCGAGCAGCAGAGAGTCTCCATTGCCAGAGCCCTGGCAAAGAACCCCAAGCTCCTCCTCTGCGATGAGCCTACGGGCGCTCTTGACTACAACACGGGCAAGACCATCCTCAAGCTGCTCCAGGACACCTGCCGTCAGAGCGGCAAGACCGTCATCGTAATAACTCACAATTCCGCTATCGCTCCGATGGCGGACCGCGTCATCCGCATAAAGAACAGCAGGGTGGACAGCGTTGTGCTGAATCCTGCCCCTGCCGATGTTTCGACTATCGAATGGTGAGCAAGACTATGGACGAGAAAAAGACCTTCAAACGCAGGGTGTTCGATATCATACAGATCGGCTATAAGGGCGACCTCCCCAGCTGTATCTTCGATATCTTCATCTCGGTGGTGATAATCCTCAATATCCTTGCCATGACGCTGGAGACCTTCGAGAGCCTGTCGCCTGCCGCTCCGGTCTTTGAGGCGATCGAGCTGTTCACCGTGGCGGTGTTCTGTGTCGAGTATATCCTCAGACTGTGGACAGCTGACATGCTCTATCCCCAGTACGGCAAGATCACGTCGCGGCTGCGTTTCCTCATATCCTACGACGGCATTATCGACCTGTTGACGATCCTGCCCTTCTATTTCCTTTCGGGCTTCATCGTGTTCAGGATGCTGCGGGTGGTCAGGATATTCAGGCTCTTCAAGATCAACACCCAGTACGACTCCTTCAATGTCATAACCGCGGTGCTGAAAGAGCGCCGCAAGCAGATAATCTCATCGGTGTTCATCATCCTGATACTGATGCTTGCCTCCTCGATCGGGATGTACTCTGCGGAGCACAACGCCCAGCCGGGAGTGTTCGAGAATGCATTCTCGGGAATGTGGTGGAGCATCTCCACGCTGATGACAGTAGGGTACGGCGACATCTACCCTGTAACGGTGATGGGAAAGCTGATGGCGATATTCACGGCTATCCTGGGAGTGGGAGTAGTGGCTATCCCCACAGGTATCATCAGCGCGGGATTTGTTGAGCAGTACCGTAAGGACGAGTTCTCGGACGTTCACTACCCGGATGTTTCGCATATCGGAGAGCTGGTGGCTGACGAAGCCAGCGGGTTCATCGGCAAGACTGTCGGGGAGCTTACGGATACCCACAGCTTCCGTGTGCTGGTGCTGCTGCGGGGAGAGCTGACGGTCATAGCAATGGAGAATACTCACATCTGTGAGGGAGACATATTGGTAGTGGAGACGGAGAGAATAAAAAAGAAGAAAAAGAAATAACGACGCGAAACCAATAATCCAAATGCGGAGCATAGACCGCGGGTCAAACTTTATTCCTCAGTTTCGCTCGGAATAAAGCGGGGTGCGGTCAGCCCCTTTGCAGGGTTCCTAAGCAGGGCTCGGGACAGAGTCCCGTTCGGAGCACAGCTCCGACCCTAACCTCTGTATCACCAAACCCGCAATAACACAATAAGCCAAAAATACAAATCGGCGCTGCATCCCAAGCACAAAAGGGATGCAGCGCCTTATTATCTATATAGTTCTATCAAGGAAACGCCTTATGCAGCACTGCTCAACTCCCTACCCTCCCCGCACACACAGGAAGAGCGGGCAAGCGATTTCCGTACCTTAACGAACAAAGCAAAGTTACGACTCCTTCGCCTCTTCCGGCGTCTTTATCAGGTTTATCCTGAACAGCATCTTCTCCGCGTGAGTGATAACGAAAATAGTAAACCTGATGAACGTGTCCGCCATAATGCCGAAGTTGATGCAGAGCAGCAAGCACTTTGTCGAAAGGGAGGTGGTGCCGAATACCCAGCCCAATAGCCTGAATGCGAATATCAAGCCTGCCGTGCAGAGCAGGATGATCGCCCGCTTGTAGTTGGTCAAAGGCTTTGATATCAGCCTCAGTACCATTATCCCGACTACCGAGAGCAGTATGGTCGAGGCCGTCTGTATCTCGCCCTGGGTCACTTCAAAGATCTGACCGAATACTACCATCGCCACAACTACGAATACATCCGTAAGCGCGCCGGGGACAGCCTTCATTATGACGTTCTTCATAAAGTGCCCGCGGATAAGGAAATGGTCGGGTACCTGCGAGAGCAGGAATGCCGGTATGCCTATGGTGAAAAGGCTGATGAGTGTGATCTGTGAGGGAGTAAGCGGGTAAACCACGCCGAAGGCGATGGCAAGTACCGAAAGGATCACCGAGAAGATGTTCTTTACCAGGAACAGGCTTCCCGAGCGCTCCATGTTGTTTACTACCTGCCTGCCCTCCATTACTACGTCGGTCATGTGGGAGAAATCGGAGTCCAGCAGGACGAGCTGTGCAGCCTGAACAGCCGCGTCGCTTCCCGATGCCATAGCTATGGAGCAGTCAGCATCCTTGAGGGCAAGGATGTCGTTTACACCGTCGCCGGTCATGGCAACGGTCTTGTCCTGCGCCTGCAAAGCCTTGACGAACTTCCGCTTCTGATCGGGCGTTACACGTCCGAATACGGTGTAGTTCTTCATCGCCTCGCTGATGGATTCCTCTGTGGTAAGGGTCGAGGCGTCAACATATCTGCCGGCGTTGGCGATGCCTGCCTGCTTTGCTACCTCGGAAACGGTTATCGGGTTGTCGCCGGAGATGACCTTGACCTCAACGCCCTGCTCTGCAAAGAAATTGAAGGTGGCGGGAGCGGTCTCTCTTACGGGGTTGGAGATCATCACAAGAGCCTCGGGTTTGCACTCTGCGGTGAGAGCCTTGCCGTCGGGCTTGCCCTTGTACTGTGCAAATGCCAGCACACGGTAGCCGCGCCTGCTGCTGAGCTCTATCTCCTCACGGTAGTCCTCGTAGAGATCCCGGAGGATCCACTCGGGAGCTCCGAGGACGTAGGCCTCATTCTCAAAGGTCACGCTGGAATACTTGAACTCGGATGAGAAATCGGTGTGACCTACTATCTTGCGGTCGGTGGGGGTGGTGAAATACTGCTTCAGAGCCGCCATGGTGATATTGTCGGCGGACTGCTCGGCTGCGAAATCTGAGAGCAGATCGGTGAGCTGCTCCGCGGTCTTGTCGCCGATGGAGGAAAGCCCCGTTACCTTCATGGTGTTTTCGGTGATCGTTCCGGTCTTGTCCACGCAGAGGACGTCAACTCTGGCGAGGGTCTCGATACATTTCATGTTATGGACGAGGACCTTCTGCCTTGCGAGCCTCATGGCGCTGATAGCCAGGGTAACGCTCGCCAGCAGGAAAAGTCCCTCGGGGATCATACCGATCACGGAAGCCACCATAGAACGGATGCTCTGCTCAAAGGGCAGGTCGTTCACCAGGTAGGACTGTCTGAACTGGAGTGCGCCCAGGGGGATGATAATGAAGCCTGCCAGCTTTACTATCTTGTTCAGCGAGCGGATCATCTCCGACTGCTCGCCGGTCTTGACCTTCTTGGCCTGCAGCGTCAGCTGGGAGATATAGGACTCGGCGCCCACCTTGGTGAGCCTTGCCTTGCAGGAGCCGGAGACTATGTAGCTTCCGCTCATGAGCTCAGAGCCGTTGACCTTGACGATCTCGTCTGCCTCACCGGTCAGCAGAGCCTCGTTGGCAGAGACCTTGCCCTCGATAACGATGGCATCGGCGGGGATCTGATCTCCGGCGCGGAAAATGACTATGTCGTCAATGACCAGCTTTTCCGATGGGATATGCTGCTCCGCCCCTCCCCGTATGACCTTGGCGGTGGGGGAGTTGAGCATCGTCATCTTATCCAGCAGGGATTTGGAACGCAGCTCCTGGACGATACCGATAAGGGTATTTACTACGATAACAGGCAGGAAGGTCAGATCCCGGTAGGAGCCTGCTATTATCAGCAGCACGGATATTATCGCAAAGATGAAGTTGAAGTAGGTGAACAGGTTGCTGAATATTATCTGCATCACAGATTTGGAGGGCGGCTTGACGGGCGTATTGGCCAGCCCTGCGCTGATACGCTCCCGCACTTGCTCCTCGGTGAGCCCCATATCGGGCGGAGCCTCGACTCGGACAACGCTCAGGGCGTTGGCGGATCTTTTACTCATATGCATCTCTCCCTTTAGCTGTAAACACATCAGAATTTGAGGAATAAACAGTTATTCCGCCGCACGGCGGCATACACAACTATTATAGCACCTTATCCCCGCCCTGTCAAGGCGGCAGGTGCGGCAGGGGCGTGCCCCTGCACCCAACTCCGCCTTTAGCGGGCTTGGAACGGTTCCCGGCTCGGTGTGACGGCGGGCTGTGGCTTTTTGTTGAGCTTTGGCTGGTATATTCGTTCAGAGGGTTTGGTTTGAGCTTGTTATATTTGGAGGGAGTATTTGAAGGCGTGAGCGGTCTGTGGCGTAGTGTGACGGCAAGGCTTTTTGGCTCACCGACAGGCTGCCGGGGGTGCTTGACGGGGTTATTTGTTATTTTGCCCATTTATCGGGGGCGGGCAGGGCTTAATCTGTTCAAACTAATGATTTTTTGCAAGACAGGCAAAAACAACTTGCAAAAATGAGCTTTTGGGTATATAATGAGTAAGGCTCGGCCAAAGGCGGTCGGAGAGTATCTCAGCGGGGAAACACCGCAGCACCGCCGCAAGCGCCGATACGATGATTATTCGGAGGGATAGGTAATGCAGCTCAGTGAAATGAATAAGGAACAGCTTGCAAAATTCAGGGATGAAGTCAAGGCGGAGTATGACGGCTACAAGGCTCTCGGCCTCAAGCTCAATATGGCAAGGGGCAAGCCCTCGTCCGAGCAGCTTGATCTTGCTATGAAGATGCTGGCTGCCGTAAACAGCTACGATAAGGACTACAAGGCTTCCGACGGTACCGATTGCCGCAACTACGGCGGTCTTGACGGCATCGTTGACGCCAAGAATCTCTTTGCCCCGATGCTGGGCGTCTCCAACGATGAGCTGATCATCTGCGGCAACTCCAGCCTCAATATAATGTACGATATGATCATGCGCTGCTATGTATTCGGCGTTGACGGTGTTCAGAAGCCCTGGAAGGATCTCCCCAAGGTCAAGTGGCTCTGCCCCGTTCCCGGCTACGACAGGCATTTCGCCATAACCCAGCAGTTCGGCTTTGAGATGATCAACATCCCCACCGATCAGAACGGCCCCGATATGGATATGATCGAGAAGCTGGTGGCTGAAGATGATTCCATCAAGGGTATCTGGTGCGTTCCTATGTACGCAAACCCCACGGGCATCACCTACTCCGACGAGGTGGTAAAGCGTTTCGCCGCTTTGAAGCCCGCAGCCAAGGATTTCAGAATCTTCTGGGATAACGCTTACTGCATCCACCACCTGACCGATACCCCCGACAAGCTGCTCAACCTCCTGGAGGAGTGCAAGAAGCAGGGCAGCGAGGATATGGTCTACGAGTTCGCCTCCACCTCCAAGATCACCTTTGCGGGCGGCGGAGTTGCCGTAATGGCAGCCTCCGTAAAGAACGTTGAGTATGTCAAGTCGCTGATGACCATTCAGACCATCGGCTATGACAAGATCAACCAGCTGCGCCACGCCAAGTTCTTCGGCTCCTACGAGGGACTTATGGCTCAGATGGAGAAGCACAGGGCTATCATCGCTCCAAAGTTCAAGGTAGTTCTCGACGCTCTGGATGCCGAGATCAAGCCTCTGGGTATCGGCACCTATACCAAGCCCAACGGCGGCTACTTCATCAGCTTCAACACCCTTGAGGGCTGTGCTAAGAGGGTAGTTTCCCTCTGCAAGGAGGCGGGCGTGGTAATGACCGGCGCCGGCGCTACCTACCCCTACGGCAAGGATCCCCAGGACTCCAACATCCGTATCGCACCCACACTCCCCCCTGTTTCAGAGCTGGAGCAGGCAGTGAAGGTGTTCGTCTGCGCAGTAAAGCTGGCAAGCGCAGAGAAGCTGCTGGCTGAGTAATCTCAGATATAGCAAGAGCTCCCGCTCACGGTAATGTGAGCGGGAGCTTTTTTCATTCCCTCAGTCAAAGAGGCTGTCCATTTCCTTGATAAGCTCGCCGAAGAGCTTTAAAGCATCGGATACAGGCTTCTCGGTGGCCATATCCACACCTGCGCCGCGGAGCAGCGAGATGGGATCCTTTGAGCAGCCGCCCGAAAGGAAGCCGAGGTAGTCCTTAACCGCAGCCCCGCCCTCGGTGAGTATCCTCTGGGAGAGGGCTATCGCTGCCGAATAGCCGGTAGCATACTGGTAAACGTAGTAGTCGTAGTAGAAGTGGGGGATCCTCGCCCATTCAAGGTCGATCTCGTCGTCGATAACGATGCCGTCACCGAAATAGAGCTTGTTCAGGTCACGGTAGAGGGAGTTGAGCCCCTCGGCGGTGAGGCTCTCGCCCTCGGCGCAGATCTCGTTGATCTTAAGCTCGAACTCTGCGAACATGGTCTGGCGGTAGAGGGTGGTACGGAACTGCTCCAGGAAATAATTGATAAGATACGCCTTTTCCCGCTTGTCAGAGGTGTTTTTCAGCAGATACTGCATCAGCAGCGCCTCGTTGCAGGTAGAGGCTACCTCCGCCACGAAGATGACATAATCCGAATAAACCACCGGCTGGTTCTTGTTTGAGAGGTAGGAGTGTATGGCGTGACCCATCTCGTGAGCCAGGGTGAACATACAGTTCAGGGTGTCCTTGTGGTTCAGCAGGACAAAGGGGTGTACCCTTGCCCCCGCCGAGTAGGCTCCGCTGGTCTTGCCCTCGTTCTCGTAGACGTCTATCCAGCGCTCGCTGAAGCCCTTGCGTATCAGCGAGAGATATTCCTCGCCCATGGGTGCCAGCGCCTTGAGAACGGTCTCCTTAGCCTCCTCAAAGGTTATCTTCATATCCAGGTCGGAGACTATGGGGGTGTAGAGGTCGTACATATGCAGCTCGTCAACGCCCATCAGCTTCTTGCGCAGGGCAACGTAGTCATACATATACCCCATATTCTCGTGGACTGACTTGATAAGGTTGTGATATACCTCCACAGGCACCTCGTTCGCCGTAAGCGCAGCCTCCAGCGAGGAGCCGTACTTCCTGGCCTTGGCATAGAACTGCACCGCCTTGATCTGAGCGTTTAGGGTAGAGGCGCAGGTGTTCTTGAAGCTGTCGTAGGTGTGATACATGGACTCGAAAGCGGATTTTCTCAGCACTCTGTCGCTGCTCTGCACCAGGGGGATATAGGAGCCGTGAGTTACCTGATGAGCCTTGCCCTCCTTATCCGCAGCATCGGGGAATTTCAGATCGGCATCCGAGAACATGGAAAAGATGTTTTCGGGGGACTGCCCCATCTCGCCTGCAAGAGCCAGGATCTTTTCCTCCGCCTCCGAGAGGATGTGATCCTTCTTGAGGCGCAGCCTGTCGATGGCGCGCTTGTAGAGGCGCAGCTCCCCGCATTCCTCATAGAAGCGGTCAAGGGTCTCCTGCGGGATAGCGATAATCTCCGGGGTCTCGAAGCTGCCCGCTGCGTTGACACCCACATATGCGTTCATCAGCTGACCCACCATTCCCTGATAGAGGGAGTTGGCGGTGTCCTCATCCGAGCGGCGCTGGGCGTAGTTCCCCAGGCTGTCGCAGAGGACGGAGATCTCGTCGGAGAATTTCAGAAATCCAAGGAGCACATCTGCGCTTTCAGCCAGCCTGCCCTTATATGAGAGCAGCTTATCCGGGACGGCGATCAGCTTATCGAGATCGGCCTTCCAGGCATCGTCTGCGGGGTAGATATCCTCGATAGCCCACTTGAACTGCTCGGGCACTTCGGATCTCTTGGGTATTCTTTCTTCACTCATAGTGTTTCATTCCTTTCGCTTGGGATAGTGATACATTAGTATTATACCACATAACGGGTGCTATTTCAACAGGGCGGGGAAATATTTTCGGTATATGCTCTCCGACCCTTTGTATATGAGCTCTGGGGGTTTTTCTTCCTTGACACTTATCCCCCCATATGCTATAATAATACCGTAGATCATCGAAAAATGTCGTGCGGCGGCAGCCCGCTTATGTGAAAAGAGGGATCGTTTTATGCTCATAACCGATAAGCAGCAGTTTGAAAAAGGTATCAAGCGCGTCCTGATCTCCGAGGAGGAACTCAACGAAGCGCTGGATAAGTGCGCAAAGTGGATAGATAAGGAGTATGAGGGCAAGCCCCTCCTGCTGGTGAGCGTGCTGAAAGGCGCATTCATATTCTTAGCGGATATCACCAAGCGGGTGACTATCCCCTGCGAGGTGGGCTTTATGGCTGCCAAGAGCTACTTCGAGGGTACTTCCTCCACCGGCAATGTGGAGATCACCTATGACCTGGCAAAGGATATAAGCCAGTACCACGTTCTTATCATCGAGGATATCATCGACACCGGCAGGACGCTCAAGACCATCCTTGCGGAGCTGAGCCGCAGAAAGGCTCTCTCCCTGAAAGTCGTGACCCTTCTCGATAAGCCCGACCGCAGAGTAGTCGAGCTGGATGCCGACTATTCTCTCTTCACCATCCCCGACCACTTCGTCATCGGCTACGGCCTGGATTACGGCGAATACTACCGCAATCTGCCCTATATCGCCGAGTACGGAGAGGACTAATGCGACCCAAATATCTTTACAGGAGTGATAAAAATGTCCAACACCTATACCCTTAATGTCGCGGGTCTTACCAGAGAGCTCCCCCTCTGCAAGGCTTCCGATGACTTGAACATCGCCGCTTTCGTTATGTTCTCCGATGTGGAGCTGACAGTTGCCGCTGCTGCGGAGCTGCTCAAAAAATGCCCCGACTTCGACGTCGCCGTGACAGCCGAGTCAAAGGGCATACCCCTGGCCTACGAAATGGCAAGGCAGTCCGGCAAGACCTATATCGCCGGCAGAAAGTCCGTAAAGCTCTATATGACCGACCCCATCGAGGTCAGCGTCAAGTCCATAACCACCGCCAACGTCCAGAAGCTCTACCTCTCCCAGGAGGATGTGGCCTCGATGAAGGGCAAGAGAGTCCTCATCGTGGATGACGTTATCAGCACCGGCGAGTCGCTGATCGCTCTGGAAAAGCTCACCGAGGCCGCGGGCGGCATCATCGTGGGCAAGGCAGCAGTTCTCGCCGAGGGCTGCGCAGCCGACAGAACGGATATAATCTTCCTGGAGAAGCTCCCCCTGTTCCCCGTAGAAAAGAACTGACGACCCGAAAGGAGTGCGGGCAGCTATGAAAAAGTATATACTCGCTCTTGATCAGGGTACTACCTCTTCAAGAGCCGTGCTGTTTGAAAAAAGCGGAAAGGCAGCAGGTGTCTGCCAGATCGAGTACACCCAGATCTACCCCGGCAACGGCTGGGTGGAGCACGATGCCGAGGAGATCTATTCCTCGCAGCTGGCAGCGGCTAAGGGCGTTCTGGAAGAATGCGGAGCCTCTGCCGAGGACATCGCCGCCATAGGCATCACCAATCAGCGCGAGACCACGATAATGTGGGATAAGAACACCGGAAAGCCCGTCTGCAACGCCATAGTATGGCAGTGCCGCAGAACGGCTGATATCTGCGAGACCTACAAGCAGCAGGGTCTGGATAAGTTCTTCCGCGACAAGACGGGTCTGCTCATAGACCCCTATTTCTCCGCCACCAAGATCCGCTGGATACTCCAGAACGTGGAGGGGGTCAGGGAGCGTTCCGAGCGGGGAGAGATCCTCTTCGGAACGGTGGACAGCTGGCTCATCTGGAAGCTCACCGGCGGCAAGGTCCATGCCACTGATATGACCAATGCCTCCCGCACGATGCTCTATAACATCCACACCCTTGAATGGGATAAGGAGATACTGGGTCTGCTGGGCATCCCCGAGAGCATACTGCCGAAGGTCGTGCCCTCCAGCGGTGAGATAGGCGTCTGTGAGTCCTCTGTCTTCGGCACTGAGATACCCATAACCGGCTGCGCGGGCGACCAGCAGGCGGCCCTCTTCGGGCAGAAATGTATGAACGAGGGTGACGTCAAGAACACCTACGGCACAGGCGGCTTCCTGCTGATGAATACGGGCAGCAAGCCTGCGGCATCCTCCCACGGCCTGCTGACCACTATCGGCTGGTGCATAGGCGACAAGGTCACATATGCGCTGGAGGGCTCGGTGTTCATAGCGGGAGCGGTAGTCAAGTGGCTCCGCGACGAGCTGGGCTTTATCAGCTCCGCCTCCGAGAGCGGAAAGCTGGCTCTTTCGGTGGAGAGCACCGGGGGAGTGTATATCGTCCCCGCATTTACAGGCCTGGGCGCCCCCTATTGGCAGCCGGAGGCCAGAGGCGTTATCACCGGCCTGACAAGAGGCTCGGGGAGGGCTCATATAGTCCGGGCGGCGCTGGAGGCTATCGCCTACCAGACGGCTGATGTGCTGGCGGCAATGGAAGAGGATGTAGGCAGGCTGGGCACCATCCGCGTGGACGGCGGCGCCTCGGCTAACGACTTTCTTATGCAGTTCCAGTCGGATATCCTGGGCAGAGAGATCATCCGTCCGGAGAATGTGGAATCCACCGCCATAGGTGCGGCATTCCTTGCAGGGCTTGCCTGCGGCTTCTGGTCGGGTATGGACGAGATCGTCTCCCTGGGCGGCAGCTTTGAGAAATTCACTCCCGTAATGAGCGCGAAGCAGCGCAAAGAAAAGCTGGCGGGCTGGAAAAAGGCAGTAGCCTGCGCGATGCAGGGTTAACAGATCCGCAGAGGATAAAAAAGGCGCTTTCACCGAACTGACGGTGAAAGCGCCTTTTGGTTTACTGTTATCAGAGCTCCGGGTTATCGTAGCACTCGAATACCTTATCAATGTATTCCTGATCCTCTTTCTTGTTCTTGGTGAAGAGACTCACTACCGGAACAAGTATGAGGCCGAAGAGCATTGTGAGAGCGCCGGCGTTGATAGCCGAGTGGATCGCAAGGCCGCCGATCTCAAGGGTGCGCTTGCCGAAGGTGAAGTAGAACATATGGGCAAGGGTCAGACCCACGCCGCTGATGAAGCAGGCCATAACAGCCGCCTTGGTGATCTTCTTGGAGTAGAGGCCGTAGAGGTAGGGTGCCAGGAAGGCTCCTGCCAGTGCGCCCCAGGATATGGACATCAGCGTGGAGATTATGGTGGTGGGGTTCTCAAGAGTGAATATTGCAATGACTACCGATACCAGCAGGAACACGCCGATGAATATCCTCATTATCAGCAGCTCCTTCTTCTCGGACATATTCTTGCGGAGGGGCTTGATAAGGTCGATGGTGAGTACCGAAGCCGAGGTCAGCACCAGCGAGGAAAGGGTGGACATGGAGGCGGAAAGCACCAGCACGATAACGATGCCGAAGAGCAGATCGGGGATCTGGTTCATCATCTCGGGAACGATGCCGTCAAAGCCGGTGGCGGGAGCGCCGTTCACGTTGTCAACGAACAGCCTGCCGAAGCCGCCCAGGAAGTAGCAGCCGCCTGCTACAACAACAGCAAATACGGTGGAAACGATGGTGCCGGTCTTGATGGCGTGGTCGTCCTTGACTGCATAGAACTTGCCCACCATCTGGGGAAGTCCCCAGGTACCCAGAGAGGTGAGGATAACAACACCCAGCAGGTTTATGGGGTCGGGGCCGAAGAGAGCTGCGAATTCACCGGTCTTGCCCGAGGCATCGGGGATAGCTGCCATCTTGTCGATGGACTCGGTAAGGCCGCTGTTCTTGTTGAGGACGGCAAGCACTACTGCGGTGATGCCCACCAGCATAAAGATACCCTGGATGAAGTCGGAGAGTGCGGTAGCCTTGTAGCCGCCCAGGATAACATAGATCGCGGTGAATACCGCCATAACGATGATGCAGTATTTGTAGGGGATGCCGAAGCCTTTCTCAAAAAGTCTGGAAAGACCGTTGTATACCGAAGCGGTGTAGGGGATGAGGAACACGAAGATTATCATAGCCGAGCAGATCTTCAGCGCAGAGGAATTGTAGCGCTTCTCGAAGAACTCCGGCATAGTCTTGGCTTTCAGATGCTTGGACATGATCCTCGAGCGCTTGCCGAGTATCAGCCAGGGCAGCAGGGAGCCGATGACCGCATTGCCTATACCTACCCAGGTGGAGGCTACACCGTAGCTCCAGCCGAAGCGCCCCGCATATCCGACGAAGATAACTGCCGAGAAGTAGGAGGTGCCGTAGGCGAAGGCCGTGAACCAGGGGCCCAGCGTTCTTCCTCCCAGAACGAAATCGGTGACATTTGCCGTCTTCCGTCTGTAATAGACGCCTATGCCGACCATAAGTATCAGATAGGCGATCAGTATGATCCACATTCCGACCATATCAATACATTTCCTTTCCCATAATGGATTTTAACAATTTAGCGCTTTTGCGTTTTTACGCTTTTACCCGATAAAGCGCCGCATACCTTATTATACTCCATAGCTCCCGTTTTGTCAAGAGTTTTTTTATTACGGGGTTTTTAAGGCAACACCGCACGACCCCTGTGCATCAGATGCGCCGTCCAGATTTTCGTCAGATTGCCTAAATTCGACGCAAGCTTGCTGACGCAAGTCAAGGAGAATTTGGGTAATATGACGGAAAGCTGGCAAGCAGATGATGTGCAGAGGCGTTAGCCGCGGGTCGTGCGGTGTTGCCTTAATTAGTCATAACTCCCCCAACCCTCAGCAGGGGAGAGCTGTTACAACTCCGCTCGCCTTACTCCGCGCTCCCGTCTCCCTGTCCGGATCCGCCCTCGCCAAAAAGCATTAAAAGTCTTTGGAAAGGTTTTCCTAAACATATCCCGCACAAGGAAACTGCAGCACGCAGAAAGGCGGGCGGATATGCTTGACAAAACCTTGATTTTGTGGTAAAGTTAAAAGGCGGTATTATGTTTTCAGGGAGGTGTGCGTTTATGAACAGCGAGCTTGTCACGCTGCTTTTGAAGCTGATATTCGGCAGTGCTCTGATAATGGCGTTCATAGCGCTTGCCTGTATAGTAACGCCGAGGCTTGCAAAGGTCATCACAAAGCGTCATCCCGAATGGAACAGTCCCGAAAGGGTGGGGGATGATAACGAGTCTGCCGGGGAGCCCTCGGTCAAGGGTGCCTACGATGCGCAGAAAGAGGATTATGACCTGAATTACAAGATCTACAATAAAGATATATATGGAGTTGATTTCAAGAATGGCAAAAAACAATGACAAAAAGGTCGAAGCGATAACCTCAATGGACGAGGACTTCGCAAAGTGGTACACCGATATCTGCAAGAAGGCCGAGCTGGTAGAGTACACCAGCGTTAAGGGCTGTATGGTCATCAGACCCTACGGCTATGCTATCTGGGAGAATATCCAGAAGATACTTGACTCGGAGTTCAAGGCGCTGGGTCACGAGAATGTATGTATGCCTATGTTCATCCCCGAGAGCCTCCTCAATAAGGAGAAGGACCACGTTGAGGGCTTTGCTCCCGAAGTAGCCTGGGTAACTCACGGCGGCAGCGAGAAGCTGGAGGAGCGCCTCTGCGTCCGCCCCACTTCCGAGACGCTGTTCTGCGAGCACTATGCCAATATCGTACACAGCTACCGCGACCTGCCGAAGCTCTACAATCAGTGGGTGTCGGTAGTCCGCTGGGAAAAGACCACCCGCCCCTTCCTGCGCTCCAGAGAGTTCCTCTGGCAGGAGGGACACACCATCCACGCCACAGCGCAGGAGGCTGCTGAGGAGACCGAGCGTATGCTCAACTGCTATGCAGATTTCTGCGAGAAGAGCCTCTGTATGCCCGTGGTAAGAGGTCAGAAGACCGAGTCGGATAAGTTTGCGGGCGCAGTTTCCACCTACGCCATCGAGGCTATGATGCACGACGGCAAGGCTCTGCAGGCCGGTACCTCCCACTATTTCGGCGACGGCTTCGCCAAGGCCTTCGGCATCCAGTTCACCAGCAAGGATAACAAGCTGGAGTATCCCCATCAGACCTCCTGGGGCATGACCACCCGCCTTATCGGCGCTATCATAATGACCCACGGCGACAACAACGGACTTGTCCTGCCGCCTGCGGTAGCACCTGTTCAGGTCGTTATCGTGCCTATCGCCCAGTTCAAGGAGGGAGTTTTGGAAAAGGCAGGGGAGATTCTCGAGAAGCTGAAGGCTCTCGGCATCAGGGTCAAGCTGGACGACAGTGACAACTCTCCCGGCTGGAAGTTCGCTGAGTACGAGATGCGTGGCGTGCCTGTCCGCATAGAGATAGGCCCCAAGGATATCGAGAACGGCCAGTGCGTAGTGGCTACCCGCTACAACAGTCAGAAGCAGACCGTCTCCCTGGAGAATATGCTGGAGACTCTCGCTGCAAAGGTGACAGACCTGCTGGAGAACGAGATCCCTCAGGGTATGTTCAATAACGCCCTCGAGAACAGAAAGAACCGCACCTATCAGTGCACCACCGTTGACGAGATCAACAAGGCGCTTGAAGAAAAGGGCGACGGCTTCATCGAGGCTATGTGGTGCGGCGACGAGGCCTGCGAGGATAAGGTCAAGGAGCTTTCCGGCGTGGGTTCAAGGTGCATCCCCTTTGAGCAGCATCAGATCTCCGATAAGTGCGTATGCTGCGGCAAGCCCGCAAAGAGCATGGTGCTCTGGGGAAAAGCGTACTAAGCAATAACAGATATCAGGCAGGAGTTCCGGCTCCTGCTTTTTTTGTATCTGTTTTGACTGTAACTATTTTAACCGTGAATTATCATACGAACCGTTTTATTCGTTTTGCGATATGCTGTTGACAGAGTGCGGAATATCTGGTATAATATCTCTTGACAGATTTAGGATCGCGTATCATAATATATGGAGGTGTGTGATAATATGAAACAGTATAGGCTGAGAGCCGCGGCCTTTGCCGCAGCGCTGATGCTGCTCTGCGGCTGTGCCTCTCAGAGCAGCTCCGCTCCGGAGAGCTCGCCGGTAACGGAAACAGCAGCGGGTACGGAGCAGGCATCCTCGGCTGAGCCGGAGCCCGAAAAGGAGAAAAAGCCCGTCACCGAGGGCTCGGTGGAGTTCTCCGCGGAGAGCGGCGTCTACTCCGAGAGCTTTGAGCTGACCCTGACATCTTCGGAGCAGGGGGAGATCTACTATACCACCGACGGCAGCGACCCGGCTCTTTCGTCCACGGCAAAAAAGTACGAAAGCCCCATAACCGTCACCGACAGGCGAGGAGAGGCCAATGGGGTCAGCGCGGTGGATCCTCTGCTCATCGCCGGGACCTTCAACGAGCCCGACAGCTCCCGCAAGGGCTTCATCAGCAAGGTCAGCGCGCCCTCGGACAAAGCCGTTGACAAGTGTACGGCGGTGAGAGCGGCGGTGAAGCGGGAGGACGGCAGCTTTGGCGGCAATTCCTCCGCCTGCTATTTCATCGGCACTGCCGAGGAGCATATCCGGGGCCTTGCCGAGAGCTGCAAGGCGGCAGGGCAGCCTCTTGCGGTCATAAGCCTCGCTATGGACTACGATGACCTCTTCGACAGCGAAAAGGGCATCTACGTCAAGGGGGATATCTTCGATAAGGCGCTGGCAGCCGAGGGCCGCGTCAAGGACGGCGAGACCGCCCGCTCCCTCGATGCCAACTACAAGCAGCACGGCAAGGAATGGGAACGTCAGGCAGGGATGACCTTTATGGAGTTCTCACCGGAGGGGAGCGTCACCCGCTTCACCCAGGACTGCGGCGTGCGGATCCAGGGCAACTATTCCCGCTCGGATCTTCAGAAGGGTCTGCGGCTCTATGCCAGAGCCGAGTACGGCGGGCGGAATTTCTCCTTCCCCGTTTTCGGCGAGGACTATCACAACGATGCCGGCGAGACTATGGATAAGTTCGATACTCTCGTCCTCCGGGCAGGAGGCAACTGCGCCTTTACCGCCAAATTCAACGACACTTACTGGCATTCGCTTATGAGAGAGGGTGCCTGCGAGACCAAGCGCTCCCGCCCCTGTGTGGTGTACCTGAACGGCGAATACTGGGGGCTCTACGTCCTGGAGGAGGACTACTCCGACGACTACTTTGAGGATAAGCACGGCGTTGACAAGGATGATGTGGTGGTCTACAAGGGGGATGCGGAGAAGTACGAGTCCGGCTACAAGCTTGATGAGGGCAGGCTCCCCGAGGGCGAGAGCGAGGACTACTTCTTTAAGGAGCTTAAGGCCTTCTTCAATAAGCACAAGGATGCATCTTCTGACGAGGACTTTGCCGCCCTCTGCGCGCTGGTCGATCCCGACAGCGTCAGGGACTATTTCGCCTATGAGTGCTGGATCAACAACAAGTGGGACTGGCCGGGCAAGAACTGGTCTATGTGGAAGACAGCCTCCGTTTCCGATGCCTCGCCCTACGCCGACGGCAGGTGGCGCTTTATGCTCTACGATGTTGAGTTCGGCGGCGTCAGCGGCAGCAGCGATGCGGGCGTCAACACCGTCAAGGAGGATAACTACAAGCCCAAGGGCCTGCTGGATATGGATACAAACAACCCCGCCGTCCTCTGCTTTGCCTATATGATGACCAACGAGGGCTTCCGTCAGGGCTTTTACGAGAGGCTGGAGGGGCTCTCGACCGGCGAGCTGGAGAGATCGGCAGCCAAGGAGCGGCTCAAGGAGTTTGAGAACATCTACTCTCCCCTCTATGAGCAGTTCTTTGAGCGCTACCCCGGCACAGGCTCTGCCGATGAGGCAGTCAACGGCGGTTATGCCAGCATCAGGTGCATCTCCGACTTTCTCGATAAGCGTGCGGCAAGCATAAATAAACTGATCAAATACTGCCGGAAAACTCTGGGGTCATAAAACGGGAAAAACGCAGGTTTTACCTGCGTTTTTTGTTGACATTCAGCGGCTGATGTGTTACCATAAATACATAAGGCATACAGGAGGGCAGCACTATGAACACCGATAATTATTTCAGCATACTGTTCTGCGGAGAGGGCAGGAGATACAAGCGCCTTTCGGATACGGCGTTCCACGACCTGGGGCTGGATACGGTCTTGAAGAGCTTTACCGACGACCCCAAGGAGCAGAAAATGATCGCCGATGTCCTCTCGGAGATGACCCCCGACCCCGAAACCGCCCGCTACCGCAGCGAGGTGTTCTCGGACATCGCAGCACTGCCGGAGCTGAGGGAGAAGATGTGCGCTCTCTTTGAGCGTATGGAGTTCATCCGCTCCTTCGGGATAATGCATAAGACTATGGACAAGGAGCTGGGCCTCTGGCACCTTTTCCACCGTATGGAGGAGCTGGGCGACTATATCGAGTGCGTGGAGTCGATGCAGGACTGCCTCGCTGACGACAGGATACGCTCCCGGGGACTGCTGGCTCTCCGAGAGCATATCGCAGGGCTCTACGAGGACGCCTGTTTTGCAGAGATGAAGCAGGATATAACCTCTCTGCGGGTAAAGGCCTCCGAGGTAAAGAGCGTAACTCTCGGCATAAACGTTAACGAGCGGTTCGAGGCGGTGAGCATGGGTCTGGTGTCGGTGAACAGCAAGCCCTTCAAGCGCTCGGGGATAGTCGGCAGCTTTGCCGACGCCATAGCCTCCAAAGACAGGCTCTCCTCCACCGAGGAATGGAACGGCGATATGCGCTATTACCCCATCGACAGCGCCTCGGACGGCAGGTTCGCCGCAGCTGTGGAGAAGCAGGCGGCCTTTATGGCACCTAGGATAATGCCCTTCGTTGATGCCAGGACCAAATCCACCATCGTGGGCACCGCCGAGGGCGACGGCGCAAAGGGCTCCACCTTCTACCTGGAGGCCACCATAAACAAAATGCTGGGCTCCCTGGTCAAGCGCCTGCGGGACACGCTCACCAAGTACGCGAATGTGGCGGTAATGAGCATCTCCCAGCTTCTGCCGGAGTTCACCTACTATATCAGAGCCGTGGAGTTCGTGGAGAAATGCCGCGCCAAGGGCTTTGATTTCTGCAAGGCGCAGCCCTCCGACGAAAAGGGCATGATGAATGCCAGGGGCTTTTATAACCTCAAGCTGGCCCTCACCCTCGACTCCCCGGAGGAGCTTGTCAAGAACGACCTTGACTTTGACGAAGCCCACACCGTCTACATACTCACGGGTGCCAACAGAGGAGGCAAGACCACGGCGACCCAGGCCGTAGGGCTGCTGTTCGTGCTGGCTCAGGCAGGTATGGACGTCCCCGCCGAGGGCTTTGAATTCAGCCCCGCCGACTGCATCTACACCCATTTCCCCGCCGACGAGGACAAGACTGTGGATCTCGGCAGACTGGGCGAGGAATGCGTCCGCTTCCGTGAGATATACACTGAGAGCAGCAACGACAGCCTTATGCTCTTAAACGAGACCTTCTCCACCACCTCCTTTGAGGAGGGCTGCTATATCGCCAAGGATTCGGTGAGGGCGCTGCTCAGAAAGCGGGTCAGGACGATATATAACACCCATATGCATCGCCTTGCCGCCGATCTCGGCGAGCTTGGCAGCGATGGCGCGGGAGCAGTATCACTCACCGTCCGCACGGATGCGGGCAAGCGCTCCTTCAGGCTGGAGCTGGCCTCACCCGAGGGGCTCTCCTACGCCCACGATATCGCTGAAAAATACGGCGTGACCTATGAGCTGCTCACAGCCCCCGAGGGCTTGACTTGACGGCGCTTTTGTAGTATAATATACTTTGTCCGCAAAACAGGATATATTGCTAAAAGGAGCTTATCTGATGAACAAGGCTTTCAAAATAGCATATGCCTCGGTGTTTCTGGCGATCTGTGCGACGCCTCTCATACTGATGCCCTTCGTTACCGGCAATGCCGAGATAGAGAAGAAAGAGCTCACAGCCATGCCCTCTCTTATCAAGGACGGCTCGCTGAACAACGATTTCTCCACCGAGTTTGAGTCGTGGTTCAACGACAGGCTGCCCCTCCGTTCGGAGCTGCTCTCCGCCGCCGACTTCGTCAAGAGCGAGGTGTTCTCCTCGCCCGCATCGAACGTCATCACCGGCAGCGACGGCTGGCTTTTCTTCAACGACGAAAAGAAGGACTATATGGACACCAACGCCCTCTCCGAGAGGCAGCTGCGCAGCTCGGCTGTCACCGTTTCGCTGCTTGAGGAGTATGTGACCTCACGGGGCGGACGCTTCGTGTTCGTGCCGATGCCCAATAAGGCCTCTGTCTATGGGGAGTATATGCCCTCCTGCTATACAATGTCCCGGATGAACAACCTCTCGCGCCTCTGCGCCGAGTTGGACAAGCTGGAGGTCAACTACGTCGATATGAAGCAGGTGCTCACCGATAACAAGGATCAGGGGGTCTACCATAAGCGGGATACCCACTGGAACTACCTGGGGGCTCTCATCGGCTACAACGCCATAATGGACAAGCTGGGAGCTGACCACCGCACCTACGGCGGCGCCTCCTACGAATACAAAAAGGACTGGCGTGCCGACCTGGATAAGCTGCTTTACCCCTCAAGCGGGTTTATGGATTATCAGTACCATTTTGATATCGAGTATCAGCCCTTCCGCTTCTCCGCCCCTGCCGGTATTACCGACGAGCAGGAGGCTCTTGCCAGCTTTATGAGCGACAAGGAGGAGAACGACATCCGCATCACCGCTCAGAACGAGGGCGACGCCGCCAACGAGCGCCTCTATATGGTGCGTGACTCCTTCGGACGCGCCCTGCTGCCCTTTATGATCGACAACTACGAGAAGTCGATGTTCGTCCGTGCCGATAATCCCGATATGTCAATGGCCTCCGAGGGCGGGGATATGGTCTATGAGATCGTCGAGAGAAATATCTCCCGCATCGCTGCCAAGGCGCCCTATATGTTCGCCCCCGAGAGAGAGGGCTTTGAGATTCCCGCTGTCGGCGGTGAGGTGGAAAAGACCGTCTGCACCGACGAGGGCTATGCGGTAAGGCTCTACGGCAAGCTTCCAGAAGGCAAGCTCACCGACGGACGCACCTACGTCACCCTGACCCAAAACGGCACCACCCGCACCTTTGAAGCCTTCCCCATCTGTGAAAAGGAACTGGAAGGCGACCGCGGGTTTTCAATGTATCTCTCCCCCGACCTTGGCCTGGAGGGGGAATACGAACTTACCGTCACCGCCGACGGCGTTGCATATTCCGGCGGGAAGATAACCGTTTGATAAATATAAATGCCCGCCGCACCGGGGATGGTGCAGGCGGGTCTTATTATAGTCCAAGATGCTTTCGGAGCGAGGCGCGGAGGTCTTCGTACCGGAGGCGTTTTTCTTCCTTTGCGAAGTGGACCTCCCGGGATTGTTCCGGGCAGCCGTCGTAGCAGAGACGCTCCGAGCCGAACTGCTCGCTGGTCAGGTCGAATACGCAGTCCCCGACCACATTGAAGCAGTGATAGTTGCCGTCGGGGCGCTTTATACCAAGCACCTGTCCGCCGTAGATGTCCTGTGTCAGAAACGCGGTTATGGAGCATTGCCCGAGAGTAGGGTTATCGCTGCTCCACCTGTCTCTCAGACGGGGAGCGCAGGTCTCAGCGCTCCAAAGCTCCAGCAGCAGATCGTAAAGCTGCCTCGGATCTCCGACAGCGCGGTATTCCTCGTTAGCAGGCAAAATGTCGGCAGATGAGCTGCCGTAGAAATTGTAAGGGGGCATAGTTAATGGCTCCTTTCGGATAAACCAAGATTTGAAAGAAAGAGCCGCGGGCGCGGGGCTCGCGGCTCAGATGTTTGATGGGATCTCAGTAAAAGAATTAGTATTCTGTTATTTCAGCTCAGCCGCCTACGCCGGATGGTGGAGTTACTCTTTCGGTATAAATCTTCGCGTGCGTATAGATCAGGTAGTCTGTTGCAAATGTACCTGTTTTTGCAGCGGCATCAGTTGATGAACTATCCTGCATGGTTACTTCCAAAGTAATCTTATAGTTTGAATAGATCCTTTTATTTCCGTTGGTGTCTGTTCCGTTTTCAAAATCATCTCCTGAAATAATCGTCAGTTCAATTGGAATGCTGTAAATATCATTGATGAAATTAAGATCGTTCTTGTCAAATACAAATGAGCATTCCGTTGAACCCGCTGTGATTGTTCCGGCACTATCACCGAACTGTATTCCCGAAAGGTAATCGTTCAGTATGAGTGGAGTTGTATAGGATCCATCAGCATTTCTTCTGCTTAGTCTTACCACACATTTGATGTAATCGCATTCTGAGGCAGCTATCTTGCAGTTGGTAATGCCATAGTTCCCTTGTGTTTCAATCACGGATACAGAGGATTCTTGCGGGTCGCGCCTGTTGATGCCAAGCTGCTGCAATTCTCCTTTGTTTGGAATAGTGACTGCTTCATAGGAAAGTGCAGCACCTTGTTCGCTGGCTGTGTAGTAGATTTTGGTGCTTTCTTCTTTATCATAAGTGTTGCTGAAAGCTGTCTGAGCGTTAACGGATGCAATGTTAGAATAAGCCCATACAACAGTACCTCGTTCTGCATCCTCGGGCTTTCCGTAGAACTGATCTGAGAGGTCTGTGCTTTCCTCGCTTCCGTCAAAAATCATTGTGACCCTGGCTTTGATCACAGTCTTTCTGTTGTTCTCTGAATTGGTTTTAATCAGCTCGGATAGGTTCTGATCGGATTTGACTTCAATATAGTTAGAGTTTCCGTTATACGACAGAGCTGTAGATGTCAGATTGCCTTCATATCCAATCTGTCCTTCAGAAGGAGTGACCTGAATGTTTTCAGCCAGTATTCCGACTTCTGTTTTTGTAGGATTGGAAGCATTATTGAACTTATTGAGCTTGATTAGAAAGCTTTGGAAAAGATCTGCATGCTCAAGATTGGTAAAAACATTATTCTTTCCGGCCTGAGTCAATTCTATAGTTGCACGAAGATCTGCTACTATAGTGTTGTTTTCAGCGGTGATCTGTTCAGGATCCGACAAGGAGTCAATATACACCTGATTTGAATAAATAACTCCGAGATAGAGATCAGATCTTTGATTTACAGCAGTTGTAACTTTTGATGGGAACTGGCCTTCGCCTTCATCAAGTTTACTCTTGGAACCTATATCATAATGATAAACCTTTTCAGAGTTTGGACTTGATGGTGTGTAGATCGTCAGGAAATACCGCTCGGCTATCTCATTAACGCCTTCAGGGAAAGAAAGAGTGAGATTATACCTTTGATACCCGTTTCCGCTGTCAGATGCATCTTCATATAAGCGCATAAGTTTGCCGTTCATTACGCTTCCGCTGTTCACCTTGGCTGTTCCGGTACCTCCAGCCTGATCTACGCAGACAAACTCTCCGTCATTGGCTGCTTCGGCTGTTATGATCAAGAGATCGTTGAAGCATAAAGGAGTAAATGCTGCAGAATCCGAATCCGTAAATGTATTCAGATTAAGATAACTTTGATTCTGAGAATCAGGTACCGAAAAACTTGTTGAGGTCAGAGAATTGAGATAATAGGCCTTTCCGCTGCGGTTTACGTCCACTAAAACCATTTCCGTATCAGAAGGGAAGCTGTCGGGCGTTATTCCGACTTCTGCAAAAGTAGAATTCTTAAACTCAAGATATCTCGGTGAATAAGGAGTGATCAGTGAATCTCCGCCTTCAAGGGCATTTATCCATTCTTGAAGATTTCTCTTATAGACATATGCTATTTCCATCGTGACTGGAACGCCGATGTTCTCGATCAGCATATTTGTTTCATTCTGGCTTCTGATGCTGGCCGGATCTGCTGTTCTGTCATAATTCGTTCCGGATTCAAGCTTGATTCTGAAATCATATTCCAACAGCTTGCGGCAGTAAACGGGAATATAAAGGTGATAAGCTACCTTAGTGGTGTTGGATGGGTCGAAGAACTGAACATCCACAAGCGTGAACTGGGCTTTTTCCGCTACCGTATCAGTGTGGGATTCATCCATATAGATCTTGCCGGAAGTACTATTACGTAATAGGCTGTCATATCCTGATGTAGCTTCGACAAGTTTTCCCTGGGATGGATCGTATTGATACCTAGTCAGCACTACCCGATACTTTCCGGCATCGTCAATAGCAAAATTAGCAAAATCGCTGCTTGAAGTGTTTGTAAGCAGGTGAATATAGTTGTTGATGTAGTTGGTCGCTTGTGTAGCATTTGAGATATCAAGGATAAGAACCGGGAATTCGTAGCCCGAAACACCGGAAAGCTTATCGCTGGCTTCCTCGGCAAAGGTTGATTGTCTTGTAATATAGGAGTTATAAAGCTCCTGCATATTTGCCTTGAAAGCAGTTATATCGGTAGGGTATCCGTCAGCCGCTTTGATGTAGTTAGGTTTATTAGCCTGAACATCATCATTGATCTTTTTCAGGACAGCAGAAGCTTCTCCGCCTGCTACCGCGCTCAGAGGGCTGATACCGTCACCGGTAAGGATCTTTGAACCGTCAAATGTTACATAAGGGTTGATATGAACGTATGGGTCATTGAATGAATCAATATTGTTGGTATTGTTTATTGTAGAAGCAGTAGTATTGCTCTGAGTGCCAAGATAATCAGCAAAAACAATATAACCGCCGTTTCCGTACGGATGTGTTGTGCAGGAGCCAATGATAGTTGCAAGCATAGTGTTATCCTCACGGGTTTCCTGACGCGAGAATGCAACAAGCTTGATAAGACCTTTATCACTGTCTACTATTGTTCCGACTACATAACCTGCTGTTGTTCCGGTTACCGTCAGATCTTTGGCGTGAACATTGTAACCTTTGATAGGAGTAAGCAATTGTCCTACTAACCCTCCTGCAACATTTCCAGTGCCTGTGCCTGTTACAGAGCAAGTATCGATTTCAAAGTTTTCTATACGCATATCCCATGGGACATTGCTTTTTCGTTCAGTATCTCTTTTTCCAACAATACCCCCTACAATTTTTCCGCTAATAGCATAACCACTAAGAGTACTATTCAATATTGTAAATTTAAGAGTACCATCATCCTTTGAGGAAACTCCTAAAACTCCACCGCAAAAACCATTTCCTTTAATAACAGCCTTAGCATTTGTGTTTGAATTAATAACAGTATCATCAACTTGAACCTGACACTTTGTGGTTGTGAAACCAACTAATCCTCCAACATATGTATCTGCTCCATTAGAGATAACCGTAATATTATTAACTGAGCAATGCTGTATTTTAGGAGAACACCTATTTAATGTTCCCATTAATCCGCCAGCATTAATACCTTTTGAGGGAACACTACATCCAACAACAGAAGCCGTTAGTTGTTCTGGATCACCAACTTTTATGTATTCTATTGTTCCATCTGGAGCAGGATCTCCTGAACCAGCACGGCAAACTCCAATAATTCCGCCTACTCCATATTTAAAATTTGCTATGTCAGACTCAGCATCACTATAAATCTCAGTAATATTGAAAATATGATTATTATAACTGATTTTGGGATTACCAGCCTGCCATCTACCAATCATGCCTCCTGCACCAGTAACTCCATGAACTACTATACCATAGGATGATTCTGTATAAGAAGATTGCTGTTCAATTGTAATATTTCGACCGTTACTATTTGGTCCTGAACCAATAAAACCACCAGAATATTTTGCACCTCTAACATCTATGTTTCTTAGGGTAACATTTTGAATTTTAGTTCTACTATATAAAGTTCCAAAAAGCATGCCTGTCGATAAAACATATGATTTATCTATACCTTTATTCTTATCAGTAAATGTATACGAGGCATGATTTCCCGTACCTTTATCCACTACATCGCTTCTAACTTTTCCAGTAAGAATAAAATCCTTGTAAGTTACTTCGACATTGTCTCTACCTTCTTGGCGATTAAATAATCCCAACCCCAAATCCGGTGCAGTATAAGTAGTATCGCCATCTCCGGCAACAGGTAAATATTGTGCATTATCAAAACCATCATCATAACTCACAAATCTTGTATTCTGATCAATAGTACAGCCTTTTCCGTCAAATCCGGCAACATTCAATCTAAGTGCAGCATTGTTATTGAAAATATTACCAATGCCCTTATAACCATCAGGAAGATTGTATGTCACACCTGATGTCAGGTTAATAGTCCAAGCAGTGCTACTACCGCCCAGAGTCTTGGCAACATAGTTATCAGAATCTGACCCTGGTGTATAGTTTTCGATAATATAAGGTGTATCCGCTTGCTTTTGAGAATCTGTTGCAGTCTGCCAAAATACATCCTTTGATGCGAGAGAAGTATAGTCAGTGCTAGTGTCTTCGCCTATTTCGCTATACAAAGCGTGCCTTGTTGTGCAATAACCATTGTAATATCCCAAAGGATTAGTTACAGATGTAGCATCAGCTGCCGTCTTCATTCCCATTCCGCTGTTTACAATCAAAGATATAATAAAGAATGACTGTGCATTAGGAATAGTAATTGTAGAACCGGATACTGTAAAATTGCCCTCACTTGGATTAATATCCGTGATAGAATAATGCTTTGTACCGTTCTGAAGCATCTGAGCAGAATCTCTGTCATGATAAGCTGAAGCTATATTTACAGCATAACCGTTGATAACTCTGCCAACATACGGGTTAACATACAACCAAAGGTCATTAGTGGTTTCATGTGTGCTTGTGGTAGCAGTCATATCAGCCACAACTTTAGCTGTTTGATTTGTTGTAACATTAGCAGCGGCAAGCTTTGATGATGATGAAACGGTACTCATATTTCTGAATATCAGACCGCCGTAAAGAACCACACCGACATATCCGCCAGTAGGAATAAGCTGAGCCTTATCTCCATTAAGACTAATTACAGAAGCCCCAAAGTTTACCGTAACCTTATCAATGATATTATCGCCGCCATGTATTTGACCGATGATTGCGCCATAAGCAGTAGCAGTCGGAAACGTGTCCTGATATCCTATTTTTGCTATGGTGGTTTTGTCAACTGTTACTGTCAAATCCTTTACAACGCTTCCGTTGCTTGTTGCAATAAGCGGAAAGTCCGTCTGATTGATAATGGTCTTATTATTGCCGTCAATTACACCTCGGAACATTGTATCAGCTGAGGTTGAACCAAGACCGTTAAAATCAGTATTATTACTTACGGTTATACTGTCTGCACCGTTCTTTGGCTGAATAAGATAGTATGCTCCGGCAAGATGCTTACGAACATCATCTGTGGATTGACTCGATCCGGAAGCAGGAACAAAAACAGTACCATCAAATGTAAAAGAAATATGATCGGGAGTAGCTTTATCATGACACCAGGTCGCACCGATAGCAACAGTTGTTCCGTCAGAAGTCGGTAGGCAGAGAGTATCACCGTTATTAGCATTACCACGTATTATTCTGGAAACACCTTCGAGCTGAGTACCTTCTTCTATTACATAAGGATCATTATAAGTACCACAACCAGTAAGCGTGATTGATCTATGGTTTACTGCAAGCTGAAATTTCTTGCTTGATTTATTTACATCAGCAACATATGGACGAAACTCCCCTCTGAACGTGGAGGAGACGGTTGAGTCAGGTGAGGTGAATGGTCCGCCGTTATTCTGCTTGTATGCAACATAATTGCTTGATCCGGAATACTGTAATTCTTGACTCGGGAACTGATTCTTATTTGCCTCGCTTGGAGTGCCCGTAACATAACCAAGCTCTGCGCCGTATGTAACTCTGTGTGGGCTTGTTCCGCCCCAGTCCTCATCATAGGTAAAATTGTACACGCCGGAAGAATCAGAATCATACATAAATGATTCAAGCAGAGTAGCTCTTGAAAAAATAGATCTAGTTGTATTATATCCATATATATCAGACGATGCTGTGCTGATCTGGCTGGGTTTATTTTTAGTAATTCTACCATCAAGTTTAATATCCGAAAAAGTCACATTCAAAAACTTAGCAGTACTTGATCCAAGTTTTCCGATCAAACTAGTTGCAACTTCCTTTCCCTCAGGAACGGCATAAGTTGAATTATTTGTATTTGAGACATGGTAAATATCAAGTGTTACATATCCTGTTGAAGAGTTTATTAATAGAGGAGCATAGGATGAAGACTTAGTACTAAAATTGTGAACCTGAATTCCATCCAAAGAAATGCTTCCATTCACACTTGAAACCACTACGGGATTTGTATCTGAACCGCTGATAGTTCCGTATATGAGCGCGCCGGTGCCGCTTGTACCGACGGCGCCGATATTGCCCTGTAAAACTATATCTCCAATAGTAACATTTGCATTTACGTTATAAAACAGACCATTCTGCATCATATAATGCTGAGTCCCTGATAAAGAACTGAGCTTGGTATTGCTCTTTTCTGCTTCGCACCCTTCAAATTCTTTATTGAAGAATTTGAATTTTCCGGATACGGTAACAGCCGAATCAACACTTACAGGATACCAACTGTAGCCATCCATCGTAAAACCGTTTGTGCTGTCGGTGGCGCTGATATTACCGTTATAAGGATCCGGGAAATATGGCTTTATGTTTTTGCAGGCATACTGATTAAGCCCCCAACGCATAAGCTTTGCGGGATCACTGGATAATGTAGCGACTCTGTCATCCACAGCATCAAGATTATAGTAGTATCTGGTGTTGCCATTTACAGTTGATTGTCCCTTGGTAGTTTTAGCAACATACGTAAGGCTGTTCGTAGCTGTGCTTTCGGTCTTGGGAGCACCTGTGATCTTGATAGAAATGATGCCCTGACTGTTATTCATTACAGATCCGTCCTTGGCGCTGTAAGCACAGATCTCATCGTAAACAAGACTACTGGGGATGTTGCTTCCTGAGTCTAAAGAAATAGTATATGTCGAAGGATCAATTTCGAGATAGATACCCTTTCTTGATTGTTTATCTACCTCAGTATAGCCTTTATTAACTATATATCCAAAAGAAGCAGCTTTGGGTATATTTAATTTGATTGCGCTATAAGAAAGGGTTCCTATATCCCACTTTCCCGAAGCGGCGTAAACCAGTCCGGCGCCATGTTGAGCACCAGAACCTGTCATAGTAATATTTGAGGTCCCGTTTACGGTCAGCGATTGAAGGTTTACATTTGTCTCTGCCCAGGAATAACCGAGAAGACCGCCCATAGAAGATTTATCTTTAACATTACCACTTACAGTAAGATTTGATATCGTTACATCATCTACTGTAAGGGTTCTTAAAGACTTTCCATCCGTGTTGCTTCCTTCAATACTCGCAACCAAACCACCGATTTTTTGTATCTTTGACGAAGTATTGCTAATTTCTCCTGAAATGGTTATATCTTCAAAATCCCAGGAGGTTGCTGTATTTGATGTATAATTAATATAACCTATTACTCCACCAAGGCGATAACCGTCGTTAGTGTTTGAGCCGGTTAATGTCCCAGCGTATGTTCCCCCACTGACCGTTATGCCGGTTATGGAACTATCAGCCACTCCAATTGCTCTTCCGGCATTTCCATTTTTATCGCCATTTATCGTAACTGAAAGCGTACTAGCCGTATTACAAGAATTAAGGCTTAGCGCCCCTGAGGCTTCCGCAGCAAAGCAACCCGCATAAATACCATCCTGCTTTGCAGTAATTTCCATGCTTCCGTCCATAGAAAGATTGCTGAAGGTTGTTCCACTTACCTTTCCAAATAAACCATTAAGTTTATGAAAATATATAGGCTTGTTCCCAACATTCTTTACATCCAGGATAATGCTGCCGTTGTTGCCTGCAAAGGTTGAACCGCTGTATTGGATCTTTTTCGTTCCGTTATCGCGGGTTATTCCTTTAAGACCTGTTCCGCGCAGATCTATTACGGCATTGCTTGCAAGAGAAAGCGCGGTGCTTGCACCGATGCTTGTTCCTGAGAGTATATCGTTCGAGCTTATATCTATCTGAGAAAGGATAGAGAGCTTAGCATAGTCCTCAGCATCTGCTATTACGTTTGCATTAGTAGGGGAGCCTATTGTTATTGTGTGGTTCGAATTCTCTGTCAAAACATTTGCCTTGACAAGGTTTCCGGCATTTGTCAGAGAGCCTGCGTTAAATACAATCACATCTCCCCAGGAGCCAACGTTGTCCACAACTATATTGCTTCTTGAGAAAGTCCATCCGGAGTCTGCATAGATCAGAGCGTTATCACGGTTGGCCACGATCTGTCCATTGAGAGCAGAGGAGAATGGTTGGGCATTGGTAAGGTTGATCGTGCCGCTCATCCTGAGTACTCCGTTTTCAAGATCGTTTACGATAGCTCCGCCGTAAAAGTCGCTGACTTTACTTGAGGAGGAACCGACAGTTATATCTTTTGCGTAAATATAGCTTTTCTTTGCTTCGTCAATAAGACCGCCGTATTTCACATCGGTGCCGTTTTCACCGTCTGAAGCAACATCAATTGTATCAAACTCAATATATGAAAGCTCTGGAGCTTCAGCAATGCATCCGCCGTATTTCAAGGCAGATAAAGTATTATTGGAATCTGCCGTAATATCGGAAACAGAAAGAGTTGTTGTAAGATCGTTGCCTGTAAGGTACTGACCAATCAAACCGCCGTACCGTGCGGCTTTTTTATACTCAAGACTGGTTCCAAGAGTGTTGAGTTCAGAAGAAACCGTAGTCTTTCCAGCAGCTCCGGTGATCTCAACAGTTCCGTTATTCTTAAGAACGCCGATAAGACCGCCGGCTGAGCTTGTATCTTCGGTAACGCTGTTAAGAAGGCAGTTTATCGCATAATTACTTGTATCGAGAGTGAAAGTAGAACCGGAAGGGACCTCATAGTAACCAAACAAGCCCCCTTCGCCTGCGGTGCCGGAGATCATCTGATTTACTGCATAGGTGCCTGTGCTGCCTGTGCAGTTGAGTGTGACGGTTCCGCCTGCATTATATCCAACCAGACCGCCTGCGTACTTGTCTGATCCCGTAGTCTTTATATAGGATCCCTGAAGTGTCTGGGGATTGGCTTCCAGTGTAAGATCAAATAAGCTTCCGGAAGCAATTGAACCTACAAAGCCGCCGGTATGACCAGTGGAAGAGATCAGAAAATCTGTTTTTGAACCTGAGTATTCAGCCTTGAGCTCTGCTCCCGCACCGAGCTTGCCGCATATTATTCCGACATCGTCGTCATTGGTGATATCGGAGTTTCCTTCTGTTCCGACTGCTTCATTAGCGTAGACAATGTAAACCATAGCACCGGCATCGATCTCTTCGACAAGACCGGCATAATTATACGCCCACTGGTTATTGCCGTCGATATATGCAGCGCTTCGAATATACCAGCGCGGAGCTGTGTCAGCACTTTCGATAGAAGCTACATCATCATGTATGACTTTTCTTGCCAACAACGGTTCGTTATTGTTCTCTGCGCACTTGCTGATTATGACATCAGTGTTTACTTCGGCGGATCCGCTGTCCTTAACTATCTTCACACTGTCATATACTGTACCGAAGATCGGGACACTAATATAAAACTGTGCAATGGTCGCGGTATCATAAAGGATCTTGCCTTTAAAAGGTTTGCTGTCGCTTCCTATGCTTTGATAACCGGTCAGAGGTGCACTCAGAGCACCTGTAATATAGATCGTATCTTCCTCATGACCGGATTCCGAGTAGTACAATTCTGAATATTCTATCAGATCCTGAGATGATGTGATAGTTACTGTTTGGGAAGTGGAATCATATGAAGGCGCAGCAAAAACAGTCCAAAATGACTTGGATCCGAAAAGCTCTGAAAGCATTCCGAAATTGACCTCTGTCAGCACCAGGGCAGCCGCGGTGAGAATGCTCAATGCTTTCTTCATTATTCTATTGTTTATTGAATGTTTGTTATTCAGCATGATCATCACGCTCCATAGTACAATGATCCTATTAGTTTTCAGTAAAAGTCACTACACCTGTGGCCTGATTAGCAAAGGCAGACCACTGCATTGAGTCTATTGCGGATCTACCGCTTATGACCGTATCGTTAACTTCTTTGTAGACCACATAGAATTGAATGTCATATCGACCGCCGTTATCGGTAGAATCAAGGCTTAATACGATCGAACTTGTCGTTCCGAGGGTCTCAACAGAACTGTTCTCTTTTTTTATTCGGTTTATCTGCTGCATATTGGGTTCCAGCAGAGTATTGTTCCAGGAAAGAGTTCCTTCTGATTTGCCGTTTCCGGTTATACTGTAATTGAAACCGTCGTATTCGCTCAAGGGGATATTTCTGTTATCGTTGAAATCCCCGCGCCAGCCGTCAATCCGGTTAAAAGTCTGGGTCTTAATTGAGAAGTATGCGCCGATATGGTTCGGAAGATCTGTATATCCTGAAGGAGATGCAGTTATCTTGATGCTTATATCCTTATTCTTCATAGAGATAGGGAGAACTAATCTGAAAGAGTCTTCTTTGATGGCTGACGTAACTGTCCTTGAAGAAGTCCTATCCTCGAGAGAGGAATCTTTATTAATGCTCATAAATGGTGTTGCTGAAACGGAACTTCCGCTGATCTCATATAGCTGGATAGTATCGTTCCCTATCAAAGCATTGATCTGCTCAGAGTTAAGGGCTTGAGTACCTGCACTGTTGTAAAATGATAGAACAAGATCATAGTCTATATCTATCGGGTATTCAGTTCCTGGATTCTTAATATCAAAGCTGTAAATGCTGATATCAAAGTATTGTGGAGTTGTTACTTCTTCAGAGACTGTCTTAGTCTGCTGAGGCTCAGATATGTTCAGAAGATTAGATGAGAATAGCGATTTCTCGCCTTTTTGTGTAGATACTACACGTTTTACAACATTTGTGCTGTCATTATACCTTGCATACGCGATCATTCCGGCGGCGGCAAGCAAAGCTATGATCATCCAGACAGTTAACCAATGCTTTCGTATAACTTTTGTTATCCTTTTATATGATTTCAATTAGGCCGCCTCCTTCCTGACGGTATTTTAGGGTATTTACTATTTCCTGAAAGCAAACAGATATACAATATCGGTTTCTTTATTGTTGTCAATCCTATCTGCCGTAACATCAGCAGCTGTCCAGGAGATCTCTAATAAGAAAGTCTTAAAGAATGGGTGGCCTACATATGCAGAAGACTGAACACTCGGTATTCCGGTGCATTGCCAGAAAAGCGGCTCTTCATTGATTATGAGATCTGAGTAATCGCCGTAGCATTCGGTGTGATAAGTGTTGTCAGCGACCTTTCTGCCGTTTACGGTCGTATCGTTCAGATAATGACCTCCGCCGTATTTTTGGGAATCAAGTTCATCACCCTTAACAATGTAAACCGAAGTCTGAACGGCGGTTTTCTCGATGGGCGTGGGCTCAGCGGAGATAACGACGCCATTACTTTCCAGGGTCTCCCATTCTCCGTTAAGCTTGTATTCTACCACTACACCGTTTGCTCCCGCGGCAGATTCAGCAGCTTCGTAAGTCGTATATGCAGTACCCTCATATATTTTGTAAATGAAAGGGTTATTGGTAGTGTGAGCCATCTGGAGAGTAAAATGATTGACATACTTGCCGGCAACGCCGAAGGGATAATATTTTGGTTCGGTTATGGGATTATTATTGCTATCCTTGACTTTTATTGATGAAAGGTCAAAAAACTTGATGTCTTCTGCGTTTGCGGAAGTTATATAAAGGAGATCTGGCTCTCTGACCTGCTGCAGCTCTGCGACCTTGCGCTGATGCGAAAACCAGGCAAATGTGGGAATGCCGATCACTATGGCTAAGGTGCACATCAAAGCAATTGTCATCTGGATTTTCTTGGAGACGGGCAGATTTCTGACCGGTTCCTTTTCAGACTCGGATGCTGAACTGCCATTTTCGCTGTGATTGATTATGTCAGCCACTGCCGATACCTCCTTTTCGTGTAATAAAAGGGAACATTTCAGTCTCCCGCTGTCATTTCTATCATAATATAGTGGATCATATCTCCGATTATCTGATCAGCGTCATTGTATGCATCGGAGAGATCAGCTACTGCCTGATCGAATCCTGAGCCGTTTAATTGAACGACTGCCAGCTTTTCCGAGATCGCTGATGACGTAAGTCCATCGAATACAGACGAGTTTGCGGGGGAAAGAAAAGAATATACTGCTGTCCTGTCATCCGAAGTAGCGTCTCTGAGCAGGGGAGAATAGCTGCTGTGGGTTGAATCGAAGATCATCTGTTCAAAGGTGTTTGCCCATTTCCAATAAACTGTTACTTTTTTCTTCTCTCCCGCGGTAAAGGTGGTCCCGCCCTCTTCGGTGAAATAATCAGAAAGTTTGAAAGATCTGTCGGAACCGAGGAACCCCGAATAATACCCGTCGGAATCTTTCTCAAGGAAGAACAGGATATGTCCGCGGATATATGAGAGAGCTTCCTGCTTTTGAGCTACCAGTTCTGACGTGAGGGTAGCATCAACGTCAGAGTGTGTTTCAAGAGCAGAGTTTATCTCAAAAAGGTTATCGACAACATCGACTAAAGATTCGCCCTGGTTTTCGGTGTGAGTTTTGGCGTGAAAACCTCTGATATTGAAAGTGAACTCGGGATCGAGGACACCGGCTTCTTTTGCAACGACCCAGAACTCAAGCTTCCCAGAAGAATTTGGCTCCAGACCGTCTTCGTAATGGCCGTTGTCAGTATTGAGTGCCGGTTTCCGCCAAATGATGCTGTCCTTTGATGGTGAGGTCTGATAATAGGGATTGTCCTCGTCGATCTTATCGCCATCCTGATATGTTTCGTTTATAGCGGTATTAAGATCACTGATCAGTGCGACGTTCTCTCGGTTATCTCCTCTTACTTCTATCTCATAGGAGCCGTATTGAACCTTTACCCCCATCCCCCCCGCACTGACATCGCGGTTGGATGAGAACCAGGAAAGCGTGAGCAAAATCATCATCAGCGCGAGGAAAAACAGCACTATGCCGATCTTGAACAGCTTGCGGCGCTTGGACTTATCTGACTTATCCGGGGGGAGCTGCTCTTGCTGCGCGGGCTCCTGATCGGGGGCTTCCGGGGCAGGGGAGGACTCCACGGGCATAAGGGTATTCACTGTCAGCTCGGGCTGAGCCGAACCGAGAATACTTAAGGCGTTTGCCGTGATATCAGCTTTCATTTTCCTCACCTCCCGATGATGTATTCGGTGCCTTGACCCGTCCTGCGGAACCTAGCTGAAAATCACAAATTTTCAACAAACTTTCAGGGCTAGATTTGTGCATTATGCTGCATTCAGAGCTAACGGGTATATTAAGGTATTATTATCTACATTATAGCATATTTCAAGCCCATTGTCAACTGATTTTGTAGGATTTGTTGCATTTTCGGGCAGAAATTTTTGCCTTTCCGGCGGCGTGCAATAATAGGATTGTTAAGTATAAAAAACGCCCCCTTGCGGGGGCTGATCGGGGAGAAGAAAACCCCCGGACTTGTGATCCGGGGGACGTGGTTGTTTAGTTAGATTTGTTTAGTGTTATATCAGCCGCCCTGCTGTGTGTTCAGCGAAGGAACTGCAACACCGTTGTCAGCCGGTGCTGCCGTGTTATATTCCAGTGCAAACTTGAATGATACAGTTACATTATCGAGTGTGGAGATGACATTATCTGTCTTAAGCTTAGCATCCTCGCCCTCGAAATAGAGGTATACATAAACAGGAGTTCCGTCTGCAGTTACAGCTGGAATTGAATCCATACATGTTTGCTGGTCCGTTGTGTAAGCTGTTGTTGCTGCACTAGCTGCATTTACATAATACGAGGTCGTCGCTCCCGATACAGGTGCAAAGAAGTAAACCTTTTTGTTTACAACAACTGCTACTCTAAGGGCGGCATCAAGATCTTGTTGATTCTGAGCCATACCAGTATTATTATTATTGGTTATAGTCATATCTTTAATCCAGAGAGACTGATTGAGATTACCTTGAGCAGTCGTCAAACTAAGTGCATCACCTGAAGACTTCAGATAATAAGTATACTTTACATAATAGCCTTCACCTAAGTCATATTCGCTATCAGCATCCTTATCAACATAGATAATTTCATGCTTTGCATTTGTTCCTGCTGCTGCATCAACCGTTTCAGTAGTTGTGGCAAACGGTGCTGTTCCAAGAGTTCTATAACCATCGGTTGTCAAATCAGTGGAAGCCTGACCTGCACTAGCTGCGGCAGCGGTATTAGACTTCGTACTGTATGCTACATACCAAGTATCGGTATTAGCCGTTGATGTTGCATGAAGCTGAATACCGGTTGACTGAGACGTTGTTGCCAGTTCATCCCAGTTCTGGTCACCAGCAGTAGCAACTTCGTTGATCAGAAGACCCTGATCAGCCTTTGCCTGAACCTGCATGTTCTGTACTGTTACTTCCTTATTCATCGTAAACCATGCATAAGTTGCGGTTGAGAGCATGATCGCGGAGGTGGTGAGCATCGCGATCGCGGGGACCAATTTTCTCTTTGCAGAGTTTCTCTTAGTGTTTGCCATAATTCATTTTCCTTTCGTAATGTATTTCGTTCTTACGGCGGGGCTTTTTACCCGCCTGCCCTGACAGCCCCGAGCGCCGATAACTCATTGGCTGCCGACTGCCTTCCGTAATTCTATGGTCTTATTATATACCAAAACGGTGCCGTTGTCAAGAATTTCAGCGATGGGATAAATAAGTTTAGAGATTATAACAAATTGACCCTTTTTCTTTATGGCTAATTCCACAAATCAGACGTTTTTTATTTTAATTTATTCAAAAACGACCATTTTGGTACATTTTTATTTGTGTACGTCTTGCAGTAAATCTGCACATACTGCGAGCGCTCGGTTGTGCAATGTGACGGAAACAACGAAACCGTTTGAGTGAATTTCATAGTTTGTTCACACTTTCGGTTGAAAAATCCTCTTATAAACCTATGGCATTATTACCAAAAAATAGGGTGAAACTTTTTGCTTTCCAAATGAAATTTATTCAAAAAGGGACGCCTTTTTCATTGACAAATTGTGCAGTTTGGTGTATAATAGAATAGAGTATCTCTATGCATATATTATAAAGGAGGGAACAGGGATGCCGGAAGCAGTTCAGACATTGGTCGGGGGGCTGAGAGCAATAGAGCTCCACTACCGCCCTATCAGGGAATCCTCCAGCGGAAATACCGCTTTCTTACAATCCCAGACCAGGCTAAATACTCCCGGGCTCGGCACCCTGATGCCCGAAAACTTCCGCGACGTCGCCGAGATAACCAACCAGTGCATCTCCCTCTTCGATCTGGAGCTGCTCCAGGCTATGGAGGCCGCCGAAAGGTTCGTTGAGCGCGAGGTCGTCTTCGGATGGCTGTCGGTGTATATGCCCGCCGAGTATCTGAGAGATATTAGAGCCGAGCGGAACCTTATGGAGTTCGCCCGGAGGTATAACGTGCATACCAATAAGATCTGCTTCGCCGTCTCGGCCAAGCTCCTGGAGGAAAAGGACGGCAGAGCAGCCACCGTTATGAAGAATCTCCGCAACCGGGGCTTCCATTTTATGCTGACAGGCTTCGGCTCCGATTCCTGCCCGATGATGAAGCTCTCGGAGTTCCCCGTGGACTACGTCCTGCTCTCGCCGGAGGTAACACAGTTCCTGGGCAAGACCGAGCGCTCTGACGGTGCGGTGAAGTCGATAGTCGATTTCGTCTCCGAGCTGGATGCCACCGCCATTGCCGACGGCGTGTCCTCCCTGCAGCAGGCAGAGAAGTTCTTCGAGTTCGGCTGCCTCTATACGGCAGGCTCCCTCTCGGGCAAATACGTCACCGAGAAATACGTGAGAAAGAAAAACGATGAGACCGAAACTTAAGTTTATATATACATTTATAAAGGAGGGGCAGCGATGGCGGACAAAACAGTAAATGTCCTGGAGCTGCGGCGAAAATCCAAAGAGGTAAAGAGATATGTCGTCCTGACAAGGATACTGGGGCTCCTGGTAATAATCCTTGTGGCGATAATCGCGATAGCCTACGCGATATCATATTTCTACGATAAGTTCGGCAGCTTTACGGTAAAGGTCAATAAATACGATATGATGCGTCAGGGCCTTACCCTTTCGGAGACACCGGAGTACGATAAGACGATCTCGGTGCTCAACGCGAATATCGTCTACGATATGACCAACATCAGCGGCGCGGATCTCCCGGCGAACATTGATATGATCAACGGCAGCCATAACGGGGAGAGCTACATAGCCTACACCTTCTACCTTATAAATGCCGGAAGCGATACGATCTCCTACGACGGAGAGATGAATATCGAGAACGTCACCAAGAACGTTGACGACGCCATACGGATAGCCGTCTACGTCAACGGAGAGAAAACGGTCTACGGCAAGACAAAGTCTGACGGAACGGGAATGGAATCCGACTGCGATAAGGAGTTCTTCTCGGCCACCACCGTTATGAAGACCCTTCGGGAGGGCTTCGAGCCAAAGGCAAAGGACAAGTACACCGTAGTAATCTGGCTGGAGGGCAACGACCCCGATTGCATCGACGATCTGATTGGCGGCACCCTGAAGCTCTCGATGGATTTCAAGATAACCGAATCGACTTAATTATAAGGGAGAAGAACAGATATGAAAAAAGCGTTGAAAATAATAGGAAATGTATTAGTGTGGATCCTGCTCATCTTTGCATTGCTCATAACCATCGTTGTGTTCTCATCCGACCGCAACGGCGGCGTGGCGAACCTCTTCGGCTTTATGCCGATGACCGTTGAAACGGGATCCATGGAGCCCACCTTCTACGAGGATGACCTTATAATCGTCAAGGAAGTGGATGATATCTACTCCCTCAAGGAGGGCGACGTTATCACCTTCTGGACCATCATCGACGGCCAGAGAGTAAAGAACACCCACCGTATCGTAAAGGTCAACGAGCTTGAAAACACCCGCACCTTCGTTACCCGAGGCGATAACAACACCGCCGACGATACCGATACCGCCAAGGCCGGCGACATCATCGGCAAATGGACCGAGACCAGGATCCCCGGCTTCGGCAAGGTGATGCGCTTCTTGCAGACCAGGACAGGCTTCTTCATCTGCATAATCCTCCCGATGGCGATCTTCTTCCTCTATGAGCTTTACAGGTTCATCGCAACACTCATAGAGATCAGGAAGCCCCGCCTCACCGAGACCGACGAGGAGGAGATCAAGCGCCGCGCCATAGAGGAGTACCTGGCAAGCCAGAAGGCCAAGGAGGGCGAGCAGCCCGCTGCCGAGGCTCCCAAGGCCGAGGAAGCTCCCGCTGCTGAGGCGGATCCCGTTACCGAGGCGCCTGCTCCCGAGGCGACCGCCGCACCCGCAGAGAACACAGACGCCGGTGAGGGAAAGACCGAATAAACTGATAATTGATCGGAGAAGGCTATGAACGAATTTCTAAAATGGTTCTTCGTGTTTATTTCCGAGATGCTGAAAGGCTTCGGCATGATCTTTTCGGGCATCGGAAAGGGCATAGTACAGATATTCAATATCAAAAACTACATAGACATATTCAAGGCCCACTCACCGGATTTCACCGTGCTGAGCTGGATACTGGCGATACTCTCTATTATAATAGTTATCGCAGTGTATGTGCTGATAGGCTTCATCATCGTACTGCTCATCAGGAAGTATGTGCGCTTCCGCCACTCGCTGGTCAGCAATGAGGATCTGCTGGAGGAGATCTCAAATCTCCAGCGCCAGGTGCTCAAGATGACCAAGGAGAAGGACGAGATCATGGCGATGAAGGTGGCTCAGATGGGCCTGCCCGTGTCGGGCGCTCTCTCCTATGCGGGCGCCGACGGCACCGCCGTGCCCTATCAGGGCGAGGGCGAGGCTCCCCAGGCTGTGGAGGACGGTATCGTCCAGACGGCAGACAGGCGTTTCTCCCGTCTGCTGGAGGTGGACAGCTTCTACCGCAACTACACTCCGCCGGAGTACGACAACTCCATTACGCTGGAGGGCATCTGCGAGGCTTACCGCAACTTTGCCTGCTCCAAGATGCACCTCTACTACGATATCAAGACGATACGCCTGTTCATTGCGGGTATGGCTTCCACCAAGCTCATAATCCTGCAAGGTATCTCCGGTACAGGTAAAACATCGCTGCCTTACTCCTTCGGTAAGTTCTTGCAGAACGATACTACCATAGCTTCGGTGCAGCCCTCGTGGCGTGACCGTACCGAGCTCTTCGGCTACTTCAACGAATTCACCAAGAACTTCAACGAGACCGAAGTCCTCAAGAGGATCTATGCCTCGGGCTATAACAACGATGTCAACCTGATACTCCTCGATGAGATGAACATCGCCCGTATCGAGTATTATTTCGCCGAGATGCTCTCCATACTCGAAATGCCCAACGCAGACGAGTGGGAGCTGGATATCGTGCCCAACGCCTGGAGCACCGACCCTGTCAAACTGGATAAGGGCAAGCTGAGGATCCCTCAGAACGTATGGTACATCGGTACGGCTAATAACGACGACTCGACCTACGCTATCTCCGATAAGGTTTACGACCGTGCTCAGCCCATCAACCTGGATGCAAAGGGTATCGCCTTCGAGGCCCCCGTGCAGGAGCCTATCAACCTGGGCTACGACCACCTCCAGGCTATGTTCGACGAGGCCTTCGAGAAGTATCCCATATCGCAGGATAATCTCAGAAAGATCCAGCAGCTCGACCTGTGGGTGATCGAGAAGCTGCGTGTGGCTTTCGGTAACCGTATCTTAAAGCAGATGGGCCTGTTCGTGCCTGTTTACGTTGCCTGCGGAGGCGACGAGCTGGACGGTATCGACTACGTCCTCGCTACCAAGATATTCAGAAAGTTCGAGTCCCTCAACCTGGCTATGCTGCGTGAGGAGCTGAGAGAGCTGGTGGTATATATCCACAAGTCCTTTGGCAAGAACAAGATGAACGAGTCCGTGGCATACCTCGAAAGACTGCAGAAGCTGTTCTGATCCCATCCCCGAGAGTGAATTATACTATTATATAAGAGAAAGGGCGGTGAGGACTGATTGAACGGCTTTTACGATGAATGGTATGAGGATTTCAAGGAGGCGGTAGATGCCTTCGGCGACGACGCGCTGTTCGATCAGCTCGACGCTCTCCTGCAATCCAGCAGAAATACCTTCGCCTTCAACCGCAAGCTGATGGAGAAGGCGATAGACGTCTCCTGGGTAGAGGCCATAGAGAACGGCCTTATCCACGTTGACAACGTGCTGAGAAACCCGAGCCGAACGATCGAGGACGTGGAAGAGATCGTCCCCATAGAGCGCTCGCGGAAGATCACGGTCGAGTCGGTAAAGCACCTTGCTCAGCATACCGACTTCATCCAGAGCATAGATAAGCGCACGGGCAAGATAACCCCGTCGAAGATATTAAATATCCACAAGGAAGAAAGCTACCTTACATACGAGAATAAGTTTGTCAATACGCTGATCGACAGGCTGTTCATCTTCATAAACACCCGCTACGAAAAGCTGGCCCAGGTGGCAAGGGACGAGGAGGTATTCTCCCTCGGCTACGATACCTCCATAGATACCGGCAACGGCGGCAAAATGAAGATAGAGGTCAAGATCGAGACCTCCGACAGCCTGGAATCCACCGACGCCCACGGCGTCACCATCTGGCAGAGAGTGGAAAAACTCAAAAAGGTCATCGAGGGCTATAAGGGCTCGGATCTCTGTATGAAGCTGGGCAATAACTACATACGTCCCCCCGTAATGCGCACCAACGCCATTATGAAGAACGTTGAGCTCAAAGCCTGTCTGGCTCTGTGGCAGTACATCGAAGGCTATGATAAGGTGGGCTACGAGATCAACGTGGAGAATACTGCGGTCAAGCCGCAGAACAGGTATGTCGAGGATTTCTATAAGCTGGTCATCATGAACCTGCTGCTGTTCAGAGCATATACCGTTGACAGCGAAAAGGAAATGACCGAGCTGAAGACCCAGAAGCTGAAGACCCTGACCCCGAAATTCGTCAAGCGGTTCGAGAAGGAGGTCGCCGACGACTACGGCATCCAGACGGATGCTGCGGTAGGCTATATCGCAGCCGACGGCGAGTTCCGTATGACCAAGAGGCTCCCAAAGAATATGAACCTGGTCTTTACGCAGATAAGCGAAGCGATAAAGATCGAGAAGGCCTATCTGGAGGAGCGCGAGAAGGAGCGTCTGGCAAGAGTTGCCGCCGAGGAGGAGGCAGAGCGTCTGCGCCTCGAGGAGGAAGCCCGCCAGGAGGAGCTCCGCCGCATAGAGGAAGCCAAGCGGGAGGAACGCGAGAGGCTCCAGCGCGAGAAAGAAGAGGAAGAAAGACGTATCCAGGAGCTTCTGGAGCAGAAGCGCCGCGAGCAGGAGGAGGAAGAGCGGGAACGTGCCCGCCTCGAAGCCGAGCGGCAGGCCAAGCTGGAAGAGCAGCGCCGCCTGGAGGAGGAAGCCCGCAAGAAGCGGGAGGAAGAAGAGCGCGTAGCTGCCGAGCGGGAAAGAGTTTTCCAGAACAAGCTCAAGATGCGCTCCGAGCTGGGTGAGGCAGAGGGCGTTGACGTAGAAAAGCTGGAAGAGCACGAGCACGAGGACGAGGAAAAGCTGGAACAGCAGGTCTACGAGGAAGTCACCACCGAGGAGATCGAACAGGTCAAGGCGGAAATGGAGGAGGCCGCGGGCGAGGAGCAGTCCGAGTTCGAGGATCCCAGAGCCATCGCCGCCAGAAAGAAGCTGGAGCAGCAGAGGCAGGAGAAGGAACGCTTCGAGGCCGAGCGTGCCGCAAGGCTCAAGGCCGACCGCGCCAAGTTCGAGGCCAAGCCCTTCGAGCAGATCAGGTGGGAGTATTCCCACAACCCGATCAGGCTGCTGCAAAGGCTCATACAGTATATCCTCGTTTACTGGTTCCATATCATCCCCGAGGATACCGACAATCCCGACCACAAGCGGCTGCGTGCCGAGCTGGCTGAGAAGAAGCGCATAAAGGAAGAGGAGGCCGCCGAGCGCGACAAGATGGAGGTCTACTACCGCAAGTATGCAGGCACCTTCAAGTACCGGTTCAGGCGCTATCTGGCAGACCGCAAGTTCAAGAAGAAGAAAAAGCTGGAGGCAAAGAGCAGGCCGAAGCCGACCTATACTCCGCCCAAGCGTACTCCCGAGGAGCAGCGTGAGATCGATCTCGAGATGAAGCGCCTCTACAGAGAGTACCATGTAAGCCTCTGGCAGAAGCTGGTCAGGGCACATAAAGAGCGCAAGAGGATGCGCAACGAGCTGCGCGAGAGCGTAGGTCAAAAAAAAAATGACCTAGAAGGCCAAAGCAAGGTAAAAAGCAGGGCGCAGAAGGCCGTTGACGTGATCCTGACAGTGATACTTGTCATCTCGATGATCATCTGCGGCTATGTTCTCATCAATGCCGCGAGAGGCAAGGCTGTGAACCTGTTCGGCAAGAGCATACTCCAGGTCGTGACCGGCAGCATGGAGCCCTCGATACACGTGGGGGACTACATAATCACCGAAAAGACCGATGTTTCCGAGCTCAAAGAGGGGGATATAATCTCCTTCTACTCGGATCAGGAGGATGTAAAGGGCAAGATCGTCACCCACCGTATCGTCTCGGTGAACGATGACGGCTCCTTTGTTACAAAAGGCGATTCAAGGTCTGACGGCTCACCTAACGAAACGTTGGACACCGCCCCCGCCCAGCCCGATAAGGTCATTGGTAAATATGCGGGCAAGTCCAGGTTCTTTATCTGGCTCTCATCCTTCGGCGAGACCAGAAAGCTCGTAATGATAGTCGTGATCCTGCCTCTGGCAGTGATGGCGGTATTCGAGCTGAGATCTGTGACGAGGCTGGGCAGGAAGGTCCGTGAGGAAAAGCGGCAGCAGGCTGCCGAAAGCAAACAAAAGCTCATAAGAGAAGAGATCGAAAGGGAAAAGCGCCGCCTTGAACGGGAGGGCGTTTCCGAGGACGAGGTGAAGAACGGTGAACCAAGATAAGATAATGAAGCGCAGGATGATAACAGCCATTGTGCTGATGCTCATCTGCCTGATAGCTCTGCTTGTGTTCATCGGGCTTTACGTCGATGAGACCAAGCGGGTACAGGAGGTCTACCGTACCCAGTACAAGACCGAGCTGCGGCACGTGGTCGAGGAGATCGACATCTACCTTGAACCCGAGGGCGATGACGATCTGGTCTACCGTCGGGTATGCAGCTATATGAGCAATGCCGGTGCCTTCGCCTTCCTCATCGAGGACTTTTCAGAGAAGCAGATACTTATAAACCAGATAAGCACCGCGCTTATCAAGTACCCCGTGCAGATGCAGCCGAAGCTGGAAGAGCTCAAGCAGGCGATAAACGATATCCTGGCAGAGCTCGATAAGGGCTATACCGAGCTTGACGAGCTGTTTCAGTCTATAGAATTAAAGGGAAATTAGCCAAAGGAGTGATGAAAAAGTGAGCGAAAAGAGCAAGCTCAAAAAGGAGATAAAGATCTGCCGCCAGACCATTGAGGAGATCGAGCGCAAGCGCTCCAGATCCCAGTCGGCGCTGGTTCAGGCAGTGCTTTTGCAGGAATCCCCCGACGAAATGGACGTTGAGTGGTTCAATAAGTACACCGGCGAGATAACCGCATGCCGTAACCATATGATAGAGCTGCAGAAGAAACTCAATTCACTTTGATACCAAACCGAGCCTGCCTTTCCCAAAAAGGCGGGCTCGGTGCTTTTTAACAGAACGATCAGGCCGTTGATCTGTAAGAGCGTGATCCGCAGGGGGCCGGGGGCGACGGGAAGCCCCGGAAACGGGCGTGCAGCAAGCTGATGTCTTAGATACAGTCCCGGGCGGGCTCAAAATACGGGTTTTGCAGATGCTTTTAAGCCGGAAAATCCTCATCAGCGGTAAATTCCCTCTTGACAGCGTGAAAAAAACGTGCTATAATGTCTCTATCAAATGCGAGGACGGAGAGAAGTAGCAGAGCAGTTCTGTCTCAGAGAGCGCGGGCAAGGTGCGAGCCGCGTACAAGAGGCTTTGTGAATAACACTCCCGAGCAGCAAGCCGAACAGCCCCCGGGGCCCAGTAGGGGAGTCGTTTTACGCGCGTTACTGCGTATGAGAGATCGCGGGTCTTGATAACAATACGCCTGCGGTAATTCAGGTGGCACCACGGAAGCACAGCTTTCGTCCTGTACGAGGACGAAGGCTTTTTTTATTGTATGATCAAAGGAAAGGATTGATTGTTTATGAAACACACCGATATCAAGGCGATCTTTGAGGACAGGAGCTTCATCGGGCAGAGCGTTACCGTCTGCGGATGGGTGAGGACGTCTAGAGACTCCAAGAACGTGGCCTTCATCGAGCTCAACGACGGCACGACCCTCAAGCACCTCCAGATCGTTATAGACAAGGCTGCCGGCCTCGCCCTGGATGAGGCTCTGAAGCTGGGTACATCTCTTAAAGTCACCGGTCAGGTGGTCGAGGGCAGGAACAGCGTTCCCGAGATCAACGCTGCCGAGCTGGAAGTCCTGGGCGTATGCCCGCCGGAGTACCCCCTCCAGAAGAAGCGCCACACCCTTGAATTCCTGCGCACCATGCCCCACCTCAGAGGCAGGACGAATACCTTCAACGCCGTGTTCCGCGTACGATCCACCGCTGCTGCAGCCCTCCACGAGTATTTCCAGAGCAGGAACTTCGTATATGTGAACACCCCCCTCATCACCGGCTCCGACTGCGAGGGCGCGGGCGAGATGTTCCAGGTGACTACCGTGGGCTATGACCCATCCATCAAGTCCGAGGAGGAGTATTTCGCCAACGACTTCTTCGGTCAGAGAGCAGGCCTCTCAGTTTCCGGACAGCTGGAGGGCGAGATGGCTGCTATGGCCTTCGGAAAGATCTATACCTTCGGCCCCTCGTTCAGAGCCGAGAAATCCAACACCCCCAGACACGTTGCCGAGTTCTGGCATATCGAGCCGGAGGTGGCCTTTGCCGAGCTCCCCGATGTTATCGAGCTGGCTGAGGGCATGATCAAGTTCGTGGTAAGAAAGGTGCTTGACAACTGTAGGTCGGAGATGGAGTTCTTCGACCAGCACTTTGAGAACGGCCTTATCGAAAAGCTGGAGACTCTTATCTCCCACGAATTCGGCACCTGCACCTATACCGAGGCCATCGAGCTGCTGAAAAAGTCCGGCAAGGACTTCCAGTACCCCGTTGAGTGGGGCTGCGACCTCCAGACCGAGCACGAGCGCTATATCTCCGAGGAGGTATTCAAGAAGGCTGTGTTCGTTACCGACTATCCCAAGGAGATCAAGTCCTTCTATATGAAGCAGAACCCCGACGGCAAGACCGTTGCGGCTGTGGATCTGCTTGTACCCGGCGTGGGCGAGATCATCGGCGGCAGCGAGAGAGAGGCTGACTACGATAAGCTCCTTGCCGCTATGGAGGAGCGCAAGATGTCCCTGGATCCCTATGCGGATTACCTGGATCTCAGAAAGTTCGGCTCGGTGCCCCACGGCGGCTTCGGCCTCGGCTTTGAGAGACTCATTATGTATATGACCGGCATCAGCAATATCAGAGACGTTATCTTCTTCCCCAGAACGGTGGGAAGCATCCGATAAGCCCCGGAGGACATAATGACAAAGACAACGGAAAAGAGCTCGCTCCTGCCGCTTCTGCTGCCCTCCCGCAGTATCATTTTCCTGTTGATATTCCTTATCGGCTCGGCAGTTACCGGCAAGGAGCTTAAGGAGATAAACAACTGGTGGTCGGTAGCCGCGACGCTGGTGAATATAGTCACGGTGGCGGCCATAGTGCTGCTGGCAAGAAAGTCGGGTCGGAGCTATAAAGAGCTCATAAACTACCGCAAAGGCGGCCGGAGCGTCAAAAAGACCATACTTCTGGTCTACGTCTTTGTCTGCGTCGGAATGGGCGGGATGTATGCCGCGGGCTTCATATTCTACGGCAAGTTTATGCCGCAGGTCTCGCTGGATATCGTGTCTCCCATACCCGCAGCGCTGGCGATCATAAACCTGATACTCCTGCCTCTGACCGTTCCCTTCGCGGAGGACGGCCTCTACCTCGGCTGCGGCGTTGGAAAGATCAGGAACAGCTATGCCGCGGTCATCGTACCCGCGTTCTTCTACGCGCTCCAGCACTGCTTTATCCCCACGATGTTCGACGTGAAGTATATGTTTTACAGGTTCGTTTCCTTCCTGCCGCTGACGGTGATCTTCTGCGTGTATTACCGCAGGAAGAAGGACCCTTTTGCGATAATGATAAGCCACGCTATACTCGATCTGGCCACCGGCGTGATGATAATGCTCACCTCGGTAGTGCCCGGGCTTTATGAGAGCTGGCAGAGCATGATCTGAGGCGGGAAGAGGTTAACAGCTTATGAGAGAGATCGCACCGGAGGAAGTATATAAGCTCAGGGAATGCCTGAAAAAGCTGGCTGAGCACCATAATCAGGTCTCGGTGAATTTCAAGGGGTGCTTCCCGAAAAAGCCCGTTTCCGAATCGCTGGCGATATTCGAGGAAGCCGTGCGCAGCGGGAAGTCAAGGATAGCCGTCGTCGAGGACGGCGACAGGGTGGCAGGTTTCTGCAAGACAGATCTTATCGGCATCGACGGGCATATAGACATCCTGATCGTGCTTAAGGAATACCGTGGCAGCGGATATGGAAAGCTCCTGATGGACTGGGCTGTCGAGGGCCTGAAACAACGGGGCGCCAAGCGTATAGAGATAAGAGTCGTTGACGGCAACGACGCAGTGAACTTCTATGAGAAATACGGCTTCAAGACCGTTTCGCAGATAATGAGAACAGACCTCTGAATACATATGAAAGGAATGATACTATGTCAAAAGGACTGATAATACCCGAGGGCTATAAGTCGGCTCTCACGCTGAGAGAAACTCAGCACGCTATCAAATACATCAAGGATGTCTTCCAGCAGAACCTCTCCTTTGCTTTGACCCTTGACCGCGTCACCGCGCCGCTGATCGTCACCCACGCCAGCGGTATCAACGATGACCTGAACGGCGTCGAGCGCAAGGTGGATTTCAATATCAAGGAGTTCGATACCGAGGCCGAGGTGGTTCAGTCGCTGGCAAAGTGGAAGAGGATGGCCCTCTACCGCTACGGCTATAAGCCCGGCGAGGGCATCTATACCGATATGAACGCTATCCGCAGGGATGACAGCGTTGATAACATCCACTCGATCTTCGTGGATCAGTGGGACTGGGAAAAGGTCATAACCCGCGAAAAGAGAACGGTGGAGTTTCTGAAAGAAACGGTGAAGGATATCGTTAAGGCCATAGTATATACCAAGCGCAAGGTGGGTATGAGATACCCCGTCCTGCAAGGCGAGCTCTGCGCCGAGCCCTTCTTCATCACTACCGAGGAGCTCCTGAAGCTATACCCCGGCACCACCGCCAAGGAGCGGGAGAAGCTCATCGCCAAGGAGCATAAGACCGTGTTCATCATGCAGATAGGCGGCAAGCTCTCAAACGGCGAGCCCCACGACGGCAGAGCCCCTGATTACGACGACTGGCAGCTCAACGGCGACCTTATCTTCTGGAACGAGGTGCTTGACGACTCGCTGGAGGTAAGCTCAATGGGTATCAGAGTAGACGAGAAGTCGCTGCTCTCGCAGCTTGCGGAGGCGGGTGCCGAGGACAGGATGAAGTTTGATTACCATAAGATGATCGCTGAAGGCACACTTCCGCTGACCATAGGCGGCGGCATAGGGCAGTCGAGGCTTTGTATGCTGCTGCTGAACAAAGCGCATATCGGCGAGGTACAGGTATCCGTATGGCCGGAGGATATGATCAAGGAATGTGCGGATAAGGGGATCATGCTGCTCTGAGCAATCAATAGTCAAGGCACAACGCCCATATTGCGCAGGTCAATCTTTATTCCTCGGCTTCGCTCGGAATAAAGCAGGGCCCTGTATCACAAAACCGAATAAACGCGCAAAGATAAAAAACACAAACCGGCGCTGCATCCCAAAGCACAAAAGGGACGCAAACGCCGGTCTTTCTATTCAATTCTGTCAAGGAAACGCTTATGCAGCACCGCGAACTCCCGAGCCTCTATGCACTCACAGGAAGAGCGGGCGAGCAACGCTCACAAGCGATTTCCGTTCCGCGACCCACCAAACGAACCAAAGCCAAAGGCCAAAAAGCTCATTGCAGCTCAAAAGGCTCCACATAAAGATCAAAAGCCTTCCCCAGTATGCAGTAGGGCGGATCGTAGGGCATATAGACCGTGTCCGTCGGGGGCGCACCCAGAGTGAGAGGGCTGTCAGGCCCCAGGAGCGGGAATTTCAGTATCACCTTGAGCCCGCCTGTCTCGGAATGCTCAAAACCGATGCTCCCGCCGCAGCGCCGGCAAAGCTCACGCGCTATCGCAAGCCCTAAGCTCTCTCCCTTGCCGAAAACAGGCTTCTGACCAAGGTAGTGGGAGGCTCGCTCGATCTTTTCCAGATCAGCAGAGGTGCCGTTGTCGGTCACGGTAAGCACTCCGTGTGTGCCGTCGTTGATAAGACGGATCACGACCTCCTTCTCACGGGCATCGTTGTACATATATGCGTTGACTATCAGATTGAGCAGTACAGGCTCCAGAGCCGCGTAGTCGGTCATTACACAGACACCCAGCCCCGGACGGCAGATCACACGCAAAGCCTTCGGGTCGATGAACTGGGAGTAGTGATCGGTGGTGCGGCGCAGCAGGGAGGAAAGCTCGGTGTCAAGAATGTCCAGATGCCCGCCGAATACCCGGCTCGCCTCGGCGAAATTAACCGTGCAGGCCAGGGAGCGCAGCATCGAGAGCTTGATCTCATGGAAGGTCTCCTTCACCTGGAAAGGGTAATCCTCCACCTCCCGGGCTTCAAGAGCAGAGATCGCACCCTGAAGACGGTATCTTACATTGTCAAGCATCGTGACCTGCTCGTAAGCCTTGTCGGAATGGGTTATGAGCCTCTCGATGCTGTCAGCAGGGAAGAAGCGGACAAGATAGCCCTTGCATTCCTCCCCCTCGGTCAGAGGAGTTACAAGAGCCGCTCCACCCGTGCGGAAGCGCAGCATACGCTCCTCCCTTATGGGCAGGATGGGGGGCTCGCCGTCCTCACCGGTGAAATCGTCCGGGATCAGAGATTCCGGGATCTCCGGGCTGTTTTTCCACCTGAGCCGCAGCGAGGTGTCGCAAAGAGCCGCAGGCGTCCCCGACTGGGTGAATACAGCTTTTACGCTTTCAAAGATATCCATTGTCCCGTGACCTCCTTCCGTGAGAGCGATGATGCGCCTCACTAATTATACATCAGCCGACAATAATTGTCAAGAACCGCCGCCCGCAGACCCTCTGCTGCCGCCGTGAGAGCCCCCGGCTTCCAAAAATCCCCTCCGGGATAATGTGAAAATTAGTGAAAAATTTGAGTAATATTCTATGAAAAGGGCTTGCAAAATATTCCCGTTTGTAGTATAATAAATGTATAAAAATATTAGGAGGTACACTACAATGGCTAATGTAAAAGTTGCAATTAACGGTTTCGGTCGTATCGGTCGTCTGGCTTTCAGACAGATGTTCGACGCTGAGGGTTATGAGATAGTTGCTATCAACGATCTGACCAAGCCCTCTATGCTCGCTAACCTGCTCAAGTATGACACTGCTCAGAAGGGTTACTGCGGCGTTATCGGCGAGAACCTTCACACTGTTGAGGCTGACGATGATGCCAACACCATCACCGTTGACGGCAAGACTCTGAAGATCTATGCTGAGAAGGATGCTGTAAATTGTCCTTGGGGCGAGCTGGGCGTTGACGTTGTTCTCGAGTGCACCGGTTTCTACTGCTCGAAGGATAAGTCCATGGCTCACATCAATGCCGGCGCTAAGAAGGTCGTAATCTCTGCTCCCGCAGGCAGCGACCTCAAGACCATCGTTTTCTCCGTTAACGAGAACACCCTTACCGCTGACGATCAGATCATCTCGGCTGCATCCTGCACCACCAACTGCCTCGCTCCTATGGCTAAGGCTCTTAACGACTACGCTCCCATCCAGAGCGGTATCATGAGCACCATCCACGCTTACACCGGCGATCAGATGATCCTTGACGGTCCTCACAGAAAGGGCGATATGAGAAGAGCCCGTGCCGGCGCTGCCAACATCGTTCCCAACAGCACCGGTGCTGCCAAGGCTATCGGTCTGGTTATCCCCGAGCTCAACGGCAAGCTGATCGGCTCTGCTCAGAGAGTTCCTGTTCCCACCGGTTCCACCACCATCCTTACCGCTGTTGTTAAGGGTGCTGACGTTACCAAGGAAGGCATCAACGCTGCTATGAAGGCTGCTGTTTCCGAGAGCTACGGCTACAACGAGGATCCTATCGTTTCCTCCGACGTAATCGGTATGAAGTACGGCTCGCTGTTCGATGCTACCCAGACCATGGTTTGCAAGATCGCTGACGACCTCTATGAGGTACAGGTCGTTTCCTGGTACGACAACGAGAACAGCTACACCAGCCAGATGGTTAGAACCATCAAGTATTTTGCAGAGCTGAAGTAATTCAGACAAAAGCCAAAGTTTTTTAAAGCCGTCCCCGTGAGGGGGCGGCTTTTTTGCGGGGGAAAGAAGCGCCGTACCAGGCGGTATATTTGTTATATTCCTGGTTCAGATTTCGGGGAGGATATGCTGGTACTAGATAATAGAAATGAGCCTGTAACTGTATAATTCTTTCTTGTTAAGGATCCTTTGATCGTGCATCTTCCTCCTTTTACATAATTCCATGACTCATACACTTCAATATATCCAAGTTCAACAGCTTCACCGACGTCATCACAATAATCAGCTAACGAGCTGAGTTTTTTGGAATCAACTTTATAATCATTTCCGTATTTTTGGGCTATGGCTCCACCGATATGAGCAAACTTTTCTACCATTGTGGTGCCCTTTGATCCATCTGAATCATCAACGGTATATAAAGCCTCACAAAGCTGATTCTGTTCGTTGAAGACATACGCCAGAGTTACCTTAACGCCGTCAACAAACACATCATAAACAAGCATATTTCCTTCATCTAATTTGGGAGAATCACTTTCAAGGCTTCTGACAACTTCTCTTGAATCACCCCAACAAGTATTTCTAATGTCTGTTTCTCTGTTCGGATCGATATTTATTGCGTTTTCTGATGATTCATCCTCTGACGATAAAGTTTCTTCATTATTTTCAGCAGTGGATTCAACTACTTGTTTTGACTCAATGTCAGTGTTTTCTTTTGAATTTTCCGAATTTCCGCAAGCCGCAAACGACAGGCAAAGCAATGCTGAAAGTATCAAAGCCATAATTCTTTTTTTCATAAAAACATCTCCTTAATTAAATATTTGTATTGGCTGTACCAAGATTTGGTGCAGGTAATGATGTAGTAGTTCCCAGGTTCTCTTTCTTCGTTTCTTTAGCCAGTTTGACTCCAAAGAAACAGAAACTTATAACCCCCATAATAGCAAACAAAATCGTAAAGAATACCATTACATCATACATAAAACTTCCTATACCTCTGATACTGGTGTTAATGGATTGGGATCCTTTGTAAATATAGGTATAGAAATCAGCTCCGAATGATGCAGAATCCAAATACGATCCGTATGGATGATCCATAACAAACAAAAAAACTATGCTGAAAGCTGTCATACCCAACGAGAATACCATCCCCAAAATGCAGAACACTTTTTTCATATTATAACCTCCTTTGTGCATTTAGCGAAAAATTCGCTAACATCTTAATTATATTTTAGCGAAATCGTCGCTAAATGTCAATAGGATTTGCTGAAATAATCTATAATGGATTTGACAAAAATAATAAAGATGATTTGTATATAATTGCTAAAGGAGAAAGCTATGATCTACAGAAGGATCCGCGATCTTCGTGAAGATGCCGATATGACACAGACCCAGATTGCAGCTATCCTACATTGCAGCCAGCGTGTTTACAGTAACTACGAAAGGGGAGATATTGATATCCCCACCGATATTCTTATAAAGCTCGCCGACTACCACAACGTCTCCGTTGACTACCTCCTTGGCCGAACCGATAAAAAAGAGACCAACAGATAATAAAAACCCCGCGCACCATTACGGTACGCGGGGCGTTTTGCATATTATTACTTGTCATTCAGGGAGTTGCGGAGCTTTTCGCTCTCGGCTTCCATCAGCTTCATCAGATCCTCAAAGCCGGCGGTGACGTTCTTCGGGGTGTCCAGCTTGATGTCCTCAGCGGGCTTCTCGGCGGGCTTTTCGGCAGCCTTGGGAGCAGGCTCGGCAGCCTTTACGGGCTCCGGCTCGGCAGCGGGAGCAGCGTCCTCACCGTCAATGAGCTTGGAGGCTCTCTCGTAATAGGAGGGGTCGATGCCAGGCTTTGCAGCGGGCTCCCGGGTCTTGACTTCCTCGGCCTTTGCCTTGACGTCCTTAACGGGCTCCGGCTCTTCCTCAACGGGAGCAGGCTTGGGAGCTCTCTTCGGCTTGTCGGCGAAGATCTCGTCAGCAGCCTTGTTGACGTCTCTTACAGGCTCGGACTTTACAGCTCTCTTAGCGCGGTCAGCAGCCTTGGGCTTCCTTTCGGTGATCTCGGCAGCAGCCTCCTCACCCTGGTGGACGCTGTTCTCGATAAGAGCCTTATCGTTCTCGCCTCCGAAGAGGAAATCGTCCAGCTTGACGGGCTTCTCGTCATCCTCGTCCTCGTCGTCATAACGGGAGTGATTAACGATCATAATGATGAGCTCGATCAGCACCAGCAGGAACAGGGGAGCAGCCAGCAGAGCGATGATACCGAACTTCGAGGTCATAAAGGTGATGATCTTACCTGCGGTAACATAGTAGCTGGTAGCCGTACCGACTATATTCTTGGTCTTGAGCTCATAGAGCTTGGTGGGATCCTTCGACTGGAAAACGGTATAGACAACGCCGTTGCGGTCGGCACTGGAGGATACATTAGCCAGCCAGAACACCGAAGTACCTACTCCGGGGACATCCTCGGCGAGGACGGCCTTGCTGATGCCCTCGATGCTGGGAGCACCGTTTGCAGCCACAACGAGCGCACCCTTGGGAACGTCGTCGCCCATCTTATCGGAGTCCATTATATACATACTGTAGCCTGCGAGGCTGGGGGTAACATCCTTGTTCTTGAACACTCTTGTAAGGCCGAATATCAGCAGACCCTCGAGTATCATGAACACGATAAAGAATATCAGCACTCCCTTGCCGGCAGATGATCTTTGCTTGGTAGCACTCATTTAAACAGATCCTTTCCAGATTATTGGTATCATAACATAGCTAAGATATATTATAACACACATATCCTGAAATTTCAACCTTTTCTTAGAAATTTTTTTATTTTTCGGAGAAAAAACATATTGACAAAACCTTCCGCCTGCATTATAATAATATAGTCGGTACAAACCGCCAAAAAACGCTGGTATGGCTCAGTTGGTAGAGCAGCGCATTCGTAATGCGCAGGTCGCCGGTTCGAGTCCGGCTACCAGCTCCAAAAATATCCTTCTGCGATAGCAGGAGGATATTTTTTATGGCTCAGTTGAGTAGAGCGGCGCATTCGTGGTGCGTCCGTCAGGACGCACTGCGCAGAGTCGCCGGTTCGAGTCCGGCTACCAGCTCCAGCAGGGGCGTGCCCCTGCACCGATGCCGCCTTTTGCAAGTTTACAGAAGGCGGCTGCTTTTGTCTGACGGCTGGGATGAAGCTTTGTTTTGGCTTTTTCATGCCTTTTGCTTGTTTTGAATCCGCCGTCACACTATGTTGCAAATCACTCGAAAGCTATAAAAAGGCGGCATTACGCCGTGCGCGAGCCGCCGGTTCGAGTCCGGCTACCAGCTCCAGCAGGGGCGTGCCCCTGCACCGAATCCGCCTTTTGCAAGATTGCAGAGGGCGGAAATTTTTGTTTGACGGCGGGGCGCTCATTTGCGCGGGTTTTTTCTTTATCCTTTTTACAGCCCGAACCCTTGGGGTGTACAGGGGATATGTTTGATCAATATAATTATATAAATCAAATTCATAACATTGACACTCCGTTACAAGTGTGCTATAATACAAATGAACAAAATGTAAAAAATGGCAGAAATGGTTGACAAGGCTATGCTGTTCCTGCATAATTCGACAGCCAGACAGACAACATAACTGCGCCCTTTTCACAGGTTAATATTCTGAAACATCACAACCGATAGGATGGGTATGTCCTTTTGGGTGTTTATTTTTTTGTATAATGAGCAGATCATTTTGGAGGGAAACGGATATGTATTGTGATAATTGTGGAAAAGAGCTTAGACAGGGCGCCAAATTCTGCCGCTACTGCGGGGCAAAGGTCGAGGTCCCCGCTGATTCAGAAGAAGTGAAGGCTGCGGAGCCGGATGTTGCTGCGGAAGCCGCCGTGCTCAGCGAGCCTGTTATCCCGGAGAAGGCGGAGCCGTCGGTCGTTACGGCTGAACAGCCAGCAGAGGAGCCAGCTGTTACTGCACCGGTAGATACTGCTCCCGCAGCGAAGAAAAGCAGGCTGATCCCGATACTCTGCACCCTGATGCTGCTTGCGGCAGCGGTCGGGGCAGGACTGTATTTCGGGGTCTTCAATAAGATGGAGAAGGACAGCTCCGACAGCAGTGCTGCCGACACCTCGGTATCCTCTGAGGCCGCACCTGCCGTTACGACAGCCACCGCTGCTGTAACCACGGCCACAACTACCACCACGACCACAACTACCACCACGACAACTACGGCTGAAGAAACCGTAGATCCTGTTAATAACAACAAGACTGTGGATAGAATCAGTGGTTTATCATATCACACTTGGAAAAAGGATCCCGTCGATGTTAGCATAATCTTTGACACGATCGATACCAACAATATATTCTATATGAGCGGTGATGACGCTTGGGTATTCTGGCGTTTTGCCGATGAAGGTATCGTAGGTTGCGGAAAAGACTATATGAATGCGTATAACGTATATGACAAGATCACAAACACTGAAAATGTGGCATATGCTGAAACCTATGTTGGCTTCACTGCATCCATTGAAAACAAAACTCTTTCCGTAAATAATTACTACAATATAAACGGTATCAAATGTTCTGATATCAAAATCACCTTCATGAATGGAACGTCACCCCGTTACACCGTAACAGCTGACAAGAACATTACAGCCGACCTTTCAGATGAATCATATGTAAACGGATACTATGTGATCACTGCAGAATATGCAAGCGCAGAACACACATATATTGCTAACATGTATCTGTACATCAATTATGCGTCCAACGATGATGCTGACTTCGAAGCATATGTCTGCTACGGCCGTCACCTCTACTCTTTTGAGACAGAAGGTCCTACAACCAGACAGGCTAAAATCACAGAAATGATCGAAGCCAAAGGTATCACACCTGAGAACTCCCTTAACTACAATATCGCATATCCTTATGAAGCTAAGAGTCAGGCTGAGTACAACGGTTACTCCACATACGTATCTGACACAGAATACTGGATCAACAAGTCTGATGAAATCCTTGCAGGTCACGAGAATGATTCTGCTGCATACAAGGCACTCCTGCTCCATGACTGGATGACAGAAAACCTTGTGTATGACTGGTATAAAGCCAACAAACTTAACGATCCTCGTTACTACGGTCATTACCACACTGGAGAGTTTTATGTATCTCAGTGCTACGTAGGCGTATGCAGAGACTTTGTAAACATCTATGCGATCATGTGCAGAAAGCACGGTATCCCTTGCATCATCCTTGGCAACAACGCTGAAGGACACGTGTGGAACGCTGTATATCTGTATGATCAGTGGCTTGAAGTTGACCTCACTGGTGATATTGACCGACAAGCACGCAACGCAGACGTCACCGACGTTACTGCTGCTACACAGGAAAACACCCACTCATTCAAGCACTTCTGCAACTACGCATACAGCGATCTGATGCCTATCGCATCTGAAATAAACAGCTGGCTGCATTACCAGTAAACAATGATCTATAACAGCGCTAATAGCTGAAAAACGGAGGAATAAATAATGTATTGTGATAACTGCGGCAGCGAGATAACCGAAAATATGAAATTCTGCCGAAGCTGCGGTGCAAAAATAGAAGCCATCGATGATGTAAAGCAGCCTGTCGATATGCAAGAGTTGGCAAAGGCCGCCTTCAAGGACGATCCTAACGTTGAGGTTGTGAAGATCATCACGGAGCCCACCAAACCCGAGGAGCCGGCGGATAAGAAATATAAATCCACTGCCGTGTTCAAGTTCTCCCTCTTCGGACTGATACTTGGCATAATTCTCTTAGTGCTGGACAATGAGGATAAGGGCGTGCTTTTCAAGGTCGGGATAGCTTCTGCGGTCACCTTCGGGATCCTGTTCTGCATCAGCGGGATAATGCTGGCCGCCAGATTTGACAAGCGCCGTGAGAATAAGCAGTCTCAGAAGGCTCAGAAGCTCTACGAGGAGCTTGAACACAAGGCCGAGAACAAGACCCATATGTTCATCTGTGCAGCAGCCACAGCAGGTGCGGCAGTGCTGACGTTTGTAAATGCATACCAGGTAGCCACGGTAAAGTTCAGCCTGTTTTCTCTTGTGAAATACGGCATCGGACTTAGCACAAAGAAAATAGCAGGCATCCCGCTGGCGGGAGATTCCACCATGATTTACTCTATAATTGCAGGTTTGTTAATGCTCTGGGTGATTTTTTCGGCTATCTCTATGCTGCTTGATGTGTTTAACCTTGACCCCTCGGCTGAAAACTATGTCCAAAAGATACATTCCTTCTGGGACAAGGCAATATACAGCCTGGGCTTATCCGCCTTTCTGCTTATGTTTGCACCGATGTTTATCATCGAATCCTTCAAGGATTACCATTGGACCATTAGCTTCGTTGATAAACTCACCTTCAAGGAGCCTGATTCGATAATGATCTACTACAGTTTATTTGCTGTTGTGCTGTGTATTTTTGCAATCATCAAGGACAGAAAATACAAAAAGGCATTCGGAATGTAAGATATGTGTATCCCACTCCCGTCGGTCAGCCGGCGGGAGTTTTTTGGCTATCCGACCCGACAGAATCGTTGCCTGACTGTGCGTCCTGGCAGGATGCTTTAGATCGTAAGCATATACTCCTTCGCACCTTTTCCTCCGGATATTCAGAATGGCTGCGCAGGGAATCGGCTATAACAAGACAGCTAAGACATTCCGCGAGGAAAAGGTGCTGACACCGATAGCGTATTTCAATCTCCACAACCCGGATTATTACAAAAGTGACTACTGGCGCAAAGAATTCGACTGGCACGTTACGTCGATCAGAGTGATACTTGAAAACGAGGTCTATCTCGGAAAGCTGATCTACGGAAAACAGAAAAGCAAGTCGATGAAAAGCAAGCAGAAGGTCAAATGCCCGCGGGAGGAATGGATCGTCGTGGAAAACTGTCACGAGCCTATCATCACGCAGGAACTTTGGGACAGCGCACACAGGATGCTCTCTTCAAAGCGCAGACCGACAATGACGGGTGAAGTCCAGATGTTTGCGGGGCTGCTTTTGTCTGACGGCGGGCTGAACCATAGTGAGAAACAGGGCTTCCCCCTCCCCAAGCATAATAAAAGGCAGTGCTGTCCTGCACTGCCTTTTTGTCTGTCGTTTCAATTCCGGCAGCTCCCGTGGAGGGCCTTGTGGATCTCCTTGCCAAAACCGCGCAGACCGTCAGCGCGATCATCAGAGAGATATATATGATGGCATATACTGTCTTCATCGGCTGACATCCTTTCTGTGATAGTTTGGGATAGTATCATTATATCATAGTTTTCGTCAATATTCAAGGCGGTATTTGCAAAAAGGCAACAAATTGATGAGTTTTATTAACGATTTATTAACAGTACACAAACCGCCTTACAATTCACAATGCAAAATGCACAATCAAAATGCCCGGCTTGCGGTTGATCCTTGACAATCGGTTCTTTATGTGATATAATTTACAATGTATAGATGTAGGTTTGAATGATTTTATGGATCTTATACAATTATTCTGGTAAATAAAGGAGGAAAAGCCTATGAAACGACCCTTTTCGGCTGTTGTTGCAGCTGTGATGGCATTTACGGCGCTGGCTCTGCCCGTTACTGCCGAGGATGCCCCCGAGGAGGAAAAGAAGCTCCCGTTTGATCTTCTTGCTCCGGAAACCGTTGTAATCACTTATCTGGACGGAAATGATTCCCCCTCCACCTGCGAGATATCCTATTCTCAGGATAACACTATGAGTGAATGGTCCTCTGCTTTGGTAACGGATTACGATGAGACCTTAGAGAAGCTCAAACAAGAATACGGCTATGATGACCTGTTCATTGTCGCACAGTTCGACTGGTCAGCTGACGATCAGGAGCACTGGCACGTTAACGATTACTGGCTCACAGACGGCTATGACGAGAATGGGGTCCAGCACCTCGGCGACTGGGCTTATCGCTGGGAGAACTATTGCTATGAGACCACTAACTCCGAATGGATATTCAGATATATGGGCGATCCGGACGACCCCGAAGACAGCCGCTGGTTCGGCCGCCATGAAGACGGTGTTGATTATGACGGCTGGAAGGACGTTCTTGATCCCTCGCTCTATACCTTGGTGGGTGAAGAGGGCGACCGCTGCGCAAAGCTGGACTTTGAGAACCACACCTTCTATGTGCGTGTACGTTACCTTGTTAACGCATTCGATGAGGATGAGGATAAGGAGTATCAGTTCGTTTCCGATTGGTCTGAGGCAGCTGCTGTCGGCAAGGATGCCGAAAAGGTCGAGGTACTCAAGCCCGGCGATGTTGAAGCCCCCGATATCAGCAACCTCCAGTATGCACACTATGATTTCAACGGCTGGCCTGTGGTGACCTATCAGCTCGCCGTAAGCGAAAAGCTCCGCAAGCAGGTAACTCAGGCAAGCGGTACTCAGGGCAACATCTGGATAGAGGTCGAGGGCAGAGTGCAGGGCACCGATGAATGGATCAACCTTCAGGGCGACTGGATCGTAACGGCCGGAAAAATGGAAAGCAAGCTGCTCACCCTCGGAGAGCACGAGGGAGTAGTCGTTGACGGCACACCTCTGGAACTCAGAGCGAGGTACTGGATCTCTCAGAACGATCAGGACGATTTCTTCACCGACTGGTCAAATGTCATCAAGTTCAGCTCCTGGGATGTCAAGATGGGCGACGTCAACAGCGATAACAGCGTCGATCTGAGCGACTATTCCGACCTTGCCAAGTTCTTGGCAGAGTGGGCGGGCTATGACCAGATCATCAATTACAGAACTGCCGACCTCAACAAAAACGGAGTCCCGGATCTTGAAGACCTCTCGATACTTGCCAAGTATTTCAGCGAATGGTCGGGCTATGCAGAGACCTATTTTGGAGAATAAGGAACCAAATAAAAAAGCAGCCTTCAAGGGCTGCTTTTTTTATCAGAAATACATTTGCTTTATTATATCCCTCCGGCGGAGGGTGCTCTTCTTGGTCTCGTCAAAATCCAGTATGTAGCGCTCATAGCCGTTGATTATCCTGGCCCCGCTGGGGTGGTCGATGACCCGCTTGAAACGCTTGCCGTAGGTGGCGTGAACGTGCCCGTGGAGAAGGTATTTGGGACGGCAGCGCTCCAGAAGCTCGTTGAAGCACTCAAAGCCCCGGTGGGGCAGGTCGTCCATATCGCCGTAGCCGCGGGCAGGGGAGTGGGTGACGAGTATATCGAACCCCGAGTGGGCGAGTATAGTCCTCCTGGCACGCTTGATGCGGCGGCGCATCTCTTTTTCGGTATACATATAGGGGCCTATGCCGTATTTCATCGAGCCCCCGAAGCCCAGCACCCTTACTCCCCCCACTGTGACGATCCTGCCGTCGATGCACTCGCAGCCCTCGGGGGGGCGCTCGGTGTAGCGGCTGTCGTGATTCCCGGGAACGTATAGGACGGGCACCTTGCCCATAGTCACCAAAAACTCCAGGTATTCGGCTCTCAGATCCCCACAGGAGATTATAAGGTCAATGCCGTCCAGCTTGTCGGGAGTAAAGAAGTCCCAGAGGAATTTTGATTCCTCGTCAGCAAGTATAAGGATCTTCACATACTCCCTCCCCTCTCCGTGAAAGGCTGTTATGCGGTCAGAGCCGGTCGCTCTCGATGTTTTCGTTGAGCCAGTCCATAAAGGCGATGTCGCTGGTCTTCATCTTCTGGCGCTCCACGGATATGCCCGACTTCTTCTCGGTATCCTGCTGATAGACCGTTCCGTCGGCGGTGTGCAGCTCCCCCGTGAAGGGGTCGAAGCCGCCGTTGACAATGGAATTCTTGAAGAATGCCAGCAGCTTGCTGGTCTGGTAGCTGATGTTGTTTACTCTTATATCCACCACGCCCGTCGAGAGGCCGAACCAGTAGCTGGCTGCGTTCTTGGTCTTGAGCTGCTCGCCCAGCTCCCAGGCACCCGAGAGCACCGACTGAACGATCTGGACGTAGTATTTGCCCCAGCTGAAGAAGGGCGCACCGATGTATTCGTCCTTGCCCTCGCCCATACGGTAGAGGCCGGGGCGCTTAAGCAGGTCTGCGGAGCCGGAGTAGTCAAAGTCGGCGTAATACTTGACCCCCTCAGCCTTCCACTTCTCGCGGCACTCCGCCTCGGAGCTGTCCTCGGAGAAGGAGAGGATGATCTTAGCCTCCGGGTCGATGAGGGATACTCCCACAGCGAAGGCGTTCAGGTCGCGGGAGCTGAAGCCCTCCTTAGTGCGGGCGAGATAGCCTATCCTGCGGGGAGCGCTGCCGCCCTCCAGGAGCAGCCTGTCGGCAGCGAGGATGCCCATAAGGAAGGTAGCCTCGTAGAGCTTGCCGTCGTAGTATCTGATAGAGGAGTGCCCCTGCCCCACAGAGCAGCAGAGCATCTTGACGGAGCGGTTCTGTACCGCTGCTTTCACCGCCTCTGACATCAGCGCGGGGGATGCGGCGAATATGATCTCGTTCCCGTCCCGGACGGCGGCTTCGATAGCCTTTGCGGGATCGGGGTCGGTGTATCTCGCGGTAACGACGTTGTCATCGGTCATCTTCTCAACATAGAGCCTGCCGGACTCGTGGCTGTCGGCAAAGCGGGATTCCTCGGGGTCTGCGCCGTAGACGAAGGCTGCCCGCAGCGGCGAGGAGGCGGTGTACCTCTTCCTGCCGGTGAACAGCTTCCGCTTGAAGATAGAGGTCTCGGCCTCCGGCGCGGAATCTATGAAAGCGATGTTGTCCGTCTGCTTTGCAGCGGAAAGCTCTGCCGATGCCAGCTTGATGTTCTTGACGATCTGCTCCTCGGTATCCCGGCAGAGGGTCTTCATCGGGAAGATGGAGATATACATAAGGAACATATCCGAGAGCTGGCGGTCGTCGTCGATCTTCAATACCGTTCTGCACTTCTTGCTGAAATTGAAAAACGCCCATTTCAGCTCGGAGCAGACGCTCTCCGGCCACTTGCCCCCCAGCTCCTGACCCAGAAGGTCAGCCAGCTTGGTATAGGAGCCCGGCTCGGTGAAAACGATATAGATGTTCTTGGTGGAGATATAGAAGTCCAGATACTCGGCATATACCTTGTATTCCCTGCTCTCCGAGGGCTTGGGGAGGATCCTGTAAACATCCGCCAGGATGAACTCCATATCCCCGAACCTGGCAACGGACACTCTCTTGTTGCCCTCCTGAACGTAATAGTCGTTCATATACTCATAGACCTTGATAGCATCCCGGATGCCCTCTTTAAGGAAGGAATCGTAGAGGTTCGACCACTTGGTGCCGAACTCGCTGCCGTCCTCCAGCAGGGGCATAAAGTTATTGGCAAAGGCTGAGTTGCGCCCGGACTCCTTGTTTCCGATTATCCTGCGCAGGGGCAGCTCTGTGAGCCCGACGTGTATCTCCGAGACACAGTCCTTGATACCGGGCAGCTCATCCAGCACTGGCAGGTAGGGTGACTTGCCCTGCCTTTTGGCTTCCTTGACAGCCTCGTCGCCCAGCTTCTTGGCGGCTTTGTAATCCTCTCTCATTTCCGTTCCTCCTTTTAAACTGTGATGGAAAGCACATTCAGCCCCAGCACGTAATGGTATTCCATCTTGGTGCTGATGCGGCTGATCATTCTGATGCCTATGTTATGGGTAACATCCTCGGGAGTGAACAGGCTTGCATACTCCTTCGGGTCAAAGGGCTTGCAGGTATCCTTGAAGCGTATGAGCATCCCCCCGTCCTTGCAGACAGCCCTGATGTCGATACTGTTCTTCTTGCCGTTTACGAAGCCGTGGCTCACGATATTCCCCGCCATTTCCTCGATGCAGAGCCCGCTGTAGAATGAGCGCTTGTAGTCGAGGCCGTGGGCGGTGCAGAAGCTCATTACCGCGGCGGAGGTGTTGAGGACATCGTCCTCGTTCTTTATGGAGATATCCATCCTGTCCTGCTCGGAGACGCCGAAATCATCCCTAAGGAGCAGGGTATCCTCGATGCTTCTCGGGAAGCGCTTGTTTACCGCGGTGCAATAGATGAATATGGAAGCAGCGGGGAACAGCCCTCCGGCTATCTGGGCGCTCCAGATGCCCAGCGCTCCCATTATCGGGGCCAGGATCAGGCTCATAACGATGATGCCCACCAGGCCGTCAAGCACCGATGAAATGTGGACTATCTTCATACGGTCGGTGCACTGATAGTAATTGGAGTATATGACAAAGAAGCAGCTCAGGGGCATTGAAAGGGGGAACAACCTGAAAAACTGTAATGTCAGGGAGTAGACCTCGGAGCTCTTATCGGAGCAGAAGATCATACTGAACAGGTTTGCCAGTGCTATTGAGAGCGCCGCCGCACCCGTCACCATCCCGATGCCCTTGTAAAGTGCGGTCTTCATTATCATAAGCAGGCTTGCACGGTCCTCCTCGCCGTAGTAGACGCTGACCAGCAGCCTTGTGGCCGAGGCTACGCCGGCGGTCACGGCAAAATAGAAGCTGCCGAAGGTGCCCACCGCAGAATAGGCGGAGAGGGCATCGTTGCCCGCAAAGGTAAGTATTATCTTGTTGAGAGCCATACCTCTTATAGTGAGGCACAGCTGTACCACCGCACCGGGAATGCCGATGCGGAGCATTTCTTTAAGGAATGAGAAGTCGATGCTGCTCACCGAGAAGCGGATAGCCGCCTTGCCGGTGAAGTAGTAGGATATCTGTATTATGCAGAACAGCCAGCTGCTCACCGAGGTGGAGAGCCCCAGCCCGAACATACCCATATCCATCACCTTGACAAACAGCAGGTTCAGCGAGACGTTAGAGACGCCCATCGCCGCAATGCCGATGTAGGTGCGCTTCTCCTGCTGCTCCAGCTGCAAAAACACCGAGAGCTGCGAGGCCAGCATAGTCCCCGTTACGCCGAAGGACATAGCCCGCAGATAGGAGATCAGCCCGTCAAGGGTCTTCGAGTCGGCGCCCAGGACTTTTGCTATGATGGAGGGTACCGTCAGGAACAGCACCGTCATGATCAGAGAGAACATGACAGTCAGGAACAGGTCGAGGGAAAACACCCTGCGGGTCTTGTCGATCTCGCCCCTGCCCAGGGACTGCCCGCAGAGTATCTGCGAGCCCCCCGCCAGCACCGCGTTGACGGTATCCATAAGCTTGAGCATAGGGAAATAGAGGCCGATAACGCTCAGCGCCGCCGACCCGATGAATTTTCCTGCCACCGCACCGTCGATTATTGAATTCACGCTGCCAATGGCAACAAAAATGATCTGCACGGGCAGCAGGCGGAAAAACAGCTTGCTGATGATCTTTGAATCAGCCATGGCCCCTGCCTCAGTATTCTATGTCAAGAAATTCGGTGAAGCCTGTTACCTCAAAGATCTCGATGATCTCATCCTTTGCGCCCATGATCTTCAGGGAGCCGCTCTTATCCTCATAGGACTGCTGTACGACCATTATCATACGGAGCCCTGCCGATGAGATATAATCCACGGCGGTGAAATCAAGGTCGAGAGCCTTGACCTCAGCGGGGAGCGCGAGCAGCGCCTCCTGGACATCGGGAGCGGTCTTGGCGTCGATCCTTCCCTCGAGATAAACGGTAGCCTTGTTGCCGTTGATGTTCTTGTTCAGTTCCATAGAGTATCTTCCTTTCACAGAATATTTTGATCCTTTGCTGATGATATTATACCATTTTTGCCCAGCCCCGTCAATGCGTGAGCGGGATTTTTTACTGCATTATACCCTCGATGCACTCGATCTGCCCGGGGGTGTAGCCGCTGGAGATGGACATCCCGAAGAGAACGTCGGTAGCGCCTACTTTAACGAGGAAGTCGCTCATCTTCACATCGGCATATCTGAAATCGACCACATAGATCTTCTCAAAGCTGCCCACAAGGAAGGGAACGAGGGCGTTGCCGTAGCTGTCCTTTATCAGGACGACGCAGCGCCCGTTGCCCACATCGGTCTTGATCTCGGCGATATCCAGATCTCCGCCCAGGAAGGCCGAGTAGCAGCCTACGCCGGAAACCCAGTCGAAGAAGAGGCTGTGGCCCATATTCTCATCCACGGCGGTGAAGGTGTCGTTGTAGTAGTCGATGGTGTAATCGTTCTGGGGCTTGTAGTAGGTGAAGGTATCGGGATGGTCAGCCAGTTCCTTGACGCTCGTGAAGCTGTACATAGTGCCGCAGAAGCCCTCCTTCACGCACTTTTCGTACTTTGAGAGGTCGTCAACGAAATCCACGCCTGCCTCCTCGCAGAACTTCTGCGCCGCATAATATGCGCCGAGGGGCTGCCAGTGGTGGTCGGTGCGGGAGTAGATGTACTCATTGAGGTGAGCGGTCATAGTGTCGATGAGGTCGATGTTCTTCACATCGACAAGAGCGCTGCCGATGTTCTTGATGCCCGCATCCTGGTCGGCGAATACGTCAGCCATATTGGGGGGCATATAGAACTGCGAGGCAAGGGGGATGCTCATATTGTAGACGTTCACGTCGCTGCCCAGCATTTTCTTGTAGTCGCTGAGCACTTCTGCATACCACTGACCGATGCTGTCGGTGGAATAGAAGGGGAGCAGAGCGCGGATCTTATCGCCCTCATACCTGTCGGCGATGACGATATTGTTGCTTGCCCACTCGCCGGTCTTGGGGAATACATCCTCCTCGGGGATGGTAACGGCGGTGTTCTTGGTGGTGGCGACGGTGGTCTCGGCTGTCGTCTCGACAGTAGTCACCGTTTCCGGGGGAACGGTGGTCTGGACGGTGGTGACGGCAGGCGACTCTGTCACAGTAAGGGGAGAGAGCCCGCCGTTGGAGCTGATGTCATTTCCGCAGCCTGTCACAGCGGCGCACATGATGAGTGCGGCGCAGGCTGCTGGTATCCTGTTCTTTTTCATACTTATCTCCTTTTTATCCTGAGCGCCCGCAGGGGGTGCTTTTATCTTCTTATTATAACACGTTTTTATGGATTTGTATAGGGGTTTTTAAAAAATGTCGGCAGAATTATGAAAAAATGCTCCGCAGGAGCCAAACATAATTAGGTGAGAGCTCCCGCTCTTGACATATACGGAGTTCTGTGCTATAATAACGGTACACCCCCACCCCGTAGGGGTGTCCCCTGTCAGGATCGTGACAGATAGAAAACGAGGTCTATATGAAACAGTATGATGTTACGGGTATGAGCTGCGCCGCCTGCAGCGCCCGTGTTGAAAAAGCGGTCAGCGGCGTAGAGGGCGTGAGCTCCTGCGCTGTCAGCCTGCTGACAAATTCTATGGGCGTTGAGGGCAGCGCGGACCCCGCAGCCGTCATCGCCGCAGTTCAGGCCGCCGGGTACGGCGCCTCCCTCAAAGGGGAGGGCAGTTCCCGCCCCGCGGAGGATGCTTCTCTCGCGGATACCGAAACTCCCGGGCTTAGGCGCCGGCTGACAGCTTCTCTGGGCTTTCTGCTGGTGCTGATGTATGTCTCGATGGGGCATACTATGTGGGGGTGGCCGCTGCCCGGGTCCTTTGAGGGGAACCACGTTGCCGTGGGGCTTTTGGAGCTGCTGCTGGCGGGTATCGTTATGGTCATCAACCAGAGGTTCTTTATCAGCGGCTTCCGGGGGCTGATACACCGCGCCCCGAATATGGATACTCTCGTTGCTCTGGGGTCGGGGGCATCCTTTGTGTGGAGCTGCGTGCAGCTTTTCTGGATGACCCGCGCCGTCTCCGACGGAGATGATCTCTTGGCTCACCGGCTTATGCACGGGCTCTGGTTCGAGTCGGCGGCTATGATACTGACCCTTATAACCGTGGGCAAGCTGCTGGAGGCACGCTCCAAGGGCAGGACCACCGATGCTCTCAAAAGCCTGATGAAGCTGAAGCCGCAGACGGCTGTCCTTATCAGAGAGGGTGAGGAGATAGAAGTCCCCATATCAGAGGTGGCAAAGGGGGATATCTTCGCCGTCCGCCCCGGAGAGAGCATTCCCGCCGACGGAGTGGTGGTCGAGGGTAGCAGCGCGGTCAACGAAGCAGCGCTGACGGGTGAGAGCATCCCCGTGGACAAGCAGCCGGGGGACAGCGTCTCCGCTGCAACGATAAACACCTCGGGGTATCTCAGGTGCGAGGCTACCCGCGTGGGTGAGGACACCACCCTCGCGCAGATAATCCGCACAGTTTCCGACGCTGCGTCTACAAAGGCACCCATAGCCAAGCTGGCGGATAGGGTCTCGGGGGTATTCGTCCCCGCAGTTATGGGGATAGCCCTGCTTACGGCGGTTATATGGCTCCTGGCGGGGCAGAGCTTCGGCTACGCCCTGGCAAGGGGGATATCGGTGCTTGTTATAAGCTGCCCCTGCGCACTGGGGCTGGCAACTCCGGTGGCTATTATGGTAGGCAGCGGTGTCGGGGCCAAGAACGGTATACTGTTCAAGACCGCGGCCTCTCTGGAGGAGACGGGCAGGATACAGATAGTGGCTCTCGACAAGACGGGGACAGTCACCGAGGGGAAGCCCCGGGTAACGGATGTCATCCCCGCGGAGGGCGTCAGCGAGGAGGAGCTTATTCTCTGTGCATACTCCCTGGAGTGCCGCAGCGAGCATCCGCTGGCTAGGGCAATAGTGGAATATGCCGGGAGCAGGGGCGTGAAGCCCCGGAAGGTGACGGATTTCCGTGCGCTGGCAGGCAGCGGCCTCCGGGCGGTGCTTGACGGCAGGGAGCTTCTCGGCGGGAGCGCCTCCTTCATAGCCTCGGAGACGGGCTCGGATATGCTCCGCGCCGAAGCGGAGGCGCTGGCTTCCCAGGGCAAGACGCCTATGATGTTTGCGGCGGGAGGAAAGATCTTAGGGCTCGTGTCTGTGGCGGATACTGTCCGCCAAGACGCCCCCCTCGCCATCCGGCAGCTGAAAAACATGGGCCTCAAGGTCGTAATGATCACCGGCGACAACGAGCGCACCGCCCGGGCCGTCGGCAAGGAGGCTGGGGTTGACGCCGTCATAGCCGGAGTGCTCCCCGAGGGCAAGGAGCAGGTCATAGCACAGCTCCGGGAGCAGGGCAAGACCGCCATGGTGGGGGACGGCATCAACGACGCCCCCGCACTTACCCGCGCCGATATGGGTATAGCCGTCGGTGCGGGAACGGATGTGGCTATCGACGCCGCAGATGTGGTGCTGATGAAAAGCCGCCTCTCGGACGTCCCCGCTGCAATAAGACTGAGCAGAGGGACGCTCCGCAACATCAAGCAGAACCTCTTCTGGGCGTTCTGCTATAATACCGTGGGGATACCCCTCGCCGCAGGAGCCTTTACAAAGCTGCTTGGCCTCGAGCTCAGCCCCATGTTCGGCGCAGCAGCTATGAGCTTGTCCAGCTTCTGCGTAGTCACCAACGCCCTCAGGCTCAACTTTATAAAGATACACGACCCCCGCCGCGATAAACCTCTGAAAAACGCGGCGGGAGAGATAAAACTGAAAGAAATCGTTACCAAGGAGGAACCGTCAATGAAGAAAACAATGAAGATCGAAGGAATGATGTGCAAGCACTGCGTGGCTCACGTTACCAAGGCTTTGGAGGCCGTTGAGGGCGTAAAGCCGGAGGTGTCTCTCGAGGATAAGGCAGCCTACCTGACGCTGGAGAAACCTGTTGACGACGAGGTGCTGAAAAAGGCTGTCGTTGACGCGGGTTATGAGGTGATCTCCATTGAAGGCTGATAAGGCAGAGATCACCCGTCTGGTCAGGACTGCCAGAGGTCAGCTGGACGGGGTGCTCAAAATGATCGAGGAGGACCGCTACTGCATCGACGTTTCAAATCAGCTGATGGCAGCGATAGCGGTGCTGAAAAAGGCCGACCGCGAGATCCTCAAAGCCCATATGCGCTGCTGCGTCAGGGATGCCGTGGAAAACGGCGACACCGATCAGAAGCTTGAAGAGCTGGCTGCGGTCATCGACAAACTGGGATAACAAAAAACGGTATGCTCTCCGCACTTAAGCGGGGGCATACCGTTTGTGTTTGTATTTACTGCTTGTCGGCGCTCTTGTAGTACATAACCACAGGGGTCTCGAGAGCTACATTGTCATAAACGTACTTAGCGGCGTTGAGCGGCATATTGATGCAGCCGTGAGAGCCGTTGTACTTGTAGATGTTGCCGCCGAAGGCGTAGCGCCTTACGGTGTCGTGCATACCTATTCCGCAGATCGAGACGTTGTTCCAGTAGTTGCAGGTGGAATCCCAGCTCTCGCCGTCGGCGTTGGTAGCCTTCATACGGTAGTTGGTCTGCTTGTTCCATAGCTTGTAAACTCCGGGGAGGGTGGTCCTGGCCTGGGAGGTGGTCTGGCCGGAAACTATGTCGCACTCATACTTCATCTCGCCCTTCTCGTAGTACCAGAAGTGCTGGGCGGTGAGGTCGATCTCGCAGTAGGTGTCGCCGATATCGTCGTCAGCTGTCCTCGCAGAGGGCAGACCCGTGTAGGTGTAGCCGTACTGCTCATAGTAGATGGGCTTGATCTTGCCCTCGGGAATGTCGCAGTTTTCAAGCATCTCCACCAGCTTATCGCAGGTGGCGTCCTTGTAGATCCACCAGCCGTACTTCGCATCGTCGCTGGTGGGGACGATTATATCCCCCTGGAGGGTGGCGTGGAACTTGCGCTCGGTATCGTAGGTGTCGTACTTGGCGGCAAGCTCATCGATGTATGCCATGCATTTATCCCTGTCGGCAGTAATGGTGAGCTTGTCCTCGTCCATGGTTATCATGCTTTCGAGGCGCTCGCCTTCAAGGGTCTCCGTGGTGTAGTCAAAGTCGTATACTATGCGGAGAGAGCCCACCTTGTTGAGCTGCTCGCACTTCTGCTCCAGCTCTGCGCCGATGACCGTGGGCTTGATGTAGCAGCCCGAGTCCTCAGCCTTAACATAGAAGGAGCCCGCAGCGAACCTGGCCATAAGGTAGTCCTTAAGGACGCTCTTGTCCATATCGTCGCCCTGAACTGCCTCGTTGACCACATAGGTGCCGTCGTCCTGCTTGACGATCTCAGCATTCTTTGTGGGAGTGCTGCCCCAATCGGCTGAGTCGATGGCAGCAGCCAGCTTGTCCTTATCGTAGCTGGAGCTGTCGGTGAAGCTGTAATCAGCCTTGCCTGCATAGCCCATGAACCACGCGCCTGCACTCTGCCTGTCAAACAGCTCCTGGATCTTCTCCTTGGTGTCGTACTTGTAGCCTACGTCGGAGAAGGGTATCTCAACCTCGGTGCCGTCCTGCCTGATGATGACAAAGCTGCCCCCGTCCTCGGGATGCTTTAACAGATCGTATACTTCATCCACCGTCTTCTCGCTGACGTTGATGTCGTTGATGTAGGTGTTGGGCAGGAACCTGCTGCTGTATTTTACTCGCCCGATAATGTATATCGTTACAATGACCGCGATGACGGCAGTCAGTACCGCCAGGGTGATTATCAGCGGTAAATTGGCTTTTTTCTTCTTCTTTTTCCTGCGCTTAGCTTGTGTAGCCGCCATTGTCTATCTCCTCTTTTATTTGCGTTTTGAGTACAAAAAATGTCACTCTTTTGCATACATCAATATTATAACACATAGTTTACCAAAATGCAATAGGCAAAGCCGAGAAAAATCATCGGCAAACCCCGCAAGTATTGTTCATTTTTTAATATCCCCGTCTCCTTGAAGCAGGCTTTCTGCGGGGGAGATTACCCTGTGCAGAATTGATTGGGGGAAACCTTTCTGAAGAAAGGTTATCCCCCAAACCCCTTTCCATAGACTTTTAATGCTTTTTGGCGAGGGCATATCTCCTCATCGGCAATGATGAGAACCCGAAGTGCGGTGCTCCCCCGTGAAATGGATATGCCCTCGCCAAAAAGAGTCAAAAGTTTTAGGGAGGGGGTCTGGGTGATGACCCTTTTTCAAAAGGGTCTCCCCCAGTTAGTCCCGCAGAAGATAATCTCCCCCGCAGAAAGCCTGCACCAAGAGACAGGAATATCAGAAAGCGGAGCGATCCTTGATGTAGCTGACGAGGTAGAGGGAGCCGCAGATGAGGACAGTGTCGTTGGGGTGGGCGGCTCTGAGGCTTTGGATCAGGTCGGGGATGGGCGCATCTGACAAAACTGCGGCGCCTCCGGCGGAGCGGATGATGTCGGCGAGGGAATCTGCGGGGTAGTCCCGGTCGGAGAAGCCGCTGACAGGGTAGAACTCCGTGACGTAGGGGACGAGATTAGAGACAGCCTCTGCGGCATTTTTATCCGAGTGCATACCTATGACGGCTCTGACGGTGCTGCCGCCGAGGCCCTGCAGGAACGAGGCAAGGGCGCGGGTGCCGTCGGGATTATGGGAGCCGTCGAGGATAGTGAGGGGCGAGCGGGAGAGTATCTCCACACGCCCGAAAAGCCTGGCGCGGGCGATGCCCCGGGCGATGTCCTCCTCCGGGACGGGGAGGGCGGGGGCTGTGAGCCGCAGCGCCTCGATGACTGTCAGGGCGTTGCTGACCTGATGCAGCCCCGCCATTGCGGTTTCATATCTTTTGCCGAGGTAGGTAAACTCACTTCCGGTAATGTCCGAGCGGGTGACGGTGCAGGCGGAAATATCAGGTATGACCAGCTCCGAACGCTTCAAGGCGGCCTGCTCCCGGAATACCCGCAGAGCCTCCTCCGGGGCTCCCGCCGAGAGAACGCAGGGGCAGCCCTCCTTGATGATCCCGGCCTTCTGATAGGCTATCTCCTCCAGGGTGCCGCCCAGAATGGCGGTGTGGTCGAGGCCTATGGAGCCTATCACCGAGCAGAGGGGCGCTTTTATGACGTTGGTGCTGTCCAGCAGCCCGCCGAGCCCCGCCTCCAGTACGACCGCGTCGCAGCCCTGCCGCAGGAACCACACAAATGCCGCCGCCTGTGTGACCTCGAACTGGGTAAGCTCATCCCTCCGGGGGAAGGCTTCCAGCACGGGCGAGAGCTCCTCCAGGAGAGCATCCAGCTCTTCTTTGTGTATATTTTCGTTGTTTATGCGTATACGGTCGTAAAATGTGATGATGTAGGGCGAGGTGAAGAGCCCCGTCCTGTACCCCGCAGAGACCAGCACCTCCGAGAGCATCTGCGCTATGGAGCCCTTGCCGTTGGTGCCTGCGATGTGGATGAACCGCAGCCCCTCCTGGGGGGAACCGACAGCACTCAGCAGAGCCGATATGCGGGAAAGATCCCTCACAGGCTTGCCGAAGCGGGAAAAAGTCGAGATATAGCTGATCGCATCCATTTTTTATCCTCCCCCTCCCCCGGGGCTTTTGCATAACTCCGGTTTGGTTTGAGTCTGAATTATTACTATGCACCTGACGGAACCCTGTCAGTGAGCGGAGGCGTACCCTCGTACCTTTCTGATCTCGCTGGACTGCGGCTTTATTTTGTGCCTGTATGCATCATCCCATCCCTTCTGGGGAGGAAAGCGGGTGCAAGGATCCTGCCTCTGCTAATTATATCAGCAAATGCCCCGGTTTTCAAGTGCGGAGAGGGTTTCGTTAACACAATTTTAATATTTATGTGATATAATGGATAACAACTTTGTTTTGCTCGGATGTTTAAACCATAATTTCTGTGCCAAGAGAAAAACAACGCCCGATGCTGTGTGATGACCGGCAGGCTTGGAGCACGCCCTGTTTCGGGGGGCTTTCCGGTCGCCTCCCGAACTCCTTCGGACACATAGCAGATACTTTTAAGGCAACACCGCACGACCCGCGGCTATCGCCTCTGCACATCATCTGCTTGCCAGCTTTCCGTCATATTACCCAAATTCTCCTTGACGTTGCGTAAAGCGAAGTGAACTTCGCTTGCAAGCCTGCGTCGAATTTAGGCAATCTGACGAAAATCTGTGCCTCAACGCCAGTTGAGGTTGCGCATACTGATGCAC
>JAFXXU010000036.1 GCA_017542125.1 Ruminococcus sp.
CCGGCAGCCCTTGTGCCGCCTCTGGCCTCGACCCTTGTGTTTTCGCCTGAGATCTCGATAGTGCCGTTCATATCTGCTTCAGCACCGCCGCCGATACCGGCGCCGTCAGCGCCGCCCGTTGCTTCGATATTTCCGCCGTAGATATAAATACCGTCGCCGAGGTTTCCGCTGTCTTTACCGCAGCCTATACCTGCGCCGTCATCATAGCCATACGCCACGATCGTTCCGCCGTAGATATAGATGCCGCGGGTACCCTCGTCTTCGCCGCCGCCTATTCCCGCAGCTGCACCGGTATTCGAGGCTCTTATGTCACCGCCGTAAATATAGGTCTTGCAGCCCTTCTGATTGCCGCCACCGCCGATGGCTGCGCCGTCGGCGGGTGAGTTCGCACGGATAATTCCGGCATATATCTTTATGCAGGATCTTTCGCCTGCGCTGTCGGGATCCATTTCGCTGTAACCGCCGCCGATAGCAGCGCTGTAACCGCCGCCGCTGGCCTCGACCGTCGGTCCGTGTAATTCAATGATACCGTTTACTTCTTTGTTATCTCCGCCGATGCTTGCGTTCTTGGATGTTGTGGTCGTTATGACCTTACCCTCGCCTAAGATCCTCAGAGTACCATGGTTACCTTCTTTGTCGCAGCTGCAGCTGATACCGCGGACGCATTTAAAGGTCACGTCCTTCGGAACAACAATATCAACGCGCGTTCCCTTCTTGATCGTTATACGCTTATCTATTGTCAGATTCGACTTTACGACAAAGACCGTCGGATCACCGCTTGTACCGGTGGTGCCTTCGAGAATATACTTCTCGGTTTCAAGATAATCCTTGTCAAGCTCGGTGTACCGTGGGTAGCTTGTGTCATAAACGGATAAGTTATCGGACTTCAGTTCATTTGTCGTGTCATCCCATCTGTAGACAGCGTAGGTGTAAGAATTTGCAGCATAAGTGGTCATCACAGAGCCGCCAAACAGCTGAAACCCTCTTATGTCCGCAGGCAGGCTCGCTCCGAGCATTGCCAACGTCACGGCCGCAGCAGCCGCTTTTTTCCAAAATCGTTTCATGATCATATTACGCCTTTCTGCGAAAGTCACCGATGGGTTTACGATAAGGTGCTTTCGCTGTATAGTAAAATGTTGTAAATGAAGCCGACAAAACCGCGCCTTACAGTCCGGAATAGCATATCAATTATTATTATAGCACGGCATGTCTATCAAATGTCTATCAAATCAGGGCGTTTTGACAAAACCTTACATACAAAGCAAAATATTGAAGTCTGTAACGAATATCATTGTGCGGTTTTCGTTTTCAGGATCTCTGTCTCGTTTTTTGTTCCGGACGGAGCTTTTTTGTTTTGAATACTCTCTTATAAATGAAATCAGCAGCTGAAGGCGAACCGCATCCTCACGCCGCAGGGAGACAACGTGAGTCCAGACAACAAAAAAAAAGAGCCTCGACATCACCTTCGAGATGAACGGCGACTACGAGTCAAGCACCGCAGCCTTCATAGACCCGCCGGAATATGAAACCGATGACCCCTCTCTTGTAGAGGTGTAGGGCAGAGAAATGAACGCATAATCGGTATTGACATATCGTGAGCTTTGAGAGTGCGTCTGCCGAAATAAGCATAAAAACAAGGGCGCAGATCTGAGTCTGCGCCCGGAGTTACATAACAAAATTGATCAGGAATGTGAGTATATTATCTTCTGCGATTTTGACACTGTCAAGAGTGGCTGATGATACGTCATTGCCATTTGGCCATTGTCTGGCCATTGGTACAAAAATGAAAAAGCCCGCGTAAATGCGAGCTTTCGTGGTGCAGGTGAAGGGACTTGAACCCACACGACCTTGCGATCACTAGCACCTGAAGCTAGCGCGTCTGCCTATTCCGCCACACCTGCAAATGTTAAAATATGAATGTGTTTACCCTCGTCATATCACCGAGCTGCCAATGCTGCACCGACGTAGCGCCACCCGAAGCTGGCGCGTCTGCTGATTTTGCTTGAAAAGTTTTCTGCACACACCTGCAAATAAATCCGATATTTTTACACGCCTCGGGTCGGCGAGGTGGGTGTCTGGCTCTGCTTGCAGAGGCTGCGCACTGATCCACATTCTGCCCCTTGTCGGGTCAGCATTAGTATTATATCACAATGGAGCCCGATTGTCAAGTGTTTTTTTCAAAAATCCGCCGCGGCGACTTCTGACGGGTCTGAAAAGGAAAAGCCCCCGGGTGTGACGGGGGCTTCGGTCATATGACGTAGTATTTCGAGGGGAGGGTATCGCTGCTGTCCTTGGGGTTTTTATACTCCATAAGGATCAGCCTTGTGCCGTTTTGGCTCACCGAGGCGGTGACGATCTCGTATCTGCTGTCGGTGACATCGTTGAACTCTGATTCCTCAATGCTGCCGTCCTTGAGCTCGAAGATCCTGTTCTCGCTCTTGCTGTCGAGGTAGATCCTGCCGCCAAGCACCCAGAACCAGAAGGGACTGCCGCTGCCCAGCGACGAGGCAAAAAGCCCGTGGGTCTCGGTAAGTATCTTGTTTTCCTTAACATCTCCGAAGAAGCGGGTCACGCTGAAATTCTCGTAGTAAACGTATCTGCCGTCGATCACTCTGAAGCAGTCCACCGCCTGACGCAGCTCGGTGTCGATATCCTCCTGGACCGTATGCTCCGGATCCATGCTCTGAACATACAGCGGGGTCAGATCCTGCTCGGAGAGCTTTTGGTAGTTGAAGTCGTAGGTGTCCATCATCAGAGCAACGGTATCCGAGCCCTTGAAGCTCACTCTGAGGACGTAGATATGCTCCCCGTCCGAGGTGAGCTGCCTTACTGCATCACCGTTTTCCGAGCCTTCCAGAGTATAGGTCATTATGCTACTGCTGCTGCCCGATGCGGGGTCGTATTCTATCAGATCGTGGGTCCAGACGCCGTCGATCTCACGGATCTCGCAAAGGATTATCTTGCCGTTGGCAGAGGTCATGCAGGTGTAGGGGCTCATTCTCCCCTCGATACTGCGGACGTCCTCCATAGTTCCGTTTTTCAGATCGAATCTGTAGAGATGCTGCTGCTCCGGCTCATCGTTCATCAGATTGCCGATTATTGCAACGGTGTAGAGGCAGCCATCCAGCTCCGTCCAGGCGTAGCCCGGCTCGTAGTCGTTGCCGCTTATTGATCCCAGTATCCGCTCGCTGCCCTCCTTCGGGTCAAAGAGGCGGTATTCGTAATCCCTCTGATCCGTTGCGCCCTCGGGTCTCGCACGGTAGAAGATGCCGTAGTCGGTCATCACCGCCGTGCCGCTCTGATGTATCTCTCCCAGGCGCTTGCCCTCCCTGTCAACGACAGCTATCGTCTCATTCTGAGGGATATCGTCGATGGGAACCGCGCTGTCGTCGGTCTCGCTGCTCTGTACCTGCGAGGAGTCGTCACTCCCCTGCTCGGATGCGGTGCTGCTCTTGTCATCAGAGGCGCAGCCTGCCAGCACTATGACTGCCGCAAGAATGATAGCTATTATCTTCATCTCTGTTCACTCCTTTACTGTTCAAGGCCGTAATGCCTTTTCAGTCCGTCACTCTCCGTCACCGACGGTAACGTAATCTCCGCTGCGGATAAGCTCCGGGAGCGAGAAGGTGTTGTATTCTGTGGCATATCTTTTGTAGGGCTCCTCGATGCCGGCAAGCATATCCTCCGAGCCCTCGCCTATACCGTAAACGGTGTTGTCCGGAGCGACCGTTACCTCGGCAACGCTGCCGACGTAAACGAAGCACAGCTTATCCTCCGGCTTCTCCGAGAAGGCCGTGTTCCGGCGCTCCCAGCCGGGGCCACCCGCCGCTACGGAGTAGGAGATCATATCGTCCACACGGTAGACCGTGACCTCAGCGATGATCCTGCCGTCGGTAAAGACCGGCAGCGTAACGAAATCCCGGGCGACGGTGTTGTCATCGGTGCGGATGTGGCTGTAACCGGAAAGAGCAATGCTTATTTCTCCCGACATACCCTTGTTCTCGCTGCGGACGTAATAGGCGATGATCTTCTTCTCTCTGCCGATGAGCTCCGCGATCTCATCGTGAGTGATGGGCTCACCCTTGAAGGTAACGGGAGCATCGGAGAAAAGCGTTCCGGTCTCGCCGCCCCCGGTGAAGCCTCCGTCAGAGTCGGTGACATCCGCAGAGGAAAGGCCGCTCTCGCTCTGCCTTACCCCGAAGGCTCCCGCCCCGCGCAGGGCGAAGAATCCTCCGACCCCTACTGCCAGCGCCAGTGCAGCGGCAGCAACGATGCGGGTGTAGGATATCCGGGGCTTCTTATAGTCAAGCGCTGATCCCAGCGTATCGGAGCTTATGCGCTCCATTGCATCGTTTATATATCTTTCGTTCATAGCACATAGCCCTCCTTTTCGAGGAAGTTTTTCAGTTTTTTGCGTATCCTTGAAAGCTTGACAAAGGCGTTGTTCTCGGAGACGCCCACAGCCTCGGCGGCCTCGGCGGCAGTCTGGCAGAGGTAATATCTCCGGACAAAGAGTGCTTTCCCCACGGGGTCGAGGGTGTTGACGAACCGCTCGATGCAGTCGCCCAGCTCCCGGGCTGAGATCCTCTGCTCCAGATCATCCGAGCGGAGCACCTGATCCAATTCCTCAAAGGGAACGGCGAGATCCTCGCTGCGTTTTGAAGCAGAAGCTGAGCGGCGGCGTTTAAGGGCGAGGTTCCGTGCTGCGGCGCAGACATAGGCTCCGAGGGGGTCCGGTTTTTCAGGGGGCACTCTGTTCCACACGGCAAGATAGGTATCATTTTCTATCTCATCGGTATCGGGCTCACTCCGGGTGATCCCGAAGGCGACCTTACGGACGAGTTTTCCGAAGGAGAGTTTAAGTTCATTAAGGGCCTGCTCAGAGCGCTCATTGAGCAGGGAGATGATATTCTTATCGTCCAGAGTGATCGCCTCCTTTCGCTTTCACTACATATCTTCCCAAGAGGGGCAGGAACCTTACAGGTAAAAAAGAAAAAAACAGAAACCTGCACAAAAAAACGTCAAGGCACAAAGCCAGTATTGCGCCGGTCCAGGGGTGCGCAATCGCTTCGCGCTCGTTGTCTTCGGCTTTTCTGCCCCTTTTCCTTGCATATCTAATAAGATTTTACCCCCGTAACCGCAAAAAGTCAACTCTTTGCCTATTGATTTACAGGATTTTATGTGTTATAATAATGTGTAAAGCTTTTTTTAATAAACGTGTTTACAAAAGGAAAGGTGAAATAATGTTAAGGATGAAAAGAATGAAAGCTAAAGCAGCCGCACTGCTCCTCGCTGCCGCAGCACTCTCGGGCTGTATGGGTAATGAGATCGGTCAGAATGACGCCCCCGTTATCTCTACCGTTACAGGTTCCTCTGTTACCTCTGCCGAAACTACTGCCCCCGTAACATCTTCCACAACAGCTTCAACTTCGGTGTCCGTAAGTGAGTCCGTTACCGAGACCGAGACCTCAGTCGAGACCTCTGCCCCCGAAACGGAAATCACCCCCGAGGAGACTACTACCAAGGAAACTACTACCACCGCCAAGGCCACTACTACTACCACAGCAACTACCACCACCAAGGCTGTGAATACCTCAAAGCGCCCGGTCGAAGAGGTACAGTATGACCCCAATGTCAGCTATATGCCCTCCTACGGCGAGTGGATAGGCAATATCGTCGTCGCGGATAAGAACGAGGGCTATAAGGTGCGCGGTCTGCCTATGTGCTACGGCTATCTCTCCACCGGCGCCCAGTATGCCCAGATGATCAACAGCTATAAGCAGACCTTCCCCGATATCAATTTCTATAATATGAGCATCCCGCTGGCTTCGGCCTTCTATATCCCGCCCAATATGAAAAATGAGTTCCCCGACCAGCATAAGCTCATCACCAATATCGGTGACAATCTGGACGGCTCTATCGCCAATATCGACGTATATGCCGCCCTCGCTCCCCATCTGAGCGAGTACCTCTACTCCCGCACCGACCACCACTGGCAGCCCCTCGGCGCTTATTACGCCGCCCAGGCTTTCATAAAGGAGACAGGTCTGCCCTTCGCCGACCTCTCGACATACAGCAAGTTCGTCAAGGAGAACTACTGCGGCTCCAATTACCTTTACAGCAACAATCTGGCAGCCTTCAAGCAGTACCCCGATACCTTTACCTACTACAAGCCCAAGAACAGCTACTCTCTCAACCGCTACAACGGCTATTTCAATTTCGAGACCAAGAGCGACCTGTTCTTTGACAGCATCCAGGGCTCCGGCTGCTACTGCACCATCTTAGGCTGCGACGACAGGATCTTCGAGATCAAGACCGACGTGAACAACGGCAGAGTCCTGGTGGTAATCAAGGACAGCTACGGCAACGCCCTCATTCCTTTCTTTGTGGGCAGCTTTGAGAAGATCTACGTCGTTGATATGAGATACACCTACATCAAGATGACCGACCTCTTCAAGAAGGTGGGCGCCACTGACGTCCTCTTCGGACAGTCGCTTTCCAGCGGCTACGCCAACGACCGCATCAATATGATGAAGAATATGATGAAATAATTTCTCCGGTCTCTTGAAAACCTACCAATAATATGGTATTATAGGGGTATAGTATTGTTATGGGGAGGGGATATTCTTGAAAATATCCACAAAAGGTCGTTACGCACTCAGAATGATGATAGATCTCGGCGAGCATCAGGGCGACGGTTACATCGCTCTCAAGGACATTGCCGAGAGGCAGAACATCTCAAAGAAATATCTGGAGCAGATCGTTCCCGTGTTCACGAGAAGTGACCTGCTCCGCACCAACAGGGGCTTTCAGGGGGGCTACCGCCTCTCGCGCCGTCCCGACCAGTATACTGTCGGTGAGATACTCAGGCTCACCGAGGGCAGCCTTGTGCCCGTGACCTGTCTTGAGCACGAGCCCATAGAATGCGACCGTGCCGAGACCTGTGTTACCCTGCCCATGTGGCGAGGGCTCGCAAAGGTCATCAACGAGTATCTCGACAGCATCACGCTGCAGGATCTGCTCGACAACGGCAGCGACGGGGGAGATTATTCCATCTGACCCGCTGCAGGGGTAAGCCAAAGTAATTGTTCGGGGGAAAGGACGTCTATGTCGGAAACGTCAGTCAAAAAGAGCAGCTATAAAAAGCTGTTTTCAAATACTGTAATATTTGCCATAGGCTCCTTCAGCTCGAAGGTGCTGGTGCTGCTGCTCGTTAAGGTCTACACCAACTACCTCTCCCGTGAGGAACTGGGTATAAACGATGTCATCACCCAGATAGCCAACTGGCTCCAGCCCATTATCACCATGACCATCAGCGAGGCGGTGATCCGCTTCGGTCTTGACAAGGCCTTTGACAAGCGGAAGGTCTTCACTCTGGGCAACCTGGTCTGTGCGGCGGGCTTCGCCGTGCTGGGACTGATACTCCCGATAGTGGCGATCTCCGGCGTTGCGGACAAGTACCTTAACGGCTATTCCCTGCTTTTGTACGTCTACGTTGTGACCTCGGGTCTGAAGCTGGTCTACTCCACTTTCGTCCGGGCGCTGGAAAAGGTGCGGCTATTTGCCTTCAACGGCATACTCACCACCCTGCTGACGCTGATCGGCACAATTGTGTTTATGATCGGCTTCAAAATGGGCAACACCGGCTACCTGCTCTCGATCATCGTCTCGGACGGGCTCTCGGTGGTATTTCTGACCTTTGCCGCAAGGCTGTGGAGGTATTTCGATTTCCACAACATCGACCGCCGGATGCTCTCGACGATGCTGATGTACTCCATTCCGCTGATACCGGCGCAGATACTCTGGCTCATAACCAACAGCTCCGACTCTTTTATGACCACCCACTACCTGGGCCCCGCCTCAAACGGCGTGCTCTCGGCATCCTACAAGATACCCAACCTGGTGGCGACGGTCTACTTTATGTTCGGTCAGGCCTGGAATATGTCCGCCATAATCGAGGACGATTCCGATGACCGCAACGAGTTCTACACCAATGTATTCGAGCTCAATCAATGTCTGCTGTATATCATAGCGGCAGGCTGCCTGATGATAGTCAGGCCCCTGACGGGTATATGGTTCGGCCCCGAGTATCAGGACTCGGCGCTGTATTCACCGCTGCTGATATTCTCATCGGTGTTCTCCTGCTTCGTCACCTTCCTGGGCTCGATATACCTTACCTCACGCCGGACTATGCGTTCCCTGGTGACGAGTATGTTCTCCGGAATAATAAATATCGGCCTGAATATAATACTGATACCGAGGATAGGCCTCTACGGCCCCGCCGTTTCAACGGTGGTCTCATACCTTACGGTGTTCATCATCCGCGCTTACGATTCGCGGAAGATAGTCCCCTTTGACCTTAAGCCCATCAAAATAGCCGTCAACTGCGCCCTGCTTTTCCTGATGGTGGTAATAAATGCCGACACCACGGTCTTCTCCTGGCTGCCCCTCGTCGGGATATTCGTGCTGATATTCCTGATGAACTACAAGCCCCTCTGGGGCGCTGCATCAAAGATGCTACCGCTGAGGATTCGGAAAATCGTCCTGCGGCTGGGAGTATACCGCTGCCTCGCGCTCATAGCTGGGGTATGCGTCATCATAGGGCTCTCAGTGGTCACCAGGGGCTGGCTGTTCTATCTCGGCGGCACCGTGATCCTCAGCGTATCGCTGATGCTTAAAAAGCCCCGCGGGACTTACGCAGCAGTAGCACTTATCGCAGTCACCGCCTTCGCCGAGCATTCAGCCGGAGCCGGCGCCTTCGTCGCAGCCGTGCTGCTCACGCTCCTGCTCCTGATCTACCGCAGGAAAAGTTTCCTGCCCGTGATCGTCGTGCTGGCAGATGTGTGCATCGGCTCCCGCTTCGGCCTCTGGACAGTTACTTTAGTGCTCTGTATCGAAGCCCTGCTGGCAGCAGCCGTCCTCAGAGGCAGGCTGGTGACCGGTTTCAAAGCCTTCGTGCAGGCAATAAAAGACGAAGACCCCTCCGCTCCCGCGGAGGATCTCTGATCCCTGCCTGCTCCCATACCGTGCCTTACTGCGGGGGGACATCACTTTGTTCACAGCTATTGGGGGAACCCTTTCTGGAAGAAAGGCTTTCCCCCGGGAGCTATGAACTAAGGTAATATTCCCCGCAGTAAGGCACGGCATGGGGACAGGCAGGAATATAAATCTTAGGAGGAACAGACAATGGCAGAACTGAAATTTGAGATCACTGAATCCTTAGGCGTTCTTTCGGAGAATGCTAAGGGCTGGACGAAGGAGCTGAACAAGGTCAGCTGGAGCGATCACGAGCCGAAGTACGACATCAGGGAATGGAGCCCTGATCACACGAGGATGGGCAAGGGAGTAACTCTGACGGATGAAGAGCTTGCCAATCTGAAAGCCATTCTCAACGGTGAAGAGCTTGAGGATGACGTTGACGACTCGATGATGGTATAAAAACAAAAAGCGAGCCCGTATGCGTTTTGCATACGGGCTCGGTTTTTTTGCTTTAATCCTCGCCGAGCTTGAGAGCCTGGGAGATCTTAATCTTGGAGATAAGCCTGCCGAGGACGATAAATCCTGCCAGCAGCATACAGAGGATGATAACATAGAGCTTGATATAGTCGCTGCGGAGGGGTATCACGGCGAAGCCGGGCACCTGCTCGCTGGCGGAGTAGAGCGACTGGAACAGCGGGACGTAGAGCTCGCTGGCGATGCCTCCGACGAAGATGGCGGTAAATATGGCCGCGCCGGAGACGAGTATCTGCTCATAGATTATCATAGCGATTATCTCGCCGTAGGTCATACCCATAGCTCTGAGGATACCGAACTGGAGCGTCCTTGATTTGATGGAGAGTATCCAGTAGATCAGGAATCCGATGATACACATTATCATTATGATGATAAACCCGAGGGTCAGGGCTCCGTTCATACCCTGGAGCATGGGGTCTGTTTTCTCGGAGATTATCTTCTGGCTCCTTACATTGAGCATTGTGGGCTTGATGCCGGATTCGGATACCGAATTGTAGAACTCCTCGGTAGAGGTGCCCTCGTTGAGGCGCAGCCATACCTGATAGGGCTCCACGGTGGTCTGGACTCTAACATAGTCATAGTCCATGATCGCAAAGTCGATGTAGCCGCCGTCGGAGGCCTGCTCATAGGGGTTGAGGGCGGGCCAGTAGTCAACGAAAGCCAGCACCGTGGCATCGAATTCGCTGTTTGCGCCCCAGGTAACGCTTACGGTATCACCCAGCTCCAGGCCGTACTTATCCTTGAAGGAGCTGGAGAGTATGACTCCCGAATTGAACTGCCCTAAGGCGTCGAGATACTTGTTGATGTGAACGGGCAGCAGCCTGTCGGTGGACCAGCAGACCTCTGCGAAATCGCTGGGAGTTACGGTCATCAGCTTGACCTTGTCGGTGTAGTCAACGGTGCCGCCGGCATTCTGATAGGTGTTCTGCTTGCTCTTGGTCTTGGTGTTCTTTACTAAGGGGGTGACTCTCATCTTGCTTGATTTGACAGTGACCTTGTTCTTTATGAACACCTTCGCCGCAGACTTCACGCCTGCCAGGTTCTCAAAGCGCTCGAAATCGGGCTCGATGTAGTCGATGCTCTCGCTGCCGGTGTCGTCCTCCTCTTCCTCCTCGGTATTGACGGACACGCCCATAGGCAGATTGGTGGGTCCCGTGGGAGAAGCCACCACCTTGTTGCTCTGCCATTTCTCTGCCATCGTAACATCGGCGCCCACGGCGTAGGAAACTCTTTCCTCGGCGCTGCGGTTGAGGGCGCGGGCGGTGTTGGCAAAGAAGATGCCCAGGGAAACGGTCATAATGAGGAATATCATCAGGAAGCGCTCTCTGCCGTTGGCACAGCGCCCGATGTTATTGAGGGAAACGTGCGCAGCCGGCGACCATACCCTCTTGCCCACCCGGGTGAGTATCCTGATAAGGAAGGGGTAAACTCTGATGAAGAACAGCCCGAGGCCCAGTATGAATGCCGTCGAGGCTATGAACATCAGGGGGTTGACCGTCGCGGTGGTATCGGTAAGGCCCTCGTTTATCAGCTTCTTCTGCTGATCGTTGTAGTAGTAGAGCCAGCCCACGGAGCCACCCACAAGGATGAAGTCGATGCAGAGCTTCTCCCAGAGGGGGAACTTGCGCTTCTTCGCCTTGGACTGCTTGTGCTCGACGATAGTGGTCTTCGTTGCGGGGAAGATAGGCACCATAGTGGTTATGAAGAATACCACCACGGCTATGCCCGCATAGATGAACGCCTCGATCGTCAGGGAGATGGGCAGCGATTTGCGGTTGACGAATTCAAGGAAGCCGTTGGAGGCACCCAGCACACGGCAGAGCGCCATACCCGCAAAGGGTCCTATCACGGCGGTAAGGCCGCCCAGTATCAGCGATTCCAGAGCGTATATCGCCATGACCTGCAAGCGGCTGGCGCCACGGCTCTTGAATACTGCGATCTCGTTCTTTTCCTGCTCCACGTTGAGCTGCGAGACCATAAAGAGGTAAACGAGTATCATCATTATAACGGGTATCTGTACCAGCCAGAGGATGAGCCTCAGCCTGTCGGCTCTCGCGCCGTAATCACGGAGGATCTCCGCCACGGGGAGGTTGAAATTCACCTTGGCCTTGATGTAATCCTGAGCCTGCCTGTCGCAGATCTCCAGGATACCCGAGACGTTGTTCATATCCAGCTTGGTGTAGTCCATGGCATAGCGCCTTGCCAGCTCAACTATGCTGATACCGCCGGCATCCAGCGCGGGGCCGTAGAGGGTATCGTAATCCATGAACAGGGTGCTCATATACTCGGCGTCGATCCCCTCGGACCAGTAGGAGTCGGTCTCGTTGGCGATGCCGAACACACCCACGATCTCCAGCTTCAGCCTCTTATCCGGGGCAAAGACGTTGGAGGTCTCGTAGACCACATTGGGGGTAAGGCGGGTGACTTTAAGAGCCTTCTCGGTGGCGATGACCTCATAAACTCCGTCCTCACGCTGGCCGGGCTCATACATCCTGCCGCTGAGTATGGTGATATGATCCTCGATACCCGTCATGCCTCCGATAGAGAACCTCGGGGGCGACTCGCCGTCGTCGTGGGACGAGGCGGCAACGTACATATAGGTATCTGCGATATAGGTCTTGCTGTTGGCTGCGGGGCAGCCCAGCTCGTCATAGTTCTTGTCGATTATGCTGAGAGTGTTCTCAATATCCGCCTTCTGCTCCGCGATGGATATATCCATCTTGACGCTGTGGGTAGCGGTATAAACGCCGGGGTAGATATCGTTCTGGAGCTGGAACTCCTCCATATCCTTCACCAGCATACGCTGGAGCGAGGCGTTCATATATATGGGGATGGTACTCATCATAGCGCTCGCCATGATAAAGCCGATCAGCAGGCACAGCACCATCCATTTGGTGTTCCGCATTTTGCGGAAAAGCAATGTAAGCATCTGTTAATACCCTTCCCTTTTCGGCTTATCTTATAATGATCTCGTCGCCTTCCGAGAGACCCGACTTTATCTCCGACTGCGAGCCGGTCTTGAGCCCCACCTCGATGGGAACGGCGATCTTCTCACCGTCTCTGAGGACGTAGACTACCTTCTGACCGTCAACGGTCTTGATCAGGTTGTTGGAGATGACGATGGCGTCGGAAACGCTCTCCTGAATGATTATGACATCGGCCAGCTGTCCTGCGCACTGTGAGGGTGCATCCTCGGTAAAGCGGACGTAAACGCTGTCAGAGGAATACTTGATACCGGTGGTATCCTCCTTCTCATGGTCGTCGGTATGCTGGGCGTTATACTCGGCTATGGACTTGGGGTTCATAAACACCTTGCCCTTGTACTCGTCGGTGCCGACCTTGATGATGACCTCGGTGTCGATATCGTAGGCTGACATATCCGAGGAGGGCTTGATGGCGATATACAGCCCCGTGGTGTCGATAACGGTAGCTACCGTCTGACCGGTGCCCACGCTGTCGCCCACACGGATATCCGAAAGGGCCGAAACGGTACCGTCGATAGGCGAGCGGAGAACTGCGGAGTCTCTCCTCTCATAGAGCTTATCCAGCTCGTTCTCTATCAGCTCAACATCAACGCCTGCGCGGTCGATCTCAGCCTGAGTTACGCCCTCCCGCTGACGGGTGATGGCAACGCTCAGCTCGGCGCGCTTCTTGTAGAGTTCCTTCTCGGTGATCTGGTACTCCACATCGGCGGTGTCCAGCTCACAGATAGGGTCCCCCTCCTTGACGGTGTCGCCCGCGTGAACGTAGAATTTGGTCACGGTGCCCCCCTGCTTCTCATAGGCCAGGGAATACTGTTTCTCGGCGGCAACGGTGCCGGAATTTACAAGCTTTTTCACCAGATCCTTCTTGGCGACGGTCACGGTGGAATACTTGACCTCGGCAGCCTTTACCACAGGCGGAGCCAGCACCTCCTCCTCATCGGGGAGCAGGTAGCAGCCCGTCATTGTGCAGGCAGCCAGCGCTGCGGCACTTACAGCCGCCGCGATCTTTTTCAGAGCTTTGTTCATATTCATTTTCCTTTCCGAAAAAAACAAATTCAAAAATCATATAATAATATTAAATCACACACTACCTTTTATATTATATCAGAACCGCTCTGATTTTTCTATGTACGAATGGACAAAATTTCCGACTTTTTTCTGTGAGTATTTACCAACAGCCAGGTGCTGTCAAGTCATTTTTGCTGCAAGAATAGATAATATTTGCCATTCACCCCCGCTGCGTTATGTTGAAATAAGCTATTGACAGGGAGGCCCTTGTAGTGTAAAATGATAGTGGTACCCTATATTTCCTGCATTTTGCAGGTGAGGGCGCCCTCGGAAACGGAAAATGCCCCCAGGGGCGCAAGGCGATAAAGGAGCTGTATCTTAAATGGACGACGGCCGACCGTGGCTCGGTATTATCATCCTGGCACTGTTGACCCTGCTGGCAGGCTATATGACTGCCTGCGAGCATTCTATCACGGAGCTCAGAGAGAGCGAGGCTGAAAAGCTCTTTGACCGCGGCAGGCGAGGCAGAGTGCTCAAAAAACTTCTCGGCGATCCCGAGAGGCTGGCTTCCTCCGGGCTGATGCTCAGAGCCCTGCTGGTCACTGCGGTGGCAGCCTCGGCGACGGTCTGCTTCTACAAGCCCCTTTCGGGTCTGCTGGGGAGCAGCCTTGCTATGCGTCTGCTGACCGTGCTCATCGTGCTGACCGCTTCGGCCATAGTGGTATGCTCTCTGGGGATAGTGCTCCCCAGACGTCTCTGCGCCGCGGGAAGGATAGGCAGCGGCTTCGCCTACGCCAACTGCGCCGTTTACAGGCTGGCTCTGCTGCTGATAAAGCCGGTGGAGCTCACCGTCTCGGTCATAGCCTGGGCGGTGCTGAAGCTCATAGGCGTGAAGCGCTCCGACCTTAAGGAGACCGTCACCGAGGAAGAGATAATGATGATGGTGGATGCCTCGAACGAGGCAGGCGGCATAGAGGAAGCCCAGGCCGAGATGATCTCGAACATCTTTGAGTTCGACGATCTTGAGGTACATGAGATAATGACACACCGCACCGAGGTGGAGGCTCTCCCTCAGGAGGCCACCGTCCGCGAGGCTGCGGAGCTTGTGGTGAAGGAGGGCTTTTCAAGGCTCCCCGTCTACGACGGCAGCATCGACAGGATAACCGGCGTGGTGTTCGCCAAGGATCTGCTGCGCACGGCAATAGAGGGGGATATCTCAGATAAGCCCCTCAAAGACCTTATCCGCGAGATCAAATACATCCCCGAGAACCGCCGCTGCGACGATCTGCTGGAGGAATTCACCTCTCAAAAGGTGCAGATAGCCGTGGTCGTTGACGAATACGGCGGTACTGCGGGCATAATAACCATGGAGGATCTGCTGGAGTCCATCGTCGGTTCCATACAGGACGAGTACGACAACGAGATCCCCGACATAGAAGAGATCACCCCGAACACCTTTGATATCTCGGGCAGAGCCGACCTCGAAGAGGTCTTTGAAGCTCTCGGCACCGAGCCCCCCGAGGACTGCGTCCACGAGACCATCGGCGGCTTCATAACCGAGCTGCTGGGACATATACCCGAACAGGGCGAGGATCCTTCGGTAAGGTGGAAGAACATTGAGTTTACAGTCATCCGCGTTGAGGGCAACGCCATTGATAAGCTCCGTGCGGCAATAGACAAACAGTAACCTCCGAAACAGAGAAGGGAAACAAATGAAAAGAACGCTTGCGGTGCTCAGCGCCGCTGTCTGCCTGCTGATGACGGGCTGCTCCTCCGACGGGGGAGCGGAAAACGAGTGGGCTCCCAACATCTTCACCGATGCGACGAGCACCGCCGAAAAAGCCCCCGGCGGGCAGGATATATCGGAAACGGTGAAGGACGTCAGGCTCACCTTTGCCGCCGACTACTACCTCCAAGGGCAGGACGAGAACCTCCGCACCGCCTGCAAGGCTCTGATCAAGGGCATCGGTGAGCGGCAGGGCATCATCGACCTCTCGGGGCTGGGCATAACCAAGGAGCAGCTGGGTCAGCTGATAACACTGACTGTCGCCTGCGTGCCCGAGCTGGCAATGATAGATACTGGCTTCAAGTATTCCACCGACAGCGACGGGCTGGTGGCCGACTGCCGCCTCAAATACATCTACGGCGAGTCGGAGCAGAAGCGTATGGATACCGAGCTGGAAAACGCCGTTGACGTTATCGTCGGCTCCACCATAGATACAGATATCTTCGAGCGGCTGAAAAGCTTCCACGATGCCATAGTGGGCAAGTGCAGCTACAAGGAGAACGCCGAGAGCCCATATACCGCCTACGGCTGCCTCTGCGAGGGCGAGGCCGTCTGCGAGGGCTATTCAAAGGCGTTTATGCTGCTCTGCGAAAAGTCCGGGATAGAATGCATCCCCGTGCTGGGCATCACCCCGAAGGACGGCGGCGAGGCTCATATGTGGAACAAGATAAGGGTGGATGACGAGTGGTATAACTTTGATATCACCTGGGACGACCCCGTCTCGGATATCGGCGAGGATTACATCCGCTACGACTATTTCGGGCTCACCGATGAGGAGATCGCCCGCGACCATACCGAGGAATCCGACGGGCTGATGAAATACCCCTCGGCCACAAAGACCGACCTGAACTATTTCATCAAGTCGGGGCTGTATATCGACGACGTTTCAAAGGCCGACACGGTGTTCTCAGCAGCCATTTCCCGCAAGGTGTTCCTTTCGGATAAATTCGTCCAGGTGCGCTGCTCCGACAAGCAGGTATATGACGAGGTGCTGGACTATGAGTTCTCCAGCTACGGCGGCAACGCCCATATCTTCGAGCTGCTGAACCGCGCAGCATTGTCCGCCTCATCAGGCTTTGACCCAAGCACCTATTCCCTCTCCAAAAATGAAGGTTCTCTCACCCTGACGCTCATACTTGAGCTCTGAACAAGTTTTACCGACGCTTTTGCCGGCACCCCCGGCGGAGGCGTCTTTTTTTGCCGGATGCTCTGAACAAAAATAAACCGCCCCCGGCAGAGATACCGGAGGCGGAGATCGAAAGATCGGAGGAAATGAGCTGATTATTTCTTCTTGGAAACTACCAGAGCAGTTCCTGCAAGAGCAACGAATGCAAGAGCGATACCCTCAGCTGCGCCGGTCTGTGTGGGAGCAGTATCGGCGGGTGCATCGGTCTTGGGCTCTTCGGCGGCGGGCTCCTCAGCTGCGGTCTGAGCGGGAGCCTTCTCGTTGATGGTAACGTTGATCACCAGCTTGCTGAATTCAGGGAAAGCAGAGGTGTCAACAGCCTTGGCTACGCCGCCCCAGCTGGGATCCTTGTAGAACTCGCATCTGTACTTGCCGCCCTCGATGTGGGTGTCAAGACCGCTTGCATCAAAGGTGACATCGTTACCGTCAGCCTTGATGGAGTTTACCTTGATCTCATACTTGAAGGTATCGGTGCCGTCGTCATTCTTCTTCTCCTCCTTGTCGTCGCCGGCGAGACCGGTCTCGATGGAGAAATAGTTTGCAGGCTTGCCAACGCCGTCGCCCAGGTCGAGGGTGATGTCAAAAGCAGTGCCCAGCTCGAAATTGGTGATCGAAGCAGAAGTATCCTCCCACTCAGCCACCGAGCTCACATCGGTATCGAACTGCATCGAAATGCCTGCCGACTTCTCCTCAGTGAAATCAAGAGCCATAGCGCTGATGCTCATTGTTGCGGCAACTGCCATAGCTGCCATACCTGCAAAAAGCTTTCTGATCTTCATAAAATCCGCATCCTTTCAAAAATTAAACTGTAATTATATTCTAGCAAAAGAGCAGACAAAAATCAATTGGTAAAATAATCAAAAATGAAAACGTTTACTTGTGTATATCTCCCAAAAGCATTGAAAGTTTTTGTGCAAATATATTAAATTTGACTTATGTAAATATATGAAACGAACTCTCCAAGCTCCCAAATCTCCGCCGTTTCAAGCCAATTCAAATAAAAACCGAAAACTTCCTCTGTTTGGCTCAAAAAGCAGGCCAAGCTTGTAAAAATACCAACAACTATAAATATACGAAACAAAAAGCGTCCGCAAAGCGGACGCCAGTATCCAACATTATCCACTGAGCGAAGCATTTCAGAACACGAGGTACCACCCGTCCCTGCCCGCATCGTCAGCATCGGGATAGGCCGAGGGCTTGCCCGAGGGGGATCGGTTTTTCTTCGCCGCCTACGGCGGCGAGGAAAAGTATTATGATTCCGTAACAGAGCGGCTGTTTCCATTATACCCGATGCTCTGCCTGATGTCAAGAAATGCCCGCAGGGGCGGGGCTGCTCTCTTTGTAGAATATCAGCCTCTGCAATTGTGTAATATAACAAAACTGCCCCTCTGCGGTTGACGCTTTTTACCATTTGTGGTATACTCATAATGATGTAGTATGTACTTAACAGGAGGACTATTTATGCCTAACCGCATCATTGTCGTTGATGACGATACCTCTAATCTTAAAATAGCGGGACATATCCTCAGCCGGAACGAGATGCACGTTACCGCTCTCCATTCGGGACAGGCTCTGCTTGACCTGATGATCGGCGGCGAGACCTGCGACCTCATCCTGCTGGATATAAAAATGCCCTATATGGACGGCTTTGAGACCCTCGACCGCCTCCGCGTCATAGAGCGTGAGATAGGTGCCGACGAGACCCCCGTCATCTTCCTTACCGCCGACGATAACTCCGACACCGAGAAGCACGGCTTTGAAGCCGGAGTCTCCGATTATATCAAGAAGCCCTTTGACCCCGAGATACTCATAAGGCGTGTCGGGAATGTCATCGAGAAGCAGAAGAAGCTCAAAAGCCTCCGGGCCGAAGCCTCAACCGACAAGCTCACCGGCTTTCTCAACAAGGCTGCCGCCAACGCCGAGCTCTCAAAGCTTTGCACCTCTCAGCAGGGCTGCCTGATGATGATAGACCTGGACTCCTTTAAGCTGGTGAACGACATCCACGGGCATAAGATGGGCGACAGCGTCCTCATAGCCTTTGCGGATATACTCCGCGCTGCTGCTCCCGAGGGCAGCAGGATAGGCAGGATAGGCGGCGACGAGTTCGCCATGTTCGCTCTGGGGATGAACGAGGCCTCCGAGGTGGCAAGGTTCACCGAGAGGATCAACACCGAGCTTATGGCAAAGGCCAAGCAGCTCATGGGCGAGGAAATGGATATCCCCCTGGGAGCCTCCGTCGGGGGAGTGTTCGTGCCCAGACACGGCAACGACTGCGATACCCTGCTGAAAATGGCTGACAAGGTGCTCTACACCGTCAAGAAGAACGGCAAGCACGGCTGCGCTCTCTATCACACCGACGCCTACACCGATGAGGCGGGAGCCAATGCTCTGGATATCAACAAGCTCTCGGAGATACTGGGCGAGCGTGCCATACCCAACGTGGCCCTCCAGCTGGACAAGGATGTTTTCACCTACGTTTACCGCTATGTTATGCGGTATATGATACGCAACCACAAGAGCGCCTGCAAGGTGCTCTATACCCTCTCCCCCGGTGAGGGAACAGACGAAGCCCGGTTCACCGACCTCTGTGACGAGTTCGGGCTGCACATCCGGGACTCGCTGAGAAAATCCGATATACTGATGCGGATAAGGTCGAACCAGTATTTCATCCTGCTGACCGATATCCGCGAGGACTCCATCAGGATGGTAGTCGAGAATATCGTCAAGCACTGGCGCCGCAAACAGGGGGATGCTCTCGTCATTGATGACGAGACCCGGTTCGTGGGGGCGGGCTCAGAGAGCTCTCAGCCCACGGCTCTGCGCATAGCCGTCGCCGATGACAACAGCGCCGACCTTACCTCGGTGGGCAGGTGCCTGAGTCAGGCGGGCTACCATGTGAGCGCGGTGCGCTCCGGGAGGGCTCTGATGAAGTTTATCGAGGAGACCCTGCCCGACATCATCCTGCTGGACGCACAGCTCTCCGAGGAGGACAGCTTTGAGGTCCTGTGGATGCTCAAGGCAGGCGAGAGGACAGCCAAGATACCCGTCCTGCTGATGACCGAGAGCAGTGATCCCGAGCTGATAAAGCGCAGCCTCGAGCTGGGCGCCGCAGATATCATCACCAAGCCCATACTTCCCGAGCTGCTGCTGGCAAGGGTCCGCGGTACGGCGGAGCTGATAGGCTACCGCAGAAGGCTGGGGAGATAGCCTTACCGAAGTATTGGAAATATAAGATGAACGGGGCATCCTAATGAAACAGACAGTAACCAAAAACGAACTGTTCCAGGCATCGCAGATCACCATACTTATCAGCTTCACTATCTTCTCGGCTATCCTGACGGCAGAGACCTTCCTTATGGAGTGGGAGACCTGGCCGCTGATACCGATAGGCATAGGCGTGATACTATCCTGGGTGTTCCACCTGGAACAGAGCTTCTCAGCCGATCACCGGGTGTGGATATTCTCGGCGTTCATAATGTTTACCTTCTTCTTCTACGGCAGCCATGCCACCAGCGTGTTCGACACCGTTTCGGTAATGGCGGTCGTGCTGATACTCTATACCATGACGGGCATAAAGCCCCTTGTCACATTTTTGCAGATACTCTACTACATCACTATGGGCTACGGCCTCATAATGCTTTACAAGAGCGGCGAGAAATTCGATACCCTGCTGATCACCCGCTCGATCCTACACGTCGCGGTCATCACGGCGATAGGAAGCATCTCGAGGACCATAATCAACAAGTGGCTGGCGGTGCTGGACAGCTCCCGTGACGAGATCGAGCACCTCACCGATGCCACCGAGAGGCTCAACGACTTCTTAGCCAACGTCTCTCACGAGATACGCACCCCCATAAATGCTGTAATAGGTCTTACCGGTATCTGCATCGATGAGGAAACAGACCCCGAGAAGCTGCCGAACCTGCTGAATGTCCGCAGCGCGGGCAGGCGGGTGGCCGAGCAGATCAGCGATATCCTGGACTACACCGAGATAGACCGGGGCAAGCTGGCGAACAACTATGAGAACTATATGCTCTCCTCGGTGCTGGGGGATCTCGTCAGCGAGATACGCCCCTACAAGCCGAAGGATCTGGAGCTGGTCATCGACGTGGATCCTTCTATCCCCTCGGTGATGAGCACCGATATAAACAAGCTGAAAAAGATACTCTACCACCTGATAATGAACGGTCTGAAATACACCACCGAGGGCGGCGTGTATGTGAGACTCACCACCGTCCCCGAGCCCTACGGCGTGAACCTGCTCATCAAGGTCACGGATACGGGCATAGGTATGACCCAGGAGGAAGTAGAGCGCATCTTCGAGAGATACTATCAGGCTGATTCCGGGCGCACCCGCCACGGCGGAGGTCTGGGCCTTGGAATGACCATAGTTTCCGGCTTTACCGCAGCCCTGGGCGGCTTCCTCAAGGTAGTCAGCGAGCCCGACAATGGCACCACCGTTACCGTCAGCCTGCCCCAGAAGGTCATCGAGCCCTCCAGCTGTATGTCGCTGGCTGAGCCCGAGAAGCTCTGCCTGGGCGCATTCCTCCACCTGGACAAATACCCCGACCCCAACGTCCGCGAATACTACAATATGATGATACACAACATCGTTGTGGGCTTCGGCATACAGATGCACAGAGTGGATAACGTGGCCAACCTGAGAAAGCTGCTGAACTCCGTAAGGCTCACCCACCTCTTCGTTGCCGAGGAGGAATACTATGCCGCCAGAGAGCTCATCGAGGAGCTGGCTAAGACGGTCATAGTCTGCGTTGTTGCCAACGAGGGGCTGGATCTGCCCAAGGGCTCAAAGGCAAGGCTTATGGCTAAGCCCTTCTACTGCTTCCCCGTTGCCGCGGTGCTCAACTCGCATATCGGTGACAGCGCCGAGGAAGCCGGGCAGATACGCTGCGACGGCGTAAGAGCCCTGGTAGTGGACGACGAGCCTATGAATCTGGTGGTGGCAAAGAACATACTCCGCCGCTACGGTATGGCAGTAACCAACGCCGCCTCGGGGCAGGAGGCTATCGACCTCTGCCGCGAGCGGGAATTCGATATAGTATTCCTCGACCATATGATGCCCGGCATGGACGGCGTCGAGACTATGAAGCATATCCGCGCCAACAAGGTACACGGTCACGGCGACGTTCCCATCGTTGCACTTACCGCCAACGCTGTCAGCACCGCCAAGGAGATGTTCCTTTCGGTGGGCTTCGACGGCTTCGTCAGCAAGCCTATCGAGCTGGTGGAGCTGGAAAGAGTTCTGAAAAAGGTGCTGCCCCGCTCGGCTGTGACCTTTGCCAATGGGCAGGATAAGGAGGCTGCCTCCTCAACCGAAGCAGCCCTCCCGCAGGAGGAGCCCGCTCTCGAGGTCCCCGAGGGACCCAAGGAGCTGAGCCTCACCGAAAAGCTGGAGGCTCTCGGCCTGGATACTGCCACGGGTCTCGGCTACTGTATGGACGATATGGAGCTCTACACCGGGCTGCTGGAGCAGTTCGTCAAGGAGGCTCCCGAAAAGCGCGAAAAGATGAACGCCTTCTACCGCGAAAAGGATATACACAACTACGAGATACTCGTCCACGCGCTGAAGAGCACCTCGCGGATGATAGGTCAGAACACCGTCGGCGACCGTGCCGCGGCGCTGGAACTGGCTGCCAAGGAACAGCGCTTTGAGGAGATAGAGCAGGGTCACGACGAGCTTATGAGCGACTATATCAGCCTTACCGACGGCATAAGCGAGGCTCTGGGCAAAGCACCTCCCGCCGAAGCCGACGACGCTCCGATGGAATTCCTCCCCGAAGATGACGATGACGGGGTAATGGAATTCGAGCCGGTTGAGGGGGGTGAGTGATATGTTCCTGAAAAAGATACACAGCTATATCCTTTCAAGCGAAAAGAGCCTGCGCGAGCGGCTTTTCATCCTTATAATGACTATCACCATCGCCCTGTGGATGATAACCCTGGTGGAGATAATGTTCACAGGCTCAAAGCTCATCGAGATACTCACTCTGGTGGCAGGGATACTGCTCTTTGTGCTGGTAACGGTCATATCCGTGCGGAAGGACCGCATAGGATTGGGAGCGGTGATAATCTCAGCGGGAATGATATTCGTCTACCTGCCATTCACCTATTTCTGCGGCGGCGGTGTCTACGGTGACGCTCCGCTGTGGTTCCTGTTCAGCATATTCTTCGTGAATATGTGCCTTGAGGGCAAGGCTCTCATCGTTATGCTGATACTGGATTTCGCCACTGCCGGCGTCTGCTGGGGGCTCTCTTACGAATATCCCTCGCTGGTCATCCCCAACAATTCCTTCATGGCGCATATATTCTCGTTCATAGCCCTTGTCATCATCGGCTTGTGTATGAGTATGATGATCTCCTTCCGCAATAAGATGTACGCCAGGGAGACCAAGCGTTCAGAGGAACAGAAGAAGGAGATCGAGGCTCTTAACCGCGCTCAGAACCACTTCTTCTCCAGTATGAGCCACGAGATCAGAACGCCTATCAATACCATCATCGCCCTCAACGAGATGATCCTGCGGGAGAACATCTCCGAAGAGGTGGCGGAGGATGCGGCAAACATCCAGTCCGCAAGTAAGATACTGCTCCACCTGATAAACGATATACTGGATATGTCCAAGTTCGCCTCGGGGCAGATGCAGCTTTCCGTTGCACCCTACGCAACGGGAGATATGCTCTCGGAGATAGTGGGTATGCTCTGGATCAGAGCCAAGGAAAAGAAGCTGGACTTCCGCGTGAGCGTCGCCCCCGACATCCCTGCGCAGCTGATGGGCGACGACGTAAGGATCAAGCAGATACTCATAAACGTGCTGAACAACGCCATCAAGTACACCAAGGAGGGCTCTGTCTCCCTCTCCATCCAGTCGGGTGAGGTGAACGGCGGCGTGATGAACGTTATCTACACCGTCAGCGACACGGGCATAGGCATCAAGAAGGAGAACATCCCCTACCTGTTCACAGCCTTCCGCCGTGTGGACGAGGAAAAGAACCGCCACATCGAGGGCACGGGTCTGGGGCTTTCCATAGTTAAGCAGTTCGTGGATCTTATGGGCGGCAGGATAACCGTAAACAGCATCTACACCAAGGGCTCCTCCTTCATCATCGAGATACCCCAGCGCATCGTGGGCGAGGACAGCATCGGCGAGATCACTATCCGGGGCGACAGACCTCACGAGCGGATAGGCACTCACGCTGCCAAGTTCGAGGCCCCCGACGCCAAGGTGCTGGTGGTGGACGACAACGCCTCGAACCTGCTGGTAGTTTCAAAGCTGCTGCGTGATACCAAGGTGAGGGTGGATACCGTTTCCAGCGGTGCCGAGGCTCTCAAGCTCACCCTGGGCGAGACCTACCACGTTATCTTTATGGATCACCTTATGCCCGAAATGGACGGCATAGAGTGCTTCCACGCCATAAGGACCCAGATAGGCGGAAAGTGCCGTGAGGCCAAGGTAGTGGCTCTTACCGCCAACGCCGGCACCGAGAGCAAGCTGCTCTACGAGAAGGAAGGCTTCGACGGGTACCTGGTCAAGCCCATATCCGGTGACGTTCTGGAGAAGGAGCTTTACAGGCTGCTGCCCCACGACCTCACCTACGTTTCGGGCGACAGCGAGGAGATACTCAGAGAGACTGTCTCCTGGATGAAGAACGAGCAGCGCAAGAAGACCGTTGCCATAACCACCGAAAGCGTGGCGGATCTTCCCCAGGAGCTCATCGACCGCTACGGCATAGCCGTACTGCCCCACCTTGTTGTTACCAAGGAGGGCGAGTTCCTGGACGGCGTGGAGATCGAGACCAGGGGTCTGCTGGAATATATGGAGGATCTGTCCCGGAAGGTAGCGACAAGGGCTCCCGATGTTCAGACCATAGAATCCTTCTTCGCGGCACAGCTGGCTAACGCCAACAACATCGTCCATATATCCATTTCCAGCGAGCTTGCCAACAGCGGCTGCCCTGTGGCTGTGGAAGCCTCCAGAGCCTTCGACAACGTTACAGTCATAGACACGGGGCACCTTTCCAGCGGCCAGGGACTTATGGTGATCGAAGCCTGCCGCCTTGCGGAAGAGGGCAAGAGCGCGGAGGAGATCACGGCACACCTGAACAAGATGCACAGCCGCATCCATACCAGCTTCGTAGTGGACAACCTGGACTTCCTCGCCCGCTGCGGGCAGGTTAGCCACAGGATCGCCTCAATAACCAAGTCGCTGATGGCGAGGCCCGTCCTCGTGCTGAAGCGCGGAAAGATGGGTGTCGGGCGAGTCTACTTCGGCAACCGCAAAAAAGCCTGGAGGAAATACATCGAATCCGTGCTGCGGCGTGAGAGCTCCATCGACAAGCGCATCCTTTTTGTTACCTATGTCGGCCTCACCAAGCGCGATATGGACTGGATAAGAGCGGAGATAGAAAAACGCGCCGAGTTCGACGCGATCTACTTCACACAAGCCTCACCCGTTATCGCCGTAAACTGCGGTGCCGGCACCTTCGGCCTGCTGATACGGGATTCGGCATACGAATGATCAAAAGCGCTCACATCGAAGGTGTGAGCGCAGTTTTTTCTTTCATGAATGTAATATCCGGTGAAAAAAACTGTCTGTATAAGTGAAAGCGCTTTTAAAGGACGGATCATATGGACGATAATAAACTAATAGGTCTTTTCCTGAAACGGGACGAGCGAGCCATCGCGGAGACCTTGGAAAAATACGGCGCATACTGCCGTTATATCGCTGCGAATATCCTCCCCTCTCCCGAGGATGCAGAGGAATGCACTGCCGATGCGCTTACCGCTTTGTGGAACAGCATACCGCCCGAAAAGCCCTTGAGCCTGAAAGCCTATCTCGGGCGGATAACCCGCAATCTCGCGCTTAATCGCCTCAATGCTCTCAACTGCGAAAAACGCGGGGGCGGTACGGTCTGCGAGATCAGAGAGGAGCTGGCAGAATGTGTCTCTGCTGATACGGTTGAGCAGGAGCTTGACGAAAAGGAGCTGCGAGCGAGCATAAACCGCTTTGTGGGCAGCCTTAACAAAAAGCAGCAAAGGGCTTTTTTGAAGCGGTACTGGTATCTCTGCCCGTCATCACAGATCGCAGAGGAATGCGGTATGACGGTCAGCGCCGTAAACGTTATGCTCCACAGGCTCCGCGCCCGTCTAAAGGAACACCTTGAAAGCGAGGGATTTGAATTATGAAAGCTGACAGATTATTTGATATGATGGAATGCATAGACGATGTCTACGTTCTGGAGGCAGCCCCGAAAACCGCTAAGCATTCCCACACAGGCAAGCAGATCTCGGCTGTGCTGATCGCGGCGGCGGTGTCGGTCTCGATGCTGGCAGCCGGCAAGCTCATCTTCCACCGTGACGGCGTAAGGCAATTCTACACCGAAAGCGCGGTGGAGCAGCTTGAAAGCGGCGGGCATATGCTGGGTATCACCACAGAGAATGCACATCTCCGCATCACGGTCGACAGCTTTGTCCGTGATGATTACCGCGCCTTCCCGATACTGACAGCGGAGGCTCTCGACAGCGCAGGAGCGGCTTTGCTTCGCCAAAACGAACTGGCTGTCTCTGCCGCCTATGCCGATACGGGCGAGACCGCAGATGAATACGTCCAGCTTCTTTGGACCGTCCCCTATACCGAGGGTCAGCCCCTAACAATGCGGGGCTGTATATTCTATCGCAGAGGAAATAAAACCATCGATCTCCTGCGCCCGCTCAGACTGACATTCTCAGCACGCGAGGCAGACACATCGCTATTTGATGGCCTTACCGCAGAGCTCCCCGCAGGTCAGCCCGTCAAAAGCGTGACGCTCTTCACCGCCGAGGGAGAGGAGCTCTATCTCTCGGAAATAGGCTTCGCAGCACTTGTCGATGTCGGTAAGACGGCTTGGGATTACAGCGTCGAGTGGAAGGACGGGACCACCACCCGCGCCGCAAAGACCGGCTCCGAGGGCGACGGGCTTTATCTTGAAAACAGCAGCATAGGTATGCTGGTGAATTTCAACTGCCTGATAGACCCCGGGCAAGTCGCCGCTCTGACGATAGGCGGGAAAAGATTTGAACGGCAAGAATAATGCTCACATAACAGCACCGCCCGCAAAGCAGCGGGCGGTGTTTTGTTTCGTTATTATCTCCCCGCCTCGGCATCCTCGATGAGCCTTACGACGCAGGGCTTGGGTTCGTGGTTCTCGTCGAAAAGGAGGGGGTACTGCTTTACCTTGGGCATATTGGGGTCGGCGCCGAAGAAGTCCAGCCAGGTGTAGTCGTCGGCTACGCCCCAGGTGGTCACGCTGTCGATAACGTCCGAATAGCTGCGGTAGACCTCAAACAGCTTAACGTATATATCGCCGATCTTTGCCAGCTTCTCGGGGGTGGGGTGGAGGGCCTGCTGGATATACTGCTTGAAGCCCTCGTCCTCGGGCTTGAGGCGCTTCTCGCCGGGGTTGAGGGTAGCCATCAGGGAGATATCCAGCTCGGTGATATGCAGGCGCAGCCCCAGAGCCGCATAGGTCTCGATGGAGCGCTTGAGCTCGTCATAGTCGGGCTCGAAGAAATAGTGCTGCTGCATACCGAAGCCGTCGATACGGCAGCCCTTGTCCTGAAGGGTGCGTATCAGGGTCACGATGCGCTCACGCTTGGCGGGGTCGCACTCGTTATAGTCGTTGTAGAACAGCTGGGCGTCGGGGGAATACTTTGCCATGGACTTGAAGGCAGCCTCGATGAAGCCCTCGCCGCAGAGCTTGAAATAATCGCTCTCGCGGTAGACGGGGGAGCCGCCGGTGTTCACATCGAAGACCTCGTCCCGGGCAGCCTCGTTGACCACATCCCAGGCGTAGACATCCTTGTTGAATCTTTCGCAGACGGCTTTGGAGTGGGCGTCGATGCGCTCATAGATCAGCTCGGGAGATGCGGGCTTGTCGCCGTCCTGATACATCCACTTGCCGGTCTGGTTATGCCACACGGGGGCGTGAGCCCGGACCTTGATGCCCAGCTTGCGGGCGACCTCGAAAATGCGGTCGATCTTATCGAAGGTGAAAACTCCCTCCTTGGGCTGGATAGACGAATACTTCATCTCGTTCTCGGGGGTGATGCTGCTGAAATGCTTTTCCAGGACGGGGTAATAGCTGTCGATATTATGGAAAGCGACAGCGGCGCCTATTTTGAAATACTTTTCGTATGCTTTGGCAAGAGAGAGCTCGGGTGACATAACTGATCCTCCTTGTGATAGTTTTTTGGGGGTTGCTGACAAGACAAGTATACCATATTTTACCGAGTGCGTCAAGAGCAAAAGCGGGAGCAAGGCCTGCACAAGCTAACAACACAAACGCCGAGGATGGGCCGAAGGGGTTCGGGAGCGTGCTCCAGGCCTGCCGCTCACACGGTATTTCGGGAGGTCTCTCTATTGCCGCCCCTCACTCTGCGAGCAACGGGACGGAAAACCGGTCGCAGACGCTCCCTGTTTACTGTGAGTACAGCTCGGCAAGTGTTTTCGCGGCGCTGCGGGGGGGGGGATTGTCCCCGGGAGCACAGCTGAGATCGGACAGGGCGGCTTTTCTCCTTGACGTTTTCCCGCCGCTGTGCTATAATATCAGCAAGATGATATTATACAAATTATTAAGGCAACACCGCACGACCCCTGTGCGTCAGATGAGAAGTCCAGGTTTTCGTCAGATTGCCTAAATTCGACGCAGGCGGGCTGGCGCCCGGCAAGGAGAATTTGGGTAATATGACGGATAAGCCGGTCGTCAAGCAGGCTTGACACGGCAGATGGCGTGCAGAGGCTTCAGCCGCG
>JAFXXU010000037.1 GCA_017542125.1 Ruminococcus sp.
ATTGGAAAGAGCATAGGTGATCGTATAAAAGCAGTGGTTTTCATAATATGCATTCACATATCTGACATAAGGAATTCCATTTTCGACAGTTGCTAATGAAATAACTGTATCTTTTCCAAATCGTTCAGTCATGATACGTTCCGCTTGATCGTTCCAGTTTTTCATGTCTTTTCACCTCTAAATCCCGATTTATGTTCGTAACAATTATAGCATAACATTGCTGCATTGTCAATTAAAACGCCATAGTACTTCTGACTGTAAATCAGAAATACTATGGCTTAAAACTTCTATATGAGTATCTTTCTTATGCGGACGGGGTTGACTATCAAAGTATAATGCCGACTTTGGCCAAAGCCTTTTTCAGGGTAGTCTCATCCAGGGGGAAATAATCACTTTTATCGGTGCGGCGCTCCTGCTCGATACGGGTAAAGAAGACGTAATTCTCCGAAAGGTCCTCATTGGTATAGATATGAGCCATAATGTACTGATTTTTGACGGCGTAATAGTTCACGGGCTTAAGCTTTAGAATGGCGGAGCTGTCCTGCTTCATATCCCGAACGAGCTCGGAGAAATCAGTATCCACATAGCTTATCTGGCGGCATTTCATATCCTTGACCTTCTGCTTTATCGGCGATTCCCCTTCTTGGGACTTCTTTTTAAAAAACAGCAATATCTATACTTCCCTTCTTATCCTGTCAGCCAGGGCGGTGATATCTACGGTCTCAACATTGTCAAGTGAGGCTGCCAGCCTTTTGGCGGTGAAGGTCTCTGCCCGCAGCCCGAAGGTGACTATCAGTATCCTGCGGCGGGTGGCGGCACTTTCCAGACGCTCCCCCCAATAAGCGGTCTTTACCCTGTGTTCCAGCACCTTGACATCGGAAACACAGGGGATGAGGATAAAACCGTTCTGCCCGCGTTCACGGCGGACCTGCTTCCTCCAGACGACATAGCAGGCAACGATCAGGACAAAAACCAGCAGAGCTGTCAGCAGCATAATATACACCTTCCTTGCATATATTCTCTGCTGATATATTATTCAGATGTAATATAAAGCGTTACCCTGTTTCTATTTTACATCATTTTTGAGCCAAGTGCAAGGCCTTACGGCATTTTTTGACAGGATTTTTCATACTTTATCAAAAAAAATCTCAAAATGGTATAGACAAAGCCGGAAAATTATAGTATAATTAAATTATATATGAAGTTAGGAGAATACAGAATGAGAGTTATCACGGGACAAGCCCGCGGAATGAAGCTTAAGACTCTGGAGGGTGAGGACGTCCGCCCCACCACCGATATGGTCAAGGAGGCTATCTATTCCATAATACAGTTCAGCGTCCCCGGAGCTAATGTGCTGGATCTGTTCGCAGGCAGCGGTCAGCTGGGTATAGAAGCGCTGAGCCGCGGAGCCTCGGGCTGCACCTTCATAGACAAAAACAAGGCGGCTGCCGATACTGTCAAGGAGAACCTTCTCCACTGCAAGCTGAATGACAGCGCCAGGATAGACAATACCGACAGCATAAACTTCCTGAAGCTTACCCCCGCAAAGTACGATATCGCATTGCTTGACCCGCCCTACCGTCAGGGATTGCTCGATAAGGCGCTCCCGCTGCTGGGCAGAGTGATGAATGATGGCGGCGTGGTGGTCTGCGAACACGAAAAGGAGTACGCCCCTGCCGAGGAGTACGGTGAATTAAAGCTCCGCAAGCGCTATCGGTACGGTAAAATAATGCTGAGCGTCTACGACGTCGGCGGTTCGGAGGAGGAGTAAATGAGAATTGCAGTTTGCCCCGGCAGCTTCGATCCCATCACCAACGGGCATCTGGACATCATCAACAGAGCCTCGCAGCTCTTTGATCGGGTAATTGTTCTGGTATCCTTCAACCCCGACAAGCAGACGGCCTGCTTCACGGTAAAGGAACGGCTTGAAATGATAAACGCCGTAGTCCACGGCTTTGAGAATGTGGTGGTGGACTGCCACGGAGGTCTCCTTGCCGACTACCTTGAACGCACCAATGCCTGTGCCATAGTCAAGGGGCTCAGAGCAGTATCAGACTTTGAGTATGAATTCCAGATGGCGTTGGCAAACAAACAGCTCTGCCCCACTGCCGAGACCGTTTTCCTGACCACCACTCCCGAGAATATGTATCTCTCGTCGAGCATGGTCAAGCAGATAGGGAGCCTCGGAGGGGATATCAGCAAATTTGTTCCCGAGCAGATACGTTCTGCTATAATAAAAAGATTAGCACCCGCTATGAATAATACGAAAGGAAGTAATCAAGAATGAGTATTGACGGAATTTTAGAGCTTATGGAAGGCCTGCTCGACAAATCTACCGCTGTTCCCTTTTCCAGCAAGAAGATGGTCGATCAGGATCAGATGCGTGAGTACATAGACAGCATCAGAGCCAATATGCCCGAGGAGATCAATCAGGCTAAGGAGACTGCCAGAGAGCAGAAGGCTATAATCGACAGCGCGAACCGCGAGGCTGAGCAGATCATCCGCAAGGCTGAGGAGAGAGCTAAGGCTCTCGTTTCAGAGGAGGAGATCATCAAGCAGGCCAGAGAGGTCGCCAAGCAGGAGCTTGAACAGGCCAGAGAGGAAGCCGACGGCATCGTTGCCGATGCAAGAGCTCAGGAGAAGAGGATCAAGCAGGCTCTTGCCAACAGCCTCGAAAAGACCCTGAACGACGCTATGAAGGCTGTTACCAACTCCGGCAAGGCACTTGCCAAGAGCATGGACGAGCTCAATTCCACCAGAGACGCTATCATGCGTGTCAACGGCGAGGGCTGATCCCAGCAGGATAAATGATAACGCCCGCATCTGTTCTCACAGGTGCGGGCTTGTTGTTTCAGCTTTTCTTTTTGAACCAGGCAAACAGCCTTGCGAAGAAGCCCTGTTTTTTCGGGGGCTCCGGTGCGGGCTGGGGCTTGGGCTTGGGGACGTTTGCATAGGCTTCGGCTATAAAATGCTTCTGAGCATCCAGAGGCATCTCGTCGTTGCTGACGTGGACATAGCTTCGGTCGGAGAGCTGCTCGCGTGCCTTGACGTTATCCCGGAACTGTACCGAGAAATAATCCGCGAGCCTGGCTTTGAGCTCCTCGTCGAGAACGGGTGCTGCGATCTCCACACGGCGGGTGGTGTTTCTCGTCATAAAGTCGGCGGAGGAGATATAGATGTTCCGCCTTACGCCCTCGCCGAAGATATAAATGCGTCCGTGCTCCAGGTATCGTCCCACTATGGAAACGAGCCTTATGTTCTCGGTGACACCCTTTATGCCGGCGACCAGGCAGGAAATCCCTCTGATGACCAGCTCCACCTTAACTCCCGCCTGAGAGCATTCGATCAGCTTGTCGATCAGGACTTTATCGGTAAGGGAATTGAGCTTCAGGCCCACATAACCCTCGCCGCCTGCCCGGGCAATGCGGATCTCGTTATCCATCATCTCAACGGCGCGGTTCTGCAGGCAATGGGGCGCTGCCCAAAGCAGACGCATATTATCCACCGTTTCACCCATAGAGAGAGCCTTGAACACATCGCAGGCATCGAGGCTGATATCGTTGTTCACGGTCATCAGAGAGAAATCGGTATAGAGCTCCGAGGTCTTTTCGTTATAGTTGCCGGTACCCACCTGGGTATAATACCTGACTCCGTCGGGAGTTTTCTTGGTGATAAGGCATAGCTTAGAGTGGACCTTGAAGCCTGCAGGGCCGTAGACGACTCTGCACCCCGCCTCTTCAAGTTGGCGGGACTGCTCAATGTTGTTTTCTTCATCGAAGCGGGCGCGAAGCTCCACCAGCACAAAGACCTCCTTGCCGTTTTCGGCGGCGGTACAGAGTGCTTTGATGACACGGGAATTTTTGGCCACACGGTAAAGTGTCATCTTCATCGAGAGTACATCCGGGTCGGCGGCAGCCTCGTCCAGCAGACGCAGGAAAGGCTTCATCGACTCATAGGGATAGGAAAGCAGCAGATCCCGCTCCTCTATCTGAGGCATCATCGGGCGGGTCTCGTCTATCATCCGGGAGGGCTGGGGCTCCCGCTTGGAGTAGAACATCTCAGAACGCTGAGAGCATTTCGGGCAGAGGGAGAACACATATCCAAGGTCAAGGGGCGCCTTCTCCACGAAGACCTGCTTGGGTGAAAGCTCCAGCCTTGAACAGAGCTCATTCACCACCTCGGCGGGAAGCTCGCGGCTCAGCTGCATACGGACGGGGCGGAGCCTCTTGCGCTTGCTTATCAGCTCAGACATATTCTGCCTGGCGTCAAGCTCCATATCAAAATCATCGTCGAGGCTTATATCGGCGCTGCGGGTTATACGCAGCACGGCGCGTTCCTCGATCTTATAGCTAGAAAAAGCCCTTTCGGCATAGGCGGAGATTATATCCTCCACCAGCATATAATGCACAAGGCCGTTTTCGTTGGGCAGGAAGACAACACGGTCAAATTTGCCGGAGCAGCTGATCAGGCCGATGAGCAGCCCTGCCTTTGAAGCCAGCTTCGCACAGACGAAGAGTTCCTTATCCCCGAGAAAGGGGAAAGGGTGCTTTCGGTCAACTATGACGGCATTGAGCATAGGCTCTATCTCATAGGAATAATACCTCTCGATGAAATCCTGCTCAGACTTGTTGAGGCTCTTGAAGCTGCGGCGTGAGACACCTTTCAGCTCCAGCTCGGAGCTGACAGTGGCAAAGGTCTTATCCTTCTTTTCGGCTAGCTTCCCCACCCGGGAATAGATCTCCAGCAGCTGCTCAGAGGGGCGCAGCTTGGTCTTGTTATCCTTTTCGTCGTCGTCAAAGAGGCGCTGGTCGATAAGGGCTCCCACACGCACCATAAAGAATTCATCCAGGTTGCTGGAATATATCGAAGCGAATTTGAGCCTCTCCATTATGGGCACGGAGCTGTCCTGAGCTTCTTCAAGGACACGCATATTGAATTTGAGCCACGAAAGCTCGCGGTTATCGTAGACTTTTTTCGCCATAAACATCTTCCTCTCGCGGAAAATACTGTTCTGTTACTATAATTATAACTTTTTTATGAGATAAAGTCAAGCAGAAAGCCCCGCATTTCACCCTTTCCTGTGACGCCGGGATGATTTTTTGTGGTGAAAATGTGAAAAATTGACTCCGGTACTAGCTTTTTGAGAAATAATGTGTTATAATATAGGACGTATAGCTGTATTCAGCCCCAAAGACAAGAAAGGAATGGACCAAATGGGAAAATACGACGGACAAAAGTGTATCGCCTGCAATGAATCCTTTAAAGATACCGACGATATAGTGGTCTGCCCCGACTGCGGCACTCCCTATCACCGGGAGTGCTGGCTGCGTGAGGGCAGCTGCATCAACGAATCTCTCCACCTGGAGGGCGGCTTCTGGAAGCCGGAGCACGAAAGGGCCGCTTCAGCCTCAGCTGACGGCGAGGGGATAAGATGCGCTCGCTGCGGTCATGAAAATCCTCCCGATGGGCTTTTCTGCAAGCGCTGCGGTCTGCCTCTGACTATGGAGACCTTAAACGAGCCCCGGGAGTTCAATGACAACCCGGAGCAGAGCTCGACTCCCCGCGGAAATACCCAGAGCAGCTTCGGGAACAATATGTTCGAGGGCAACCCCACAGGCTCCGCAGGCTTTGGAGCACAGGGGCCCATGCGCTTTGATCAGAATTCCGATATAGACGGTGTCAAGCTGGGGGATTATGCAAGATACGTCGGCAAGAACCAGTTTTCGTTCTTAGCCCACTTCATCCGCTTCGGAAAATTCGGCGGCAAGGCGAGCCTCAACTTCTGCGCTCTGCTCTTCCCGCAGTACTGGTTCTTCTACCGCAAGATGAACCTTATCGGCACCATCTATCTGCTGCTGACCGTAGCGCTCTCGATACCGACAATAATGGTGATGTCCTTTGCGGGATATCTGCCCAGCATCAGCTTTGTGACCGAGAGCTTGGTGAAGAGCTCCAATTTCTCGATGATCCTGAACGCCACATCCTCGGCGCTTATGGTGCTGCAATGCGTAGCTGCGATCTTCGCCAACTACTGGTACTACAAGACCGCCCGCAAAAAGATAATGACCATCCGCGAGAGCTCCGGCTTCTCCGAGGACACCTCAGAGGGTGACGAAGCTGCCGTAACACAGATCACCAAAGCCGGTGGAGTTTCCTTCCCCGCTTTCCTGCTTTCGGTACTGATCTCCAACACTTTAGTCATCGCAGCAGTATTCATCATGAACAAGCTCATGTAACACAGACCGAAAAAGAGCCCCTCCCGTTTCCGGAAGGGGCTCTTGATATTCAGTTCGCTATGGAGCTTAGTCAGCAACATAGGGGAGAAGAGCAAGATGACGCGCTCTCTTGATAGCGGTGGTCAGCTCTCTCTGATGATATGCGCAGGTACCGGTAACACGGCGGGGGAGAATTTTAGCTCTCTCGGTCATGCACTTGCGGAGCTTTGCGATATCCTTGTAATCAATTTTCTCAGCTCTGTCAACACAGAACATACAAACCTTCTTGCGGCCTCTCTTGATGGGCCTTGCGGTTCTCTCCATGATAAAGATCCTCCTTACTTAAAAGCTGTAGGGGTAAGCCGGATCAGAAAGGAACGCCGTTGTCGTTGAGCTGACCGTCGAAATCGACCATATCGCCGATATTGGGAACACCCTGCGACGGATCCGGCTGCTGAGGCATCGGAGCCTGATTCTGATAGCCCTGATCATGCTGATAGCTGTTATTCTGATATCCGCCCTGATTGTAGCCGCCGTTCTGCTGATAGCCGTTGTTGCGGTAGCCATTGTTATTCTGGTAACCGTTGTTCTGGTAGCCGCCCTGACCGTTGTTCTGGGCTTTCTCACCAGTAAACGAAACATTGTCAACATATACCTCGGTCACATAATGCTTAGAGCCGTTCTTATCCTCCCAAACTCTCTTTCTGAGATTTCCTTCAAGAGCGATCATTCTGCCCTTTCCGAAATACCTGGTGATAAACTCGGCCTGCTGCCTCCAGGCGACGCAGTCGATAAAATCGGTCTGTCTCTCTTCACCCTGCTTGACGAAATTTCTGTCAACAGCTATGGTGAATGAAAGAACGCTTGCGCCCTGCGGTGTCTGCTTAAGTTCAAGATCGTTTACGATCCTACCCATTAAAATAACTCTGTTCAACATGTTCAATACCCTCTTTCGTTGTTTTAACCTGATTAAAAGTTGTTCGTTTCGATTTTCGCTTTGCTTACTTTACGGTGATGAGGAAACGAAGCACACCGTCGGTGATGCCGAGTACACGCTCGAGCTCTGCGGGGAATGCAGGCTCAGATGTAAAGCTCCACAGAACGTAGTTGCCCTCTGTCTCGTAATTGATAGCATAAGCGAGCTTACGCTTGCCCCAATCGTTGACGGTGACCTCCTGAGCATTTGCCTTGATCATATCGTCGAACTTAGCGGTGAGAGCGGCGATAGCCTCCTCGCCCAGCTTGGAGCTGAATACTACTACAGCCTCGTAAGTTTCATTGACCTTTGCCATTTCTTACACCTCCTTCTGGATTTCGCCTGCACTCAGGGTGCAAGCAAGGATACTCAAATATTATACCATTTTGGTGCGGGCTTGTCAATTTAAAGGGAACAAATAGTCTTGTAAATTTTTTGTGAACGAGAGCTTATCTCTGCATATTGGCTCTTAGCATAGCGACCGTTTCGGTTACGGCGTTGATGATCCTATCCGCTTCATCCTCCGTTAGGGAGGGATGGAGGGACAGCCTCAGCGAGCCGCTTGCCAAAGCCCTGTCCACGCCCATTGAGAGCAGAACGTGGGAGGGGTCTGGGGAATGGGAGGTGCAGGCGGAGCCGCCGGAGGCTTGTATGCCCTTGATATCCAGCATAAGGATCAGGCTCTCGCTCTCGACCCCTGCGAATGAGATATTGATGTTCCCCGCCAGACGTTCTGTACGGGAGCCGTTTAGGCGGCTGTCAGGTATCAGCAGCAGGTCTTCGGTGATACGGTCACGCAGAGAGGCGAGGCGGGTATTTTTTGGTTCAAGTTCTTCAAGGCTCTCTTCCAGCGCTGCAGCCATCGAAACGATACCGGGGACGTTCTCGGTGCCGGCGCGAAGGCCGCTTTCCTGGGCACCTCCGAAGATCAGAGGCGGAAGCTTCAGCCCCTTGCGGACATATAGGCCGCCGATGCCCTTCATGGCACCGAATTTATGCCCCGAGAATGAGAGCATATCCGCGCCGAGGGTACTGACATCTATCTGCTCGTGACCCACGGCCTGTACCGCATCCGTATGGAACAGCACTCCCCTGCTGCGGCAAAGCTCTGCGATCTCACCGACGGGGTTGACCGTACCCACTTCGTTGTTGGCATACATCACCGAGACCAGCGCCGTGTCCTCACGCAGGGCGTTTGCAACGCTTTCTGAAGAGACTCTCCCCTCACTGTCGGGGGGGAGATATGTGACCTCACAGCCGTTCTGCTCCAGATATTTGCAGGTGTTGAGGACGGCGTGATGCTCTGCGGCGGAGGTGACGATATGGCGTTTGCCATTTTTTGCGCCGAGTGCGGCAGCGGAGCGTATCGCCCAGTTATCTGACTCGGAGCCGCCGGAGGTGAAGAATATCTCCTCGGCTCCTGCTCCAAGGAGAGCGGCTATCTTGTTTCTGGCATCAAAGACCGCTCTTGCCGAGCGCATCCCGAGGGAATGGACGGAACCGGCATTGCCGAAGCTTTCCGTCAGGAAGGGCATAGCGGCGGCGAGGGCTCTCTCCGAGAGGGGGGATGTGGCGGCACAGTCGGCATAGATCTTTTTTTTGTTTGTTTCCAAGCGGGGTCACTCCCTTACGAGGTATTTTTTCCTTTCTCTGCGAATAGTATTTATCGGGCGGACACGCTACTCCAGCCGATAGGGAAAGGAAAGGACAGATATGACAGCTTTGAAGGAAAGGACGTCTCAGCCAAATGCAGAGACGGTGGGGCTTACCGAGTCGAGGGCCGAGAGGCTCCTGATACTCAACGGTGAGAACCGTGTGGGAGGTAAAAAGAGGAGCTCTGCGGCAAAGATCTTTGCTGGGCAGTTTCGCGATCTTATGGTGATGATACTCCTGCTTGCCGCTGGAGCCTCGGTGATCATCGGGGAATACGCCGATGCGGTGCCGATCATCATAATCGTAGTGGTGAACGCGGTACTGGGATTCATTCAGGAATACCGTGCCGAGAAAACGCTGGAGCATCTTGCCGAGCTTACTGCTCCCACCGCCCGGGTCTGGAGGGACGGCAGGCTGGTGACTATACCTGCGGAAAAGCTGGTGATCGGGGATGTCATAGAGCTGGAAGCAGGCGACAGAGTCCCTGCGGATTGTCTGATAATGCACTGCACGGCTCTCTCCTGCGATGAGGCGATCCTTACGGGGGAGGCGCTCCCTGCCGAGAAGCGAGCCTATGACGAGGAACACGATACCACATCTCTGAACCTGCCATATATGGTCTATATGGGGACAGTCTGCTTAAAGGGCAGGTGCCGCGCCGAGGTCTCGGCAACGGGGACGGCGACACAGATGGGGGCTGTATCCTCAATGCTTGAAAGCGCCGGCGAAGAGCTGACCCCCTTACAGAAAAAGCTGGGTGAGCTTGGAAAGGTGCTGGCGGCGATCTGCATCGGGGTATGCGTGGTGGTATTCATTGCGGGAGTGCTGCGGGGCGAGCCGATCCCCGATATGCTTATGACCTCAATTTCCATAGCAGTTGCGGCGATACCGGAGGGCCTGCCTGCGGCGGTGACTATCGCTCTGGCTCTGGCGGTCAGGAGGATGCTTGCCCGGAAGGCTTTGGTGAGCCGCTTACACTCGGTGGAGACTCTCGGCTGCGCTTCGGTGATCTGCACCGACAAGACGGGTACTCTGACAATGAACAAGATGACTGTGGGGAGCATTACCGTCTGCGGAATAGAGAACCGAGAGCTTGATTTTAACGACAAGGGCGTTCTTTGTGACAGCGAGGGTTCGGAGGCTCGTCCCTGGGAGGACAAAGCCCTGTTTGAGCTGCTCTGCTGCGCGGCGGTGTGCAACAACGCCAGGATAGTCAGGGAAGACATATCCTTCAAGCGGGACAGGGGCGGCGAGGTCTCGGGGCTCCGGGCGGAGGGTGATCCCACCGAGGCTGCGGTGCTTGCGGCAGCTATAAAGGGCGGCATCGATGCCGAGAGCTACCGCCGCTTCCGCGTGGATGAGGATCCCTTTGACAGCGCTAAGAAATATATGACAGTTACCCTTACCGTTGACGGTACTGAGCGGATATACAAGAAGGGTGCGCCGGATGTTCTGCTCAGAAGCTGCGGGCATCTTATGGATGATGAGGGCAGGGCGTATCCTATGGGTGAGGCGGGGAGAAACGGTGTTTCGGCGCTCATTGAGCGCCGGGCGGCGGAGGGCATGAGAGTGCTGGCCTTCTCTGTCTCAGAGGGAGGGAGAGAGGTGCTGCTGGGTCTTATGGCTATGAGCGACCCACTGCGGCCCGAAGCAAAGAACGCCGTCAAGGAATGTTCCCGTGCGGGCATCAGAACGGTAATGATAACCGGCGACCACAAGCTGACAGCCTGTGCTGCCGCAAGGGAGGCAGGTATCCTCCGGGAGGGTCTGAACGCCATGACAGGCGAAGAACTTGACAGGCTAACAGACGATCAGCTGGATGCCGTTCTCGACACTACTGCCGTATATGCCAGAGTTTCTCCCGAGCACAAGCTGCGGATAGTCCGGGCTTTCAAGCGCCGGGGAAAGATCTGCGCCATGACAGGTGACGGGGTCAACGATGCTCCCGCCGTAAAAGAAGCCTCTATCGGAGTCTCGATGGGAATAAGCGGCACCGATGTCACCAAGCAGGCAGCAGACTGCGTTCTGCTGGATGACAACTTCGCCACGCTGGTCTCCGCTGTCCGGGAGGGGCGGACGATATACAGGAACATCCGCAAATTCGTGCGCTACCTTATCTCCTGCAACATAGGCGAGGTGCTGACTATGCTGGGAGGTATCATTATGGGACTCCCGCTGGTGCTGCTGCCTGCGCAGATACTGCTGGTCAATCTGGTGACCGACGGCCTGCCGGCGATCGCTCTGGGAGCCGAACCCTCGGAGAAGGATATAATGAACTCACCCCCGCGCCGTGAGAGCGAGAGCTTTTTCAGCGGAGGTCTGCTATGGAGGATGCTGCTCCGGGGAGCGCTGATAGGTATAGCCACCCTTGCGGCCTTTACAATTCTGCTGAATATGGGCAGCGGCCTCAATGCCGCACGGACGGGGGCTCTAGTCACACTCGTGCTTTCACAGCTGATACACGCCATAGAATGCCGCAGCGAGAAAACTCCCCTGCTGCGTCAGCACCTTACGGAAAACCCGTTTTTGCTGATCTCGATAGCCATATCTCTGGGGTGTATGCTCTGCTGTATGCTGGTGCCTTACCTGGCGGGTATATTCTCGCTGTTTGAGCTAAGCGCTCTGGAATGGACCGTCTGCGTTGCGCTCTCAGCAGCCCCGACGGTGATAAAGCTCCTTACCGACAGATGACAACTCAGCTGAGGAACATCTCCTGAGCTATGGCTATCCACTCCCTGACCCAATAGGTGGGGATGAACCGCAGCTCCGTCTCCGCAGAGACAGAGCCCACAGAGCCCGCGCCGTGCTTTTTGGCTTTAAGCTGGGCACGGTACTGGTGATAGCCGTCGGTGACCAGGATGATATTCCGGTCAAGACCCAGATCGTCAAGGATCTTGAACGAGAATTCCAGGTTCTCATCGGTGGAGGTAGACTTGTCCTCCATTATGATACGGCTCTCGGGGATACCCTGCTCTGCCAGATAGTTCTTCATACAGAGCGCCTCGGAGATAGCCTCGTCAGAGCCTTTGCCGCCGGAAACTATACAGGGCAGCTCAGGGTTTTCCTTAAGGCATCCTATGGCGGCGTCAAGTCTGCGGCGGAGCATTTTAGAGGGGCGCTCCCCCTTGACCTGACAGCCCAGCACCACAACTGCCGAGGCATTATCCGCAGGCTTTTCAAAGGCCGAGAGCATCCTGACGGTGCAGAAGCAGCCGAAGCCTATGAACACGGCGAGCAGTATCAGGACGGCGATAATGCCTATCTTCCCGCCGGTACTGCTCCAGAGCCTTGATATGAGTTTCTTGAAAGCCCCGAACCTGACAGTTATGAGCATCAGTATCAGCGAAACGAGTATACCCGTGATGTTCCCCAGGTTTATCACCGGGAATGCAATAAGAAACAGCGCAAGGAGCAAAGCCTCCGCCGTGAGCAATAATATTCTTACAGCCATTTTGTATCTTCCTTTCCGTATATAGGCAACACCGCACAACCCGCGGCTTGCGCCTCTGCACGTCATCTGCTTGCATATTTTCCGTCATAGCACACAAATTTTCCTTGCCGGGCGTCAGCCCGCCTGCGTCAAATTTATGCACTCTGACGAAAAATCTGACTGCG
>JAFXXU010000038.1 GCA_017542125.1 Ruminococcus sp.
CCGGCTTATCCGTCATTATTACCGTGTCAACTTGTTGACACTATTCTCCTTGCCGGGCGCCAGCCCGCCTGCGTCGAATTTAGGCAATCTGACGAAAACCTGGACTTCGCATCTGACGCACAGGGGTCGTGCGGTGTTGCCTATAAGAACAGCAAAGGCCGGAAAGCCAAATGCGGAGCATAGGCCGCGCCCTTGGAACCGCGGTCTTCGCTCCGCGTTCGTTCTATTGGCTTATGCAAAAAAGGCAGCACCGCTTTGGTTTGGCGGTGCTGCCTTTGTTTGTTTTGTTATTGCCCGCTTGCGGCGATGATCTCTTCTGCGATCACTCGCTTCGGGACGCATCTGTCCATCGCCAGCTTCTCTATGCTGTGGTGGGCATCCTCTTCGCTTAGGCCTTTCTCGGAGATGAGCAGCCATTTCGCACGGTTCACGAGCCGTATCTCCTGCATCTTATCCTCCAGCTTCACCGAGCGCTTTTCAAGGTTTTTCAGACGCTCGCAGCTGCTCTCCAGCCAGTCGAAGGCCTGGGTGACGAGCTGACGCGGCGAGGGCTTGGGCAGGGTGTAGACCCCGTAGGGACAGACCTGCTCGAAGATCTCGGTGTAGTATTCGTTCCGCACCAGCAGCAGTACCGAGGATCTGCTGCCCTGTGAGCGGTCTATCGCAAAGCGGAGGCCGTCATCGTCCGGCAGGGGAGAATTCACTATCAGAAAATCATATGCGGCGTCGTTGGCGGTGCGCTTAGCTGCACTTATGCTCTCAACGAGCTCGCTGCGGTAATACTGCCGCTCTGCCAGCAGAGCTTTCAGGGACTCGTTGAATTTCGGCTGCGCCGAGACGGTCAGCACGCTGTATTGCCGTTCTTTAAGCTCCATTGGCATTCTCCTTTCCGGTTCGGATAACTGCCTGCGGCGGCAGGAAAGCGGCTCGTCAGCCGCAGTAGATACCGATCATTCTCTCGGGCAGACACTCGGCTATGAAGCTGCTGGATGCAGCCGCACGCTTGGCCTCCTCGAGAGACATGGGAAGCGTTTCAAAGCCCCGGGTCGCCTGCTCGTCGGCCTTGAAGAGGTCAAGGTCAGCCACGGGCGGGAGGTAGAGCCCCTTCTTATAGCCGTAGAGGCCTGCATAGATCAGCAGCGTAAAGGCCAGATAGGGGTTCGCTGTGGGGTCGGGGGAGCGGAGCTCTGCACGCCTGTACTCGCCTGTTGCGGCGGGGATCCTCACCAGCTGGGAGCGGTTCTCGCCGGACCAGGAGACGAACTTGGGCGCCTTATTGCTGCCGAAGCGGCGGTAGCTCTGCTCGGTGGGGTTCAAAAACAGGGTCATAGCCTTGATATGTTCAAGTATCCCCGCGATGACCGAGGGCAGTATGATATGGTTCTTATCCTCCTTGACGGAGATATTTATGTGGAAGCCGTTGCCCGGCTTATCGGCCAGGGGCTTCGGTGAGAAATCAGCGCAGAGGCCGTTCTGATGAGCCACGGTCTTTACCACGGTGCGGAAGGCCATGGCGTCGTCGGCGGCACGGAGGGCGTCGCCGTAACGGAAATCTATCTCGTTCTGACCCGGCCCCTCCTCGTGGTGGGAGCTTTCGGGGGAGATGCCCATTTTTTCGAGGGTCAGGCAGATCTGCCTGCGGATGTTCTCGCCCTTATCATCGGGGGCGATATCCATATAGCCTGCGCGGTCATAGGGGATGGTAGTGGGGTTATCGTGCTCATCCAGCTTGAAGAGGTAGAACTCCAGCTCAGAGCCGAAGGAGAACTGGAGCCCTTCCTTGGCTGCTTCCTTGACAGCTCCCGCAAGGAGGCTGCGGGTATCGCACTCAAAGGGCTTGCCGTCGGGCTGCTTTATGGAGCAGAACATCCTTACGACCCTGCCGTGCTCGGGTCTCCAGGGGAGGACCGAGAGGGTATCGGGGTCGGGGAAGAGCAGCAGATCGGAGCGGGCTTCGTTGGCAAAGCCGCGGACTGCCGAGGCATCGAAGCCGATGCCCTGCTCAAATGCCCTTTTCAGCTCCGAGGGCATGATAGAGATGTTCTTCTGCCCGCCGAAGGCATCACAGAAAGCGAGGCGTATGAACTTTACGTCCTCCTCCTGGCAGTATTCGATTATCTCATCGGCTGTGTAGTCCATACGGTACCTCCGTTATCTGTCAGTTTGCGACATACATCTGTCGGTAGGGGTTGCTGCTGTCTGGCGTTACCACGGTAAAGGGTGCGTCCAGCAGCTCATCCAGCTTATGGCCGAAATAGAAGCAGAAGCGCCTCAGATAGTGGGCGATCTCTTCAAGATCCTCGCTGCCGGCGGGGCGGGTGTGGACCTGGTGAGGGAAGTGGATCCCCTTGCATTCGGAGCGAAGATACATCTTGCCGCCGTGCATACCCGTGGTTGGGAAGTTGCCGACTATGGGCTTGCCGTCGGTATTGAGACCGAGGACGATGATGACTCCGCCCGCCTGATATTCTCCGAGAAAGCTGCCGGCTCTCCCTCCTATAACGAGGGCGGGCTGCTTTTCCTTATAAGCCTTCATATGTATTCCTGCGCGGTAGCCTGCGTTGCCCTGGACGTAGATACGTCCGCCGCGCATTGCGTAACCCACAGCGTCACCCACATTGCCGTGGATGACGATGGTGCCGTCGTTCATAGTATCGCCCACGGCGTCCTGGGCGTTGCCCATTACCTCGATCTTGGCGCCGTTGAGGTAGGCGCCCAAAGCGTTGCCGGGTATCCCGCTGACGGTGACGGTCTTATCGGAGATGCCTGCGGCTAAAAACCTCTGCCCCAGGCAGTCGGTGATAGTGCAGCTCCCGCGGGCTGCTCTCAGGGTCTCGTTGAGCTCGCGGTAATCGAGCCCTGTTGCATTTATGTTCATTATACCACACCTCCCAGCTTTTTGCTACGCTTTTCAGCAGAAAAAATTGCCAATGAGGGAAATTTTTTCATTTCCGCAATACTTTCTTCATCAAGTTCGGTCTTTTCACGCACCAGAGAGGTATAGACGCCTGCGCGGCACACATCACCGATGAGCATATAGCCGCAGAGCCTGCCTTCCTTGATGAACAGCCTTTTGATACCGCCCTCGGTCTTCTGCTGGCTCATCTCGGCGTCCTCGGGGTAGCTGCCCGCAGTGGCGCAATGGAGGCCGAAGAAGCCGATGGAGTTCATAGGCACGGCGTTATCGAAGACCTCGGAGCCGCCTGCCATATTCACGCCGGCGCAGTGGCCCTGCATATAGGCGTTGGGGAGTATGGCGAGGACGCGGTTCTGGCCGATGGAGCTGTCAAAGCCCTCGGCGCAGTCGCCGGCGGCGAAGATATCAGGGGTGGTGGTGCGCATATCCGTGCCCACCACGATGCCTCTGTTCACCTTGCAGTCAGCCTGCTTTGCAAGCTCGGTCTCGGCTCTTACGCCCACAGCCAGCACCAGGATGTCAAACTCAACCTCGGCTCCGCTCTTCATAAAGGCCTTGCTGCCCTCGAAGCGGACGGCGGTGTCTCCCAGCATAAAGGAGATGCCGTTTTCTTCCAGCCTGTGCTGCATAAGAGCGGCACACTCGCTGTCGAGTATGGAGGAGAGGACTCTGTCAGCCAGGTCGCAGACGGTGATGCTGCCAACTCTTTCGGCGATGCCCTCGGCGCATTTGAGGCCGATAAGACCTGCGCCCACGATCAGTACCCGGGCGCTCTTATCGAGAGCCTTTTCAAGAGCCAGGCTGTCGTCAAGGGTCATAAAGGTGAACTTCTTCTCCACCGTATCCAGCCCCTCAAAGGGAGGAACGAAGGGGGATGAGCCGGTGCAGAGGCAGAGCTTATCGTAGAAGAGGCGCTTCTTGTTTTCAAGTGTTACCGACATCTTCTTGGTATCGACTTTAACGGCTCTGCCGTATATCAGGTTGACGTTGTTTTTCTCGTAGAAATCCTCGGGGCGGTAGCGCATTTTTTCAAGGGTGGTCTTGCCCTCGAGGTAATAGGAGATGAGTGGGCGGGAATAAACGTGGTGCTCCTCCCCGGAGACCACGGTGATATTGCCGTCGGGGTCGGTGCTGCGGATGCCCTCGATGCAGCCCACAGCTGCCGTGCCGTTACCGATGATTAGATATTCAGCCATCTCTCTCACCTCTCCTCATAAACTATGGCGTTGTTGGGGCAGCCCGCAGCGCAGGCGGGAGCTCCGCAGCTGTTCTCGAGACAGAGCTCGCATTTCTGAGCTGCGCCGGAGGGTCCGGGAGCTACTGCTCCGTAGGGACATACCAGCACGCAGGTCAGGCAGCCGACGCATTTCTCACGGTCTATCTTGACGGTGCCGTCCACCTTGGAAATGGCTCCGGCGATGCAGCTCTTTACGCAGATAGGGTCGGTGCAGTGCCGGCAGGAGACGGCGTAATGGATCTTTCCGCTGTCCTCGACGTGGATCCTGGGGAATATGGGCTTGTCCCTAAGAGCCTTGGCCATATCCGAGAGCCCGGAATTGGCGAAGGCGCAGTTGTATTCGCAGAGATGACAGCCCAGACACCACTGCTCGTTTACATATACTCTTTTCATAGTGATGTCCCTCCTTATTCGCCTGCGTGGGAGATACCCAGTATCGAAAGCTCTTTCTCGGTGAGGCCCACGCCGCGGAGCATCAGCCTGTTGCCGCGGAGGCTCTCGATGGAGTTGATACCCATACCGCCCATGAGCTCCTTGATCTCGTGCCTCCAGGCGTCCATAAGATTGACCAGCCTGCGGGAGCCCATATCCGGGTTGAGGCGCTTAACAAGCTCGGGATCCTGGGTGGCTATGCCCCAGTTGCACTTGCCGCTCTGGCAGGTGCGGCAGAGGTGGCAGCCCAGTGCCAGCAGAGCAGCGGTAGCCACATAGACTGCATCGGCACCCAAAGCTACTGCTTTTACCACATCCGCTGCCGAGCGGACGCTTCCGCCCACTACGAGGGAGACGTTATTGCGTATGCCCTCGTCACGGAGGCGCTGATCGACGGAGGCGAGAGCCAGCTCGATGGGTATGCCCACGTTGTCCCTGATACGGGTAGGGGCGGCGCCGGTGCCGCCGCGGAAGCCGTCGATGGCGATTATATCCGCGCCGCTGCGGGCGATGCCGCTGGCGATAGCTGCGATGTTATGGACAGCCGCTACCTTTACGATAACGGGCTTTTTGTACTCGGTGGCTTCCTTGAGGGAGAACACCAGCTGCCTCAGATCCTCTATGGAGTAGATATCGTGGTGAGGTGCGGGAGAGATAGCGTCGGAGCCTTCGGGGATCATACGGGTGCGGGAAACGTCGCCCACGATCTTGGCACCGGGAAGATGCCCGCCGATACCGGGCTTTGCTCCCTGACCCATTTTGATCTCAACGGCAGCCGCAGCCTCGAGATAATCCTTGTGAACGCCGAAGCGCCCCGAGGCTACCTGTACCACGGTATTGGGGCCGTAAACGTAGAAGTCCTCGTGGAGACCGCCCTCACCGGTGTTGTAGCAGATGCCCAGCTCGGTAGCCGCTCGCGCCAGAGAGGCGTGGGCGTTGTAGCTGATGGAGCCGTAGCTCATAGCCGAGAACATTACGGGCATCGAGAGCTCCAGCTGGGGGGCGATCTCGGTGATGAGCTCGCCGTTGGCATTGCGCCTGATCTTATCCGGCTTCTTGCCTAAGAACACCTTGGTCTCCATAGGCTCGCGGAGGGGGTCTATGGGAGGGTTTGTTACCTGGGAGGCATTTATCAGTATCTTGTCCCAATACACGGGCAGGGGCTTGGGGTTGCCCATGGAGGACAGCAGCACGCCGCCGCTGTTGGCCTGCTTGTAGATCTCCTTGATGGTCTCGTCAGACCAGTTGGCGTTCTCACGGAGGCGGCAGTCGCTCTTGACTATTTTCAGCGCGTGGGTGGGGCAGAGGGAAACGCACCTCTGGCAATTGACGCACTTTGCCTCGTCCGAGATCATTATGCCCAGATCGGGGTCGAAGCGGTGTACCTCATTGGCGCACTGCCTTTCACAGACGCGGCATTTGATGCAGCGGTTCTCGTTGCGAACCACCTCAAATTCGGGATATATGTAATGCTCCTTCATCAGAACTTGCCCTCCTTGACTCTGACGATTACCGGTTCTCCGCCTGCGGGTGCGTAGAGGTTCTCGGCGTCGGGCTCCATGACCCTGATCGCAGCCTCTTCGCTGGCGATGAATACCTTATCGTTCTTTTCGGCAGTGACCATACTGCGCAGCTTTAAGCGGTCGTTTAATGCCATAAGGCCGCCGTTCCAGCCGTAGACTATGGAGAAAGGCCCGGTTATCAGCAGGCTGGGGAACACCGTCCGCAGGAATGTGAGCTTCTCCTTTTCCTTCTCGGGCTTGGCGTTGATCGTTGACCAGAAGGGCGCCGCGATGACTGAGGCTGCCTCCTCTAAGGTAAGACCCTGACGGCGCAGCAGATAGTCTAAGATGTAGGTGATGACCTCGGTATCTGTCTGCAGAGTGCATTTGTAGCCGAACATCTCTATATAGCGGCGGTTGGCATCGTAGGAGGATATCTCGCCGTTATGGACTATGGATGAATCCAGCAGGGAGAAGGGGTGAGCGCCGCCCCACCAGCCGGGGGTGTTGGTCGGGTAACGGCCGTGAGCCGTCCAGGAATAGCCCTCGTACTCTTCAAGGCGGTAGAAGACTCCCACGTCCTCGGGGTAGCCCACAGCCTTGAAGCAGCCCATATTCTTACCGCTGGAGAAGACGTAAGCGCCGTTCATCTCGGTGTTGATCTTCATAACCGTGCGGGCGGTGAACTCGTTTTCATCCACCTGCTCGGAGGCCATTACCGAGGTGAGGGGAGCGCAGAAGTAGCGCCAGATGATAGGCTCGTCGGTGATCTGGGGGATCTTGCGGGTGGGTATCAGCTCGCCCTTGACTACCTCGAACCTTTCCTTTAAATAAGCCTCGCACTCCTTGCGGGTGGAGCGGTGGTCGAAGAAGATGTGGAAAGCGAACAGATCCTTGTATTCGGGATATATGCCGTAGGCGGCGAAGCCTCCGCCCAGACCGTTTGAACGGTCGTGCATGGGCTTCATCGAGTTGTAGATGACATCACCCGTAATGCCCTTGCCGTCCCTTGATATCACAGCCGCGATCGCACAGCCTGACGGTATGCGAACCTCGCCCTCTCTTTTCATAGCGTTCACTCCTTGATATAAATGTACATTGAATAACAGCTTCAGAAAATAAAAAAAGCGTACATTCCACCGACCCATCACGCAAAACCCGCAGAATGGGGAGATATGGAATGAACGCCATTGCTCATTTGCAAGTATTATATCCTAAAAATTCATTTCTGTCAATAGAATTATGCAAGTTTGTGAAAATAATGCAAGATTTGTTGTGAGATTATGCAGATATTTGTCGGAAACGTACTTGACAAAGTCAAAAAGATAGTGTATAATACAAAGCATAGAGGCAAGGACGTCTCCCAGGGCACCGATGAGGTGCAGGGCGTCCTTGTCTTTTTTGGTTGTTATACTTTTATTACAGCCTTTTTCGATATTTTTGATGGGGGCAAGGGCGTCTCCGGTAAGGGATAGTGATATCGCTTTATCGGAGGCGCCCGAGCTTTTAGATCACGAACGGAGGAAAAAACAATGAGTAAGGTAACAGAGATCTTCGCAAGCAACGTATTCGATGACAGAGTAATGAAATCAAGGCTTTCGGCCAAGGTATATAATTCACTTAAGAATACCATTGACCTCGGCACAAGGCTCGACCCGTCGGTGGCCGATGCGGTAGCCGAGGCTATGAAGGAGTGGGCAGTTGAAAAGGGAGCCACACATTATACTCACTGGTTCCAGCCCCTCACCGGCATCACTGCCGAGAAGCACGACAGCTTCATCTCCCCCTCGCCGGACGGCAGAGTTATCATGGACTTCTCCGGCAAGGAGCTCATCAAGGGTGAGCCTGATGCATCCTCATTCCCCTCCGGCGGACTGAGAGCTACCTTTGAGGCCAGAGGCTACACCGCCTGGGATCCTACCTCCTACGCCTTCATCAAGGGCAAGACCCTTTGCATCCCCACAGCCTTCTGCTCCTACGGCGGAGAGGCTCTCGACAAGAAGACCCCGCTGCTGCGTTCCATGCAGGCACTCAACAAGCAGGCACTGCGTATCCTCAAGCTCTTCGGCAACGATACGGTAAAGCACGTTTCCACCTCGGTAGGACCCGAGCAGGAATACTTCCTTATCCCCCAGGAGCTTTACGATAAGAGAAAAGACCTTATTTATACAGGGCGCACACTTTTCGGTTCCAAGCCCCCCAAGGGCCAGGAGATGGACGACCACTATTTCGGCGTGATCAAGCCCAGAGTTGAGGCTTATATGACCGACCTCAACGAGGAGCTCTGGAAGCTGGGCATCCTTGCCAAGACACAGCATAACGAGGTGGCTCCCGCTCAGCACGAGCTGGCTCCCATCTACGCTACCACAAACATCGCCACCGACCACAACCAGCTGACCATGGAGATCATGCAGAAGGTTGCCAAGAAGCACGGCCTTGTCTGCCTGCTCCACGAGAAGCCCTTCGCAGGGGTGAACGGCTCCGGCAAGCACAACAACTGGTCTATCTCCACTGATACCGGCGTTAACCTGCTGACTCCCGGCGAGACCCCCTACGAGAATGCACAGTTCCTGCTGTTCCTCTGCGCAGTTATCAAGGCTGTTGACGATTATCAGGATCTGCTCCGTATCTCTGTTGCCACCGCAGGCAACGATCACCGTCTGGGTGCTAACGAGGCGCCTCCGGCAGTTATCTCTATCTTCCTCGGCGAGGAGCTGGAGGGCATCCTGAAGGCTATCGAGACCGATACTCCCTATGAGGGCATCGAGAAGAAGGTAATGAAGCTGGGCGTAAGCGTTCTTCCCAGATTTACCAGAGACACCACCGACAGAAACAGGACCTCGCCCTTCGCCTTCACCGGCAACAAGTTCGAGTTCAGGATGCTGGGCTCTTCAAACTCCATCGCCTGCGCCAACATCATGCTCAATGCTGCTGTTGCAGAGAGCCTGAAGATCTACGCCGACCGTCTTGAGGGTGCTGAGAACTTTGAGGAAGCTCTCCACCAGATGATCAAGAAGACCATCACCGATCACAGAAGGATCATCTTCAACGGCAACGGTTATGACGATGCCTGGATCAAGGAGGCCACCGAGGTAAGAGGTCTGCTGAACTACCGCACCACTCCCGATGCTATCCCTCACCTGATGGATGAGAAGAACGTTAAGATGCTCACCGAGCACAAGGTCTTCTCCGAGGAGGAGCTCCGCAGCCGTACCGAGATCACCCTTGAAAACTACTGCAAGGCTGTTGTCATCGAGGCTAACACCATGGAGCAGCTGGCCCGCAGAGAAATCCTCCCCGCTATCGAGGAGTATGCGGCATTCGTTGCCAAGACCGCAAATGCCAAGAAGTCCTTGGCTACCGACCTGGCCTGCACCTACGAGACCGAGACTGTCAAGAAGCTCTCGCAGCTGGCATCCGACGCTTACAAGAGCCTTGACAAGCTGGCTGCCGCTTTGGTAAAGGTACAGGGCGCAAAGGACGTTATCGAGGAAGGCTATCTTATCAGAGACGAGCTGCTGGGAGTAATGGACGAGCTCCGTGCCTCCTGCGATGAGGCGGAGACCATCACCGCTGCTAAGTTCTGGCCGTTCCCGACCTATGACGAGCTGCTTTTCGGAGTACGCTGAATATAATAACATACCAACAGGAGCTGTGGCTGCCGTAGAATTATGCGGCAGCCGAGTTCTGTTTGATACAGGAGGAATTATTATGTGCTGCATAATGGGCTGGTGCTCACCGAGAGCCGATATGGGGCTGATGAGGGAGTGCTTTGAGAGAACGAAGTCGAGAGGCCCCGACGATACCCGATTTGCTGAAACGCCGGGAGGCATCCTGGGGTTCCACCGCCTTTCGATAATGGGTCTTACCCCCGAGGGTATGCAGCCCTTTGAGCTTGACGGCAGCTTCGTTGTCTGCAACGGCGAGCTCTACGGCTTTGAGGCTCTGAAAGAGGAGCTGATAAAGAAAGGCTATACCTTTAAAAGCGGCTCCGACTGCGAGATACTTCTTCCCCTGTGGAAGGAATACGGAGCGGAGATGTTTGCAAAGCTGGATGCGGAGTTTGCCTGCGTGATCTACGACGGGCAGACGGGCAGGTTCATCGCCGCCCGTGACCCCATAGGCATCCGTCCCCTTTACTACGGCTATGATAAGGAGGGCAGCCCGGTATTCGCCAGCGAGCCCCAGAACCTTGTTGGCATCGCTGACAAGATAATGCCGTTCCCTCCGGGGCATTACTATGACGGGGAGCTCCACTGCTACAACGACATCGCACACCCGCAGAGCGTTTGCTATGACACCCATGAGGAGATCTACAAGAACATCCACGACAAGCTGGTGGAGGGCGTAAGAAAGCGGCTGATCTCCGATGCAAAGGTGGGCTTCCTGCTTTCGGGCGGACTTGATTCCTCACTGGTATGCGCTATCGCTCAGAAGTATTCCGACAAGCCTATCCGCACCTTTGCCATCGGTATGAGCGAGGACGCCATAGATCTGAAATACGCCAAGCAGACCGCCGACTATATCGGATCGGAGCACACAGAGGTCATCATCACCAAGGATGACGTTATCGGGGCTCTGGAAGAGGTCGTCCGGCTGCTGGGGACCTTTGATATAACCACCATTCGTGCCAGCATCGGTATGTATCTGGTCTGCAAGGCTATCCACGAGCAGACGGATATCAGAGTTATCCTCACCGGTGAGATCTCGGATGAGCTCTTCGGCTACAAGTACACCGACTTCGCACCCTCGGCAGAGGAGTTCCAGAAGGAAGCCGAGAAGCGCATCCACGAGATACATATGTACGACGTTCTCCGGGCCGACAGGTGCATCTCGGTAAACTCTCTGGAAGCGAGAGTACCCTTCGGCGATCTGGACTTTGTGGAATACGTTATGGCCATAGACCCGGAGAAGAAGCTGAACACCTACGGCAAGGGCAAGTATCTGCTGCGCCGCGCCTTTGAGGGCGATTATCTCCCCCACGACATCCTTTACAGAGAGAAGGCTGCCTTCTCCGATGCGGTGGGGCATTCGCTGGTAAACTACCTCAAGGCCTATGCCGAGGAATACTACACCGATGAAGAATATGAGACCCTGCGTCAGAAATACACCCACGCCCAGCCCTTTACCAAGGAGTCGCTGCTTTACAGAGAGCTCTTTGAGAAATACTATGCAGGCCAGGGCGAGATGATCAAGGACTTCTGGATGCCCAACAAGTCCTGGGAGGGCTGCAACGTCAACGACCCCTCAGCCCGTGTGCTCTCAAACTACGGAGCAAGCGCGGTGTAAAACCTATCGAAAACTGACCCATCAAAAATATCTTAGGAGGCGCATTTTATGCGTAAGTACATCTTTGTAACGGGAGGCGTTGTTTCGGGACTGGGAAAGGGCATCACTGCCGCTTCCCTGGGCAGACTGCTGAAGTCGAGAGGACTTGTGGTGGCGGCTCAGAAGCTGGACCCCTATATCAACGTTGACCCGGGGACTATGAGTCCCTATCAGCACGGCGAGGTGTTCGTCACAGAGGACGGCGCCGAGACAGATCTTGATCTGGGTCACTACGAGAGGTTCATCGACGAGGATCTGAACCGTTTCTCGAACCTGACCACCGGCAAGGTCTACTGGAACGTCCTCAACAAGGAGCGCAGGGGAGAGTACCTGGGCTCCACCGTTCAGGTGATCCCACACATCACCAACGAGATCAAGGATTTCATCTACTCTGTGGGCAAGAAGACCGAGGCGGATGTGATCATCACCGAGATCGGCGGCACTATCGGAGATATCGAATCCCAGCCGTTTATCGAGGCGGTAAGGCAGATCTCGCTGGAGGTAGGGCGTGAGAACGCTATGTTCATCCACGTTACTCTCGTTCCTTTCCTCTCCGGCTCGGACGAGCACAAGTCAAAGCCCACACAGCATTCGGTGAAGGAGCTGCAGGGAATGGGCGTGCACCCGGACATTATCGTCCTGCGGTGCGACAGGCCGCTGGAACCTTCGATTTTCAATAAGATCGCCCTGTTCTGCAACGTCCGGCCCGAATGTGTAATTGAGAATATAACCCTCCCCGACCTCTACGAGGCACCGCTGATGCTGGAGCGCTCCAACTTCTCAGGCGTTGTCTGCGAGAGGCTGGGCATCACCGCGCCCCGCCCCCACCTTGACGAGTGGCGGGATATGGTTGAGAGGATAAAATCCGCCGGGACGGAAACTACCATCGCTCTCGTCGGAAAATATACCGAGCTTCACGACGCCTATCTTTCGGTAGCCGAGGCGCTCCGCCATGCGGGGTATGCTATCGGCACCCATATCAGCATCAAGTGGGTGGATTCTGAGAAGCTCACCGATGCGAACATCGCAGAAGCTCTTGAGGGAGCCTCGGGTATAATAGTTCCCGGCGGCTTCGGAGGCCGCGGCATCGAGGGAATGATCACAGCTGTGAAATATGCCCGCGAGAACGGCCTGCCCTTCTTCGGCATCTGCCTCGGTATGCAGATAGCGGTCATCGAGTATGCCCGCAACGTCTGCGGCATCGAGGATGCGGATTCGGGAGAGTTCAACGAGCTTTGCAAGAACAAGGTCATCGACTTTATGCCCGGGCAGAGCGATACCGTTGATAAGGGCGGTACGCTGCGTCTGGGAGCTTATCCCTGCGTTATCGGCGAGGGTACTACGATGGAGCGCTGCTACGGCAAGCGTGAGATCAGCGAGCGTCACCGCCACCGCTACGAGCTCAACAACGATTACCGCGAGCGTCTTACCGAAGCGGGGCTCACCCTCAGCGGTATCTCCCCCGACGGCAGGCTGGTGGAGACGGTGGAGCTCACCGACAGGGATTTCTATGTGGGCGTGCAGTTCCATCCTGAGTTCAAGAGCCGCCCGAACCGTCCTCACCCGCTGTTCACGGGGTTTGTTTCCGCAGCTGCGGAGAGGGGCAAGGCATGAGCGGGCTTCATGAGGAATGCGGAGTATTCGGGATATGGTCTCCCGTAAAGGCTCCGCTGGCTGAGACTGTTTATTACGGCCTTTACGCCCTCCAGCACAGGGGGCAGGAGGGCTGCGGAATAGCCGTCTGCGAGGACGGAGTTATCAAGGCCCACAGAGATATCGGTCTGGTGGGGGAGGTGTTCACCCCCTCGGAGCTGGGTGCGCTGCCCCGGGGCAATATGGCGGTGGGGCACGTCCGTTACTCCACCACCGGCGGCAACGAGCGCCGCAACTGCCAGCCCATAGTCGTGAACCATATGAAGGGCAGGATGGCTCTTGCCCACAACGGAAACCTCTCCAACGCGGCGGAGCTGAGAGCCGAGCTGGAGATGTCGGGGGCGATATTCCATACCACCTCCGATACCGAGACGATCGCATATATCATCACCAAGCAGCGTCTGAGGACAGGCTCCATTGAGGAAGCGGTCTCGGCGGCGATGAGGGTCATCGAGGGAGCGTATTCCCTGGTGGTCATGTCCCCCACAAAGCTGATAGCCGTCCGCGATCCCTTCGGTTTCAGGCCCCTCTGCTACGGCACCCTCCCGGACGGTTCATATGTGACAGCCTCCGAGAGCTGTGCGCTCACGGCGGTGGGAGCGGAGTTCGTCCGGGATATCGAGCCCGGAGAGATGCTTGTGTTCTCTAGAGAGGGCATACGCTCCGACCGAACTCATTGCGGAGAGAAGCGCCGCCGCTGCTGCATATTTGAATACATCTATTTCGCACGCCCCGACTCGGTGATAGACGGCGTTTCCGTCCACGAGGCGAGGCTGCGTGCAGGCAGGATACTTGCCGAGAGCTGCCCCGTGGATGCGGATGTGGTCATCGGAGTACCCGATTCGGGTCTGGACGCGGCCCTGGGCTTTTCACAGGCCTCGGGCATACCCTACGGCATAGGGCTCATCAAGAACAAATACATTGCCCGCACCTTTATCTCGCCTACCCAGTCCTCACGGACGGACAAGGTGAGGATAAAGCTCTCGGCTGTTGCAAAGACGGTAAAGGGCAAGCGGGTGGTGCTGGTGGACGATTCAATAGTCCGGGGCACCACGGGCGGCAGGATAGTCGCCATACTCCGGGAGGCGGGTGCAAAGGAGATACATTTCCGCGTTTCGGCGCCGCCTTTCCTGCACCCCTGCTACTACGGCACGGATATAGATTCCGAGGACTGCCTCATAGCCTGCCGCCATACGCCCCAGGAGATAGCGGAGCTTATGGGTGCAGACAGCTTAGGTTATCTGCCGGTGGAGAAGCTCTCGGAGCTGACGGGCACGGGAGGCATCTGCCGCAGCTGCTTTACGGGCTCCTACCCCACGGCGGTACCCAAGGAAGCACACAAGGATAAATACGAAATGAAGATAAAGGAGCAGGACAATGCTGATACCTAATATGAATTATTCCCACTTAAAGGACTCATACCTCTTTTACAATATCGCTCAGAAGGTAAAGGCTTATCTGGAAGAGCACCCGGATGCCCACATCTACCGCCTCGGCATCGGAGACGTTTCGCTGCCGCTCTGCGACGCTGTCATCAAGGGGCTCCATCAGGCAGCTGAGGATCAGGCTGATGCAGCCACCTTCAACGGCTATATGCCCGAATGCGGCGCACCCTTCCTCAGGACCGCTGTAGGGGATTACTACCGCGGCAGGGGAGTGCAGGTGGCTGACGATGAGGTGTTCATCTCCAGCGGAGCTTCCGACGAGCTGGGTGACATCCTTGACCTCTTTGACAGAGTGAACCGCTCGCTCATCATCGAGCCTGCTTACCCCGCCTACGTTGACGCCAACATTATGGGCGGCAGGGAGATCGTTCACCTGCCTTCCTCCCGGGAGAACGGCTTCCTGCCCCTGCCCGATGAGAGCACCGAAGCAGAGCTTATCTACCTCTGCTCGCCAAACAACCCTACGGGTGCAGTGTTCAGCCGTGAGCAGCTGAAAAAGTGGGTGGATTTTGCCAACGCCCACGGCTCGGTGATCATCTTCGATGCGGCATACGAGGCCTTCATCGAGGACGAAAGCCTGCCCCATTCCATATTTGAGATCGAGGGCGCCCGCACCTGCGCCATCGAGATCTGCTCACTCTCCAAGACGGCGGGCTTCACCGGCACGAGACTTGGATATACGGTCATCCCGAAGGAGCTTGAGCGCTGCGGCATGAAGCTGAACGATATGTGGATCCGCTGCCGCACCACCAAGACCAACGGCGTATCCTACGTTATCCAGAGGGCGGCGCTGGAGGTCTTCACCCCCGAGGGTCAGAAGCAGATACACGCCAACATCGACATCTACAAGAACAATGCCCGCACACTTATGAAGGCTCTGGACGAGCTGGGCATCTGGTACACCGGCGGAAAGAACGCGCCTTACATCTGGCTGCGCTGCCCCAACAATATGGGCAGCTGGGAGTTCTTTGACTTCCTGCTGAACGAAGCCCAGATCGTGGGCACCCCCGGCGAGGGCTTCGGACGCTGCGGCGAGGGCTACCTGCGGTTCTCCACCTTCGGCAGTCCCTCGGAGACGGAAAAGGCTGCGGAGAGGCTGGTCGCTCTGCTCAAAAAGTGAATGATAAAAGTCTGAACGTTTTTATGGCGTTCAGACTTTTTTTATCCCGACCCCTTGACAAAGAAGCAATTATATGCTATCATATGAATAGATGTTCAAGTGTTGTTAGAAATATACATTATATGTAAGTAATACAAGACTGTGCGAGGTGATAAAATGACAGAGGAAGCCTACAACAGAAACATTGTGGATAAGCTCCGCACCGAAATGCCCGACGATGAATCCCTCTACGATCTTGCCGAGCTGTTCAAGGTCTTCGGGGACACCACAAGGATACGCATTCTCTACGCGCTGCTGGAAAGCGAGCTTTGCGTGGGGGATCTGGCGGATTTCCTGGGGCTTACACAGACCGCCTGCTCACATCAGCTGAGAGTGCTGAAAAACAACAAGCTGGTAAGGTTCAGGCGCGAGGGTAAGGCGATGATCTATTCTCTTTCCGACGACCACGTTAAGTCGATACTGGAAAAGGGGATGGAGCACGTTGAGGAGTGAGGAGATAAGGAATTATGGGAAGAAGCATCTGGGATAGATTTTCGCCGATATATGACGTTTCGGAGACAGTCTATAACGGCAGCGTTTACAATGCCACCGGCGAGAGGGTAGCCGAGTACATCTACCCCTGCGACGAGGTGCTGGAATGTGCCTGCGGGACAGGGGCGATAAGCGTTTATATCGCCTCAAAATGCAAAAGGCTCACTGCCACCGATATGTCAGAGGGGATGCTGCGCCAGGCGGAGCGTAAGCTTAAAAACCGCTACAACGTCCGGCTGAGGAAGGCTGATATAACGCATCTGAAATGCAGAGACGGCAGCTATGACAAGGTGGTGGCGGGGAACGTCATCCACCTGCTGGATGACCCGGAGGGCGCCGTAAGGGAGCTTATGCGGGTCTGCAAGCCGGGCGGAAAGGTGATAATCCCCACATACATAAACGAATCGAAGCTCACCAGCAGAGCAGCTGTCGGGGTCATCAGAAAGTTCGGCGTGGATTTCAAGAAGAGCTTCACGCTGGACAGCTACAAGCAGTTCTTCGCGGATATGGGGTATGATAACGCGGAGTTCACCCTTGTAAACGGCAGGATGCCCTGCGCTATCGCGGTGATAACAAAGGAATAAGCTGCGAAAATAACTAAGGCAACACCGCACAACCCGCGGCTGACGCCTCTGCACATCATCTGCCGTGTCAAGCCTGCTTGACGACCGGCTTATCCGTCATATTACCCAAATTCTCCTTGCCGGGCGCCAGCCCTCCTGCGTCGAATTTAGGCAATCTGACGAAAACCTGGACTTCGCATCTGACGCACAGGGATCGTGCGGTGTTGCCCTAAATCATTAAAGGAGTTAACCACTATGAAAAAGACTTTTGAACTGGATGAACTGGACTGCGCCAACTGCGGCGCCAAGATGGAGGCTGCAATCAAGAAGATCGACGGCGTCAACGACTGCTCGGTAAGCTTTCTGACACAGAAGCTCACCCTCGATGCGGACGATGCACGCTTTGACGCTATCGTTAAGGAAGCCAAGAAGGTCTGCAAGAAGATCGAGCCCGACTGCGAGATCATCGTAAAATAATATGAAACGCAAGCAGAAAAGGATCCTTTATCGGATAATCATAAGCGCCGTCCTGCTGGCGGCAGTTAGGATATTCTGCCCCGATGAATGGTGGGCGGCGTTTATCTATGCGGTGCCTTATGTCATCATCGGCTATGACGTTATCAGGAAAGCCGTTCTGAATATCGCTCACGGCCAGGTCTTCGATGAGAATTTCCTTATGGTGATCGCCACCATCGGTGCCTTTGCCACGGGGGAATATATGGAGGCCGCCGCCGTAATGCTGTTCTATCAGACGGGGGAGCTGTTCCAGAGCGTGGCGGTGGGGAAGTCGAGGAAGTCCATCTCGGAGCTTATGGATATCCGCCCCGACTACGCCAATATAATGCGTGACGGCGAGCTGGTCACCATCGACCCGGACGAGGCGGCGGTAGGCGATGAGATCATCATTAAGGCAGGGGAGAGGATACCCCTTGACGGCGTGGTGCTGGAGGGCGAAAGCTCTGTGGATACCTCTGCGCTGACGGGTGAGAGCCTGCCGAGAACTGTCCGCGTGGGTGACGATGTCATCAGCGGGTGCGTGAACCAGTCGGGTGTGCTGAGGGTGAGAGTCACCAAGCCCTTCGGGGAGTCCACGGTAACAAGGATCCTGGATCTGGTGGAGAATGCAGCCTCAAAGAAAGCAAAAGCGGAGAATTTCATCACCCGCTTTGCAAGGTACTACACCCCCTCGGTGGTCATCGCGGCGGCTGCGCTGGCGGTGATACCCCCGCTGTTTGCGGGCGGTTGGCTGATGTGGCTCCACAGAGCCCTGATATTCCTGGTAATATCCTGCCCCTGCGCACTTGTTATATCTGTGCCCCTCAGCTTCTTCGGAGGCATAGGCGGAGCCGGCAGGCAGGGCATACTTGTCAAGGGCGGCAGCTATCTTGAAGTCCTGGCACGCACCGAGACGGTGGTCTTTGATAAGACGGGGACTCTCACCAAGGGCGTTTTCAACGTCACGGCGGTGCATCCGGAGAGCATAGACGAGGGCAGGCTCATAGAGCTTGCTGCCTATGCCGAGAGCTACAGCACCCATCCCATAGCCAAGTCAATACTTGACGCATTCAACACCGAGCCTGACCGTTCGAGAGTGACCTCATGCGAGGAGCTTTCGGGCAAGGGGATAGAGGCTGTTATCGACGGGCTCACCGTCTGCGTGGGCAACGATAAGCTGATGGACAGTATCGGTGTGAAATGGCATCCTTGCCACCACGTGGGCACTACCGTACACGTTGCGGTGGATGGGAAGTACGCGGGGCATATCGTTATCTCGGACGAGGTAAAGGAGACCTCGGAGCGGGCGGTTGCAGCGCTCAGAGAAGCGGGCGTGAGCAAGACCGTAATGCTGACGGGAGACTCGGACAAAGTCGGGCAGGACGTGGCGAAGCGCCTGGGTATAGACGAGGCATACACCGAGCTGCTGCCTGCGGACAAGGTCGAGAGGGTAGAGGCGCTCATTTCGGAGAAGAGCGAAAAGGGAGCGCTGGTATTCGTCGGCGACGGCATAAACGATGCGCCGGTGCTTTCGCGGGCTGATGTGGGTATCGCGATGGGAGCTATGGGCTCCGATGCGGCGATAGAGGCAGCGGATATAGTTCTGATGGACGACGACCCGGCAAAGATAGCTAAGGCGATAGGGATATCCCGGAGAACGCTGAGGATAGTTTACGAGAACATTATCTTTGCTCTGGGGGTAAAGGCGCTGGTGCTGATACTCGGGGCATTGGGTCATGCTAATATGTGGGCGGCTGTATTTGCGGATGTAGGAGTATCGGTGATAGCGATACTGAACGCGATGCGGGCGCTGAAGATAAAGGAATGAGAGCATAAGCCGATAAACCAAACGCGGAGCAATTGCGCCGGTCTGGGAAATTTGTGCCTTGATACTTTCTTTGTGTGTGATTTGCAAAAAGTGCCGTACCTCGAATGAGGTACGGCACTTTGCGTTTATTGTTCTCAGAACCCAAGTATCTTCTTGAAGTCGGCAGCTATCGTCTCTTCCAGAGCCTTGGCTGCTTCACGGGTCTCACCTATGGTGGTGTAGTATGCCTTGATCTTCGGCTCGGTGCCCGAAGGTCTGATGATGACACTCGCTCCGCCCTCCAGCTTGTAGGCGATAACGTCAGACTTGGGCAGGGTCAGCGCGCTCTTTGCACCTGTCGCTACATCCGTTTCCTCGGATACGGTGTAGTCGGCGACGGTCAGAGTGTTCAGCCCGCCGATAGCCTTCGGAGGATCTGCCCTCAGTGAGGACATTATCTCCTTCATCCTCTCCATACCGCTGGCGCCCTCGCACTGGAAGGAGGACTGGGTATGAACATAGTTGCCGTACTGCTTATACATCTCCTCACGCGCCTGGAGCAGCGATACGCCCTTGGTGCGGTAGAAGGCTGCCATCTCGCAGATGAGCATCGAGGCCACAACTGCGTCCTTATCTCTTACATAGCTGCCGGCGAGGTAGCCGTAGCTCTCCTCAAAGCCGAAGATGTAGCGCTTCTCCTGGCCGTCCTTCTCCAGGAAGCCGATCTGCTCGCCGATGAACTTGAAGCCCGTAAGAACTTCTCTCAGCTCAACGCCGTACTCGTCGGCGATCTTCTTGCAGATGTCGGTGGTTACTATGGTCTTGACAGCAACGGGATCCTTGGGCATAGTGCCGAGAGCCGTTCTCTCCTGGCAGATGTATTTGAGCAGCAGAGCGCCCACCTCATTGCCGGAAAACAGCACATAGTCGCCGTTGGGGTCGGGTACTGCGATACCTACACGGTCGCAGTCGGGGTCGGTAGCGAGAAGCAGGTCGGGCTTTACTGCCTTGCAGAGCTCGAGACCCTTTGCGAGAGCCTCCTTGATCTCCGGGTTCGGGAAGGGGCAGGTGGGGAAGTTGCCGTCAGGCAGCTCCTGCTCGGGAACTACGGTGACTTCCTTGATGCCGATCTTTTTGAGGATAGCTCTTACGGGCTTATTGCCTGTGCCGTTGAGGGGAGTATATACCACCTTCAGGCCGCTGTCGGCCACCAGCTCGGTGTGGATGCCCTGCTCGGCCACCTTCTCCAGGTACTTATCGGTGACTTCCTGCTTGATGTACTCTGCCTTGCCCTGAGCGAGAGCGTCCTCAAAGGACATTACCTTAGCTCCGCCGAACATAGGAACGTTATTGATCTTGCCGATAACTGCGTTAGCGGCGTCGAGGGTGATCTGACAGCCGTCCTCGCCGTATACCTTATAGCCGTTGTACTTGGCGGGGTTATGGGAGGCGGTGACCATTATACCGGCCTTGCAGCCCAGCTCTCTTACAGCCCAGGATAGGCAGGGGGTAGGCATAAGCTCGGGGTAGATATAAGCCTTGATGCCGTTTGCAGCCAGAACTGCGGCGGCTTCCTTGGCGAAAACGTCGCTCTTGATACGGGAGTCGTAGCTGATGGCAACGGCAGCGTCGGTGAACGCCTCGTTGACGTAATCGGCGAGACCCTGGGTAGCGCGCCTGATGGTATAGATGTTCAGCCTGTAAGCGCCGGCACCGATAACACCGCGGAGGCCGCCGGTGCCGAATTCGAGATCGCGGTAAAACCTGTCGATGATGGCATCGTTATCGCCCTCGATAGCCTTGAGCTCGGCGACGAGATCGGGATCCTCGGTGGCGTTTTCGCACCAGAGCTTATAGAGTTCCATTTCTGTCATAATATCACCTCATACAAGAATTATTTGCAGAGCTCCCTCTGCAATATACATAATAATTATAGCACATCTCCCATGCAAAATCAAGGCGGGGAGTACCTGTCATTGTGCAATATTTGCGGACCTCATTTTTGTGCAGAGAGCCGAAACTGCGGACTCCGGCGGCATTGAGCTGCTCCCGAAATCGTTGTCGTAAACAAATCGTAAATATTGAAGCAGCGGGCTTTACACGGTGAGGTTTTGATGCTATTATACGTCTAATATATGAGAGGAGTAAAACAACTCTCGGAAAGGAGTGAGCCGATGGATAACGGTGCAAGTAGCTACCGCCGTTTTCTTGAGGGCGATGAGAGCGGTTTTGTCGAGATAGTCAGAGAATACCGCGATGGGCTCATACTCTACATAGACAGCTTCGTCGGGAGCATCTCCGCAGCGGAAGATATTGCCGAGGATGTGTTCGTAAAGCTGGGGATCAAAAAGCCCCGGTTTTCAGAACGATCCTCCTTCAAGACCTGGCTGTATGCCATAGGCAGGCGTCTGGCGCTGGATTGGCTCCGTAAGCAGAAGAGGCGGGGAGAGATCGTGCCGATAGACAGCTGTGCCGAGCTTGCGGATAAGCAGCAGCTTGAAGCCGATCACATCCGTGACGAGCGGAACAGGGCTGTACGCAGCGCGATGAAGCGTCTGCGGCCGGAGTATGAGCAGGTGCTCTGGCTCATCTACTTCGAGGAGTTCTCCTGTAAGGAGGCTGCCGAGGTGATGAAAAAGAGCGTTCACAGCGTTGAGATGCTGGTATCCCGTGCAAGACAGGCTCTCAAAGAACAACTTAGCAAGGAGGGTCACGATCATGAAAACATATGAAGAGACCGCAGCAAGCGCACTGACGCGCATACACGAGCATCAGCGTAAGAAAAAGCGTATCGTCGCAGCCGGCGGGGCTGCTCTTGCGGCAGCGGCAGTACTCGGCATAGTGCTGATCCCCCGCCTCGGGAGCGGGGAGCATATCCCGCAGAGCAGTGAGGCGCCTGTATCAGAGAGCCGCCCTCAGAGCGTTACGAGCCACATTGATCATGGCAAGCAGGAGCCTTCCGCTCAGCCGGCGGAAAGCGCAGCTGAGAATGACTTAGCTGAGAACAGCTCTGAGGTGCAGAACAACGAGCGGTACGATATATACATCAGCACCGACAGAAATCCTTCCTCTGAGGAACGAGAAAAAAGGACGCTCATATCCTCCTACCCTGTAAACAGGGCAGAGGATTGGCCGGTACCGGGTAAAGGAGAATGTTTTCTCTCCTATGGCCTCGAATCTGCCATAGGGGATTACGGCGGGGGATATATCTATCAGGTATTGGTTGAAATGTGGGACGGAAACGAGCCCGTCCGCAGCAGGGATGCGATGCTTGTGGAGGCTGACAGGCTCTACCGTGAGGGTGGCATCACCACGGCGGTGGAGGAGATAACCTACCCTGACGGCGGCAAGAAAAACCAACTGTACCTTCTCGCAGAGGATCAGCAGGTCCTGGATTTCCCTGCCTCTGACAAATACGGCTATATCCTGAGCCTTTATAACGATAACAGCACCTGAATATGAAAACCGCCCGCGAGCATTTTCACGGGCGGTGTTTTGCTTATTTCAGCTTGCTTGTTCTGTAGATGATGTCCTCGCGCTTGGGGCCGTTGGAGACCATTGTGATGGGGAAGCCGATATGCTCCTCAACGAAGTCGATGTACTTCTTGCAGTTCTCGGGGAGCTCATCGTAATTCTTGATGCCGCGGATGTCGGTCTTCCAGCCGTCCAGCACCTCGATAACGGGCTTGCACTTTTCAAGGATCTGAGTGGTGGGGAAGTCGTTGATGCGCTGACCCTCATACTCATAGCCCACGCAAACGGGGATCTTATCCAGATAGCCCAGCACGTCCAGAACGGTGAAGGCCACATCGGTAGTGCCCTGGATGCGGCAGCCGTAATGGGTGGCTACGCAGTCGAACCAGCCCATTCTTCTGGGACGGCCGGTGGTAGCGCCGTACTCGCCGCCGTCGCCGCCGCGCCTTCTGAGCTCCTCAGCCTCATCGCCGAAGATCTCGGAAACGAAAGCGCCTGCTCCAACTGCGGAGGAATAGGCCTTTACGACGGTAACGATCTGCTTGATCTCATAGGGGGGGAGACCTGCGCCGATAGCGCCGTAGCCTGCAAGTGTGGAGGATGAAGTAACCATAGGATAGATGCCGTGGTCGGGATCCTTCAGTGAGCCCAGCTGACCCTCCAGGAGGATATTCTTGCCGTCCTTGATAGCCTGCCAGAGGTAGGCGGACACATCGGCGACATAGGGCTTGAGCATCTCGCGGTACTCCATAAGGGTATTGAACAGCTCATCGGGGTCGATGGCGGGCTTATGGTAGAGGTGCTCCAGCAGGATATTCTTCTGCTCCAGGACTCTTTTGATCTTCACCTTGAGGGTATCCTCGTGGAAGAGCTCCTGAACCTGGAAGCCGATCTTGGCATACTTATCGGAATAGAAGGGTGCGATGCCCGACTTGGTGGAGCCGAAGCTGGCCTTGCCGAGACGCTCCTCCTCGTACTGGTCGAAAAGGATATGATAGGGCATAACGATCTGGGCGCGGTCGGAGATAAGGATCTTCGGCATAGGAACGCCCTTGGAGGTTATGTCGTTCACCTCGTTGAAAAATCTCTTTACATCCAGGGCAACGCCGTTGCCGATGATGCTGGTTGTATGGTCATAGAAAACGCCCGAGGGGAGAGTGTGCAGCGCGAACTTGCCGTAGTGGTTGACGATCGTGTGGCCTGCGTTGGCGCCGCCCTGAAAACGGATAACGATATCCGACTCCTGCGCGAGCATATCAGTGATCTTGCCCTTGCCCTCGTCGCCCCAGTTAGCGCCTACGATTGCTCTTACCATTAAGTTTTCCTCCTTGAATTTCAGCCTTGGTGTGCCGAAGCGCTTCTGCGCCTCTACAAACAACACCAAAATACATTATAACACAAGCATTCTGATTTGTAAAGAGGGAAATTCAGGTTTTCTCACGTTTTTTCATTCAAAAATTGCGAAAAAGGAGCATCCGCGGGGGATGCTCCTGAATTATCGCTGTATTTTTGCGCGGATCATTCACGCCAGGGCTTGCCGTCGGATGTGGCGACGTAATCGAGATACTGGTCGTTGGTGAGGATGTTTCCGCAGTCTATGGTCACCTTTTTGAAGATGAGGCCGCCTGCGCTCTGGAACAGAATGCCGTTGAAAGCAGTGCTGGGGTCTTCAGCATTCTTGATGGATTCGATGCAGGCATTCACGACTTCCTTTGTGACTGTGAATTCAATAACAGCACCCTCCTCGCCCCAGTTCTTCCATTCTTCGGGAGACCATTTGATCATACCGTCGGGCTTGCAGTAAAGGGGAGCGAGCTTGGTGTCGTCGTCGGCCATATATACGTCCTCATACACAGCCATCAGATTTTCGTCCTCGTGGCTGGCATCGGGGACATTCTTGCCGTCGGCGTTCACATAAAGCTTCAGCTTGTACTTGCCGTCGGTGTAGTTTTCCATTCTCCAGAGCTCTGCACCCAGAGGGAAGTCTGCCTTGATAGTACCCTGCTTTTCACCGAAATGTCCCCAGCCTGCATCGTAGCCAAATGACTCGCATGCATTGGCCAGTGAGGGCAGGAAACCTATCTGCTTGTCGCCGGGGTCGATGCCCTGATCCATCATTTTCAGCAGCTTATCGCTTAACTTGACTTCAATGGTGAATTTAAGGTCGGTGTCGGCAGGGAAGGTGTTTGCGTCAAAATAGGATCCCAGGGGGTTAGCCCATTCAGCCGTGTCGATATCGTCCTCTTCAAACTCAAAGACCGATTCGGTGGCTTCGGGATCAAAGGTGTAGGCGGGCTCGACGGGAGCGGCCTCTGTGGTGGTGACAGGAGCCTTGGTCTCGGGAGCAGACGTTGTGGTAACAGCTTCGGTAACAGCTTCGGTAACGGTCTCGGAAGCTGTTGTTGTGGTCTCCTTGCTGTCGGATGAGGACGACGAGCTGTCGCCGCAGCCGGCAAGGGCAGCGCAGACTGTAACTGCGCAGAGCAATGCAAGTGTTCTTTTCATTTTTATTCCTCCAAAGCAGCCCGAAGGCTTATTATATAACAATTATATCATTACGTTTAAGGTTTATCAACCAAAACATATTCCCGGATATAAAAATATGCAAAAAAAGAGCTCCCCGAAGGGAACTCTTTTAATAAACAAGTAATAAATTACTTTCTCTTGGTAGCTACGAAAGCAGCGCCTGCAACAGCGATACCTGCGAGAGCGATACCAGCAGCGGCACCGGCCTTAGGAGTATCGTCGGTCTTAGGAGTCTCCTCCTTGGGAGTATCCTCCTTGGGGGTCTCCTCAGCAGGAGTCTCCTCAGCGGGAGCAGCCTTAGGAGCATCGCAGCCAAGAACGGTAACGCTCATGCTCTCAACGAAATCGTTAAGCTCATTAGCTTCCTTGGCGTCATCGCCCCACCACTGCTGAGCCCAAACCTGAACATACTGTTCTTCGGGCTTCTTGATGAGCTTCTTGTAGCTTGTCTCGATAACTGCATCGGTGATATCCTCGCCCTGAACGAGATCGCCGGCCGACTTCCAACCGCCCATATCGCTGTTGGTACCGTAAGCACCGCCGTGCCAATACTCATCGCCGGGATCCTTCATCTTAACGCTGATCTTGAAACCGGTGATGTTCTCGAGCTCTGCAAGATCAGAATAGATCTTGGGGTTCTGCTGATCATTGCCGCCGAAGATGTAAGCCCAGAAAGTACCGTCAGACTCAACGATGCAATCTGCAGGGATCTCGTAGTCAGCGGAAGCGCTTACTGCCATTGTAGCTGCCATAGCGAGTGCAGCCATGCCTGCGAAAATCTTGCGAATTTTCATAATTTTTCTCCTCCATTTTTGATAGTAGGTTACGAATTGGTTTCAATTCATAACTGTATTATAACAGATTTGTTCGAGAAAATCAAGGGCTTTTTTGAATTTTCCTGCATTCGGGCGACAAAATACTGCACAAACTTATCACTGGTATTTTAGCAGATTTTCACAAAGTTGACAAGTACCATTATGCAGGATATGGGAGCCCTGATTTTCATATTGCCCTTATCGGAGCTCAGAGTATCTTGCCGTCGAGGCAATCCAGAACTATTGTAAAGGGGCCGTCGTTCACGAGGCTGACCTTCATCTCCGCTCCGAAGCGCCCTGTGCCTACGGAGGCGCAGCGCTCCCTCATCAGCGAGACGAAATACTCGTAGAGTCTTTCAGCCTCGGCGGGGTCGCCGGCATTTATGAAGCTGGGACGGTTGCCCTTATGGCAGTCCGCCAGCAGGGTGAACTGCGAAACTATCAGCACTCCGCCGCCCACATCCCCCAGGGAGAGATTGGTCTTGCCCTCGCTGTCCTCAAATATGCGCAGGGCTGCGATCTTATCCGCAAGACGCTCGCACTCCTTTTCGGTATCGCCCTTGGCGGCACCGAAGAGTATCATCAGCCCCTTGCCTACGCTGCCGACGGTCTCGCCGGCTATTGCCACCGATGCGCTCTCAACGCGCTGTATCACCGCCCGCATATCAGTACACCTTTATATAGTAGCCGAAGGTGTACTCCTTGCCGGCTGCCAGCTTTACTGCGTGGGGCTTCTGCTCTATGTCGGGGTACTCGTCGTCGGCATAGACGGGGACAGAGGTCCAGGGCTCCAGGCAGACGAACCTTGCCTCGTTATTGCCGGTCGGCGACCAAACTGAAATGCAGCCCACGCTGTTCGTCCAGCCAAGCTCTACGCCTCTGGGGCTCTTATCGCTTTTCAGCGTGACCTTTTTGGAGAGGGGAGCGTCCTTCATTATAACGTCGTTATCGAAGAGGGGGCGGGTCATATCAAGTCTGCTTTCGCCGTTCAGGATGGTGCGGGTGCCGTTCCAGACCTGGATGACAGTCTCCGGTTTTTCGTACTCCACATAGTAGTCCTCAAAGCTCAGGACCTCCTCAAGAGGGCAGTTGAAGGCGGGGTGGCCGCCCAGGTAGAAATACATATCCCCGCTGCCGGTGTTTTTAACGGTATTGCTGACGTACAGCACGCCCTCGCTGATCTCATAGCTTACGGTCAGCAGGAAATCGTAGGGATAGACCTTTTTCGTTTCGTCGGAGGAGGCCAGGGTGAAGCTCATTTTCTTCTCCGAAGCGCCGGAGGCTTCAAACACGCTGTCACGGGCAAAGCCGTGGTTGGCGGGCATGGTGTATTCTGCCCCTCCCGCTCTGTATTTCTTCCCCGCGGGGGAGCAGATGAACGGGAACAGCACCGGGGCGTATCTTTTCCAGGCGTCGCCGCACTGCCAGAGGTACTCCTTGCCGTCAAGGCTTACGGAATGGAGCTCGGCTCCCGCAGTATCCGCAGAGACGGTGAGCCTGCCGTCGGAAATGGTGGTCAGCATAATTATTCCTCCTTACAAATAAGGCAGGCGCGGATGCACCGCTCCTGCCGTTATGATCATTCTTCTTCCTGTTTTGACTTGGCGGCTCTCTGTTTAGCCTGCTTTTTCTTGACCTTCTCAGCAGACTCGGCATAGCTGTAACCGTAGCCGTAGCTGTACTTGCTGTACTTGCTGTAACGGTAGCCGCGCTTGTAGCCGGTCTTGCCCAGGGTCTGCATCTGACCCAGAACAACTCCGAGGATGTGGCCTTCAGCGAACTTGATAGCGTCGATAGCGTCCTGGAGGGCGTCCTTCGGGGTCTCGCCCTGCTTGGCTACAAGAGCCACGCCTGCGATGAAGGGCAGCATATTCAGGGTATCGGATACTATGTTTATGGGAGGCGTGTCGATGATTATATAATCATAGAACTCAGTGAGCTTATCCAGCAGCACCTTCATATTGTCGCTTCCCAGCATTTCCGAGGGGTTGGGGGGGATGGGGCCCGAGGTGATAACGTCAAGACCCGTGGTGACCTGGGAGTTGAGCACCTCTCTGAATGAGTCGATACCGCCCAGCAGGGTGGAAAGACCCACCTTGTTCTGGAGGTTGAAGGTGCGGTGTGCCACCGGCTTACGGAGGTCGGCGTCGATGAACAGGACCTTGGAATCGGTCTGGGCAAAGGTGATGGCCAGGTTTGCTGCGATGGTGGATTTACCTTCGGAGGGCAGCGCCGACGAGATGGCAATTATCTTGCTGTTTCTGGTGGAGAGGGCGAACATTATGTTCGTTCTCAGCGCCTTGAAGGCTTCGGTGACGGCGAAGGGCATATCCTTATCCAGAAGCGTCATACGCTTCTTCTTGGTGGAGTCGCTCTTCTGCTTCTTGTTAATACTCATATCTCGACGCCTCCTTCTCATCCATTTCAAGATCGGGGATCTCGCCCAGAACGGGTATCGAGAAGGCCTGCCTTATATCCTCGGCGGTGCGTATGCGGTTATCGAGCAGCTTTCTGATGATAACTACGGCAACTGCGATGACGAAGCCTATAAGTGCGCCTATGATAGTATATCTCTTTACGCTGGGACCGGAGGGGCCGGTGGGCTCCTTGGCGTGGCCTATGGTCTCGACCGAACCTGCCTTGGTAACATCCTTTAAGAGCTGCTTTGCAAAGGAGGCGATATCGTTGCAGATCGCAGCGGAGAGGCCGGGGTCTCTGGAAACCGTTGAGATCTGGATAACCTCGGTATTGTTCAGTGCCTTGGCGCTTACGAGCCTTCTGATCTGGCCGGCGGAGATATACTCGTTGCCGTCCTTATCCTTGTCGATCGAGAAGAACTGCTTGAGCTGGTCTGCGCCGTAATCCTCCAGCAGCATCTGAGATACCTTATCGTATACCACATCGTCATCAAGGATAACGATGTAGGTGGAGGCAAGGCTCTTTGCAGCCGAAAGGTCGGATGCGGTGGCTGTATCGCTGGTCTGCTCACCGGAGTTCTTGACGTATATGGACACCGAGGAGGTGTACTGAACGGGCAGCCAGAACTTGGCGTAGCAGAAGGCTGCCGCCGCGCAGAGCACGGTCAGAAGCGCTATGAACTTGATGCGGCTGAGCAGCAGGTAGAATATTTCCGCAAGATTTATCTCTTGTTCCTGTTTCTCCATTTGAACGTCCCTTTCATGTATAATATAACATACCAAAGCTAATTATATACTATTTTTCTCTCAATGTCAATGACAAAAACAGACAATATCGTGAAAAATTACGGACTTTTGTGGGCATTTCCCCAAAAGGGGTTTATATACCTATCACATACTGAGCGTTTTTGAAGAATACCTGCTCCTTTTCATCGTCGGTGAGGGGGAGGGCGTCGATCTTTTCAAAGGCATCGCGGGAGCTGGTCCAGGGGCAGTCGCTGGCGAAAAGAACCCGTGAGGCGCCGTGGCGGCGTATCATTCTGAACATGAGCTCATCGGGGATATACATGGGGTAGGAGGTATCGAGATAGACCTCGCCGCTCATACCGCAGATGTGTTCAAAGGAATCCTGCCAGCGCTCGTTGCCGCCCATATGAGCCAGGATCACCCGCAGCTTCGGGTGGCGGCGGAGCATCTCGGCGCAGGGCTCGGGCTCGCAGTATATCAGGTCGGGGGAAAGGGGGTCTAGGCCTGCGTGTATGGTCAAGGGGAGACCCAGTTCCTCCAGCAGGGAGAACATCCTGTCCACACGGGGCTCGTTTATAAAGAAGCCCTGATAGTCCGGGTGGAGCTTGATGCCTCTGAGCCCCAGCTCTTTGATACGGTAAAGCTCCTCCTCCAGATCCTCCGCCTCGGGGTGTACGCTCCCGAAGGAGACGATCTTTCCCTGGTTATTCTCGGCAGCCCAGTCGTTGATTATTCTTTGCTGGGTGGGCTTGGTGGCTATGGGCAGCAGCACTGCCTTGTCAACTCCCCATTCGTCCAGCAGGGCGAGGGCAGAAGAAAGCCTTCCGTCGGTGAGAGCCTTCTGATGGCAGGTGGTCTCGAGCTGAGATATGGCTCTTGCGGCTATCTTCTCCGCAAAGGCGTGTATATGGGCATCTATAAGCATAAATGTGCTCCTTTCCTGTGCACTGACAGAAGCTATTATAGCACATATCGCAGAAAAATGCAAGATTGCTACAAAAGAAGCCTTGCTCTGACATAGAATTGTAATAAAAATTCACAAAAATTCATTGAAAGTTATTCAGCAATGTGGTAAAATTTAATATAGTATAAAGATATTGTCATAAGAGGCGCTCCGAACTGGGCGCGTGATCAACTAAGGAGTGTATGTGTATATGGCGGAAAAAATATCAGCGGCTGAGGCGATAAGCCGTCAGCAGAAAAAAGGCAGCGGCAAGAAAAAACTCTGGATACTCTTCGGCGTGATCGTCGTAATAGTTGTTATCATCTCGGTGATAACCTCTATTCAGGTGGTCAGCAACAGTAAGATAGAGAAGGCCAAGGCTGTGGTGGCGCAGATAGACTTGAACACCACCTACAAGCAGGCGGAGTTCCGTGACGGCGACGACTGGGACACCGACGGCGTTGCCAACGGCAGCGAGAGCAAGAGCGGCACCAATCCCCAGAATGAGGATACGGACGGAGACGGCATCTCCGACGGAGCTGAGCTGGAGCTGGGCACCGATGCCCTCAACCCCGATACCGATAAAGACGGTATGCTGGACGGCTATGAGATCATGGCGGGCACAGACCCCAAGAATCCCAAGACCGACGGCACAACCTCCGACGGCAGCAGGAAGGTGACCATTGACCGCACCTACGGCGAGGTCAGCGTTGAGATCACAGGCTCACCCAATGTCGCGGACATTACCATCGAGAAGCTGGATCTTACCAGCATAAGCTCCAATTCCAGCATAGTTACCAAGGCTTACGATATCTATACCGATTTCAGCTACGACAAGCTCACCGCCACCTTCACCGTCAACAAGGAGAAGCTCTCAAAGGTGGGGGCATCCTTCGGGGATCTCACGGTGCTGAAATTCAACAGCGCCGAGAAGAAGTACGAGAAGATCGACTCCAGGGCAGATGAGGCAGCGGGCACCGTTTCGGCTGATCTTTCGGAGCTGGGAGTTTACGTTGTGGGCATCGAGCGCACAGCCAATGAGGAGCCCTCGACGAGGATAGCCTTCCTTATCGACAACTCCGGTTCCATGTATGCCGAGTTCACCGGCTACGACGTTGAGTTCAAGAGGCTTGACTTCGCCTCCGAGCTGATTTCCAAGCTGGAGGGCGACTACACCTTTATGATCTCGAAGTTCACGGCTGATTACACCAGGCTCACCGAGTTCACCAACGATAAGTCAAAGCTCACTGCTTCTCTCGACAGCATCAGGAACGGCTCCGAGACCTTCAACGGTACTCACAGCCAGTCCTCGCTGGAGAAGTGTATAGCCGAGTTCACCGGCGGCACTCACCGGGATATGATAGTGTTCCTCACCGACGGTGAGTCCGACGAGCCCAACCCCAAGACCCTTGCTGAGCTCACCAAGCTGGCTAACGACAAGTCCATCACCATACTTACTGTCGGCCTCGGAAGAGATATCGACAGGACCTGGCTCCAGCAGCTGGCAGCCGGCACCGGCGGAAAGTATTATTCGGCATTTGAGGCCAACGCCCTCACCGATGTTTACAAGCAGATCGAGACCACCCTGGATTACGATATGGTCTCCTACAACAACAACGACGATAAGATCGAGGGCTACTCCCTCTACAACACCGGCTTCAAGCCCGAGACCAACGGGTTCTCCTTCAAGGATTTCAGAACCACCTCCGCCTCCGGCGTGGACTTCGGAATGGCGGTATTCGCAAGAGACTGGTACCTCGGGAATATGAAGATGACCCTGGGCGAGGTGGATCCCAAGCAGGAGAGCAACCTCAAATACAAGGCTGCCGGCTACGATATGACCGGCACACAGCTTGAGGAAAGCTACAACGCCCGCAAGCCTCTGAGCTCAATAATCACCACAGCCTTCACCGGCGAGCTCACGGATGTCAAGCAGTATCTTGATTTCAAGAGCGGCGGCAACATCCTCCAGGTTAGCGACAGCAAGCTTGAAAAGGCACAGAAGTCCGGCTGGGCGGTACAGGAATACCCCATAGAGGGCTCCGCCATAGAGTGGAAGAGGGTACAGCTCCTTTCCCTGGACGTTGCAAACTCCTCCGATAAGATCGCATCGGCTTATTCCAAGTGGGAGGCTGAGCTTTACAAGGCTCTCCACACCCTTAACGCTCTGCAGTGGGACGATGAGGAGTACGAGTTCAACCTCACCTCCGGCGACGACGGCTTTGAGAGGCTCAAGACCATGCTGGCAGAGGGCATCCCGGTAGTAACCACTATCGACGACAGCCACACGGTAAACGCCATTGGTCTTATCCAGGATTCCACCGCACACCGCAAGTATATCCTCCAGGTTTACGACAGCAACTATCCTTCAAAGGTCAAGGAGATATACATTACCCGCTCGCCCATAGCAGTCTGCACCGTAGCGGACGGCAAGGCGACGGTATCCTCCACCACCTTTGAGTATTCCACCACCTATGAGGGCAAGCAGGTCGGGCTTTCCTTCTCGGATGTCAAGTACTGATAAGATAAGAACACCGCCGTACAGGCAGCTCCTGTACGGCGGTAATTGTTTTTAAGGCAACACCGCATGACCCCTGTGCATCAGTATGCGCAACCTCAACTGGCGTTGAGGCACAGATTTTCGTCAGATTGCCTAAATTCGACGCAGGCTTGCAAGCGAAGTTCACTTCGCTTTACGCAACGTCAAGGAGAATTTGGGTAATATGACGG
>JAFXXU010000039.1 GCA_017542125.1 Ruminococcus sp.
GTCCAGGTTTTCGTCAGATTGCCTAAATTCGACGCAGGCGGGCTGGCGCCCGGCAAGGAGAATTTGGGTAATATGACGGAAAGCTGGCAAGCAGATGGCGTGCAGAGGCGTCAGCCGCGGGTTGTGCGGTGTTGCCTTATACAGATATTGCAAAGCGAGGTCTGTTCAGCTTTGTGCCTTGGTGTTCGCTTTGCTTGTTTTTACGCTGCCGTCTTGAACGTGAACTTTATCTCCAGCGTATTTACCGTCTTGAAATCATCCTTGTTGATGATCTGTGCCGATGCATTGCTTACGTCTCCGTCAATGCTCCTTGCATCCTTCGGAGGACTCTTTACCCACTCGTTGAAAAGGTTCACTCTCGTGCAGTCCTTTGCGTCGGAGGATGTGTACCCAGGTGCTGTCATCTGTACGGCCTCGCCGTTGACCTTGATCTCCTCGATCTTGATCACGCAGCCCGGGAACAGCTTCTCGCCGTTGGATACGCCCAGTGCGCTGAACGCAACTCCGTGGGCTCCACCCGCCTTCGTGAAGTCTAGGCTTACCTCATAGGTGCCGTCGCCCTCGATTATTACGTTCTGCGCCACTATACCCGCTGTCATAGAGGAAGGATCGTAGGTGTCGCCCACGCAGTAGCTTACGTTGTAGTCTGCGCTGTTATACATTATCCACGCAATAGCCTTGTCGTCGGCGGGAGGTATGCCTATATCCTCCTGCTGTGCCGCAACCGCATCCTGATAGAACTGCTCTATCGCCTCGGAGGCGTTTTTCTGTATCTCTTCGTCGGTGAGGCTGCTCTGTGCGGAGTAGCTTCTCTCTTTATACATCTTGGCGATGGTCTCGTCAATGATCTCTTTCTTCGCCTTGTTGTAGAGGTTGTTGCAGTCCCAGAGCATGGGGACGTAGTTATAGAGGTCGCAGTTGTTAAGGAAATTGGTGTAATACTTATCTGCATCGGGCTTGAGCTGGCCGCCGTTCATCAGCACGCCGTACTCGCCGATGATAACGCCGTAGCCTGCCTTTGTGAACTTGGACATATCCTTCATCAGCTTGTTCATCTGCTCCACGTCTATGGGTGAGCCCCAGCTCTGGAGAGCTTTTTCGCCGCAGTAGTTCCAGGGAGTATAATAGTGGACGGATACCAGCATCCTGTTTTCCACGGTATCGGTGGGCATCTTATAGCGTGCGTCGCAGGTGTTCTCGAAATCGGTGTTGTAGCCGGCGATGAGCAGGAAGCGATCGGCGTTGTTGCCGCCGGAGGCTCTTACCGTATCAACGAAGCGCTGATTGATCTCCAGCAGCTTTTCAAAGCACTGATCCTTGTTCAGCGAGCCGGAATCGGAGCAGAGATCCTTGTCGTTGAGGCGGTCGCCCAGCTCCTCGTTGGCGGACTCGAAGATCAGATGCTCGTCGTAGTTTTTGTAGCGCTCGCAGATCTGCTGCCACATTGAGGTATACATATCCATAGCCTTATTGCGGGTCTCCTCGGTGGCGGAGCCGAACATTCCCCACCAGCCGCCGTCCCAGTGGTCATTGACTATGACGTACATACCGCAGTCCATCGCATAGTCGATGATCTCGCCCACGCGGTCGAGGTACAGAGAGTCGATGGTATAGTCGCCGGTCTCGAACGCCATAGCGTTGGTCCAGGCCACGGGTATGCGGAGGGAGTCAAAGCCAGCGGCCTTCATACCCTCGATCATTTCCTTGGTGGTGGTGGGCTGGCCCCAGTTATGCTCGCAGTCACGGGGATCGGTCTCGCCCTTGACGTAGCTCTTGTGGCCGTAGGCCTCCATAGTGTTTCCGAGGTTTATGCCGTTGCCCATCAGCTTGCTGAGTTCAAGAGCTGTCATCGTCTTATTCATCTCCTGAGGGGTATCCTCTCCGGAGGGAGCCTCGCTCCCCTCCTGTGCCTGGCTGCCCTCCGCTGCGGAGGAAGCTCCGTTATCAGAGCTTGAAGAACCGCTGCCGCAGGAGGCAAGGCACCCAAGTGTCATAACTGCCGCGAAAACGCCGGCAAGAACTTTTGATATTCTCATAAAGCACCTCATTTCATAAATACGAACTCTGTAAGCGAGAAAAGATCCTTACTGTCAAAGCCGCCTCTCATCCAATCGGTGGTGGTGTGGTAGGCTCTGAAATATACCGCGTGTCTGCCGGTGAGCTTCTTTACCCGGGCTCTGTAAACGCCGTCGGCGGTGCCGATGTCGAGGGTGCCAAGCACCTCGCCCTTATCCGGGTCGTCGGCGATGACATCCAGCTTGCACTTGACTCCGCAGCCCCTCACCTTTGCCATAAAGAGCATAGTGTTATCCGAGCCGTCCTTGCCGAAATCGAAATACTTGTAGCCCATCACGGCGTTATGCCTTATGCCGACGACGGGTCGGGTAAAGGGGTCTATCTCGGTGATGAAGCAGCCGCCTTTCAGCACACAGGCAAGCTCGGCGGGGGTCTGCTTGTAGGGGTCGAGGGCATCCTCAAAGCCCAGGGAGGTCATCTCCACGGGAGGAATGGTGCCGTCGGGGAGGATGGTGATCCTCTCCACGCAGGCGCGGCGGGAGGTTATGGTGTTGTTGGTCATTCTGTGATAGAACACATACCACTGCCCGTTTATGCAGCAGACGGAGCCGTGGTTATTGCCGGCGGGATAGTCCACGCCGTTGTCGATGATATAGCCCCGGTAGGTGAAAGGCCCCGTGGGGGAGTCCGAGGTGGCGTAGGCCAGGCGGCTGCCCTTTCTGGGGGAGTAGATCAGGTAGTAGGTATCCCCTATCTTTCTGGGGGAGCTTGCCTCAAAGAAACGCTTCTCCACGGGTACCTCCTCCCTGTCGTCGATGACGGGGCGCTTCAGGCTGCCCTTGACGATCTTATACATACTCTCGGCATCCAGCTCATTCATATTTGAATGCTCAAAGCCGTAGTAGATGTAGGCCTTGCCGTCATCGTCAACAAGGACGCCGCAGTCGTTGTAGATACCGTCGTCGCCGGCATCGGCTTCCTCATACTCGTATCTCGAGAGCAGGGTGAAGGGGCCCTCCGGGTCATCGGAAACGGAAACGCAGCCCTTTGAGCCCACGATGTAGGTGTAGAGGTAATACTTTCCGTGGTTGGTGACACAGTCGGGGGCGTAGAGCTCGTTCTGAGTCCACTCGGCGGTATCGGACTTATGCTCGGCGCCGTCCCGGGTGCGGAAGCTGACGCCGTGGCACTGCCAGTTGTTGAGATCGCTCACCGGCGCCGACCAGACCTTAAGCTTGTAATCGCAGAACTTGTCGCAGGCAGCTCTGTCGTGGGAGCCGTAGAGGTAGACTCTGTCGCCGAACACTCTTGGCTCGCCGTCAGGGACGTACTCCCAGAGGGGCAGTATTGGGTTTGGCATAATAATATCCTCCTTGTTTCAAATATTCCCATCCAAAAGCTTATACCCTTATATTGGATTATAGCAGACATATTTGCCGATGTCAATAGTTTTTATGAAATCTTCACAAATTCAGCCATGATATGTTTTTTCTCACGCCACGAAAACGTTCAAGCACAAAAAGAGCCCGCGTCAAGCGAGCTCTGTTGTGTTTCATATTGTTTTATTCAAGTTCAAATGCTCCCGTATAGAGCTGGTAGTAGGTGCCCTTCTCCTCGATGAGCTTGCGGTGACTGCCCCGCTCTATGATCCTGCCGTGGTCGAGGACCATTATAACGTCGGAGTTCTTTACCGTTGAGAGTCTGTGAGCGATGACGAACACCGTTCTGCCCTCCATCAGCTTATCCATACCCCGCTGAACGATAGCCTCGGTACGGGTATCTATGGAGGATGTCGCCTCGTCCAGTATCATAACCGGCGGGTCGGCGACGGCGGCTCTGGCAATGGCTATCAGCTGCCTCTGCCCCTGGGAGAGGTTCGAGCCGTTATTGGTAAGCTCGGTGGCGTAGCCCATGGGCAGACGGGTGATGAAATCGTCTGCGCCGGCCAGCCTGGCAGCGGCTATACACTCCTCGTCGGTGGCATCCAGCCTGCCGTAGCGGATGTTCTCCATTACCGTCCCCGTAAAGAGGTTGGTCTCCTGGAGGACCAGACCCAGAGAACGGCGGAGGTCCTGCTTCTTGATCTTGTTGATGTTTATGCCGTCATATCTGATCTTGCCGTCGGCGATATCGTAGAACCGGTTTATCAGGTTGGTGATGGTGGTCTTGCCCGCACCCGTCGCACCGACGAATGCCACCTTCTGACCCGGCTCTGCAAATACGCTGACGTCATGGAGCACATCCTTGCCCGGTTCGTAGGCGAAATCAACGCTGTTCATGCGGACGTCGCCCCGGAGGGGGGTATAGGTAACTGTGCCGTCGGCAGTATGGGGATGCTTCCACGCCCACTTCTTGGTGCGCTCGGAGGTCTCTGTGAGGTTGCCCTCTGCGTCCTCCTTCACGTTGACGAGAGTTACATAGCCCTCGTCCTCCTCGGGCTTCTCGTCCATAAGGGAGAATATTCTGGTAGCGCCTGCCATACCCATTACGACTGCATTTATCTGCTGCGACACCTGATTGATGTTGCCGGAGAACTGCTTGGTCATATTGAGGAATGGGATAACTATGCTTATGGAGAACGGCAGCCCTGAAATGCTGAGATTGCCAGCTCCCAGAGCCATGAATACGCCGCCCGACATAGCTATCAGCGCATAGAGTATATTGCCGATGTTCATTATGATAGGCGCCAGGCAGTTGGCGTAGGCGTTGGCGCGGTAGCTGTCACGGAAGAGCTCCTCGTTGATCTCGTCGAAGCCTGCGGAGGCCTCCTTCTCGCGGTTGAAGACCTTGACCACCTTCTGGCCGTTCATTATCTCCTGGACGTAGCCCTCGGCCTTACCGAGAGAAGCCTGCTGGCGGATGAAGTATTTCGCCGAGCCGCCTGCCAGGTGCTTTGAGACGAACAGCATACCGAAGATACCCGCTATCACTATCAGGGTGAGCCATATGCTGTAATAGAGCATTATGCCGAAGACGCAGATAACTATTGCCGTGGATTGTATCAGCGAGGGTATCGCCTGGGAGACCAGCTGGCGGAGGGTATCAATATCGTTGGTATAGTAGCTCATTATGTCGCCGTGCTTATGTGTATCAAAATACTTTATGGGGAGGTTCTGCATCCCCTCAAACATCGAGACACGCATTTTGCTTAAGAAGCCCTGAGTCATATAGGCCATTATCTGGGTCTGCGCCGTAATGGCGATAATTGACAGGACGTACAGCGAGATCAGCACTATCATCTTGGGGATGATCTCCTCGCTGGCAGAAGCCCAGTCGCCGGACTCTGTCCACTTCTCGATTATGGCGATGACGTTCTGCATGAATATGGCGGGGATAGTTGAGGCCACTGCCGAGAAGAGTATGCAGAACACCGTCAGCGGCACGAGCCTGGGATAGAAGTGATAGAGCATACCCACCGCTCTTTTGAGGACGGAGGTGTCCATTTTAGGGGGAGGCCCGTTTCTATTCATCAGACTCACCTCCGTTCGTCTGCTCCTCATAGACCTCGCGGTAGATATCGCTGGTCTCAAGCAGCTGGTCGTGAGTTCCCTTGGCGGCGATCCTGCCGTTATCCATAACGATGATGAGATCAGCGTCCTGGACGGAGGCTATGCGCTGGGCAATGATGATCTTGGTGGTCTCGGGGATATAGTTCTTAAATCCCTGACGTATCAGCGCATCGGTCTTGGTATCGACAGCGCTGGTGGAGTCATCGAGAATAAGTATCTTAGGTTTTTTCAGCAGGGCTCTTGCGATACAGAGCCTCTGCTTCTGGCCGCCGGAGACGTTTGTTCCGCCCTGCTCGATCACAGTCTCGTAGCCGTCGGGGAAGCTCTGGACAAAGCCGTCGGCCTGGGCGATCCTGCACACAGCCTCGACTTCCTCCTGGGAGGCCTCCTTGTTGCCCCAGCGGATATTCTCGCTGATCGTGCCGGAGAACAGCAGGTTCTTCTGGAGCACCATAGCCACGCTGTCACGCAGCGCCTCTATGGAGTAGTTCCTTACATCCTCTCCGCCTACCGTCACCGAACCCTCGGAGACATCGTAGAGCCTGGGTATCAGCTGGACAAGGGTGGATTTACTGGAACCCGTTCCTCCTATTATGCCCACGGTCATACCCGACTTTATCTCCAGGTCTATATCAGAAAGCGAGAACCGTTCGGCGGTCTCGGAATACTTGAAGCTGACGTTCTTGTAAACGATAGAGCCGTCCTTGACATAGGTGACAGGGTTTTCGGGATCCCTGAGAGCGGGCTCCTCGGCAAGCACCTCGCAGATACGCTTTGCGCTTTCCGCCGAGATGGTGATGATAACGAAGATCATCGAGAGCATCATCAGGGAAATGAGTATCTGCATTCCGTATGTTACCATAGCGGAGAGCTGGCCTACGTCGATATCCTTGCCCTTGCCGGTGATTATCATAGAGGAACCCACGATGAGCACGAATGCCATATTGAAGTAGATGCAGAGCTGCATCAGGGGGGTGTTGAGGGCTACTATCCTCTCGGCTTTGGTGAAGTCCTTGCGGATATCCTCGGCAGCCTTTGAGAAGTTCTTCTTCTCGTGCTCCTCACGGGAGAAGCCCTTTACCACACGCATAGCGCGGACGTTTTCCTCGATGGACTCATTGAGCCTGTCGTACTTTCTGAACACGCTGCGGAATGCAGGCATTGCCTTTCTTGCGATGACAAAGAGCCCGATGCCCAGCACGGGAATCACGATAACGAAGGTGGCTGCCAGGGCACCGCCCATAATGAAGGCCATGATAACGGTGAACACCAGCATCAGAGGGCTGCGGACAGCTACTCTTATGACCATCATAAAGCTCATCTGCACGTTTGCAACGTCGGTGGTGAGCCTCGTTACGAGGGATGACGATGAGAACTTGTCTATATTGCCAAAGGAAAAGGTCTGGACTCTGTCAAACACATCCTTCCTGACATTCTTGGCGAAGCCAGCCGCCGCCTTTGAGGACGTGAAGCCTGCCAGCGCTCCGAACGAGAGCGAGCAGATCGCAAGGAATGCCAGAAACAGACCCGTCATTACTATATCGGGGGTCTGGGCGCCGTCCTTGATGTCATTGACCAGGTTAGCGGTGATAAAGGGAATAAATATCTCGATGACCGCTTCCCCGACGATGAAAAGCAGCGTCAGGATCGTGGGGGTCTTATACTCTCTCACGCACCGCATAAGCTGTTTCAGCATAGCGTGTATCCTCTCCTTTCTTTTGTAATGCACAATTTACAATTCACAATGAAGGTGCAGCGCTTTCTCACCGGTTTATGTCCATTCGGACAACGCAGATAGTATCGACCCGGTGCTTTGAGCATTTACCAAGCTATGACATGGTCCTGCAGACTTATCTGCCCGCAGGCGCACTCCATAATTGTGCATTGTGCATTGAATACAGCATTGTTATCACCCTAATGATTATACCCCATTCGTCAAGAAAAGTCAAGGCAATTTGTGTTAACATTGTTGCCGATAATTGCGCCTTAAAGGGATCTGTGAATAAAGAGACGGGCTGCGGCATATGCTTAATCAGAAGGAGTGCCGGGGATGAGCCGCGGCGCAAGAATGAGGAAAGAGGTAGGAGCTAATGAACAGATACCGTCCCGAGGGAGAGCTGCTGAACACAGAGGAAAATCTCAGATACATATCAAGCTTTGAGGGTATGCTCGAGGCCATGGAGCAGGGGGCGATCCTGGAGGGGAAGGCTCTGCTCTGTACCGGCGGGCACGACCTGATCGTCAGCCTCCCCTGCGGGAAAGGTATCATTGAACGGGAGGAGGGGGCTCTGGGCATAAAAGAGGGCACGACCCGGGACATCGCCCTGATCTCCCGGGTGGGAAAGGCTGTGTGCTTCAAGGTGATCTCGGCGGACACGGAGGAGGGCGAGCCCTGCTTTCGACTCTCCCGGAGGGCGGCGCAGCAGGAATGCAGTGAGCGGTACATCTCCCGCTTGCGCAGCGGGGACGTTATCCCCGCCCGGGTGACGCATCTGGAGCGCTTCGGCTGCTTTGTGGACATCGGCTGCGGGATACCCTCCCTCATACCCATAGACGCCATTTCCGTCTCCCGCATATCACACCCCAACGACCGCTTCTACAACGGGCAGAGCATCTATGCGGCGGTGAGGGGCTTTGAGGGAGGGCGTGTACTGCTGACCCACAAAGAGCTGCTGGGAACGTGGCTGCAGAACGCCTCCCGCTTTGAGGTGGGGCAGACGGTGGGGGGCATAGTCCGCTCGGTGGAGGATTACGGCATCTTCGTGGAGCTTGCAGCCAATCTTGCAGGTCTCGCCGAGAAGCGGGATAACGTCCGGCCCGGGCAGGGTGCCAGCGTGTTCATCAAGGCGGTCATCCCGGAGAAAATGAAGGTCAAGCTGATAATCGTTGACATCTTCGACACTGCCGACCTCCCCTCCGCCACGGATTACTACATAACCGAGGGGCACATCTCCCGCTGGGTCTATTCCACGGAGGGGGCGGGCAAGAGGATAGAGACGGAGTTTTAAGTGAGTGAGTAATAAATAATTAACAATTAATAATTAATAATTAATAGTTAAGGCAACACCGCACGACCCCTGTGCGTCAGATGCGAAGTCCAGGTTTTCGTCAGATTGCCTAAATTCGACGCAGGCGGGCTGGCGCCCGGCAAGGAGAATTTGGGTAATATGACGGAAAGCTGGCAAGCAGATGATGTGCAGAGGCGTTAGCCGCGGGTCGTGCGGTGTTGCCTTAAGGTATCGCCTGCGGCGATGTATTTTGTCGCTGCGCAGATATAAAGAACGGCAACAGTACAGATTTTTGTACTGTTGCCTTTGTTTCTCTTTCAAATATCCGTCCGCACAGCGGACACTTCATTGTGAATTGTGCATTGTGAATCGTTATTTCTTGCCCTTGACCGCTTCCCAATACTTCTTGGCGAGCTGCTCGTTCTTGTTCTCGCCGTAGTTGTAGTAGACCTTGTTTTTCAGGCTGTCCGGGAGATACTGCTGCTCGACCCAATGGTTCGGGTAGTTGTGGGGGTAGAGGTAATGCTGCCCCCTGACCTCGGCACCCTCGCCGTCGAAGTGCTTGTTCTGCAGCTGACGGGGGAAGTCCATCTCCCCGCCCCTGCGGACATCTGCCAGAGCCGCATCCATTGCCAGATAGGAGCTGTTTGATTTCGGCGATGTGGCAAGGAGTATCACCGCCTCGGCGAGAGGTATCCTGGCCTCGGGGAGGCCCAGCTGCATAGCGCTGTCAACACAGGCCTTGACGATGGGCACCGCCTGGGGGAAGGCCAGGCCCACATCCTCCGAGGCTATGACCAGCAGCCGCCTGGAGAGGGAGATTATATCCCCCGCCTCGATGAGCCGCGCCGCATAGTGGATAGCCGCGTTCTCGTCGCTGCCGCGGATGGATTTCTGCAGCGCCGAGAGGATGTCGTAATGCTGGTCGCCGTCCCGGTCGTAGTGCATATTGCTGCGCTGAGTGAGGAGCTTGACGTTATCCAGCCTTACGGTCAGCGCCTCGCCGTCATTGTCGGCGGAGAGGGTGCAGAGCTCAACGGTGTTTATGGACTTGCGGACGTCCCCGCCGCAGCCCTTGGCGATATACTCACAGACCCCCGGCTCTAGCCTGAGCCGGAGACCCAGGTCATCAGCGCAGATCTGAAAGCCCCGCTTTATGGCGGGCATCAGCTGCTCCGGGGTCAGGGGCTTGAACTCAAAGACCGTGGAGCGGCTTATCAGCGCGTTGTAGACATAGAAATACGGGTTCTCGGTGGTGGATGCTATAAGGGTTATCCGCCCGTTCTCGATATATTCCAGCAGGGACTGCTGCTGCTTTTTGTTGAGATACTGTATCTCATCCAGGTAGAGCAGAATGCCGCCGATGCCGCTCAGGGTCTCCGTCTCGGCAACTATCTGCTTGATGTCGTTTATGGAGGCAGATGTGCCGTTGAGTTTGTGCATGGTCATATGGGCATTGTCGGCTATTATGCGGGCAACGGTGGTCTTGCCGATGCCTGCCGAGCCGTAGAATATCATATTCGGCACCTTGCCGCTCTCGATTATTCGGCGCAGGGGCTTGTCCCTGCCCAGCAGGTGCTCCTGACCGACAACATCGTCGAGAGTTTGCGGGCGTATTCTTTCCGCGAGCGGTACGTTCATAGCTTACTCCTTAAAAAACGTTCTGGATATCCGGCAGCCGCAGCTCGTAGGCACGGCTGTTTATCTTTTTGAGCAGATAGGTCTTAGCCACCAGCACAGCCTCCCTGCACTTGACGTTCTGCATACCGATAACATGGCGGTAGATGACGAACTGATCCCCGCCCAGCTTCAAAACGATGAAGTTCGAGCACTCGAACTCCCCTCTTACGATATTATCCGACGAGATAAAGCTCCAAAGCTCGCTGTAAACAGCGGCATTTATCTCCTCCAGCAGAAAATCCTGAAGCAATTCATTCATAAAAGCACCCCCATAAGCCAATTATACCACATCGGGCGGCGCATTTCAACACCAAAAACAAAAAAGTCGCCGCAGGCGACAAATATACGCCGCCCGGCAACAGCTTACAAAACAAAAACCGCTGTCTAAGACAGCGGTTTTTTAACTGGGGTGGGTAATCGGATTCGAACCGATGGTCTTCAGTGCCACAAACTGACGCGTTAACCAACTACGCTATACCCACCATATGGCGCGCCTTACTGGACTCGAACCAGTGGCTTACTGCTTAGAAGGCAGTTACTCTATCCAGCTGAGTTAAAGGCGCATTGAGCACAGGATGTGCTTTGGAGCGGGTGATGGGAATCGAACCCACATGGCCAGCTTGGAGGGCTGGAGTTCTACCACTGAACTACACCCGCGAACAGCATCGCGTTAATCGACAAATGATATTATACCATAACCGCAGGGGTTTGTCAAGCATTTTGCGGATGAATATTTAAACTTTTTTTGAACGCGGCAGCTCCCTTCGCGGTTGACATTCTATCCCATTTATAGTATAATTATAGTGCGGCGGTATAGCTCTGTAATGGGGAAGATACCGCAGTTTCGGGAAGTGAAAGAACGATCATTTATAATGAGGTGATTTTTATGAGCAATGGCGGACAGATAAAGGCAAAGGGCGGCAAGGCCCCTAAGTTCCTATCCGTGCTTATGGCAGCGGTGCTGCTGGGAAGCATCGCTGTGGACGGCTACTGCGCCTATGACCTGCTGGGCAGGAGCGTTGAATCCACATCCGTCTCCGAAAAGGCTGATGAGGAGGAGAACTCCGAGAGCACAGAGAAGGCAAAGAGCCCCGAGCGTACCGCTTTCGAGACCGCTCAGGCCGAGAAGAAAAAGAAGGGTGCTGCCCCTCTGCTCTACTCCCTGCTGGACGGTATGGAGAACAAGACCGTCTCAAACGACAACGAGGGTCTGGAGTTCATCAAGGCCATGCACTCGGAGCTGGGCGTGAAGAATGCCGACACCGATCTGGTCTTTGAAAAGGCCGTGGATAACGGCGAGTGGGTATTCCGTCATTACAAGCAGATGCACAACGGCCTTGAAGTCCTCGGCGGCGGCGTTACCATAGCCTCCGATAAGGATACCGGCAAGGTAGTCGATGTGGGCGGCAAGCATTTCGATATCCCCGAGGATCTCAAGACAGACCCCACCGTCACCTTCGACCAGGCAAAGGACGCTGCCTCGAATTACATCAGCAGCAAGTTCGGCAATGCCTCGGACAAGGTAAGGCTGGATAACGAGGGCACTAAGATAGTCCCCGTATCGAATGACGTCAAGGTGGGCTACAATGTTTCCGTCACCGATAAGAACACCGGCAAGAAGGTGGGCGATATCGTGGTGGATTCCGAGTCCGGCGATGTCATCGCTGTAAAGCCCGGCTCCAACAAGACGGTCAAGACCGATACGAACAAGAGCAATAACCATCCCCAGACCGGTGACAAGACCAACGGCACCAATCTGGAGGATGCCAATATCAACAAGGACTCCGATGAGTCCTGGACGCTGACCGATAACGAGAATAACATCGTCATCACAGACGCAACAGACAAGTCCACAGTCAGCGTCAGCGATCTTGAAAGCCTGCCTCCCTACACCTGCGACCCCAACGACCAGCAGGCCGATCAGACTGCCATAGATATTATCAACAACACCGAGGCGGCTCACGATTTCTATGATGAGGTCTGCGGCTACAATGGCATCAACGGCGAGGGCGGCCAGACCAAGGTCGTTGCAGGCGCCGAGAGCTATGAGTACACAGACACTAACGGTGAGCAGAAGGCCGATGTCACCGATGCTGCCACCTATGTGGGGGACAACACCATAGTCGTGGGCAAGGACAGCGACCCCTCGACCCCCTCGGATCAGGCATCCGCCGATGAGATAGGCAAGGCCTACACCAACGGCGTCGAACAGAATATGACCGACCTCTACGAGGGCTACACCCCCGCAGGCAGCGACCCTGAGCTTTCCGAGGCCGCAGCCATCGCCGAGGGCATAGCCGAGGTAATGGGCGAGTTCATCGAGGACTACGCCACCGACGGTCAGCTCAACAACAGCTGCGACTGGCAGAACAGCTCGGGCGACCTCAGGGCTCCCGCAGACGCCAACAGCTACAAGCCCTACGAGACCCCCGTCAGCGAGGGCAAGCAGGTCATCACCGCATTTGCGGCGGAGATAGTTGCAACAGGCGTTGACGCCCTGACCGCAGCTCACCTCTTCTACGATGTGATGCCCACCCTCAGCGCAGCAGCCACCTTCGTTGAGTTCAGAAAGAATTTTGAGTCTCTGGCTGTTGAATACTCCCTCAGCCAGACCGACGGCAGGCGGCTCACACCCCAGCAGCTCGAAGCTGTTATCGACGCCTTTGACGCTGTGGGCATAGCAGTCAACTACGATTACAGGCTCGCCGCAGAGGGCGAGATCAAGGTAGTCGGCGATGATGAGGAGAGCTTCACCGCTTTCAAGGTCAAGCTGACAAGCTACAACGATCCCTCCGTTACCGTATTTGAGGGCGAGGCTACGGCTGAGACCTTCAAGCTCCCCGCAAGCGTTCAGAACGGCATCTATATCCTCACTCTCTCCGAGAAGGATAACGAGAATTCCAACTGCTCCTACACGGTGATCATCAACAACAACGCCCCGGAGCAGAAGTCGGAGGCATACCCCGACGAGATCACAGCCTACACCCACTTCGGCGCCAAGTCCAGAGAAGTGGTCCTGGTAATAGATATCTCCGGTAGTATGGACGGCACCCCAATAGTCCAGACCAGAGAGGCTGCGGCTAAGTTTGCCGAGACGGTGCTCACACAGAGCCCCTCCACCAGGATCAGCCTTGTGACCTACTCCGAGAGTGCAAACGACAGGATAATCGAGAGCAGCAACAAGGCCGTTCTCGCTGATGCCGTGAACGATCTCAGAGCCTACGGCGGCACCAACACCTATGACGGCCTCGACCACGCCAACCAGATACTTATGAAGTCCAAGTCGGAGAAGAAGCTGGTGGTCCTGATGAGCGACGGCGAGCCCAACGAGGGCCCCTACGAGGACGGCTACGACAAGCCCATCATCAAGCTGGCAGACGAGATGAAGCAGAAGGACATCACTATCTATACCCTGGGCTTCTTCCACAACCTGAGCGGCTCGTCGCTGAACAACTGTCAGAAGCTGATGAGCGCCATCGCCAGCGAGGGCTACGACTACATCGTTGACAACGCCGACGACGTTCAGTTCAACGTTGACGACCCACAGAGCGACCTCTACAAGGTATTCAACGACTTCGCCGAGATGATAAACGGCAAGAAGTATATCAACATCCGCATCGCCTGCCCCGTGGATGTTACGGTATCCTACAACGGCGAGACCCTTTCCTCCAACAAGAAGCACCCCATCGCAAGGACCTCCTTCGGCTCACTCTCCTATGAGGCGATAATCGACGAGGAGACAGGTCAGGAATCAGAGGACAATGTAAAGATACTCCGTCTTGAAGAGGGCGCGGATTATGAGGTCTGCATCAACGGCACCGGCAAGGGCAAAATGGATTACTCCATCAGCTACCCGGACGAGGAGGGCGAATACACCGACATCCGCAGCTTCAAGGGCGTTCCCATAACCAAGGATACGGTCATCGCCACCTCCACCAAGCAGGATGAAAAGGTAGCTATGAACGTGGATACCGACGGCGACGGCAAGTTCGATCTCAGCTACGCCGCCGAGAAGAACAAGAAGGGCGAAGAGACCTCCACCGGCTCTATGATGACGGTGATACTCATCATCGTGAACTCGCTGCTGGGAGTTATCGTTGTGCTTTACATCGTGCTTGCTATCAGGAAGAAGCTGGCTGCCTCCAAGGCTGCACAGCCTGCGGCTCCCGCCGTATGCACCAACTGCGGCGCAGCACTGGACAGCACCTCCAAGTTCTGCCGCAGCTGCGGTACTCCGATAGCCTCGATGGCTGTACCCGCTGCCGCTCCCGAACAGCAGGCTGCTCCCGTAAAGCGCTCCAAGGCTCCGATGATAATCAAGCTGGCTGTCATACTCATATGCGTATGCACCACTTCTGCGGTGCTGGCACTTTACTACTCCCCCGCCACCACCGTATTCAAGCAGCTGCGTGACAATCAGACCCAGTCGGCACAGCAGATCTACAGCAATTCCATGTCCGAGACGGGGCTCTCTGCCAGCTATCTGAAGTTCCTCACGGGGCATCATATGAGCAAGGCCGAGGACGCCTACAACGACCAGAAGCTCACCGCCGAGGATTACAGGACTCTGCTGGAGGGCGTGAAATCCCTCAAGCTGGATGACCTCTCCGATGAAGCCAAGGATAAGCTCAAGGAGCTGAACAAGGCCGTCAAGGAGGGTGCCAAGACCGAAGCCGACAAGCCGGCCGAGAGCAAGGCCTCCGATGAGAGCACCGAGTCCGAAAAGGAAGACTGAGACCCCATAAAGCATAAAAGCCCGGGAGCAGCGGAAAGGCTGCTCCCGGGTATTTGTTTAAGGCAACACCGCACGACCCACGGCTAACGCCTCTGCACATCATCTGCCGTGTCAAGCCTGCTTGACGACCGGCTTATCCGTCATATTACCCAAATTCTCCTTGACGTTGCGTAAAGCGAAGTGAACTTCGCTTGCAAGCCTGCGTCGAATTTAGGCAATCTGACGAAAAGCTGGACGGCGCATCTGATGCACAGAGGTCGTGCGGTGTTGCCTTAATCTATTACTCTTTCTCGGAGATGATATTTCAATGGATCGGATAACTGAAAAGCCCACCGAAGAAAAACTTAAGCCGAAGCTCTTTTCGGTAATGAAGAATTACTCGAAGGGGCAGCTGATCAATGATCTGACAGCAGGTGCTATAGTTGCGATAATCGCCCTGCCGCTGTCCATAGCCCTTGCACTTGCTTCCGGCGTGGGACCCGAGCAGGGACTATATACCGCCATCGTTGCGGGGTTTATCGTTTCCTTCCTGGGAGGCAGCCGCGTTCAGATCGCAGGACCCACCGCCGCCTTTGCCACGATAGTAGCAGGCATCGTCGCCACCGAGGGTATGTCGGGGCTGGTGATCTCCACCGTGATGGCAGGCGTCATAATGATAATAATGGGTCTGTGCCGCTTCGGCAGCCTGATAAAATACATCCCCGGCACCATAACCGCAGGCTTTACCTTCGGTATCGCCGTGACGATAGTCATCGGTCAGGTCAAGGACTTCCTGGGGCTGAAATTCAGCAGCTCCCCCATTGAGACCACCGACAAGCTCGCTGAGATAGGCAAGTCCATAGGGACGCTCAACTGGCAGGCGCTTCTGATCGGCCTGCTTTCCCTCGCCGTGCTGATACTCTGGCCTAAAAAGCTGGAAAAGATCCCCGCCTCCCTGATCGCTGTACTGCTCTGCTCTGCAATAGTAAAGCTCAGCGGTATGGAGGTCAGCACCATAGGCGATCTTTACACCATTTCTTCCGATCCCCCGAAATTCGCTCTGCCCGAGTTCAGCTTTGCCCAGATGAAAGCTATGCTGCCCAATGCCTTTACCATAGCCCTCCTGGCATCTGTGGAATCCCTGCTCTCCTGCGTGGTGGCGGACGGTATGATCGGCTCGAAGCACCGCTCCAATATGGAGCTTGTTGCCCAGGGCGCTGCCAATGTGGGCTCGGCTCTCTTTGGAGGCATCCCCGCCACAGGCGCTATCGCCAGGACCGCAGCCAACGTCAAGAACGGCGGACGCACCCCCATCGCGGGCATGGTACACTCGGTACTGCTGCTGGTGATACTTCTCCTGCTGATGCCTTATGCTTCCATGATCCCCATGCCCACCATCGCGGCGATACTCTTCATCGTAGCTTACAATATGTGCGGCTGGAAGAATATCCGCGATATGCTCAAGACCTCCCCCAAGAGCGATATAGCCGTCCTCTGCATCACTATCGTGCTGACGGTGGTGTTCGACCTGGTGGTTGCTATCGGTGTGGGTATGGTGCTTGCTTCGCTGCTGTTTATGAAGCGTATGGCTGATGTCACCGAGGCTCATGCCTGGGTGGATGTGGATGATGAGGATACCGATCCCGACAACATCCTCCTGAAGCGCATACCAAAGAACACAAGAGTATATGAGATCAACGGCCCTATGTTCTTTGCGGCATCCAACAAGTTCAGATATATGCTGGATGATACGGGCATCGACGTACTGGTCATCAGGATGAGGAACGTGCCCGCCATAGATACCTCCGGCGTTGCATCCCTGGCGGATATAGTCAAGAGATGCGGGAGGCACAAGGTGAACGTGGTGTTCTCCCACGTCAACGAGCAGCCCATGCACGCTATGGAAAAAGCGGGGCTGGTGGAAACGGTTGGCAGGGAGAATTTCTGCTCCCACATCGACACCGCCCTCAAACGTGCGGAAGAGATCGAGAGCAGCCTTGTGAAGGCTTAAGGCAACACCGCACGACCCGCGGCTAACGCCTCTGCACATCATCTGCCGTGTCAAGCCTGCTTGACGACCGGCTTATCCGTCATATTACCCAAATTCTCCTTGCCGGGCGCCAGCCCGCCTGCGTCGAATTTAGGCAATCTGACGAAAACCTGGACGGCGCATCTGATGCACAGAGGTCGTGCGGTGTTGCCTTAACAAAAGCTCCTGCTGGAATACGCAGGAGCTTTTTCATACCGATGCCTGTCTATTGACAACTCTCCCTTATTATGGTATTATTATGGCAAAATAAGTCTTATACATATTAAAAGGGGAGATGTATATGCAAGGTATCAGAAACCGCACTCTGTCCGTCTCGATCGTATTGGCGCTGATCATCTCGATGTTCACGCTTATGCAGGAGGGGACGTTCTTCACAGCCGAGGCCGCCGACCCGCCAAAACCCAAGTGGACTTATACCGTTTCGCAGGACGGCACCCTGACGTTATCGGGCGAGCTTGCCGCTTTGTGTCTGAGAGACTTGGCCGACGATGAAAGCATAAAAAAGATCGTCTTCACAGACGGCACAAAAATGCCGGAAGACTGTATGATGCTGTTTGAGGATTTCTATGCTCAAAGCATCGATTTCTCCGGCACCGACTGGTCGAAGGTCACAAGAGTCTATGATATGTTCATCGACAGCAAGTTTACCGAGATCAAAATGGGCACCGCAAAGAACACCTCTAAGATCAAGGATTTCAGCAATATGTTTTACTGCGCTCACAAAGCTGTGACCATAGATATCAGCACGCTGGATGTTTCCTCGGCTGAGGATCTGACAGATATGTTCCACTACTGCGATGCTCTTACCACCCTTAAGATCCCCGCCAAGAAGGCTAAGAAAGTCAAGCAGGCCGGGAGATTGTTCTATGCCTGCAAGTCTTTGCCGAGCCTTGACCTGAGCTGGCTCGATACCTCCAATACCACTGATTTCGACGGTATGTTCCAGTACTGCGAGAGTATAACAAAATTAGATATATCTCTCCTGAGCTTTGAGAGCGCCCTCAGTATGAAGAATATGTTCGCCTGGGACAAGGCGCTGCTCTCTGTCAGCTTCAAGAACAAGAATGCCTACTACTGCCAGGATTTCAGAGAGATGTTCCGCGGCTGCGAAAAGCTCACCTCTGTTGATTTCACCGGCTTTATCGCATCCTCTGCTATGTATCTCGGTATGATGTTCGCATACTGCTATGAGCTCAGGAGCCTTGACCTCACAGGTTTTGATGTGTCCAACGCGACCAATTTTGCCGAGATGTTCCTTGACTGCAAAGCCCTTACGGATCTGGATATCAGCACCTTTGAGCCCCGGGATCTCATCAGCATTTACGGTATGTTCAGCGGATGCAACAGGCTGAAAAAGATCGACCTTACCAAGTTCAACACCTCAAAGGTCACAAATTTCAGCTCGCTGTTCAAGGGTTGCTACGGCCTCAAAGAACTCAATATCACCGGCCTTGATACCTCTAACGCCAGGAATATGAGCAGTATGTTTGAAAGAGTCCAGGTCATCAAGAACTTCACCTTTGCCGACCTGGATACCTCTAAGGTGGAGAATATGTCCAATATGTTCTGGAACTCTGGTCTCGTGACGGCGGATCTCACCAACCTCAAAACCGGTGCCCTGACCAACACGAAGAATATGTTCTATCAGAACACGTATCTTACAACGATATATGCCTATGACAATCTGAGCTTTAAAAACGTCACCGAGTCCACCGGGATGTTCGGTGTCTGCAATAGCCTGGTTGGCGGTAACGGCACTCCCTGGTCAAACTCCTATACGGATAAGACCTATGCCCGAGTGGATAAGAAAAGCAAGCCGGGATACTTCACCAACGTGCCCTATAAGAAGGGCGATGTGAACCACGACGGCGCTGTGGATCTAAACGACTACTCCGACCTCGCAAAGCATTTCGCCGAGTGGGACGGCTACGACAAGATCGTATATGTCAAGAATGCCGATCTCAACAATTCTGGCGGCGCCGACCTGGAGGATCTTTCGATCCTTGCAAAATGTCTGGTCGATTGGGACGGCTACAAGGAACAGTACCTGAAATGATATATGAGAATACCCGGGCAGGAGAGCTTACCCTGCCCGGGTATTTTGCATTTTTCAGCCGTCAGATCTTATTTTTGAAGACCAGCGGGTCGGTGATGAATCCGCCCTTTAACAGCGAGCTGTCCCGGATATTAAGAGTTATCACATAGACGGGCATTCCGTTTCGCAGATAGAACATCCCCGCCGGGAACCCATAGCCGCTGACAGTTCCCGAGCCCACCTGAACTGTGCCTTTCCAGCGTTTGCCTATGAAGCCTGCGGTCACGCCCGAGCACCATGAAAAATCACGGCGCTTGATTCTGCCGATCCGCTTAAGATCGCGCCAGAGGATCAGTATGATCCAGAGCCCGCAAAGCACCGCCAGGGAGATCTTGGTTACCTGATCCAGATATGTTACCAGGATGATCACAACGAAGATCGCTGCCAGCGGGATCACCTTGACAGCCAGCCAGAGCCTGATCCTTCCGCAGATATAGGACACCGCCTGTTCGGGCATCAATATACCCTGTTGCCACATTTTACCCACCCCGCCTTTCTTATAGGCAACACCGCACGACCCGCGGCTAACGCCTCTGCACGCCGTCTGCTTGCCGCGGGTCGTGCGTGTTGCCCATATGATTATATCCCATTTCCCCGGAGATGTCAATAAGGAACGGGTCAGAGCCGCCCCGGCAGGGCTTTTTGTGACAACAACTCTTGCTGAGTTTTCACGCTCCTATAACATTGATTTAAGTTTCGTTTAAGGTTTCTCAGATTTAATGTGTAAACTAATTCCGGGACCGAAAGGAGAGCGGAGGCTTTGGATCTTAAACAGAACAGCCTAAGGCAACACCGCACAACCACCGGCTAACGCCTTTGTACATCATCCGCTTGCATATTATCCGTCATATTACCCAAATTCTCCTTGCCTTGCGCCAGCAAGGCGGCGTCGAATTTAGGCAATCTGACGAAAAATCTGACTGCGCGTCTGACGCACAATGGTTGTGCGGTGTTGCCTTAAAGACCCGCCGCATAAAGATAATTGCGGCGGTTTGTGCCGTTACCGTCTTGGAGGGGAGTACGGCAGGGATATATGCCTTCAGCAGCAATACCCAGCCAAAGACCGAGGAGGCTGAGGATGTCAAACAGGAGAACTCCTCTGAGAAGGGCAGCGGCATAATCAGCGGAGGCGGAACGGTCACTTCTTCACAGCTCAGCGATCAGCTTGGGCTGAAAAACACCTCCGTCCGGCTGACGAGCCTACGGGAGCCCTCGACCAGCAGAGCGGCACCGAGGTGCTCCGGCTGTTCACCAAGCTCCATGAGATGGGCAACACCATAGTAATGATAACCCACGATATGAACGTAGCCAAATGGGCTGAGAGAACCGTCAATATCGTAGACGGTCAGATGTATCAGTAACAGATCGGTAACACGCCCGCAGTGAGGGTCAAAGCTCACCGCGGGCGTGTTTTTGTGATCCTGCACAGCTTTTGCAAAGCATATTAGGTCATTCTGCCGGTTTTATCCTGAAAATGAGATAAAAGCGAGACTTTTTGCCCTCTGAAATGCAAGATATATACAGAGACAAAAAGGAGGTCGCTGAAATGATAAAATCAGTATTGACGGTAGCCGCATCCCTGCTCCTGCTGGCAGGCTGTGCAGAGGTCCCTGAGAATGTGAGGGAGCGGGACAGCAAGCTTGAACAGACAGAGCAGGCGCAGGATCAAATTGAGCTTGAAAGGGGCAGCCTAGATCTCATCCGCAGCAGATTGGAGGAGGATGCATCAAAGAAATACGGCACCATCACCGTGGATCACGCCTCTGCAGGGACGGCTTCGGAGATGCCTGTATACAGCATAGAGGCATGCGGCGGGGATTATACCGTTAAGGAGCTGGCAAGGTATCTTTACGGAGACAGATACGATCTGGAGGATGAGTCGGTCTATGAGTTCCTGCCCTGGGACTATGAGGGCAGCGAGCTTAAGAAGAACACAGATAAATATACCCCCGAGATAGACCTTTTGCCTCACGGGGTATACTGCGATGTTTGGTCGTGCTATCCGGCAGAGGACAGCACCTGTTCGGCTCATGTGTTTTCGGACGGCTCCTGCTGGGGCTCGCAGACGGGGCTCAGCAAATACGGGAATGACTACGATGCTATGTGGCTGGGCAGCATAAAGGAGCATTGGTACCCCGAGTATGACGATATCTCGGCGGTATCCTATAAAATGTATGACGGCACCGAATGGGCACTTGAAGATGCGGTCAGCTTTACCGAGGAGCTCTGGAACAGCGAGCTTTCAAAGAATGACCCTCAGAAATATAAATATAAGGTCCGGCGTGTCGAGGTGGTCGAGCTCCCCTCAAACAATAATTACGGTTATCTGTTTATGATGTCCTATGAGGATGAGCAGGGCGCCTGCTATGACTGCGACAGCTACGATGACTTTGCGCTTATGGAATCAAGAGCCTATGAGGGCAAGCGTTTCTTCATAGGGCAGAGTCTGTGGCAGCTCAGCCTCAGAAAGGATGAAATAACGCGGTTCGACAAACACTTCTCGTTTTGTATCAAGGAGGCTCTCAGCAATGACAGCCGGCTGCTGACCCTTGGGGCGGCTCTGACCGAGCTGCAGAACAAGCTGGCAGAAAACATCAACCTCGCCTTCGAGACAGCTGAGCTCTGCTACATCGTTACCTGCGACAAATACCCCGACAAGGACTACGGCGGCACCGTCAAATACAGCCCCTCCTTCGCATTGAAATACTGCACCTTTCAGCTCAGACCCTATTGGTGCTTCCGCAGGACTAACGGCTTTATTGACAACTGGAGCAACACCGAAAACTATTATGTCGATGCCGTTACCGGAGAGATCGTACATATCAAGCTGGGACTGTGAAACCGTATAAAAAACGAGGCCGATGCACCCGCACCGGCCTCATATCATTTTTACAATCCCTTGGGAGACCTCTGCTCATTTCAGCTTTGCACCCGAAACGGTAAACGTGACCTCTATCTCGCTGCTGCCGGCGAAGCCGTAGGGCTCCGCACCCGTAAGGTCTTCTGCGGCGCCGTACTTTTCCATATCGTAGCAGTCGAAGAAGACCATTATCACTCCGTCCTCGTAGGGGGCGAAGCCGCTGATGTCTGCCCGGAGCTCGGTGCCGTCACACTTCACCTTTACCTCGGGTATCTCCACCAACTTTATATCCAGGTCGGAGGTGTCGTCGTCCATGAGCCTTATGCCCATATAGGAGAGCCCGTCTATGGCAAGGGGAGCCTCGGCATCATCGCTGCGGTTCAGAGTGAAGGTAAAGCTGCCGTTGCCGTTCACGGCGCAGGGCTCGGTCAGATAATCTGCCCCCTCGCCGTCGTGTTCGTAAGCCAGGTCTAGATAAGCATACACAGGTGCAGCATCCGCAGGGACAGCGGCTTCGCTGTCCTGACCGTCCCCGTCGGAGGTGCTTTCCTGACCGGCATACTCCGAGACCCCGGAGAGCTCTTCGGTATCAGGCTCGCTGTCCGCAGCCTCATCGGTCCCGGCAGCCGTATCGGGGATGTAGCTGTCGGTGTCATCAGCCTTGGGCCTGGTAAGCGCGACCGTCATTGCGATGAGCCCCACGAACAGCAGCGCGAGCACAGGCTTTGTGAGGGTGTTCAGCAGCCTGGCCTTCTGCTCCGAGCCCTCTCCCATCCGGGCGACCCTGCCGCCGATGAAGGCCATCAGCCTGTCGTACAGCCATTTCAAACCCAGAGGCCCCAGTACTCCCACCATAACATAGAGTATCTTGATGTTGTCGCCGATGCCCCAGAAATACCATTCGGTGCTCTTGAAGGCCTCGGCATCGAATTCCGGCAGCGTGTGGATGCCGTTGTTTATCCCCATGAGGATGAGGTTGAGGATGTTATAGAAGGTGATGTGCAGACCCATTATCCAGAAAGTGTTGCAGGACATGAAGTTTACGAACCTGCTTTCGCAGACAGGCTTGCCCACCAGCTCTGCAAAGGTCAGCCAGAAGAGTATGCCCACCAGCGAGGATATCATGGGGGTGAAGATATAGGGGCTGGTGAACCCGGCCATTTCGTCGATGCTGTCAAAGGCGATATCGTAGGCAGCCGGCAGGCAGACGGTGCGTACCGCATTGATGACCAGCAAAATAAACATCAGCGCTATCTTTCCGGTGCCGGACATAGCCGAATGCCTCTGCTCCGGGCCGTTCCGGTAAATGACGCCCAGCTCTATGAAGGGGAAGAAGAACAGGCATTTCAGCGGCACCAGGAAAGCCTTGATGCTCTCGGTATCGTTGTTCTTGGCTATCCATATCGCCAGCATATGGAGCCCGAGAAACAGGGCGAACATGATATAGCTGTTCCAGAGCTTCATTCTGTCAAGGAGCTTCTTTAAGACAGCGTAGATCATCAGCGAGCAGAACAGGGCGATAACGAACCACATGGGCTCAACGATAGCCCCGAAGGAGCCGGTGGTAACTATCCTCTTGATTACGAAGGAGAAGTAGTCCGTTGGCAGGGGATCCATTTCATTTCCGAGCTTGATATAGTTTATCAGCTGCTGTATCCCGAAGACCGTCAGCGACAGGCCGATGTAGGGTATCAGCAGGGTTTTTATCTTCTTGACCAGATAGGTCCAAAGGTTCGTTGAGCCGTCCACCTTGTTGAAATAGCCGGAGATGAACACGAACATCGGCATAAAGAATGAGTTGTAGGGCAGGAAATCCCCGAAGATGTTAAAGGCCGTGAACGTGTGGTGGTCTACTACCATAAAAATGCCGATGGCAGACAGCAGCATGAATTTCTTATTGGATTTTGAGCGCTTCTCGCTCATATGATACTCCCCCTTGTGCAGCGGTTCAGCCCCTGCTCCGCCTGCGCCTGTCCTTTTCGGGATGGCGGCGGTAGTATTCCTCTTTGTCTTTATACATACTTTCATCCGCAGACTGCATCGCCTTGCAGATATCGTAATCCCCCGTTGCATAGGCCGTGCCTACCGCAAAGCTCACATCCCGGGTGTTGTCAGTCAGAGACTTGAGCTGCTGCACCTGCTGGAGCAGCGCTTCCTCGGAAGCATCGGGGCAGAAGATCACGAACTCGTCCCCTCCGGCCCGGTAGATCTCGTTATCTCCGAAGGCGATCTTCAGCAGCGCGGCGGCTCTGAACAGCAGCTTGTCGCCTGCGTTATGACCCTCTTCGTCGTTAACGGTCTTAAGGCCGTTAAGGTCGGCAAAGGCCACTCCCATAGCAGAGGGCAGCTTTTCAGTGCCGCCGATCCATCTATCCACCCGGTCGTTCATGGCATTCCTGGTGCCCACCTGAGTGAGCCCGTCAACGGTGCTCCTGAATTCAAGCCCCGAGACCAGCTGGTGGTTCTGGATGACCGCCGCCAGCAGGAAGGAGGTCAGCTCAAGGGTCTGCTTGATCTTCATCATTTTTGAAGCGTCAACATTCGCCGCCCAGATAAAACCCACAAGCGTCCGCTTGCAGCGTATCTCATAAAGGACGATGTTCGTTACCCCGTTCTTGCACAGAGACCTGAACCATACGGGATCCCGCTCTTCGATGACCTTTAGGTCTTCAAGCAGCAGGCAGTCGCTCATTTCCAGAGCCTTCTCCCAGCGCATAGCCACTTCAAAGGGCGAGCAGCCCATATCCGAAGCCATTTCCTCAAGCTGTTCGTTCTGTATGCCGTCCTCGTTGATAAGGCAGCATTGCTGACTGCCCTCGTCAACGGTATAGATCGAGCACTTCTCGGCGCCGCAAATGGTCTTTATCTCCGCAGCCGCAGCGCTCATTGCCTGATAGAAGTCCTGCATCTCGTGGAGCTTGATGCTGATATTGGTAACTGCCGAGGCTACATCCGCCGAGTTCTGTGACATAGAGTCGGTCTCGAGATCGTTGGCATATTCCAGGATGTAAAGGCAGTAAACGGTCCTCGTGCCGTCCTCGGCGGGAGGGGCATCGAAGCTGCTCACGGGGATGTAAAAGCCCTTTAACCAGAAGCCCCTGGCATTCACATAGGAATACAGCGACTTCTTTTCGCTTCCGCTCTTGTAGAGGACTCTCTCGAAATTCAGATCCTTCCAGTAGGTGCGGTAGGGTATCCCCGGATAGAACTCCGGAGCGTCGGGGTTGAAATGGAGCATACCCACATTCAGCTTGTTGACCCCCATAAGCCTGATCTCGCTGAAGCTGCCGTCGGGGAAGATATCAAAAGAATACAGGCTGGCAAGCCCGTCAATGCATTCAAGGAAAAACTGATAGTCCATAATAATGCCTCCTGACATGATTAGTTTTGGCATATCCTGATCCTGTTCGTATTACCATTATACAATCATTCTTCTCAAAAATCAAGAGTCAAAACGAAAAACAGAGCCGAAAAGGCCCTGCAATATCCAAGATCACCGGGACTATGACGTTTTTATAATTGACAAATCTCCGCTTTGTGGTATAATAGAAATGATAAGACACCTGATACGGGCAAAGCCGTGAAAGGATATAGAAATATGGAGAAAGAAAAAAGGGTCCGCAAGCTCTCGCTGCAGCTCATAGCCATGACGGTGCTGCTGTTCGTTATAGGAACGGCGGCCGGTGCAGTTGCGCTCTATAACGGCAGCAAGAAGCTGTACCTCAGCGCCAAGGACGAAATGATCACCCGTGATCTTGAATGCCTGCTTGACAAGCTCTATACAAAGATCACGCCGGAGTTCTATTTCGATTACAGCAAAAACAATAACGGCAACATCCGTGCCACCACCCTTGAGGACTCCGAGGAGTACGGCCCGGAATACAGGATGCTGTTTTATGAATACACCGATACTGCTGAGCGGGCGGGTATGCTGAAAGAGGCCCCCGAGGGCGTGCAGCGCTATGCAGCAGCGACGGAAGCCGATGAGTTCACCAATGAGCTTTCCATCCAGCTGCGGGATTTTGATTACGAGAAGCTCTTCTGTATAGACATCAGCGAGGATAAAGGCGGCTTCGTTTACTACGATGCCATAAAGGCGGTAAGAGACGGCACCGCGGATTACAGTCAGCTGGCCGGAATACAGAGCTGGGAATACAGCACCAATGATCACCCCGCCCTGGAGAAGCTCAGAAAAGGCCCCGGCGATGTGGTTTATGAGACAGCTCAGATCAACAGCGAGATGGGGCACGACAGCTATATAGGCTACCTGCTCATCCCCGGTACCGACGCTGCCCTCTGCATAAGCTATGACTGGCAGCCGATACAGACCGAGCTCATGGGCAGAGTAATAAGGCTCGTGATCGTTCTGACGATAGCCATGCTGGTCAGCTGCATACTGATAATGCTGTTCCTCAGAAAGGTGGTAGTCAAGCCTCTGTCAGACGTTCAGTCGGTGATCATAGAGTATATGAATGACAAGGACAGCTCTGCTGCCGAGGAACGCCTGAAAGAAATAAACACCCGAAACGAGATCAGCGCCCTCTCCGATGACTTTGTGGCGCTGGTACGCGAGGTGCATACATATACCACCAATACCAAGAAGCTCACCAAGGAAGTAATGGAAGCTCTCGCCCACACCATAGATGCCAAGGACAAATATACCAACGGTCACTCCTTCCGCGTGGGACTGTATTCCAGGATGCTCGCCAAGGAGCTGGGGCTCTCGCCTCAGGAGCGGGAGGATATCTACTATATGGGGCTGCTCCACGATATAGGAAAGATAGGCATCCCCACCGCCATCATCAACAAGACCTCGCGCCTTACGGACGAGGAATACGAGATCATCAAGAAGCATCCGGTGTTCGGTTATGAGATCCTAGCCGAGATAAAGAGTATGCCCGCCCTCTCAACAGGAGCCCGCTACCACCACGAGCGTATCGACGGCAAGGGCTATCCCGACGGCTTAAAGGGTGACGAGATACCCTATATGGCCAGGATCATCGCCGTGGCTGACAGCTACGACACCATGACCTCCAACCGCAGCTACCGTCAGTATCTCCCCCAGGATGTGGTCCGGGAAGAGATCGAGAAGAACATCGGCACCCAGTTCGATGAAGCTCCCGCAAGAGCTATGCTGAAAATAATAGACAACGACAAGAGCTATATGCTCCACGAATAAGCATCCCGCACCCGCGTTTGTACCTGAGGTAAAACGCGGGTGTTTTTGCCGGTGCCCGCAAAGCAGCGTTATTGACATAAGATATGCGCTGTGATATAATGAAGCGGGTATCCATACTGTCAGGGGGGATAGATATGCACAGAAAAAAACACAGGGGTATAGCTTTTGCAACGGCCTTCTCATTGGCGTTCTCGCTGGTCTCATTCTGCCCGGAGGGGGTGCTGGCAGCGGATGGTGAGCCGGAGGCCTTGCCGGTCAGGATCGACGAGGAGCATTTCCCGGATCCGGCATTCAGAGCGCTCATTTCCGGCAAGGACTACGATCTTCGGCAGGACGGCTTCATCGACGAGGAGGACGTCTATTACTGCCGCAACATCTACTGCGAGGGCATGGGCATACAGGATCTTACCGGGGCTGAATACTTTACCGAGCTGCGGGGCCTCTGGTGCAAGGATAACGCTATCACAGAGCTTAATGTCAAGCCCTTCAAGGAGCTCACCGGGCTCTGGTGCTCGGGAAACCCTCTCACAGAACTGGATATAACCCAGAATTCCGAGCTGCTGTGGGTCTACTGCTACGACTGTGCGCTCACCTATGTGGATTTCTCAGAGAACCCGAAAATGGCCTTCATCGAGATCAACACCAACCCTCTTACCGGTCTGGATGTGACCGCCAACCCGGAGCTGGAGCATCTCACCTGCGGCTCCTGCGGGCTCACGAAGCTGGATCTCAGAAATAACACGAAGCTGGCACATCTCGATGCCTTCAACAATAAGCTCACCGAGCTTGACCTCACCAACAACACCAAGCTCAAGCGCCTTGATATCTGGTCGAACACCAAGCTCGGAAATGTGAAGGTGAGCCATATCGAGGGGCTCCAGTATTACAACTGCGCGTACACCGGCATATCAGAGCTGAATGTGACAAACAACCCGGAGCTGTTCAAGCTGATATGCAGCTACAACGAGATCACGGAGCTTGATCTGTCCCACAACCCGAAGCTCACCATACTCCAGTGCGAGGATAATCTTATAGAGTCCCTTGACGTGACCCATAACCCCAAGCTGCGCATACTCAAAGCAGCGCTCAACCCCTTTGAGGAGCTCAACTTCTCAAACAGCCCCTACCTTATAAAGACCTACACCGAAGCCGAGGCTAAGCAGGAATACATCTTCGGGGACTACCCCGTAGGTCATTCCTGGCTCATAGACTACGGCGGGGAGACCTCCACCTCCGGCGAGGAACCCTCAGACCGGGATAACGTCCTCTTCATCTGGATCGACGACAAGGTCAATGTCACAATGGAAAACCCCGTAGAGCTGTCCGTTGAGGAGATCTACTCCGAGCCCGACCCCGGCGTCACCGAGAAGGATATGGTCACCAGGGAAAGGGCGGTGCAGACCCTCTATGAGCTGGCAGGCAGCCCAGATGTCACCGGGCTGACCGGCAGGTTCACCGATGCCGTCCCCGGCAGCAGCTATTACAACGCCCTGCTCTGGGGCGAGGCGAACTCCATCTGCGCAGGCTACCCGGATCTCACCCTTGACACCTTCGGCGTGGGCAAATACATCACCAGGCAGGATCTTATGTTCATGCTGATGAGATATGCCGAGTGTACGGGGCTTAAACGCGCCATAGACTTCGGCAGAGCAGACGATTTCAGCGACTATTACGAGCTGGATTACGACCATTGGGAGGCTGTCACCTGGGCGGCGACCTGGCTCATCCTCATCGGCAAGGGAGATCCCGAAGCCCCCAAGGAGGAGCGCCGCATCGACCCCTACGGCAGAGCGACCCTGGCAGAGTTCGAGATAATGTATAACCGTATGCTTGAAGCCAACGGCATAGCGGAGCGGGTCTCCTTTATGACGAAGAAGGGCGACGTCAACCGGGACGGAAATGTTGATCTCAGCGACTATTCTGACCTGGCCAAGTATTTTGCGGAGTGGACGGGCTATGGGGATATCATAGATACCGCCGCCGCAGACCTAAACGGTTCGGGCTCTCCCGATCTGGACGATCTTTCTATACTTGCCAAGTGCTTTTCCGAATGGGACGGATACTGGGAGCAGTATATTGAGCAGCAGGTACTAACAGCATAATAAAGGCAACACCGCACAACCCGCGGCTGACGCCTCTGCACGCCATCTGCTTGCCAGCTTTCCGTCATATTACCCAAATTCTCCTTGCCGGGCGCCAGCCCGCCTGCGTCGAATTTAGGCAATCTGACGAAAACCTGGAC
>JAFXXU010000040.1 GCA_017542125.1 Ruminococcus sp.
ACCGTGTCAACTTGTTGACACTATTCTCCTTGCCGGGCGCCAGCCCGCCTGCGTCGAATTTAGGCAATCTGACGAAAACCTGTGCCTCAACGCCAGTTGAGGTTGCGCATACTGACGCACAGGGGTCGTGCGGTGTTGCCTTAAAGAAATAACTGAAAGGAGCTCCTGCTATGGAGTCTGCATATTCAAAGCTCTGGCTTGATTATAAGCCGCTGGATATCCCCTTTGCGGGGAAGGTGGCGGTGAGATGTCTTAAAGGGGTGAGCCGCGAGTGCGCGGCTGTGAGCGAGCTGATAACCTCACTCTCCGCCCTGCTGCCCCAGGCGGAGCTTACCTTCGGCGCCGACAGCGCAGCTGTGATAATCGAGCTGGATGTGGCGGAATACCTTAGCCTCGAGGAATATGTCATCACCGCGGACGAGCGGGGAGCCTTTATCTCCGGCGGCTCGGAGACGGGTCTGCTCTACGGCGTTTTCGCATATGTGAGGGAGCTCATCACCGAGCAGGGCTTTACCCGCCTCAGCAAAAGGGTGCGCCCCGCCCTGCCCCTGCGTATGCTGGACCACTGGGACAATGCCGACGGCTCCATTGAGCGGGGTTATTCCGGCAGCAGCTTCTTCTTCAAGAACAACGAGCTCATCGTCAGCGACAGGACGGTGCATTACGCCAGACTGCTGGCCTCGGTGGGAATCAATGCCGCCGCTATAAACAACGTGAACGTCCGGGGGGCAGCCGTAAGGCTCATAACCAAGGACTACTACCGCAAGCTGGATATGCTTTCGGAGCTGCTGGGCAGGTGGGGCATAAAGCTCTACCTCTGCATAGATTTCTCGGCGCCTATATCCGTGGGCGGCCTCACCACCGCCGACCCCCTGGACCCCCGTGTCCAGAGCTGGTGGAGGGATAAGGCCGCGGAGCTGTTCTCCGAGGTGAGGAACCTGGGAGGCTTCCTTGTAAAGGCGGATTCCGAGGGTCAGCCGGGGCCCTATGCCTACGGCCGCTCCCACGCCGACGGCGCGAATATGCTGGCGAGGGCCATCAAGCCCTACGGGGGCAGGGTCATCTGGAGATGCTTCGTCTACAACTGCTCCCAGGACTGGCGCGACCTCCGCACCGACCGTGCCTGCGCGGGCTGCAACACCTTTGCTCCCCTTGACGGGCGGTTTGACGACAACGTTTCCCTTCAGGTCAAGAACGGGCCTATGGATTTCCAGATAAGAGAGCCTGTCCACCCCCTCTTCGGCGTGATGAAGAACACCTCTCTCACCGCCGAGTTCCAGATCGCACAGGAATATACCGGCCAGCAGCTCCACGTCTGCTGCCTGATACCGATGATAAAGGAGATACTCGCCTTCCGCACCTGCAACGGCAGGGAGCGGGACACCGTCCTGGATATGATAGACGGTGCCGCCGCAGTCTCCAACACGGGGGACAGCTTTTGCTGGACGGGCAGCGAGCTTGCCGCCGCCAACCTCTACGGCTTCGGCAGGATATGCTCCGAGCCGGGGCTCTCCGCCGAGGATATCCTGGAGGAATGGATAACCCTTACCTTCGGCCGCAGCGAGGAGGTCAAGGAGAAGCTGCTCTACATCCTGCTGGGCTCCCGGGAGGCATATGAGAATTACACCGTTCCCCTGGGAATGGGCTGGATGTGCAAGCCCAACCACCACTACGGCCCCGACCCCTGGGGCTACGAGTTCGACCGCTGGGGCACCTACAACCGCGCCGACCGCGACGCCGTGGGCGTTGACCGGGGTCCCGAGGGCACCGGCTACTCCGAGCTTTATTATCCCCCGCTTTCGGATATGTATTCCTCCCCCGACACCTGTCCCGACGAGCTGCTTTTGTTCTTCTGCCGGGTGCCCTACACCCATATCCTCAAAAGCGGCAAGACGCTGATACAGCACATCTATGACAGCCACTTTGAGGGCTACGCCCAGGCCGAGGAATTCTTCCGGCTCTGGCGCTCCCTTGACGGCAGCATCGACGAGCGCACCTACCGCAACGGCTGCGACCGCTTCAAGGAACAGCTCCGCTGCGCTGCCGAATGGCGAGATATAGTCAACGCATTCTTCCACCGCCTCTCGGGCATCCCCGACGAACAGGGGAGAAAGCTGTATTAGTTAGAATGGCTTTAGGCGGAAAATGACTGTTTCGATAGGAGTGAAAAATATGACATCATTCGTTCTTGACCCGATAGTTTCAAACGGGATGGTCTTACAGAGAGATATCGAAAACACCCTTTGGGGCTCCGCACCTGCGGGGAGCGCGGTCACGCTGACCATGAACGGCAGCGTTATCGAAGCCTCCGCCGATGAGAGCGGCAGGTTTGCTATTGTCCTGCCCCCGCAGCCCGCATCGGAGGCCCCCTGCGAGCTTGTGTTCACCTGCGGCGGGGAGATCCTCACCGTGGAGGACGTGCTTTTCGGTGACGTTTTCCATATCACGGGGCAGTCGAATATGGAGCTGCCCATCTCCCGCACCTATGACCCCTTCTCGGATATCTTCCGCAAGCCGGATCACCCGCTGATAAGGGAGTTCCGCGCCCCCATAGAGAACTGCTTCGACCCGGAGCTCGAGCTCACCGCCTTTGACGGCGGCCACTGGATCCGCTCCGACAGCGGGGAGGCTATGTCAATGAGCGCGGCGGGGTATTTCTTCGCCAGAACGCTGATAGACGAGATAAAGGTCCCCATAGGGCTTGTGAACACCTCCGCAGGCGGCGCTCCCATAGAGGGCAGGCTGCCCTGCAGCATCCTCCGGGAGTATGGCGATTACGACAAATTCCTGGATGAAGCCACCGCCCCCGGCTACATCGAGCGCACCGCCGCCGAGGATATGGCGCGGGACAGCGCCCATTGGCGTGAGCTGGAGGAAAAGGACAAGCTGGGCTCCCGCATCCTGGCAGGAGAATCCCCCGAGGGGGAGAAGGTCTCCTTCCCCTACGCCATAAGCGATTTTGCGGGCAGGCTCTGGTTCTACCGCGAGCTGACCGTTCCCGAGGGCTTTGACACCGATAACGCCATGCTCCTGCTGGGCACAATGACCGACCGGGACGTTGCCTACGTCAACGGCACCCGTGTGGGCGAGACAGGCTATATGTACCCCCCCAGGTTCTATAACATCCCCGCAGGAGTGCTGAAAGCGGGGGTCAACCGCATAGCCTTCCTGCTGGACATCCACGGCGGCAGAGGCGGTGTTACCGTCGGCAAGCGCTGGTGCGTAAAGAGCGGCAAGGACATCCTCGACCTCACTGACGGCTGGACGGTCTGCAAGGCGGTAAAGGTGGAGCCGGTCAAGCCCGGGACGTTTTTCCAGGGGCTTCCCCTTGCTATGTACGGCAGGAGCTTTGCCCCCGCATACGGTCTTAAGTTCAAGGCTATGCTCATCTATCAGGGAGAATCCAACTGCGGCAATGCGGATAAGTATGAGGAGCTCTACACCCGCTTCGTGACCTATTACCGTCAGCGCTGCGGGTACGATATACCGGTGATAGCCACCCAGCTGCCCGAGTTCGGCTTTGACGGCTACGGCGGGTGGGCAAGGCTCCGGGATGCACAGCTGCGCTGCTGCAGGATACCCGGTACGGCTATGGCTGTCACTATCGGCGTAGGCGAATGGAACGACCTCCACCCCCTGAACAAGTGGGATGTGGGTTACAGGCTCGCCCTCTGCACCAAGGCTCTTGTTTACGACAAGAAGGGCTATGAGCCCGTAAGCTGCGTATCTGCGGAATATTCGGAGGGCAAGGCCAAGCTCCGCTTCTCCGAACCCGTGACCCTCAAAGAGGGCGGCAGCGGCTATTTCGAGGCAGTCTTCGAGGACGGCGTCAAGCCCGTTCAGGCAGAGGCCTCCGAGGGCGGGATAATCCTCACCCTCCCCGAGGGCAAGCCCACGGAGCTTAGATATGCGTTCTTCGATGACCCCAACGAGCCCGTCCTCTTCGACGGAAAGGGCCTGCCCGTATCGCCTTTCAGATTCAAGCTGTAATGATCCGTTTATCTTAAAAAAGGAGTGTTCTTTATGAGCCTGTTCTCAAAAAAAGACCCGGCACCGAGCGTTAAGCGGGTCTCCATCTTCGATACCGATTATCCCCTTGACCGCACCAGCTGGTTTGAGGTGTTCTCGGCCTGCCTGGGGCGCTCTGCCGCCGTGCAGGAGGGCCTTGCAAAGTTTGTGGTAAAGAACCGCAACTGGAATGTGGATTTCTCCAAGGGGACACTTTCCTTCGGCAGCGATGCCTACCCCTTACAGTTCCTTGGCAGCGAGTCCTCAGTGAGCAACAGCTGGATGTGGGGCTGGAACAACATCAACAATTTCGATGACAGGCTGCTGGTCCTCGCCAACGAGATAAAGGCTCTGGGCGACAAATGGCAGCTGGAGGTCTTCACCACTCCCCAGTTCTCCCTAGACGAGACCTTCAACGGTCACACCCTGGCTATCGCCGCCACGGGTGTTTCCCAGAGGAATTACTGCTACTACAAGGGGCCTCACGCCAACGGCGCCGTGCTTATGGCAATTGAGCCCAAGGAGCCCAAGGTCTTTGCACCGGTGGGGCTTAAGGACTTTCTTGACTGGACGATGTCAGGGCTCCGGACCTATTATGTGGATCACCCCATTTTCATCGAGAGCTTCCTGATGTGGAACGGCACCCCCTACGACAAGGAGGGGCTTAGGATCATCGCCCACTTTGAAAAGGACCTGCTCATCGACTTTGAGCAGGCGGATGAGTTCCTGCGCGTCAAGGGCTTCAAAACTCTTTAAGGAGGTATCATTATGCTGCAAACAGGCACCCCCGCACCCGATTTCGCCCTCAGGGACAAGGACGACAAGGAGGTAACGCTGTCCTCCTTCAAGGGCAAGAAGGTGGTGCTCTACTTCTATCCCCGGGACAACACCCCCGGCTGCACCCGTCAGGCCTGCGCTTATGCTCTGGCCTACTCAAAGTTCAAAAAGCTGGGAGTTGTTGTAATAGGCATCAGCAAGGATTCCGAGGCCTCCCATCAGAAGTTTGCCGAGAAGAACTCCCTGCCCTTTATACTCCTCTCCGACCCCGAACGCAAGGCTATCGAGGCTTACGGCGTATGGCAGGAGAAGAAGAACTACGGCAAGGTGTCGATGGGCGTGGTGCGCTCCACCTTCATCATTGATGAGAACGGCACAGTTGAAAAGGTGATGCCCAAGGTCAAGCCCGACACCAACGCCGATGAAGTGCTCGCTTACCTCACCGGGGGAGATCAGTGATATGGTCAAGCCGATAGTTACTGATGTGGTATTCTTAAAACGCCGCTCGCTGCCCGTCACCAAGGCCGACCTGCCCCTCGCCGCCGATATGCGGGACACCCTGGCCCATAACCGGGACCGCTGCGTAGGTATGGCGGCAAATATGATAGGGGTCTCAAAGCGGATGATAATCTTTACCGATGCGGGCAAGGACACCGTTATGATCAACCCCGTCATAATCTCCCGCTCCGGCAGATTCGAGACCGAGGAGGGCTGCCTCTCCCTCATAGGCGTCCGCAGGGCCATACGCTACAAGCAGATAGAGGTGCACTGGCTGGACGAGGATATGAAGCAGCATCAGGCAAAATTCTCCGGCTTCACCGCCCAGATCATCCAGCACGAATGCGACCACCTCAACGGAGTGATAATATAGCATAGATAACAGACCGCCCCCGATAATACTGTCACGGGGGCGGCGTTTCTGTTATTGGGGCTGGTTTTGATCCGCTGCCGCGCTGAGGTATGCGTCGATTATCCTCCGCTCCAGCTCTGCTCTTGAGGCTGCCGAGATGGGGTGGACGATATCGCGGTAGATGCCCGAATCGTCCCGGCGGGAGGGCATTGCGGCAAAGAGCCGCCGATCCCCCTGGATGATCTTTATGTCGTGTACCGCGATGACTCCGTCAAGGGTTATGCTGACTATTCCGCGAAGCCTGCCCTCGTTCAGCAGCTTGCGGACCTTTATATCCGTTATCTCCATTTTGGCTCTCCTTTTGCGTCGGTCTTTTGTAGCTATATTAGAATTTTACCGCGCCCGGAAAAAATTATTCAAAAAGGGGTTTATTTTTTTGAACAAATGTACTATAATATAATCAGATATGTATACCTATATCTAATCATTATCGGAAATGAGGCATAGGATATGATCTCCGACGAGATACTGAGGCAGGCTAAACACATCCATTTTATAGGCATAGGCGGCTCGGGAATGTACCCGCTGGCGCAGATACTCCACTCCCAGGGGGCTTACATCACCGGCTCGGACAACAACGAGACCGAGACCCTAGAAGCTGTCAGGAAGATGGGGATAGAGGTTTTCATCGGTCAGAGAGCTGAGAATATAAAAGGCGCGGATGTTATCATCTACACCGCCGCCATTATGGACGACAACCCGGAGCTGATCGCGGCAAAGGCCAGCGGTGCGGTATGCGCCGAGAGAGCCGAGCTGCTGGGTCTCCTGACAGGGAGATACCCCGATGCGGTCTGCGTCTGCGGCACCCACGGCAAGACCACCGCGACCTCGATGATAACCCAGATAATGCTGGAAAGCGGCAGGGACATCTCTTGCTTCATAGGCGGCAAGCTCCCCCTCATCGGCGGCTCGGGACGCGCCGGCAGCTCGGAGACTATGGTCTGCGAGGCCTGCGAGTTCAAGGATCATTTCCTGATGCTCCACCCCGATGTTGCGGTGATCCTGAATGTTGACGCCGATCATCTTGACTATTTCGGCACCCTGGAGAACGTGATAAAGAGCTTCCGCAGGTTCGCTGAGATGACCTCGAAGCTGCTCATCGTCAACGGCGATGACGAAAACACCCTCAAAGCCGTTGAGGGGCTGGACAAGGAGCGGGTGACCTTCGGCTTCGGCAGGGGGAACGACTATTCGGCGGTGATAACCTCCAAGAGAGGGCTGCACACCGAGTTCGAGCTGTATGTAAAGGGCGAGAAGAAGGCTCTGCTGGCAATAAACGTCCCCGGCGAGCACAACGTCCTCAACGCGCTGGCTGCCATCGCTGCCGCTGAGCACGAGGGGATCTCCCTGGAGGACATCCGCCGCGGGCTTGAGAACTTCACCGGAGCATTAAGAAGATTTCAGAAGATAGACGAGGTAAAGGGCGTCACCATAGTTGACGACTACGCCCACCATCCCGCCGAGCTGGCAGCCACCCTCAAAGCCGCCAAGAGCCTGGATTTCAGACGGGTATGGGCGGTGTTCCAGCCCTTTACCTATTCGAGGACCAGCCTGCTGCTTGACGATTTCGTCAGCGCCCTCTCCATAGCGGATACAGCGGTGATCACCGATATCATGGGCAGCCGCGAGAAAAACGATGTGGGGATCTACTCCGAGGATCTCGCCTCGAAGATAGACGGGGCGGTATGGTTCGAGACCGACCACGCTCTCGCCGATCAGCAGACGGCGGAGCAGAAGGAATACAATTTCAGGCAGTGCGTTGACTACATCGCAGAGCACTGCGAGGCAGGGGACTTAGTCATAACCCTGGGCTGCGGCGACGCCTACAAGGCCGCCAGGATGCTGGCAAAGAAGCTGGCGGAATAAAAGGGAGGTTTGCAAATGAAGCTTTCGGAAAACGAAAAGAAGGTATATGAATACGTCAAGCAGAGGATAGAGGACGGCTATGCCCCCTCGATACGGGAGATCTGCGCGGAGTTCGGCTTCCGCTCCACCTCCACTGCTCACAGATACATAAATTCCCTGACAGAAAAGGGGCTGCTGGAAAAGGGTGAGAACCAGAACCGTGCCATAAAGCTGGTGGGTGCAAAGGCTGCCCTCGTGCCTCTTATGGGTACGGTAACGGCAGGCCAGCCCATAACCGCAGTTGAGGATATCACAGGCTACATAAGCTTTATGCCCAACAAAAGCTTCACCTACCCCCTCTTTGCCCTTAAGGTGCGGGGAGATTCAATGATCAACGCCGCCATCCTGGACGGTGATGTAGTCATCGCCGAGCAGGTGCCCGTGGTAGCCAACGGCGAGATAGCCGTCTGCCTGGTGGACGGTGAGAGCGCTACGGTAAAGCGCTTTTTCAAGGAGAACGGCGGCTACCGCCTCCAGCCCGAGAACGACACCATGGAGCCTATCTACTCCGACCGTGTGGCGATACTCGGCAAGGTAGTCGCGGTGGTAAGATATATCTGAAAATAAATAACAGAGAACAAAGGAAAGAAAGAGAATAATATGAATAATTTCTGCACGTCCTGCGGAGCAAGGCTCCCGGAGGGAACACGCATCTGCCCCAACTGCGGCAAGCTGATCCCTGCCCCGAAGCAGACTCCCCGCCCCGCAGAGGAACCTAGGCGCAGGCGTCCGCCCGAGGCTGTAAAGAAGCAGCGGCCGAAGCGTCCGAAGACCGTACCCATGACCGAGGCCGATACGGAAAACCGGCCTAAGCACTCCAAACGGTACAGGGTGATAAGGGGGCTCATCATTACCGCCGTGGTATTGGCGGCGGTGTATTTTTCGCTGTTCGGGCTGCAGGTGCTGAGGATAAGGCACAGCAGCTACGACTTTGAATCCACTATGAAGCTCAGCTGCGAGACCTACGGCGAAGCCTTCGACCGCTCGGTCGAGGAGGGCAGCTGGAGCTATGATCCATTCAGATTTGAGGCATCATATACCGGCATCCACGACGGGAAGAGCATAAAGCTGGTGTTTTCGGCGCTGGTGGATGTAAAGGTGAAATACATAGAAGTCGGCGGGGAGAAAAAGGATACCGACAAACAGAAAGAAACATATCTTATGGGGTTGTTTATCTGACCTCACATTATGAGTGAAAGGATAAATAAATGTCAACGTTCTGGAAAAAGCTGTTGAAGCTGCTGTTTTCACAAAAAACAACGATCATATTCCTTTTGCTGCTCCAGATCATATTCCTGATGCTGATGCTGGTCGGAATGATCGAGTATTCGGCCTGGATATACTATCTGTTCACAGCGATAGGGCTGGGGCTTGCCATATATATCTGCAATCAGGACGAGAACCCTGCCTATAAACTGGCCTGGGTCATCCCGCTGCTGGCGATACCCCTGTTCGCTACCGTTGCCTATTTCATCCTTTCAAACCAGTACAGTACAAAGCGTGCCCGCCAGGCACATATGGAGATCTGCCGCCGCACGATGCCCCTCCTCAAACAGAGCAAGCGGGTCCTGAACGATCTGCGCACCGAGAACAAGAACGTCTACTCGCTGGCAAAGTATCTCCACGATTTCGGGGGATATCCTACCTGTGCCAATTCCACCGTCCGCTATTTCTGCGACGGTATGGAGAAGTTCACCGCTATGGTCTCGGAGCTGAAAAAGGCTAAGAGCTTCATCTTTATGGAGTATTTCATCGTCGATCAGGGCGAGATGTGGGACGGCATTGAAAAGATCCTGGTGGAAAAAGCTGCCGAGGGCGTGGACGTCAGGCTGATGTATGACGGCATGGGCTCCCAGTCCCTGCTGCCGCTGCACTACGACAGAAAGCTGCGGGAAAAGGGCATCAAATGCCATGTGTTCAACCCCTTCCGCCCGCTGCTCTCCAGCATACAGAACAACCGCGACCACAGAAAGATCTGCGTCGTGGACGGGAACGTGGCCTTTACGGGGGGCATCAATCTGGCAGACGAGTATATCAACCGCAAGATGCGCTTCGGCTACTGGAAGGACACCGCCGTTATGGTGGGGGGGGATGCGGTCTGGAACTTCACAATGATGTTCCTCCAAATGTGGGAGGTAGTTGACGGCACAGGCAACGACTACGACCTTTACCGTCCCACCGACACCTCTGCCCAGCAGGGTGCAAAGGGCTACATCTGCCCCTACGGCGACTCTCCGCTGGACACCGAGAATGTAGGGGAGATGGTGTATCTTGACATTATCAACAACGCCAACGATTACCTCTACATAACCACGCCTTACCTTATCCCCAACAACGAGCTTGTCACGGCTCTGGAATATGCGGCTAAGAAGGGTGTGGATGTGCGGATAATCACTCCCGGGATACCTGACAAATGGTTCTGCCGGTCGATAGCGTGGTCATACTACCGTGACCTGCTGGAGCTGGGGGTAAAGATATACGAATTCAACGGATTCATTCACGCGAAGAATTTTGTCTCGGACGATGACACAGCGGTAGTGGGGACGATAAACCTGGATTACAGGAGCTTGTATCTCCATTTTGAATGTGCGACATATATGTACGGCACGGGCTGCGAGAAGATAGTAAGGCAGGATTTCTGGGACACATTAAAGCAGAGCAAGGAGATAACGCTTTTAGACTGTGACAAGAGGTCGCTGTTCAGCTGTGCGGTATCGGCGGTATTGAGGATGTTCGCGCCGCTGTTATAAGCTCTGCACAAACAATAATCAAGGCACAAAGCCCATAGACCGCGCCCCTGGACCTGCGGTCTATGCTCCGCGCTTTGCTTTTTCTCTCATAACTAAACCGCGGCACCCCGGATCTCCGGAGTACCGCGGTCTTTTATTATGGCTTGGGAGTAATCAGAACTTGGGAAGCTTCGCAAGACTAGCTGCGATCTCTTCGTCAGAAGGAATGTAATCACTCATCTCGTGATCGTTGTACTTCTGATATGCTACCATATCAAAGTATCCGGTTCCCGTCAGACCGAAGAGGATCGTCTTCTCTTCACCCGTCTCCTTGCACTTCAGAGCTTCGTCGATCGCTACTCTGATAGCGTGGCTGCTCTCGGGTGCAGGCAGGATGCCCTCTACTCTCGCAAACTTCTCAGCAGCCTCAAATACCGAGGTCTGCTCAACGCTTCTCGCGGTAATGAGACCGTCATCGTAAAGCTGCGATACAACAGAGCTCATACCGTGATATCTCAGACCGCCTGCGTGGTTGGCAGAAGGAATGAAGCCCGAACCCAGGGTGTACATCTTAGCCAGCGGGCAAACCATTCCCGTGTCGCAGAAGTCGTATGCGTACTTGCCCCTTGTAAGCGAAGGACAGGATGCAGGCTCTACTGCAATGAACTCGTAGTCAGCCTCGCCGCGGAGCTTTCTGCCCATAAACGGCGAGATGAGTCCGCCCAGATTGGAGCCGCCGCCGGCGCATCCGATGATGACATCGGGCTTGATGTCGTACTTGTCGCAGGCTGCCATCGTCTCAAGACCGATAACGCTCTGATGCAGCAGTACCTGAGAAAGCACCGAGCCGAGAACGTATCTGTAACCCTCGGAGCTTACAGCCACCTCTACAGCCTCGGAGATAGCGCAGCCCAGAGAACCGGTGGTTCCGGGGAACTGCTCCAGGATCTTTCTGCCGATGTTGGTGGTGTTGGAGGGCGAGGGGGTAACGTCGGCACCGTAGGTGCGCATTACCTCGCGGCGGAAGGGCTTCTGCTCATAGCTTACCTTTACCATATATACCTTGCAGTCCAGGCCGAGATAAGCGCAGGCCATAGAGAGCGCAGTACCCCACTGGCCGGCACCGGTCTCGGTGGTAACGCCCTTGAGGCCCTGCTTCTTGGCATAGTAGGCCTGAGCGATAGCGGAGTTGAGCTTATGTGAGCCGGAGGTATTGTTGCCCTCGAACTTATAGTAGATCTTTGCGGGGGTACCCAGCGCCTTTTCGAGGCAGTAGGCTCTTACCAGAGGCGAGGGACGGTACATCTTGTAGAAATCGAGGATCTCCTGGGGGATATCGATATAGGGATCCTTGTCGTTGAGCTCCTGCTCAGCGAGCTCGCGGCAGAAAACGCCTGAGAGCTCTTCGACGGTCATAGGCTCGTGGGTGCCGGGGTTAAGGAGAGGAGCCGGCTTATTCTTCATATCAGCGCGGACATTATACCACTGCTTAGGCATCTCACTCTCTTCCAGATAGATCTTGTAAGGGATCTCTTTGCTCATAATACATCTTCCTTTCGTAAAAATAGAAATAAAAAACCCGTCCCGACGAAACTTCGGGACAGGTAAATTCCTGCGGTGCCACCCAAATTGATGCTTACGCATCCTCTCGGTGCTCATACTGACATACGAGCCTGCGTTGGTAACGGGGGCAGAACACCCGTTGACTGCTACTGACCGCTGCAGCGGCTTTCGGTCACCCTCAGAAGTCCATTCATCCACGTTTTGACTGCTGCCTTTCAGCGCACGGCAGCTCTCTGGGAGCCAAAGCTCGCGGACTACTTACTCTTCTTCAACGGTTTAACATATTAAACACATTATACACCGCAAGATGGGATTTGTCAAGGGGGTGGAGAGAAAGAATTAAAAAATAAGCTGCACAAGCAAGGCGTCAAGGCACAAAGCCAAATACTGTGCCTTGACTTTTCACTTTACTCCCCCTCGTCAAGCACGAACTCCCCGTTTTCATCTGCGAAGAAAGCCGTCCCTACCGGCGAGTGCAGCAGCGGTATTATGCCGGGGACCCTGTCCGCCAGGCCGTGGGTGCTGTAAAGCACAAAATTTTCCGGATCATCCCAATAAGCATTGTCTTCATCAAACCCGTAGAATATCCACCCGTTGTAGCTTTCCTCGTTCGCGGTCTCGTAGCGGCACATATATGCGATCTTGCCGCCCTCGTTTATATGCTTGGTGACGATGCAGGGCTCCACACCGTCCCAGATCTCCAGATACTTAAGGTTCTGCTCCTCCATATCCGCGGGATCTATCAGCGGGACTGCCAGCTCGCAGAGCTCACCCTCGCTGTCATAGCCCCAGAAGGCCTGATACAGCCCGTCGCCGAAGCCGGAGGCGTTCATTACTATCCTTCCGCCCTCCCCGGGTACAGTCCACTCGATGAAGTCGCCGCCTTCTCTTTGATATGCGGGCAGGCGCTCACAGCTCTCGGCGAACAGCGCCGCAAAATAGTCATCGTAGTGGTTGCCCTCGGGGTTCTCGCTGTGCCACTTCCTGCACCAGCTGATATAGCTCTCCACCGTCCTCCGGTCGGCAAAGGCCATCATTCCCGCATCAACGGGGAAAGCTGCAAAGCAGCCGTCCGAGGACTTGAAGGCTGCGGTCTCCGGGTCAGCCATAGCCAGCTCATAGCGCACCGCGGGCTTGTCCGAGAGCTTCACCCGTGAGGTGCAGATCCTCACCGAGTCAAAGGCCGTCCGCACAAAGGAAAGCTCCACGGGATAGGAGCCGGGCTCAACGGTCTTTTCCATAGCAGGTGAGGCTTCGCCCACGCACATATATGCAAGCGGGTCCCCCACACAGAGCTGCCCGCTGGGGAGATCCACCGTTCCGATGACCAGGTGATCTCTGGTCTCGCTGTTTACAAATTGCGCCGCAATTGCTGCGGCGTCAAGTGTGTCGGAGGAGATGTACTCCCTGTTCTTTTTCAAGAGCTCTTTCATATCCACAGAGGTATCCTCCTTAATAGTCGTATATCACGCAGACCCCGTGCTCCAAAGCGAAATCAGCGGCCTGCCTCAGTATTGAGAAAGCCAGCTTCGCCAGAGAGACGGTGTCGTATTCCTCGTGTTTTTCGAGGAACTCCACGCCCTTGTCCTTGGAGTAGAGGGCATCGTCAGGGTAGCCCTCGGTCTCCCGCCAGCCGATGATAGTTTCCTTATCGGCGTGCCACTCGATGTCGTTTATGGCATCCAGCTCCATACTGAGCATACCCACGGTAGCCAGCATCTTCTGCTGATTTGTGGGCAGCGGGCAGGGGATCATAAAGCTGTCCTTAAGGGGCAGCCACCAGCAATCGCTGTCGAAAAGTGAGACCGCTCCCTGCTTTTTCTCCATAAACTCCTTATATATCGGATGCTCGTAGACATTAAAGCCCTTCTTCACCTTTTCGGGCAGGGGCACGCCCATCCATTTTGCGGCGGCATAGAGCATCAGAGCCTCGACTGCGTCCCAGTCGGGCTTATCGGTGTAGTAGGGGGTGGTATCGTGATCCTCCGACCAGTTGACGGGCTCAGAGAGCTCTCCGCCAATCTGACCGAGGAACCAATCCTTCCAGCCTGCCACGCCCTCGGTGATCTCCTCCGGGGAAGCAAGGGTCTCATCGCCCTGACCCTCGGGTCTGACGATATTCACCTGCATACCGTTCTTGATCCCCCACTGCTGAACGGAGGTCAGCCAGTTGCGTCCGTAATAGCGGGTCATCGTCCCCGCATATATATCCAGCCCCATAGCCTATTACCAGGTCCTGAGCCTGAGAGCTGCGTCCACCTTGACAGGCAGGTCGAAATACTTAATGATGTTTATAACATCTATGGCGATGGCGTTCCTGGCGTTGGTATCCAGCTCGCTGTCGTTCTCGTAGAAGATGCCCGAAAGCTCGTTTATAGCCTTGGTCATGCTGTCGAACTCAGCCTGGATCTCGTCAGCGTCGTGCTCACCCAGCTCAAGCCAGCCCACAACTCTTTCAAGCTCGGCTCTTACCCTGTCAACAAGTATCTTCGGATAATACCTGTCGGCATACATACCCTGGAGCCAGTGGTAAGCTCTGTCGTACTTACTGCCCATATCAAGATCACTTTCCTTTCGTTTTGCCGTTTTCGCTGCGGCTGCTGTACGTTTTCGTGCCTTTTTCGGCACCATACACCTATAATAACACAAAATCGCGCAGGTTGCAATGCCCTGCGCGAAATTTTTCGCTATTTCTTATAATTTTTTCATAGATTTTCGATATTCAGTAGAGCTCCGCCGCAGGGTAATCCCCCGGATCGAGGTACTGAGGTATGCCGCTGCCCAGATCGCTGGTCTTTTTGATGCGCCCGTCGGGAAGCTTCTTGTATTCGATGAACCTTCTGGCGTCGTCGCTTTCCGGCTCGCCGTAGAGATCCCACTCCCAGACGATCATATCCGCATCCGCGACGCTGAATTTCCCCTCATCGGAGGTTATACCCTTCGCCCCGTAGACGGTCAGGCTTTCGCCGTCGGCGAACTCAGCCATCAGCAGGTCGCCCTGGAGGGTCGCCCCGGTGCAGCGGTGGGAATTATCCAGCGGTCTGCCGAACCAGTCCCCCCAGAAGCGGAAGGAGCCGCACTTGGTGATATCAAAGCCCATCGGGATCACCTCCGTCGCCGTTAACATAGCGCTTGGCATCGTTCATGGCCTCACGGAGCTCGCTCTCCGTCTCCAGACCCGAGAGCTTCTCCTCAAACTCATGGCTGCCCGCGGTCTTGGAGTATTTCAGTGAGACCTCCGCCGCGGCATCTCTGGCCTCAAGCACCGCCAGACGGGACTTTGTCTCATTGAGCTCCCGGACTATCTGGTCGTGGAGCTCGACGGCGTTCTTCTTGGTGGCCCCCACGGTAAGGAGCTGCTCTTTCAGGCGCTCGGTCTTTAAGTCGAATTTATGCTTTTCGTTGAGGAAAGTCCTCGCGTCCTGCTCATTGCCCGCAGCGAGGGCCTTCTTTGCATAGCGCTCCAGCTCGATGGACTGCCTGCCCGCATCCAGCATACGGGTCTCGATACGGCTGTACTCGCCGCTCAGCTCACCCACCTGCTTTCTGACATCAGCCAGCTTGACAGCCAGCTCCGCCAATTGGAGCCTTATCTCATCCTTGGGATCGTCCTTCTCGAATAAGCCCATAGCCTGTTCCTCCGAATGTCCGTCAGTTGTCGTACTTCTTCTTCAGCTCTTCAACATTGCTCTCCGCCTCGGAGCCCGAATAGGACGAGCTGCCGTAGCCCGTTCCCGGATAGGAGGAGCTGTCATAGCTGCCTGCCGTATAGGAAGAGCTGCCGAATTCGTTCAGGTCGGAATTGAGTATATCCTGCGCCTGCTTCATCTGGTCGAGCTTGTGCTTTTTCTTCTTCCTCCACCATACGAACAGCACTATCACTATTACCAGCACCAGCACGAATATCAGCGCTATCCAGCCGTAGCTGGGGGTGATGCGCATCATTCTGTCCGCCGCCTCGGAGAAGGACTTGGAGAAGAATGTTGCCTCGTCGTAATCGGAATAGTAGTAATGGTCGATGTAATCCAGCAGTATCTCGCCCGCCTCGTCATCCACGACCGTCTTGGCTTCAAGACCCGTCACATAGCAGCTCTTGTAGCTGCCGTTCTTCTCGTAGAAGAGCACCACCAGGTGCGCCTCGTCCTTAAAGTAGTTGTCGTAGACTTCGTTGGTGAATTTCTGGAGCCTGTCATTGGTAGGCGAGCCGTCCACATCATCGGTGATGTAGAGGAAGGGCTGAACGCCCGTGGTCTCGTAGAAATGCGTCATTCCGCTTTTAAGCGTCATGGGATCCTTGATCCAGTCAAGGCCGTCGTAGAAATACTGGTCGCTCACCACCAGAGATGAGCTCTCCAGCTTCTGGCGGTCAACGGTGGACTTGGTAACGCCCCCTACGGGAGCCTCGTCACCGAAGGAGCCGGCTTGTGCCAGCGACGAGATTATCGACAGGATGATGAATCCCCATATGATATACCTTAGCAGCTTCCCTCTTCCGGAAGCGCCGGAGCTGCCGGAGCTGCTCTTATAGCCCCCGGAATAGCCGCTGTTATATCTGCTGCCGCCGAAGTAATAGAACCTCGGCCCCGAATTATACCTTCTATGGTAAGAGCTGTGGCTGCCCGAGCTCCAGGATGAGCTTCTCGAGGAGGAATACCCGCTCCTGTGGGAGGAGCTCCCCGAGGAGGAATACCCGCTCCTGTGGGAGGAGCTCCCCGAATGGGAACCGAAGCCCCGGGAGCCTCCGAAGCCGCCGCCTCTCGACCCGCCTCCGCCGCCTCCGCGTCCTGCTCTGCCCATATCATACACCTCACTTCAAAGTAATACAAGCTCTATCAATTATACATTAAAATTATAAAAAAGTCAATAAGAAGGGTAACTAATTCTGCTTGCGGACCACCTTATATTCGTCGCCGTCGCGGTAGTATGGGCAATCGCGGCGGGTGCCGGAAACAAAGGCTGCCAGCTCATCCTCATCCAGATCCATATCGCAGACCCAGCACTCATACTCGTCGTCGTAATAAAAATAGGCGCAGGTCTCGCACTGATCGCCGTTCACGGTGATGCCCCCTTAGCGTTTGGCCAGCTTGACGGCGGCGGTTATGCCGACGAAAAGCATTATCGACATCGCTATCACCAGGCAGGCAAAAGCGGGAGCCTGGTTTTCGATGAATTTCGAGTAGCTGTTATCGCCGATGATCTTATCGACGGTATCCTCCTTGCCGAGGCCGGAGAAAAACAGCGCCAGCATGAATCTCACCGCCAGCAGCGAGAGAAATGCGCTGATCAGAGAGAAGAAGCCCCGCATAAGATCCCCCGCCTGACCGCTCTTTTTGCGGCAGATGAGGGATAGTATCCCCGAGACCGACGCCCCTGCGAAGAAGAGCACATATCCTATGGCAAGGGCCATACTTTTAGCCAGCTGCTCCGAGGTCGAAGCATTCTCCAGCTCGGGGATGAATATAATGAAAGCCACGGCGAAGATGAGCCCTATGGTCATCCCGGCGATCGCCGCGATGCACGCCGCCTTTTCGCCGCCTGTTATCTGTCTTTTCTTTATCTGCTTAGGCATCAGCCTGTTCCTCCTTGTCCTCCTGCCTTACTTTTACTATAAGGCTGTCTATCTTCTGTTCGTCAGCCATCTGCACCGTGAGATCGAAATGTTCGGTGCGGATGAACTCATTCTGCTCGGGGATGCGCTCCAGCAGCTCCATAACATAGCCGCCCACCGAGGTCATATCCGTTTTTACGGTGTCGTCGGGAAGGTCGAGCCGGTCCAGAAAATCGCTGACCGCCAGCCCCGCCGAGACCTTATAGCGGTTCTCCCCCAGCTTGATAAAGGAGGTGTCCTCGTCGTCGCTCTCGTCGTAGATCTCCCCCACAAGCTCCTCGATGATGTCCTCCAGAGTGCAGATGCCCTCGGTGCCGCCGTATTCATCGACCACCACCGCCATATGGAGCTTGGCCTTCTGCATATCCCGCAGAGCTTCGGAGATCCGCTTGCTCTCCGCAAGATAGATGGGGGGCTTCATTATCCCGTCTATGTCCCTGCCGCCGGAGAGGTAAAGCTCGAAGAAATCTGCCGCGTGGATGACCCCCACGATGCTGTCGAGGGTGCCCTCGTAGACCGGCAGCCGGGAGAATTTGGTCTGGATAAAGATATCCTTGATCTCATCCAGGGGGGCAGAGCGCTCGATGCCGATTATCCGCACCCTGGGCACCAGGACCTTAGAAATGGTGATCTCGTCGAATTCCAGCGCCGAGCGGACAAGCTCGCTCTCCTGCTCCTCCAGCACGCCCTGATCCTCGATCTCGTCGATTATGTATTTCAGCTCCTCCTCGGTGACGGAGGGCTGATCCTCCTTATGACCCACCAGCTTCACGACAAGCTTTCTTATCCCCGAGAATATCCATATGAGGGGAGTGATCACAAATATGAAGGCCGACAGCAGCGGCGCCATGAACACCGAGAACCGCTCGGAGTTCTCCTTGGCTAAGCTCTTTGGCAGTATCTCGCCGAAAATCAGCACCAGGACGGTCATCACCAGGGTGGCGATGCCCACGCTCCCGCTGCCGAAGCGCTCGGTAAAGAAGACCGTCGCCAGCGCCGAGGATGCGATGTTCACCACATTGTTGGCGATGAGTATGGCTGTCAATGCCTTGTCAAAGTCCTCGGCCAAAGCCAGAGCCTTCTGTGCACGCTTGCTCCCCGAGGCTGCCATATTTTTGAGCCTTATCCTGTTTGCCGACGAAAAAGCCGTCTCCGTAGCGGAGCATACAGCCGAGATCAGCAGCAGGATAACGATAACTAACGGTATCATCAGACGGGTATATCCCTCCATTTTATACGGATAATAACATAATATCACATTTCCGGCACAAAATCAAGGAGTTTTTGAGCGCTGGCGCTAAAAGAATAATGAAGGTATCGCCGGCGGCGATGGGAGTTTCGGAAAACCGACAAAAAGGGCGGGAGATCTCTCCCGCCCCGGCAGGGCTGCTCAGTTGCAGCCGCAGTTGTTGTTGCAGCCGCATCCGAAACCGCAGCCGCAGTTGTCATTGCAGCCGCACCCGCAGCCGCCGAAAGCAACGACGATGAGAATGAGGATAAGGATCCACCAGTAACCGTTGTTCATAGCAATTCTCCTTTTCAGATGATTTAAGGCGCGTTCCCCGACGCCTTATATTACAGGATATGCCGCACCCCTCCGTTCGGTCACAGGGTCCCGCCGCAACTTTGTGCAACTTTTACGGCAAGTACACAGGAAAGGCGGATCTGTCCCGTGAATAGTATTACAATGCACAGGCGATACTTTATACGAAACAACGATCCCGAAAGGAGAATTGCTATGAACGGTAACGGCTTTGACACGGGGCTGCTGACAAAAAAGGCAAAGACGGCTTTGCGCCTTGCGGTGAATACCGCCGGGAGGCTGGGTCAGGGATATATAGGCTCGGAGCATATCCTCTGCGGGCTGATAGGCGAGGGAACGGGTACAGCGGCGGTGATACTCACGGAAAACGGAGCGACCCTTTCGGGGGCCGAGGCTCTCATCACCGCATTTTCGGGGAGGGGCGAGCCCTGCCGGCTCTCACTCTCGGATCTGAACGCCGAGGCGTTTTCGATAATGCAGAGCGCGGCGGAGGCAGCAGCCTCCGAGGGAGCAGAGCTTATCGGCACCGAGCATATACTGGGGGCTATCCTCCGGGACACCGGCTGCGGGGCGGTGAGGGTGCTAGGAGAGCTGGGGTGCAGCCTCACCGGGCTGTATTCCCAATGCGTTTCCTGCGGCGGAGCCTTCCCGGAGGAGGCAAAGCCCCGGCTGCGGCAGCTGGAGAAGTACGGCAGGGAGCTGACCCGCCGCTCGGTCTGCGAGGGTTTTGACCCGGTCATCGGGCGTGAGGAGGAGATCTCCCGCATTCAGGAGATACTCTGCCGCCGGGGTAAGAACAACCCCTGCCTTACGGGCGAAGCAGGGGTGGGCAAGACGGCGATCGTCGAGGGGCTGGCTGCAAGGATAGTCTCGGGGGAGGTGCCCCGGAAGCTGGCGGGGAAGCGGATCTTCGCCCTTGACCTCACCCTGCTGCTGGCGGGGGCGAAATACCGGGGTGACTTCGAGGAACGGCTGAAAGCCTGCATCGACGAGGCCTGCGCTGCGGGGAACGTCATCCTCTTCATTGACGAGCTGCATAACATAATGGGCACAGGTGCCGCCGAGGGCGCCATCGACGCGGCGAACATCTTAAAGCCCCAGCTGGCAAGGGGCGAGCTGCGGCTCATCGGGGCCACCACCTTTGACGAGTACCGCAGGACCATCGAAAAGGACAGCGCTATGGACAGACGCTTTCAGCGGATAAACGTCTCAGAGCCGGACGGGGAAAGGACTCTGGAGATACTCAAAGGCCTCCGCCCGGGGTATGAGCAGTTCCACGGCATAACCGTTCCCGACGGGGTGCTGGGGGAGATAGTCGCCCTGGCAGGGAGGTATATCCCGGAGCGCAGGTTCCCCGACAAGGCCATAGACATCCTGGACGAAGCCTGTGCAAAAGAACGCCTCCGGGGAGAGGAGGCCTCCGCCCGCCGGGAGCTTTCGGAGACCTTTGAGAGCTATATCAGCGGGCGTATCGGCAGGGAGGAATACCTTGAAGCGGTCACGAAGCAGCAGCGGATGCGCCGTCCCCGGCTGAAAAAGGAGACCTGCTGTGAGGTGGTATCACGGCTGACGGGGATAGCCTGCGGCGAGCTGACTGTCAGTGAGGCGGAGCGTCTTGCCACGCTGCCCGCTCTGATGAAGTCGGAGGTCATCGGTCAGGACGGGGCTATAGACCGCCTCTGCGACGCGGTGATACGCAGCCGCTCCGGCCTCCGGGGAGACCGCAGGCCCATAGGGTCATTCCTGTTCATAGGCCCCAGCGGGGCGGGCAAGAGCCGCACCGCCCTTACTCTGGCAAAGGCGCTGTTTCGCCGCCCCGATGCCCTCATCAGGCTGGATATGTCGGAATACGGCGAGAGCCACAGCGCCTCGAAGCTCATAGGCGCCCCTCCGGGATATGTGGGCTTCGACAGCGGCGGTCTGCTGACAGAGCAGGTCAGGCGGAGACCTGCCTGCGTCCTGCTGCTGGATGAGATCGAAAAGGCTGACCGCAGCATCTACGAGCTGCTGCTCCAGATCACCGAGGAGGGCGTTCTTACCGATTCCTCCGGCAGGAGGGTGTCCTTTACCGACACGGTGCTGATAATGACCTCAAACGCCGGAATGTCGGAGCCGGAAAACGGCACCCTGGGCTTCGGGGAGCGCTCAGGGGGGAGCCGTGAGCTGCGGGCTGCCGCCGAAAGCGCCGCGAAAAAGCTGTTCTCGCCGGAGCTTCTCGGCAGGCTGGACGGGGTCATCTGCTTTGATAAGCTGGGTGCGGAGAGCATGGAGGCCATCGCCCGCCTCCAGCTTGAAGAGCTTGCCGCCAGAGCCTCCGCCCTGGGGTGCAGCCTCACCTGGAGCGAGGACACAGCCTCGGTCCTCGCCGGGAAAGCCGCAGGCAGCAGCGCGGGAGCCCGGGAGCTGCGGAGGATAATGTCCTCGGAGATAGAGACCCTGCTGGGGCGCAGGCTCATCTCGGGAGGCTGCCGGGAATTCCGCCTCGGCTGCGAGGGAGGGGAGTTCACCCTCACCCCTGCGGAGGGCGTTCACACATTGTTTACAAAATAAAAGCCGGAAATCTTTTGAAAACTGTTGTGCAAAGCCTATCTGTTATGCTATAATCATTATGTATAATTATGATCTTAGGGAGGCCAAGCACAATGTCTGACAAGAAATACGTCCTCGTTTCCGACTCCACCAGCGATCTGCCCAAGGAGCTCTACAATCAGATGGACGTAAAAACCATGAGTTTCTCCTTTGAAATAGACGGTAAGTCCTACCCCGACGGCGGTATGGATTTTCACGAGTTCTACGATAAAATGAGAGGCGGCTCCTCTACCAAGACCTCGCAGATCTCCCCCGACACCTCCGAGAAATGCTTTGAAGGGTTCATAAAGGAAGGCTACGATATCATCTGCCTCAGCTTTTCCTCGGGGCTCAGCGGCAGCTACAACAGCGCCTGCATCGCCCGGGACAATCTTATGGAAAAGTATCCCGACGCCAGGATCATCTGCATCGACAGCCTCTGCGCCTCCACCGGCGAGGGTCTGCTGCTCTACAAGGCGTGGGAGAAGAAGAAAGAGGGTATGGGCATCGACGAGCTTGCCCGCTGGATCGAGGAAAACAAGCTCCACCTCTGCCACCTGTTCACCGTTGACGATCTCAAATACCTCCAGCGCGGAGGACGCATCTCCAAGGCTACGGCAGTAGCAGGCTCGATACTGGGCATCAAGCCCATCCTCCACGTTGACGACGAGGGCAGGCTGGTGGCTATCGGCAAGGTAAGGGGCAGAAAGCAGAGCCTCAACAAGCTGATCGAGCTTATGGGCGAGCGCATCGCAGGCTACGATAACCCCGTTATCGGCATCTGCCACGGCGACTGCTGGGGCGACGCAGACTACGTTGCCGACCTGGCAAGGCAGAAGCTGGGTCAGAACATCAAGGTGATAACCTCCTACACGGGCACCGTTATCGGAGCCCACTCCGGCCCCGGAACGCTGGCGCTGTTCTTTATGGGCGAAAAAAGATAACAGCCCGGATGCAGCGGATCGCTCCGGAAAAACAAACAATAACAAAGCAAACCTCCTGCGGTTTCTGATATACCGCAGGAGGTTTTATTATTATAGCTAAAAGCCTGCAGATGCAGTCTCCGCCTCGCTTTCAAGGTTCCGTCAGGTGCAAAGTAACCGACCGATCATAAGTCCATACCCTCCCCTCCGGGGAGGGCAAACCCAGCCGGAGCTTTGCATAATGCCCCGAGGGAGGGGGAAGTGGGTGCAGGGGCTTCGCCCCTGCTTATAACTGATCCGGGATCTCTGCTTTCTTTGCGCAGGTGATCTCCAGATTGCCGTTGCGGCAGCGGAGCTCGTCGATCATTTTCTTTTCGTCGTTTACGTCCTTGAGCTTGATGTCGTAGCTCAGCTTGTAGAGGCTGCCCATTCCGGTGGTCTTGGTGGAGATGAGCTCGGAGTGGGTGGTGTACTTCTCGAAGATGTCGTCAAAGACCTCGCTGTAATCCAGGCTCTCGGGGATGGTGATGTGCAGCTCCTTCATAGCTGCTGCGGTGCCGCCTATGGGAACTACGGTAAATATCAGCGTTATCGCGCAGACTATGGCAGTTACCACGCAGGCCAGAACTATCTGCTCGCTGCCCGTTGCAAGACCGACAGCCATAGCCAGGAATATCCCGCAGATATCCTTGGCGTTGCCGGGCACGGAACGGAACCTTACCAGGCTGAATGCGCCCATTACCGCAACACCCGTTCCGATGTTGCCGTTAACCATCATAATGACTACCTGAACTATCAGGGGGAGTATGGTGAGGGCGAGGATGAAGCCCTTTGTCCTCTTCTGCTTAAAGCTGAAAGTAAAGCCTATCACGGCTCCCAGCAGCACCGATACCGCGCTGCTTACGGCGAAGGATTCATTGGTCACGGTAAGTGACGAGGACGTTGTTTCAATGGTAGTTATTAAATTTTCAAGCACAGCTGATCACCTTTTCCTTATTCTTTACTTCTGTTGTCTCCGGCTTCTCTGCGGCGATCCTTTCCTTTGTGACTATGGTGTAGGCAGAGCCGTATTTCGAGAGGGATGCGGGGTATATCTTAAGCTCGTCAAGCATATGGGCGAGCCAGAGGGGCATGGCGTTGGTTATCTTGATCTCCATTACCCTTACGCCGTCGGGCAGGATCGTTCTTCCGTAGGAGCCGCTCTCCAGGAGCAGATCGTTCTCACGGAAGGTTATGTTGCGGTCAAAGGTCACACGCAGCTCGGGATCCTCGTTGCCGAACATGGCGATCCGGTCGTAGCTCAGATACATTGCGGGGCCTATGCCCTTATAGAATTTCATAAAGTATATGAGCTCGTTTTCGATCTGGGTATCCTTGCAGCCTACGGATCTGCCGCTGATGAGCTCTGCTACCTGATCCAGCTTGACCGAGATCCTCCGCTTGTAGACGATGCCCTTGAATTTCTTCTTCACCTCTACGAACACGCTCTCGCCCGGCTTCGGTACTCCGTAGCTGCGTACCCTGAGCTTTTCCTTGTAGATAGGCTTCTCTAAGGAGCGCCGCACCAGAAGATGCTCGGGGGTGTCGTAGTAGATGTTGCAGATCTTGGTCTCGCCGTACTTGTCAACGGTCATATAACCTTCGAGGCGCTTCCGGAGCTCGGTGTACTGCTGCTCATCGAGGATGTATTTCCTCTCGACCCGCTTGAACACAGCCTGGAAAGCCATTTCATCAACCCCTTTTTCATATCCTGCGGACGGAAGACCTTACTTCACAGCCCTCCGCCCGCGTCTTTAACTATATTATAGCCCCTCACCTTTAATTTGACTTTAACCGAAGGTGAAAGTTTTGTGATATCAGCCCTTGAATGTTATTGAGAAGGTTATCCTGCCCTCGGAAGCGGAGCAGGAGATCTTTGCCTTGTGAGCGTCGGCGGTGGCCTTTGCTATGGAGAGACCGATGCCGTAGCCGCCGCTGCCCTTGCGCTGCCTTGCCTCGTCGGCGCGGTAGAAGCGGTCAAAGAGCCGGGAGAGATCCCCCTTCGGGGGCTCCTTGCAGTCGTTTGAGACCGAGAGCTTCACGCCCTTATGGGTGTGCTTGAGGCTCACGGTGATGTTTCCGCCCTCGTCGCAGTATTTGACGGCGTTATCGCAGAAGATGCCCACCGTCTGGGCTATGGAGGCGCTGTCGCCCACTATGAGGATGTCCTCATCTATATCCAGCTTGAAGCTCTCGCCGTGAGTTCTTGCGGGGGCTTCAAACTCCGCGGCGGTTTTCATTACCACCTCCGAGAGATCAAAGCTTATAAACTCCTTCTTCTCCTGAGCCTCGTCCATTTTCGAGAGGCGCATAAGATCTTTTACCAGCCCGTCGAGGCGCTTGATCTGGTTCTTGGTGCTTTCCGTCCACTCGCTGGGCTCTGAGGTCATCTCGAGGACCTCGGTGTTGGCGGAGATTATGGCGAGGGGCGTTTTGATCTCGTGGCTGGCGTCGGTGATGAACTGCTTCTGCTTTTCGTGGGCTGCTATAAAGGGCTTGACCGCTCTGCGGGAGAGCAGGACTATCAGCCCCAGCACGAACACGAAGCTGGCTGCGGATATGCCTATGGAGATCAGCAGGAACCTCTGCTTGGTCTCCATATTCTGTCTGCGGTCGAGGAAGATGATGAAATCGCTTGTCCCCCCGTCGCAGATCTGGTAGCGGTAATTGCCGATGGTGCCGGTCTCCTCGCCGGAGGCTTTTGCCTCCTGTGCCAGCTCCTCGGCCTTTTCGCTGTCAACGGCGGCAATATGGGTCATATCCTTATTGGCGATCTCCCCCGCCTCGTTGTAGTAGACTACGAAATAACGGGTCTGGTAGCGGGTCTCCTCATTTATTGATTTGCGGTCGCGGAAGTCGAACTTCGGCATCGACCCCATTTTCTGATCGTTATTCTTCTGGTCGTTGTTTTTCATATCGGGAGGATTGCCGTCCCGGCCGAAGAAGTCGGGGAAGCTGCCGCCTCCGCCGCTTATCATAGCGATGAGCTCATCCTCGTTTTCTCTGAGCTGATAGCTGTTTATGATATTTATAGCCGCGACGACCGCCGTCAGCACGGAAAACAGCGAGACGGCAGTAATGAGTATAAATTTTCTCCGGAGCTTTTTTATCATATCCGTCACCTCAGAGCGGGCGGGGCATCATTTCTTCTCTTCAAGAGAATATCCCACGCCTCGGGTAGCTTTTATCTCGATATCAGCGCCTATCTGCTGGAGCTTTTTGCGGAGGTAGGAGATGTAGACCCACACCACATTGATCTCTGCGTCGGAGTCATAGCCCCAGATCTTCTCCATAAAGCGCTCGGTGGAGATAAGGCGGTTCTTGTTCATCATCATCATTTCCAGCAGCTGGAACTCCTTAGAGCTCAGTTTCTGGGAGCCGTTGGGCCCCGTGAGGTCGAAGGACTCGCGGCTGAGGGTAGTGTTGCCCATTTTAAGGTCATTGGGGGCGAACTCTGTTTTTCTGCGGGTCATAGCTCTGATCCTTGCCAGGAGCTCCCCCATTGAAAACGGCTTGGTGAGGTAGTCATCAGCTCCGGCATCGAGGCCGGTGATCTTATCGTCGGTCTCCGACTTAGCGGTAAGGATGAGCACGGGGGAATCCACGCCCTCGGCTCTGAGCTTTTTGAGCACCTCGATACCGTTCATTTTAGGCATCATAACGTCCAGGACGATACCGTCGTAATCGCCTGTTCTGCCGTAGGCATAGGCATCTGCGCCGTCGTAGACGGCATCGACGGAATAATTATTATGTTTAAGGATCGCGCACAGTGCATTTGAGAGCTCACGCTCATCTTCTGCGAGAAGTAGTCTCATACTCATTACCTCCCAGGTTGAGGGTCATTTATCTTCGTATTCCATTATATATGACGGACTTTAATTATACTTAAAGCGCACACAGAGCAAAATTCAAGGCACAAAGCCAAATAGACCCCGCCCCCTTGACCCGCGTTTGATTTAATGGCTTTGCTTGGTCTTAGCTTTCTTCATCCTCTGCTTCCGGCTTCTTGTAAATGAGCTCTGTCCAGACTCTCTCTCCGTCAGTGTAAACTCTCACTCTCTCTTGATCGTAACACGGCTTTAACCGGAATCTCCCCTCCGGCTTCTCCATAAGCGAAAGGTAACTGTAGCTCTCCGAAAGCGCTTCTCTCTCTTCCCCGCTGAACGGGTCGGTGTACTTCACCCGGAACCGGCAGATGATGTTCTTAGCCTTGTATCCCTCTGTCGTGTCCAGCTCCTTGCCGAAAAAGATCGCTTTCTTTTCCGTGCCGGTTATCTCCCCGCTGACCTCCGTAAGCGTCAGCATCTCTTCCATATGAGCTATCTTCGGCCTCGCCTTCTTGTTCACCGTGTAGTCGGATATGAACCCGCCCGCAAAGAACATTACTGCGATTATAATGAAGGGCAGGGCCTGTATTATCCCGCCCTCCATAATTAGCATCGCTCCCGCAAGCAGCACCGAGAATACCCCGAAGATCACTCCCACCGTCCTGCCTGATTCGGTCAGGCGGTAGCCGATAGGATATATCCTCATATCATTCCGCCCGGATGAAGTGTATCAGCTTGCTCTGGTAATCTCCCCACAGCCCGCCGATGTTTATGCCGCAGTTCATCAGCGCCGCTCCCGAGAGCCTGACCTCGGGCTTTTCTTCATCGAAGTAGTAAGCCTCCGGGTCGAGACCCTTGAGCATTATCCTCCTGCTGCGCTGGTTGGGTCTTGCCGATACCTGCACGAACTCGAACAGAGCCTCGCTCCTGTCCTTGGCGACAAACTCCCAGGCGTCGAAGCTGTTGTCCTCGAACATATTGCCTATGCGGTAATGGTCGCCGGTGCGGACGAGGGAGTTGTACTTTTTGAACTCAGCGATCTGCCCGGGGATGGCGTCTCTGTCCTGCTGAGGGATGCGGGTAACATCAAGCTCGTAGCCGAAGGTGCCCACCATAGCAACGTGGCCTCTGGTCTGGAAGGGTGTGCTCCTGCCCACGGTGTGGTTCGGGCAGTCGGAGACGTGGGCGCCCATTGCCGAGCAGGGATAGCACATAGAGGTGCCGTGCTGTATCTTCAGACGCTCAATGGCGTCGGTGTCGTCGGAGCACCAGATCTGCGGCGAGAAGTAGAGCATACCCGGGTCGAAGCGTGCTCCGCCGCCGGAGCAGTTCTCCAGCAGGATATGGGGATAATCTGTGGTGAGCCTGCCCATGAGCTCATAAACTCCCAGGACATAGCGGTGCCAAAGCTCTTTCTGCTTTTCCGGGGGCAGAGCTGAGGAGCCCACCTCGGTGAGCTGGCGGTTCATATCCCATTTGATGTATTCGATATTTGCCGAGTCGAGGATCTTTCTCATCATAGAGTAGACATAGTCCCTGACCTCCTTGCGGGAGTAGTCGAGGACGTACTGATCCCGGCAGAGGGTCATAGGTCTGCCCTTGACCTGCAATGCCCAATCGGGGTGAGCGCGGTAGAGGTCGGAGTCGGGGCTTATCATTTCCGGCTCGAACCAGATGCCGAACATCATCCCCAGCTTGTTTACCTCATCCACCAGGTATTTAAGGGTGGTGCCCAGCTTCTTCTCATAGACGAACCAGTCACCCAGGGAGGAATTATCGCTGTCCCGGTGGCCGAACCAGCCGTCATCCATGACCAGCATCTCGATGCCCAGCTTTGAGGCTTCTCTGGCTATGGAGATGAGCTTTTCGGTATCGAAGCCGAAGTAGGTGGCCTCCCAGTTGTTTATCAGAATGGGGCGGCGCTTATCCTTATATTCCCCGCGGATAAGGTTCTCGCGGTAGAGGTCGTGGAAGGTGCGGCTCATAGCTCCGAGGCCGCTGTCCGAATGCACCATTACCACCTCGGGGGCGGTGAAGCTCTCGCCGGGGCCCAGCTCCCAGCTGAAATCGGTATCGTTAATACCCATAACGAAGCGGGTCTTCTTATGCTGAGTGACCTCGGCCTGAGATTTGAAGTTGCCGGAATAAACGAAATTGAAGCCGAAGACCTGGCCGCTGTCCTCATCGGCATTGCGGGCGCAGAGGGCGGTGAAGGGGTTGTTCTGGTGAGAGCTCTCTCCCCGCATAGAGTCGATCGACTGCTTGCCGTGGTGGAGGGGCGCTCTTTCGACAGCCCGTTCTCTCGCCCAGGAGCCGTTCAAGGTTATCATATCGAACCTATCGGTGTCAAAGTCCACGCAGGCGGAGAAAACTCTCGACAGCCCGCAGGGCTTGTCGCCCGCATTCTTCACGATGACCGAGCGGGTGATGACATCCAGCTTTTCAAAGGCGGTATAGATAAGGGTCACCTCCAGATTTGCGGGGGCATCCTCCATAACTATCTCAAGGGTCTCGCAGGGGCTTTTCTCGGTGGCAAAGGTGGCGGGGAGGCCTTCAAGCGCAGGCTTGCCGCTGTATATCCTGTGGGACTTATATCTCAGGTCACAGGTAGAGGTGCCGTCGGGGGCTGAGATACGGAAGGCGTGCTCCCGGTAATCTCCCAGGCCGTAGCAGGGGTATTCAAAGGGGAGGGTATCGAGATAAACTGCGCGGTCGCGGTCATTGACCTCGGGGGTCCAGGGGTTCTCGTCGAGGCGGAGAAGGTAGGTGAGGTCCTCGTCGGGGACGGCATTGCCGAACCAGACGTGGGCGAGGTAGCCGCAGGGGGCTATCTTGATGATATAATCGGTATTACTGCCTGCTCTGAGGCGGAACTGTCCTGCTGATCCATTGAATGAAACGGGCATAACGGGCATCTCCTTTTTTCTGAAATGTGGGGTATTACCGGGCTGCGGGACCACCGTGCCGATAATTAGTTTCATTATAGCAATTTTTTAAAGATAATGCAAGGGCAGAAAACGATTAAGAGAAAATAAAATCTCCGGACAAAACAAAAACCCGGAAGCAGCTCCTGCCGCCTCCGGGCTGTATTAGTTATAGTGCCTGGGATCAGTTCTTGTCCTTGATCACCATCGAGTAGATAAGTGCTGCACAGAAAGCACCGCACATAGGAGCAACGATGAACAGGATCATGTAAAGCAGTGACCAGCCGCTTGTGGCAGCAGCGCCGAAGATAGCGGGTCCGATGCTTCTTGCGGGGTTAACGGAAGTACCGGTGAGCGGGATACCAACGAGGTGAACGAAGGTAAGAGCGATACCGATGAAGATACCGGCGTTGTTTCTGGTGCTCTCATTCTTGCTGGCAGTAACACTGAGGATAACAGTGATGAATACTGTGGTAAGAATAAGCTCAACAACGAATGCACCGAAGAAGTTGATGCCGGAGCCGCTGTAATCGCCGAAGGTGTTGGCACCGAAGCTGCAGTTCTTGATCTTAGCGGAGGTGCAGGCAACGATCACGAGATGACACAGAGAAGCAAATGTGCCTCCTGCGATCTGAGCTACGCTGTAACCAATAGCCTCTCCCAGAGACATTCTGCCGTCAAATACCATAGCAAAGGAAACTGCGGGGTTCAGATGAGCGCCGCTGATCTTGCCGATCGTATATGCTGCAACGATTATCGAAAGACCGAAGGCGACAGCGATAGCAAGAGTGTTTCCGCCGAAGATGGCAGTGCCGCAGCCGAAGAACACGAGACCGAAGGTACCCAGGAACTCAGCCAGAAGCTTTTGTGTTTTGGAATACATAATTATCTTCCTCCCAAAAATAGTATTAACCCAAAGGTTAATAATATTTTAACTCATTTTTTTGATTTTGTCTAGTAGTAGAGTAAAATTTTTTAAAATTTTTGTATTTTGAACAAATATTACTAAACGTTTTAGTCGCTTTGAACACAAAACCTGCACGCTTTTGCGCACTATCCCCATGCCGGGCGGCCCCCGTAAGCCCGGGGGCTATGTAAAGCAACGGATTTGAGACCGCGCAGAATACGGGTTTTCGGCAATTACCACAAAAAATATTAACAACTCTTTACAAAAATACTATTTACAAAATCAAAATATAGTGATATAATATAAAGGATAAGGCGGGTGCTTTTTGTGCCTGCTTTTCCTGCGCGTTTGAGATAGTGCGCGCGATGTGCGGAGGGTGCCTCACCGCAAGACGGGGAGCGTCCGCCGCGAGCCATAGGTTTCTAATAAAATGAAAGGAATGATACTAACATGGCAAGAAAAATGAAAACCATGGATGGTAACAACGCTGCTGCATGGGCATCCTACCCCTTTACAGAAGTCGCTGCTATCTATCCGATCACCCCTTCCTCTGTCATGGCAGAGCACACCGATGAGTGGTCCGCCAAGGGGCAGAAGAACATCTTCGGTACTCCCGTAAAGGTTACCGAGATGCAGTCTGAGGCAGGTGCCGCAGGTGCCGTTCACGGCTCCCTTTCCGCCGGCGCTCTGACCACCACCTACACGGCTTCTCAGGGCCTGCTCCTGATGATCCCGAATATGTATAAGATCGCAGGCGAGCTGCTTCCCTGCGTTATCCACGTTTCCGCAAGATGCGTAGCTTCCCACGCTCTCAACATCTTCGGCGACCATTCCGATATCTATGCCTGCCGTCAGACAGGTTTCGCTATGCTCTGCTCCTCCAACGTTCAGGAGGTAATGGATCTGGGTACTGTTGCTCACCTCTCCACCATCAAGGGCAGAGTTCCTTTCCTCCATTTCTTCGACGGCTTCCGTACCTCTCACGAGATCCAGAAGATCGAGGTATGGGATCAGAAGGACGTTGCTGAGATGCTGGATATGGATGCTGTTGAGGCTTTCAGAAAGAGAGCTATCAACCCCGAGCATCCCGTGCTCCGCGGTACCGCTCAGAACGGCGATATCTTCTTCCAGGCTCGTGAGGCCTGCAACGCTTACTATGACGCTATCCCCGGCATCGTAGAGGATTATATGGCTAAGGTAAATGCCAAGATCGGCACCAACTATCAGCTGTTCAACTACTACGGCGCTCCCGATGCTACCCATGTTATCGTAGCTATGGGTTCGGTTTGCGACACCATCGAGGAGACCATTGACTACCTCAACCAGAACGAGGGCACCAAGCTGGGTCTCGTTAAGGTACGTCTCTACAGACCTTTCTGCGCTGAGAAGCTCATCGCTGCTATCCCCGAGACCTGCGAGCAGATCTCCGTTCTCGACAGAACGAAGGAGCCCGGTTCTCTCGGCGAGCCCCTCTACCTCGACGTAGTTGCAGCTCTCAAGGATTCCAGATTCCACGACATCCCCGTTGCTACCGGCAGATACGGCCTGGGCTCCAAGGATACCACTCCCGCTCAGATCAAGGCTGTATTCTGGAACGCAAGCTGGAAGGATACCTTCAAGCCCCGCTTCACCATCGGTATCGAGGACGATGTTACCAACCTCTCGCTGCCTATCGAGGGCAAGCTCGACTCCGCTCCTGCCGGCACCACCGCCTGCAAGTTCTGGGGCCTCGGCGCTGACGGTACCGTCGGTGCAAACAAGAACTCCATCAAGATCATCGGCGACCATACCGATCTCTTCGCTCAGGCATACTTTGCTTATGACTCCAAGAAGTCGGGCGGCGTTACCGTTTCTCACCTGAGATTCGGCAAGACTCCCATCAAGTCCACCTACCTGATCAACCAGGCTGACTTCGTTGCCTGCCATAACGAGAGCTATATCAGCAAGTACGATATGGTTTCCGACATCAAGCCCGGCGGAACCTTCCTGCTCAACTGCCAGTGGGATGAGAAGGAACTGGATAAGCACCTTCCCGGCCAGGTAAAGAGATATATCGCTCAGAACGGCATCAAGTTCTACACCATCAACGGCGTTAAGATCGGTAAAGAGGTAGGCCTCGGCACCAGGATCAATACCGTTCTCCAGTCCGCATTCTTCAAGCTCTCCGGCATCCTGCCCATCGAGGACGCTGTTAAGTATATGAAGGACGCTGCCACCGCTTCCTACTCCAGAAAGGGCGATGCCATCGTTAAGATGAACCACGACGCTATCGACGCCGGCTATCAGCAGGTAGTTGAGGTCAAGGTACCCGCTTCCTGGAAGAAGGCGAAGGATACCCAGATGGGTATGGCTAAGGTAAAGTGCGCTAACAAGGATCTTGAGAAGTTCGTTAACGAGATCCAGATCCCCTGCAACGCTCAGAAGGGCGACACCCTCCCCGTTTCCACCTTCACCTATATGGCTGACGGTACCTTCCCCCAGGGCGCTGCCGCATTCGAGAAGAGAGGCATCGCTGTTGACGTTCCCGCCTGGAACGGCGAGAACTGCATCCAGTGCAACTTCTGCTCTTATGTATGTCCTCACGCTGTTATCCGTCCCGTTGTCATGACCGATGCCGAGCTGAAGAAGGCTCCCGAGCTTGCTAAGAAGAAGGCTATCCCCATGACCGGTATGCCCGGATACAACTTCGTAATGACCATGTCCGCCCTCGACTGCACCGGCTGCGGCTCCTGCGTGAACGTATGCCCCGGCAAGAAGGGCAACAAGGCTCTGAATATGATGCCTCTGGAGAGCCAGCTTGCTGAGCAGGAGGTATTCAACTACGGTCTTACTCTGGCTGAAAAGCCCGAGATCCTTGAGAAGTTCAAGGAGACCACCGTTAAGGGCTCGCAGTTCAAGCAGCCCCTGCTCGAGTTCTCCGGCGCCTGCGCAGGCTGCGGCGAGACTCCTTACGCTAAGCTCGTAACACAGCTCTTCGGCGACAGAATGTATATCGCAAACGCTACCGGCTGCTCGTCCATCTGGGGCGGTTCGGCTCCCTCGACTCCTTACACCACCAACAAGGCAGGCAAGGGTCCCGCTTGGGCTAACTCGCTGTTTGAGGATAACGCTGAGTACGGCTACGGTATGTTCCTCGCTCAGAACACCATCCGTCAGAGGACCATCGGCAAGGTACTTGAGCTGGAGAAGAACACCAAGAAGGCTGACCTCAAGAAGGCTATCGAGGGTTATCTCTCCACCGTTGACGACGGCGCTGCAAATACTCCCGCTACCGAGGCTCTGATCGCTGCCCTCAAGAAGGACAAGACCAAGGCTTCCACCGAGATCCTTAAGGATGCCGATTACCTCCGCAAGAAGTCCATCTGGATCTTCGGCGGCGACGGCTGGGCTTACGATATCGGCTTCTCCGGCCTTGACCACGTTATCGCTTCCGGCGAGGATGTAAACATCTTCGTATTCGATACCGAGGTTTACTCCAACACCGGCGGACAGTCCTCCAAGTCCACTCCTACCGGCGCTATCGCTCAGTTCGCAGCAGCAGGTAAGGAAGTTAAGAAGAAGGATCTGGCAGGCATCGCAATGAGCTACGGCTACGTTTATGTTGCACACATCTCCATGGGTGCCGATATGAACCAGTGCATCAAGGCTATCAGCGAGGCTGAGGCTTACAAGGGTCCTTCCCTCATCATCGCTTATGCTCCGTGTATCAACCACGGTATCAAGGGCGGTATGTCCATCTCCCAGACCGAGGAGAAGAAGGCTGTTGAGTGCGGCTACTGGCATCTGTACAGATACAATCCTCAGCTGAAGCTGGAGGGCAAGAACCCCTTCACCCTGGACAGCAAGGCTCCTTCCAAGGACTATAAGGACTTCCTTATGGGTGAGGTCCGTTACAACTCGCTCGTTAAGCAGAACCCCGAGAGAGCAGAGAAGCTCTTCAACAAGGCTATCAAGAACGCTGCTGACAGATATGATTACCTGCTCAGATTTGCAAAGCTCTACAACGACGAGACCAAGTGATCCCCAATAACAAGACCCCCGTGCTGAGCACGGGGGTTTTTTGTGTCTGTATATCAGGTGAGGTCGAAACGCTCGTAGATCTCCCTGCATAGGTTTTCGTCGAAGCGGATGTCCTCCTCGTAGCGCCCGTTCACAAAGCCGAGAGCATCGGGCTTGCCGAGCTGTTCGGGGAGGGGGTATCGTCCGTTTGCATCACTTGTCGTCCACCAGGAGCCATCCTCGGAGCGGGTGAGAAAGATTATCCATTTTTCACCGATGTTCATAGGCGCAAGCTCGGTGAACAGGATAAGCTTTCTGCCGTCGGGGCGGTCATCCTGAAAGCAGTAGTTCTCACAGAGAACGATGCTTTCCTCATCAAGAGTGCCTGCCAGCACCTTCTCGATCTTTAAGCCTGCTTTGGTCACTGCTCCGAACAGCTCTTTCTTCTGCTCGGGATACTGATAGAAATACTCTGTGCCTTCATCGGATGTGAACTCCCCTATCACAACAGCGTCGGAGTGAGAGATGAGATCGTCAAGGTTTGTCCAGATCCCGCTCCGTTCGACCAGAACGGAGATCGTTTCAAAAGAATCGTCAGGCGAGCTATCAGCTTCGGAGGCTGTGGTAACGGCCTCGGAGACCGGGCTGCTATCGGGGATATCAGCCGCAGCGTCAGAGCCCGATTCGCCGCAGGAGGACATACTGCCCAATATCAAAACGGATGACAGTAAAGAAATAATAGTGTCCTTTTTCATATCAATTCCCCCATTTATAACATGACGAAGTTCGCAAAAATAACCAACAAATGTTATATCCCCTTATATATTATAACACAAAGCGGGGCGTTGGTCAATACTATACAACTCAAAAGCGGCCGCCCAACCGGGACAGCCGCTTCCGAGAAGTAAAAGAATATGAAAAATAGGGGAGAAAGCTAACTTAGAAGGGGAACTGGTTGAAGAACTCTCTGTACTGACGGTACAGCTCTTCTTCACTGGTAGTCCTCTGGTCATCGGTGGACTCTTCCTTCTGCGAGAGCTCGTCAAGGACTACATCAAAGTCTATGATCTCGCCGTTTCTGTAAACAGAGATCTTGATGGTGTCGCCTGCCTTGTAGTTCTTAACGACGTTGTTGAATTCCGAAAGGGACTCTATCAGCTTGCCCTCAACACCGATGATGATGTCGTTGACCTGAATGCCCGCAGCCTTGGCTCCGCTGCCTTCCTTGATGCTCCTTACAAAGAAGCCCTTGGGGATGTTGTAATACTGCGAATATACGTTGGATACAGTCTCACCCGTGATGCCCGTGGTGGGTCTGCCCGTTACATAGCCGTTGGCAATGAGCTCCTTGACTATGGGGATAGCCTCATCTATCGGGATCGCAAAACCGAGGCCCTCACCGTAGGTGTTGGTCACCTTCGCAGAGGTGATGCCCACTACCTGTCCGTAGGAGTTGATCAGCGGGCCGCCGGAGTTTCCGTTGTTGATGGATGCATCCGTCTGGATGGTGTTCATCGTTCTGTCGTCAACGGTGATAGTTCTGTCAAGGGCCGAGATGATGCCGGCAGTTACGGAATTGGCAAGCTCAAAGCCCAGAGGGTTGCCTATTACGATAGCAGCCTCGCCTACCTGAAGATCCGAGGACTTTCCGAACTCGGCCTTGGTAAGACCGGTCTTGTCTACCTTGAGGACTGCGATATCGGTCTGGGTGTCCTTGCCCACCAGAGTAGCTGCGATGGTCAGATTGCTGTTATCGGAATCGCTCTCGTCAGCGTAGGAGTTGGGGAGCAGTACCGAGATGGACTGTGCGCCGTCAACAACGTGAGCGTTGGTGATGATGTAGCCGTCCTCGGTCATTATGATGCCTGTGCCCTTTGCAACGCCCTGCCTGGTAACGGTGCTGATGCCGACTACCGAGGGGGATACCTTCTTGACGATATCGGTGATCTTCATCGCATCGTCAGGTGAGGAGAGCTGCATAATGGTGGGAACCTCGCGGGTCACGGTCTCCTCTTTTTCGGCCTGCTTGTTCTGGGTGGTGGCAACATCCTTGGAAGCTGCTGCCGACTTGGCGGAGGACTCGGAGCTGTCGTCGCTGCCGACGAGCTTTCCGCCGGTCACGAGGTTGTAGCCCACGATAGAGGTGGTGCCTATGGCAGCCACAGCCAGAACTCCGACGATACCGGCGAGGATCTTTTTGCCCTTGCCCTTTTTCTTCTTCTCGGGCTTGTAGACTACCTCGTTGGTCTCGGTGCCGTAGCCCTGCTGATAGCCGTAGCTGTAATAATTCTGAGCATTGTAGCTGTTCTGCTGCTCGCTGTCGTAATTGTTGTAGCCGTTGTTATTATTGAACTCATTCATACTAAACGCCTCCGTGAGTTTATCATTCTTATCGCACCAGGTGATGAGCCTGTGCTCTTTTTTGTTTCTATAATCAATTATACCCCCGAATGTGATAAAAAAATGATAAGAAACGCAAATATTTTTGAAGACGGAGTGTTTTGACTGTCAAAAAGCGAAAAAGCACATCAAATGGCGCCGTAAGGAGCATCTGCGGAATAAACCCAGGGGCTTGCGGGAAGAATACCCGTATACAGATCGGGCGATCGTAAAACCGCCGCATAATCATGCGCTTTCGCAGTTTTGCGATCGGCTGATACAAAAAAAGGAGGGGCACAGATGAAACTTGACATGACCTATGAGCAATACGAGAAAATGTATAAGCGAGCCTCGCGGGATTCCTCGTCGATACAAAACTGTGTAAAGGCATTTATGATCGGCGGGGGCATCTGCGTGATCGGGCAGGGACTTTCGGAGCTTTACGGGGCGCTGGGATTATCTGAGAAGGCAGCGGGGGCCGGGGTATCGCTTTCGCTGATAGCTTTATCGGTGATCCTGACGGCTTTGGGGATATACAGCCGGATAGCGAAGCACGGCGGAGCAGGCACGCTCATACCGATAACGGGCTTTGCGAACGCGGTAGCGTCGCCGGCAATAGAGTTCAAGACAGAGGGAATGATAACCGGATTAGGGGTAAAGATCTTTTCGATAGCGGGGCCGGTGATACTATACGGCTCATTAGCGGGGGTAATAATAGGGGCGGTATATTATATAATAAAATAGGAAAGGGAGAAGCACAAGCTAAGCTCAAGGCACAAAGCCCATATCGCGCCGGTCGAACTTTATTCCTCGGCCATGCTCGGAATAAAGCGGGGCGCGCCGGCCCCTGCAAGGGGGGCTGACCGCGCCCCCTTGACCTGCGGTCTATGGGCTTTGTGCCTTGATTATTGTTTGTGCGGGCTTAGGCAACACCGCACGACCCGCGGCTAACGCCTCTGCACATCATCTGCTTGCCAGCTTTCCGTCATATTACCCAAATTCTCCTTGACTTGCGTCAGCAAGCCTGCGTCGAATTTAGGCAATCTGACGAAAATCTGGACGGCG
>JAFXXU010000041.1 GCA_017542125.1 Ruminococcus sp.
CAGGCTTGCAAGCGAAGTTCACTTCGCTTTACGCAACGTCAAGGAGAATTTGGGTAATATGACGGATAAGCCGGTCGTCAAGCAGGCTTGACACGGCAGATGATGTGCAGAGGCGTTAGCCGCGGGTCGTGCGGTGTTGCCTTTATGCATTATTCGTTTAGCGGGCGCAGAGCGCCCGCGCTTCACGATGCCTTCGCTCCGCTCATCATGCGGAAGGTGTAAACGCTGTTGGCGGTGCTGAACACCGCGTTGCCGCCCCTGAAGGTCAGCTCGCCGCAGCTGGTGGAGATGCAGCGCAGGCCGTTGTCGATGACAGCGTAGCAGCGCCCGTCCTCGGTCATCCTGATGACCAGATAGCCCGTGAAGCCCAGAAAGCGGAACCGCCTCTCCCAGCCCAGAGCCTCCCCCGATGCGCACTCTACCTTGTCGATCACCGCATTGCCGATTATCTTGATTATCCTGTCCATATTTCTTACCGTCCTTTCACTGGTCTGACTTGTTTGCTTCTTTGATCTTATTATACCACAGATCAAGGATTTGTCAGCCCATTTTTTTGGACAGTTAAAGAAAACATACGTTTTTCGGTACAATTTATCGGACAGTTGACTATTTGATCTCGCATTTCACCGAGATACCCGCCTCGCAGAGCCCCAGCACCCGCTCCGCATCCCCGCCGCAGTCCAGCCATACCTGCGGGTACCGGGACTTCACCATGGTGCACAGCCCCAGCAGATCCGTCTTTTCATCGCCGTAGAAGCGGGAGATGAAGGCCTCGCAGCGGCCTTGAAGCTCCCGGCGGCAGTATTCTTCCAGCTCGGCAAGATCAAAAAGGGTCTCAAGGCTCTGATCGTTCCTCACCGCAGTCTCCGGCTCAAAGGAGAAGAGGATCCTGTCTCCCTCCTTTGTCACGGACTTGCGCAGGCCCCCGTTCCTTACGGTAACGGCGGAGTCTCCCCTGCCCGTGGGGACCCGCAGGACGTTTACCCTCTCCTGTCCGTCAAACAGGGCAAGCACGGAGCATTCCTCCGGCGTGAGGTGCTGCTTCCCTCCCCTGAAAAAGGCCTCAGCCCCGTCAGCCGAAACGGTGAGGGCGGGCTCCGAGCCGCTTTCGCTGTCCTGACCCTCCGAGCTGTCAGAGGTCTTTGTGAGCCGCAGCAGAGGCAGCACCGCAGGGCATTCCCCACAGCCCAGCACATCCAGCAGGGTGCAGCTCACCGAAGAGGAATTCTCGGCGTGGCGCTCGATGATGTTCACCAGATTCTGCGCCGCCACAGCCCCCTCGGAAAGCTCCGCCGACAGCAGCACCGAGGCCTTGCCCTCGGTGCAGGCCAGGTGTATGCCCAGATAGCTCTCCTTGCTGGAGAGGAAGTAGGCGAACAGCCTCCGGGGATCATCCGGCTCCACGCCCTCGCCCAGCACTATCACCTGCCCGTGACCGATAAAGAGGAACTCCCCCAGCCGGTTCTCGCAGAGGGTCATAGCCTCCCCTACCGTGGGGGCGGAGGCGGTGATGACGAAGACATTGGCCTTGCCCGCATCCAGCTGGGTCTCGGTGCCGGAGCTTTCCGGCCGGAAGACCTGTAAGGTGACGGTGTAGCCCTCATCCTCCCGGTCTATGCCCACGGCGTGGACCATTGCCCGGTCAAGGGAGGCGATGGTGTCCCTGCTGCCCGCAGCGGAAAGCATCAGCAGCGCCGATGCCAGAAAGAACCAGATCCGTTTCATACCCGTGACCTCCTATGACAGAATGAAGCCGCTGCCGCCCCTATCCCCGAGGCTGCGGCGGGTATCACCGCTGCGGGGCGGGAAAATCCTGCGTATATCAGCCCGTAGGCGGTAACGGCGGGGAGTATCACCGCAGCGGGGGCGTATTTTGACAGCCCCGGCAGCAGCTCCGAGAGCCTCTCGCCGAAGCAGATGAGCAGCGCCGCCGCAGAGAGCAGGGTGCACAGCGTCCAGAAGAGCATAACGAGAGCGTCGAAGCGCTCCACCACCGAGGTCTTGGCGAAGGCCGCCAGCGACCAGAAGGGCTCCCCCACCCCGCCGAGCTCACCCAGCACCGAGGCGCAGAGGGCGAGAGTAACGCACCAGAGCAGGGCTCTCACCGCGAAATACACCGCCGCAGCCCTGATGGGCTTTGCCGTCCTGCGGCGCATAAGGATGAGCAGCATGGGCAGCTCTGCGGAGCGTGCAAAGGCCCCCGTCAGCTGCCTTGAAAGCTGCCCTCCCCTGTCCGGGACTGCGATGTTCAGCCGCTCCGGGTCGATGCCCTCACAGGCACCCAGGGTCATAAGGGCAAAGGTGAGCAGGGCAAGTATCACCGCTGCACAGGCTGCCCTTGCACAGCCCTGCAGACCCATAGAGGCGCTGTACGCGGCGGCAGCGGCAAGGGCGAGTATGATCGCTCCCGGGGAGTAGAAGCCGGGGAAGCTGTACTGCATAGCGTCGGCGAAATCCGCCAGGATAAGGGTGAGGGCGAACAGGCAGTAGCCCGCCGCCGCGAAGGACATCACCCTGCCCCCGAAGCCCCCCGCAGAGGGCAGCTTCGAGAGGGGTATGCTCACAAGGAACATCCCCAGGCAGGCCAGAAGCTCGGCGGCAGCTGCCATGACCAGGCTGTCCCCCTCGGGGCGGTAGGCTATGAGCCTTGCCACGGTGAAGCAGAGCATCAGCGCCGCGGCCTGATATGAAGATATCCTACTCATCGGCAGCCTCCCTGTAATCGGCAACGGTGGAGTGCTCCTCCTCCAGGCGGCGGAGGCTCTTGCGGCCTAAAATATCCGCTGCCCCCTTGCGGGTAAAGGGCAGCAGGGGGGCGGTGTAGGGTATGCCGTACTCGTTCATTGAGGCGGCGTTGGTCATTATCATCCCCGAGACTACGGCTATTCCGAAGAAGCCCGCAGTCCCCCCTGCGATGATATACACCAGCCTCAGCACCGAGGACTGCTGCGCCAGGCCGGGGATAACGAAGGAGGCCGTAGCCGTGAGCCCCACGATTATCAGCAGCGGGGATGAGATTATCCCGCTCTTTACTGCTGCATCCCCGATGACCAGCCCTCCCGCTATGGAGATGGCGCTGCCCACAGCCTTGGGCATCCGCACCGAGGCCTCCTTCATCAGCTCCAGCAGCACGGTGATTATCAGCATCTCCACAAACAGCGAGTAGGGTGTGGAGCGCTCTGAGGCGGTGAGGTTCAGCAAGAGCTTCAGGGTGAGCATCTCCGGGTGGTAGTTGGCAACTGCCACATAGGCCCCCGGGAACAGCACCGCGAAGAAGAAGGCGATAAAGCGTATCAGCCGCATCAGGATGACGAAATAGGGCTTGGAGCAGGCATCGTCCACGGTGCGGAAGTTCTCTACGAAAAGCGAGGGGCAGACCAGCGCAAAGGGCGTCCCGTCGATGAGGACGGCAGCTCTGCCCTCGTTGAGCTTGGCGCAGACCACATCCGGACGCTCGGTGGCCGAGACCTCGGAGAAGAGCCCCACCTGCTCCTTTTCCTCCAGATAGGGCATCAGAGTCCCCGAGGCCAGGACGGCGTCCATACCCACATCCGAAAGGCGGCGGCGCAGCTTGCGGACAAGGCCGCTCTCGGCTCTTCCCGCCAGGTAGCAGAGGGCGATATCCGTTCTGGTCTCACGGCCTACGGTGAGAGCCTCGAAGCGCAGGGCGGGGTTTTTCATCCTCCTGCGGACCAGAGAGATATTGGTGCGGAGCGTCTCGCAGAAGCCCTCCTGAGAGCCCATGATGTTATGCTCGCTGGAGGGCTCGTTAACGGCCTTGCGGTCAAAGCCCTGCACCCCGAAGGCCGCTGCCCCGGCTACCCCCTCCGCGAAGAGGACGCAGAACCCCGCAAACAGCAGGGATGCCGCCTCGGGAAGGTCCCGGGGGAGCTTGCGGTCGGGGGTCAGGAGGGTGCGCTTGGTGATGAGCTCAAAGAGCCCCTGAGGGGTCTGCTCGCTGCCGCCTACGGCAAGCATTATGGGCTCCAGCACCGCCGAGGAAAGCATCTGTGTGGAGGCCATCCCCTCGATGACCGCCACGGCGCACCTTACTCCCCCCAGCTCCGCCTCCGAGGTGACGAGGTCGGAGGTGCCCCCCGTCAGCTTCCGGAGAGCATCCAGCGTCACGCTCAGGCTCTCCGAGAAGGCATACCGTTCCTCTCTGCTCTTGCTCACATCCACCGCTCCTTTCAGCCAGACAGTTCCGGGGAGAGTATTGACCGCAGACAGCGGCTTTATTCTTTTACCCTACCGGATCGGGCGGGAGCCCGGCTGACCGTTCAAGCCAAAGCACAGGAGGTTTTTCATCTCCTGCCTCGGCGCTGTTAGGGCAACACCGCACGACCCCTGTGCGTCAGATGCGCAGTCAGGTTTTTCGTCAGAGTGCATAAATTTGACGCAGGCGGGCTGACGCCCGGCAAGGAAAATTTGTGTGCTATGACGGAAAATATGCAAGCAGATGACGTGCAGAGGCGCAAGCCGCGGGTTGTGCGGTGTTGCCTTAGATAAGGTCTTTCACTAATACGCGAAACGGGGCGGTTTGTTGCACCGAAACGTGCAACAGATCCGGGAAAACCGGTGATCGTTAACAAACATTTTACATTTCCCCTGCCCGCTGCTTCGTTTCTGAAGCCCCGGCAACAAAAAACACGCCCGAAGGCGTGTGCTGAATGGTAAGTTTGGCAGGGGCAAAGCCCCTGCACCTCCTTCCCCTACCCCCGGGGCAATGTGCATAGCTCCGGCTTTGTTTACCCTCCCCGGAGGTTGGGCTATGCGCAAAGCTAGGGGGGAGGGGGAATTAAAAAAGCTTGTGCAACGTCCGAAGCATTGGCTTGAACGGTCAGCCGGGCTCTCGCCCCTTTCGGGGGGCTTTCCGGTCGCCCCCCGAACCCCCTTCGGATGCAAAGCTATGGGGGAGGGGGAAGTGGGTTCAGGAGAGGCTTTCCGAATGTTCCCCGCCTTATACGGACGATGATCAAAGGCTTTAAGAACGAACCACCGAACCAAGCCCGCAAGGTTCCGTCAGGTGCAAAGTAATAGCTCGATCACAAGCTGATACCCTCCCCTCCGGGGAGGGCAAAAAGGAGGTCGGGCTATGAATAAAGCTAGGGGGGTGGGGGAATTAAAAAAGCTTGTGCAACGTCCGAAGCATTGGTGTGAACGGTCAGTCAGGCTCTCGCCCCCCGAACCCCCTTCGGATGCAAAGATAATGGCTTTAAGAACGAACCCGCGAACCAAGCCCGCAAGGTTCCGTCAGGTGCAAAGTAATAGCTCGATCACAAGCTGATACCCTCCCCTCCGGGGAGGGCAAAAAGGAGGTCGGGCTATGAATAAAGCCAGGGGGGAGGGGGAATTAAAAAAGGCTGTTATCCATCATTCGAGCGCATGGCTATGAGCTGGGCTGCCACTACTGCGGCGAAGACTACTCCGCAGCCGCAGAGCTCCTTGGCAGAGAGGGTCTCGCCCAGGATGAGCCAGCCGGAGAGGGCTGCGAACACCGATTCCAGGGACATTATCAGGGTGGCTGTGGTGGGGTCGGCGTGCTTCTGGGCGAAGATCTGGAGGGTGTAGGCCACTCCGCTGGAGAGTATGCCTGCGTAGGCTATGGTGAGCCTTGCGTCCCAGAGGGAGGAGAGTGAGGGTTCCTCGAAAATGAACATCAGGGGCAGGGAGAGCACTCCCGCCGTGAAGAACTGTATGCAGGACATCTTTGCGGCATCGGCGCCCTTGGCGTTGAAGCGGTCGATGGTCATTATGTGCACCGAGAACACGAAGGCGCAGCCCAGGACCAGCAGGTCTCCCCTGCCCACGGAGAAGTCCTCCTTGACGCAGAGCAGGTAGAAGCCCGCCACCGCTGCCGCCACGCAGAGCCATACGGCTGCGGGTATCCGCCGGCGGAGGAATATACCCAGTATGGGCACGATGACGATATACAGGGCGGTGATGAACCCCGCCTTGCCTGCGGTGGTCATGCTCACGCCCAGCTGCTGCAGGGAGCTTGCCGCAAAGAGGACGACTCCGCAGCAGAGACCGCCTGTGACTGTCGCTTTCTTGCGGGAGGGCTCATCGGCCCGGGGGGCTTTGCTCCCCCCTGCTTTTGAGAGCAGGGGCAGCACCGGCAGCAGGACTATCCCGCCGAGGAAGGAGCGGGCGCCGTTATAGGTGAAGGCGCCCACGTGTTCCATTCCCTTGCTCTGGGCTACAAAGGCGGAGCCCCAGATGAGAGCTACCAGCAGAAGCACCAGAGCGGAAAGGGTCTGCTTTTTCATTTCGTTTTTTCCTTTCGCGCGGAGTGTGTGTCCGTAATGCTTTGAGAGCATTACGGACACACACGCATTAACATTAACACTGTCACTTATAATAACATTAACACTAGGTTGTTTTGATTGTTTTGATTGTTTGATTGTTTCGGGAATTGTTTTTGATTGTTTTGATTGTTTAGGTTGTTTTGGAGGTTGTTTTAGGTTGTTTTGAGGTTGTTTTAAACGGCGCAGATGCGCGGTTTGCGGGGGTGAGGTTGTTTTTGGGTTGTTTTGAGGTTGTTTTTTTGGAGGCGTTATCGTTGGGGAGGTTGTTTTGCAAGAATGTCTCCAAGGAAGAATTATACAGCATACGGGGGGAAAAGTCAAGCGGAGGAAATTTCATCCAACGGGGAAGTTGGTTCTTGACAAACGGGGTGTTTTTTTGTATAATAAAAGGTACACTTATGCCGCGCTCTTTCTGTGGAGAGGAAGGAGCGGGATACGGAAAAAGAAATGATCGTGATCGTGTAAAAATTCGGAGAAGCCGGACAGATATATAAAGGCAACACCGCACAACCCGCGGCTTGCGCCTCTGCACGTCAACTGCTTGCATATTTTCCGTCATAGCACACAAATTTTCCTTGCCGGGCGTCAGCCCGCCTGCGTCAAATTTATGCACTCTGACGAAAAATCTGACTGCGCATCTGACGCACAGGGGTTGTGCGGTATTGCCTAAACGCTCCGGCAGAAAGGACGGAATGATCCTATGAGATTTTACAGAGCCGCTGCATCGCTGGCAATGGCGGCTGTTATGCTGTTCGCCCCGGCGGCGGAGAGCTTCGGGAAGGATGCTGCGGTCACAGCTCCCGAGGAACAGCCTGCGGCAGCAGTAACGGTAACAAATGCTGTTTCGGAAGCCCCCGCAGAGGTGCAGGCCGAGGCCGCCCTCCCGGAGGAGCAGAAGCCCGCTAAGGCGGTGATCCTTTCGGAGGACACCACAGCCGTATATGTTACAGACCTCCGGGGAGATGTGCTTGAGGACGAGGAAGCCATCCCGGAGCCGGAGGAGGCGCTGCCCGAGGAGATCGAGGCTGAGCGCCGCTACATCGCACAGAACCCGGAGCTGGCAGCCATGGGGGCGGTCATCCCCGAGGGGAGCGACGTTCCCGTTGCGGAATGTGATGCGGGCTTCCACAAATATGTGGCCTCGCTGATGAGAAATCAGGGCATGACTGTCTCCTTAAACAAGCTGGCGCTGCCCGTTACCCTTAACGCCATCGCCATTTCCGGCGCTGACAGCCTGATACATCAGGAGCGTTTCGCCAACTGCATCAAGACCTTCGGCACCGATGTTTCGGAATTTCAGGGGAACATCGACTGGGTAAAGGTCAAGGCGGCGGGGATAGATTTCTGCATACTCAGAGCGGGCTACCGGGGCTACGGCAAGAAGGGCACCCTGGTGCTCGACCCCAAGTTCGTCAACAACTTAAAGAACGCCAAGGCGGCGGGTCTCAAGGTGGGCGTTTACTTCTTCACTCAGGCCATCACCGTGGCAGAGGCTAAGGAAGAGGCGGATTTCGTTTACCAGTACATAAAGGGCTACAGCCTTGACCTCCCCGTTTACTGCGATATGGAGGAGATATACTACGACACCGGCAGGCTGGATTCCGCCAACCTGACAATGGCCCAGAAGACTGCCATCATCGAGGCCTTCTGCGACAGGATACTGGCGCTGGGCTACGAGGCGGGAGTTTACTCAAACCCCAGCTGGATGACCTACTACCTTGACCGCGCCAAGCTGGAGGCCAAGTACCCCATATGGCTGGCGAATTACGTCAAGGAGACAAAGTATCAGTACAAGTTCAACATATGGCAGTACGATACGGGGACGATAAACGGCATATCCGGCGCTACGGATATGGATGTCAAGTACGACCCCGCAGTTCCCGGGACGGTGACGGGCTTCACCTGCACCGGAGCCACCTCAAACTCCCTCACCTTCAAGTGGGACGAGCAGGAGAACCCCTGCCAGTCCTATCAGGTGGTTAGATATGATCCAACCAATATGTCCTACACCGTGGTGGGGACCACCAACACCTGCACCTTCACCCTTAAGAACCTGCAGCCCCTCACCAGCGCACAGTACACCGTAAGGGGGCTCAACACCTTCAACGGCAAGAGCTACTTGGGTCAGCTCTGCGCGGCTGTGAAGACTATGACCCTCTGCACCCCCGTTTCGGAGCTGAAAGCGGAGGCCAGCGGCAGATCTCTGGCCATCAGCTGGAAGAGCTCCGATGCCTCGCTGACACATCTTGTCTATGTGGGCAGCGGCTCGGCGGCACCCATTTGCGTGGGGATGGTACAGGGTGAGAGCTACGTTTACCCCTGCAAGGAGGGGGCCTACACGGTATTCATAAGATCCTGCCTGAGATCCGGAGGCAAGCTGCTGGGGCAGAACGATTCTGCTTCGGTGAATGTCAGCGTAGGAGCCGTCAGGGCGGAGGCGGAGATCAGGAGCGTGGGCAAGGACAGCATCACCATCGGCTGGAACAATGCTGTCACGGCTGACAAGTGCCGCATCTACTGGATAGACGAAAAGTCCGGCTCGGAGCTGCTCATCGACGAGGTAAATGCTTCGGCGGGAGAATACGTTTGTGCGGGGCTGAAGCTCTCGGAGCGGTACACCTACCGGGTGGACACCCTTTACGGCGGGAACGTCACCGAAAGCTCGGCGCTGCTGACGGCGGTAACGAGGAACGGCCTGGCGGGTGATCTCAACAGCGACGGCAAGGTGAATATGCAGGATATGTGGCTGCTGAAAATGTATCTCAACGGCAAGGCAAAGATCGACACCACCAACGCCGATCTGAACTGCGACAAGGTCGTTGACGATAAGGATCTTGAGATGTTCGCAAGGATCATCGCGGGGTCGTCGGAAAAAATGGTATAAACAGCACACGCGGAGCGTTCCGGGCTCCGCGTGTTTTTTGTTCTAGGGCAACACCGCACGACCCACGGCTAACGCCTCTGCACGTCATCTGCTTGCACTTTTTCCGTCATAGCACACAAATTCTCCTTGCCGGGCGCTAGCAAAGCTGCTCACGCATCCGGCTGAGGAGCTTTTTCTCCCGGCGGGAGACCTGCACCTGGGTCATGCCCAGCTCTGCGGCGGCCACGGTCTGGGTCTTGCCGCAGAAATAGCGCAGGTAGATGAGCCGCCTGTCGCCGGGGTCGAGGCGGGAGAGTATCTGATAGAGGGAGAGCTTATCGTTGATCTCACTGTCGGGGGGAGGAACGGGGATATCCGTTTCGCCCCCCTCGCTGTCGTCGAAGTCGGAGGTGAGGCTGACGGGGGGAAGTGCGGCGCCTATGGCTTCCGCCACGGCCTCGGCGGTCTCACCCGTAAGCTCACAGAGCTCGGATATGGCGGGCTCTCTCCCCTCCCGGAGGAGGAAGCGCTCCCGCTCCCTGGCGAGCCTGAGGCCCAGCTCCTTTATGCCCCGGCTGACCTTGACGGTGCCGCCGTCCCGGAAGAGGCGCTTGATCTCGCCCAGTATCACCGGCACAGCATAGGTGGAGAAGCGCACTCCCCTGCCCTCGTCGAAGGCGCGGGCGGCTTTCATCAGCCCGATACAGCCTGCGCCGTAGAGGTCGTCGTACTCTATCCCCTTTCCTCTGAAACGGTTCGCGCACATATGCACGAGACCCAGGTTTTCCTCTGCGAGGGCATCAGCCCTCTTTGCTTTTGTCTCCATTCGCTGCCTTTCGTGTTCTGAGGGTGCGGAGCATGGTGACGGCGGTGCCTCCCCCCGCTCTGCTGGAAACGCGGAGGCGGTCGGTGAAGCTCTCCATTATGGCGAAGCCCAGCCCTGCACGCTCCTCGTCGGGAGCAGTGGTATAGAGGGGCGTTCTTGCCAGGGGGATGTCCTCGATGCCGCAGCCCTTGTCCTTTATGCGTATGTAGATAAGCTGTCCCTCATAGATGCGCACCTGCATGGTGATCTCGCCCACGCGGTCGCGGTAGGCGTGGACGATGCAGTTGGTGACGGCCTCGGAGACGGCGGTCTTGATCTCCGAGAGCTCGTCCAGGGCGGGGTCGAGGGAGGATATGAACCCGGACACGGCCAGCCTTGCGAACCGCTCGTTTTCCGAAAGGCTGGGAAAACGGAGGGTCATTTCGTTTAAGAGCTTCTCTTTCATATTTTCACACCTCCCGTAAAGCTGCCGCTTTTATGGGTATCCACCACCCTGCAGAGCCGGCCTATCCCGGCGAGGGTGAGGAGCTTTGAGATCTCGGGGCGGGGGTCGGTAAGGACTATGCTGCCCCCCAGGTCGGTCATCAGCTTATACCTGCCGATGATGAGGCCTATGCCGGAGCTGTCCATAAAGCTCACCCCGGAGAGGTCAAGTATGAGCTTCTGGGGGAGACGCTGCATTATCTCCTTATCCACCGGCTCCCGCAGGCCGGCGGCGGTGCAATGGTCGATATCGCCGGAGAGCTCGGCGAGGAGAGCCCGGGTCTTCGGGTCATAGAATGTTCTGACGCTCATTGGTCTCTTCCTTCCTCTGTTACTGGCTAAGACAATTATAGCCCGTCCCCGGCGAGAAAAATGCCGAAAACGGGCAGAAACAGATAACAAAAAAGCCGCCCAACAGAATGTGTTGAGCGGTAAGTTCGTTTATAAGCCTTGTTATAGAGAATAACACGTCCGAAGCATTGGTGTGAACGGTCAGTCAGGCTCTCGCCCCTTTCGGGGGGCTTTCCGGTCGCCCCCCGAACCCCCTTCGGATGCAAAGCTATCAGCTATATAAACGAACCAACGAGCCAAGCCTGCAAGGTCCCGTCAGGTGCAAAGTAATAGCTCAATCACAAGCTCATACCCTCCCCTCCGGGGAGGGCAAAAAGGAGGTCGGGCTATGCACAAAACTACGGGGGAGGGGGAAGTGGGTGCAGGGGCTTCGCCCCTGCTAGTCTCTTTCGTCGATGGGGATGTAGACCTTATCGCCCTTGATGGCCTTATAAGCGGGACGGATTATGCGCTTGCCGGTGACCAGCTCTTCAAAGCGGTGGGCGCTCCAGCCTGCCATTCTCGATACGGCGAACAGGGGGGTGAAGAGGTCGGCGGGGATGCCCAGCATACGGTAAACGAGGCCGGAGTACATATCCACGTTGGCGCACATCACCTTATCGTCGCCCTTGACCTCCTTGAAAAGCCTTGGGGTCAGGCGCTCGATGCTTTCAAGCAGACGGAACTCCTTCTCGAACTCGGTGCCCTCGGCCAGCTTCTTGGCATTTTCTTTCAGGATGACCGCTCTGGGGTCGGATAGGGTATAGACGGCGTGACCCATACCGTAGATGAGGCCGGAGCCGTCGTTTTCCTCCTTGCGGAGTATCCTGCGCAGGAACTCTGCCACCTCTTCCTCGTCGTCCCAGTTATGCACGCCGTGCTTTACGCACTCCTGCATCTGGGAGACCTTGGCGTTGGCGCCGCCGTGGCGGGGACCCTTTAAGGCTCCTATGGCTGCGGAGTAGGCGGAATAGGGGTCGGTGCCCGATGAGGTGAGGACGCGGCAGGCGAAGGTGGAGTTATTGCCGCCGCCGTGCTCTGCGTGGAGTATCAGCATAAGGTCAAGCAGCTTGGCTTCCTCGTCGGAGAACTCACGGTCGGGGCGGAGGGCGGAGAGTATCATCTCGGCGGTGGAGTGGGAGGGTATGAGGGGGTGCATTATCATAGACTTGTTGTTATAGACCCTCTGCTTCACCTGATAGGCCGAGACCATAATATTCGGCAGCCGGGAGATTATGGATATAGCGGTAGCCATTTCCTTGGCGGGGGAGCGGTCCTCGGGGGTGTCGTCATAGGAATAGAGGGCGAGCACCGAGCGGGCCATCTCGTTCATTATGTCGGGGGAGGGGGCTTTGAGTATCATATCCTCGAAGAAATTCGGGGGGAGCTCACGGTTCTCCGCCATTATCTCCGAGAAGGCATCAAGCTCCTTACGGCTGGGCAGAGCGCCCATCAGAAGGAGGTAGACCGTTTCCTCATAGCCGAAGCGGTTCTCCTCTCTGGCGGCGGCGACGATGTCGTTGATATTATAGCCGCGGTAGATGAGCTGACCCTCGATGGGGGCCTTTTCACCCTCATTGATAACGTAGCCGTGGACATTGCAGATGTTGGTGAGCCCTGCGATGACGCCCGTTCCGTCGGAGTTGCGGAGGCCGCGCTTGACCACATATCTGTCATAGAGCTTGGGGTCTATGGAATTGTTCTCGACGAACTGCTTGTAGAGCATATCTCTTGCTGATTTATTCATATCCTTCACCGTACCCTTCGCGGCGGACAGCCGCAGATGATATTTCGCAAATAAGCCCTTTAATTATAACACATTCCGCGGTTCCTGTCAAGGAGCGGGGGGATGCGGCCTGCCCCCGGTTTCCTTGACATACGGCAAAAATTATTGTATAATAGGTAACGTACAGGGTTCCTGCCGCTCACGGAGGAGCATCTTAGGCATCAAGGAGGAAAAGGCTATGGCTGAGACCAATCGTTTTACCAAGGCGACCTGGGATATAATGGAGCAGCTGCTCAACGTCCCCGATCTGGAAACGGCGCTTTCGGGGAGCTTAGAGATCATTGTTGAGACCCTCAACAGCGAGGCGGGGGCTATCTGGCTGCTGGACAGGAACACCGACAGGCTCACGCCTATGTTCCACATAGGCCCTGCGGACATATCGAACATCAGCGTTGAGAACGGGCTGGGCATCGAGGGGCTTGTCACCAAGACGGGAGAGTCGGTGATAATATCCGATGCGGCTTCGGACAGCCGCTTTGACGGATCTGTCTTTGACGACAACGGACTGACGGCAAAGACCATGCTCTGCGTGCCGCTGAACAACCTGCACGAGGTGATCGGCTGCGTACAGATCGTGAACAAGAAGGGGGGCGGCAGCTTCGACGAGGAGGAGCTGGCTCTCTGCGAGCATATGGCTTCGCTGGCTGCCATAACCATTGACGAGAAGGGCTTCTCAATAGATCTGGGGGAGCAGAAGGATGTACTGGCGAGCCTGCGGGGCGTCACCAAGGAATTCAACACAGGCGGCGGAGTGCTGAAGGTGCTCAAGGGCATCAACCTGGATATCTACAAGAACGAGTTCGTTGTGGTGCTGGGCGAATCGGGCTGCGGCAAGTCAACGATGATGAACATTGTGGGGGGCATGGATTTCCTCACCGAGGGCAGCCTGACCATCGAGGGCAAGGATTTCTCCCACCCCTCGGATGCGGAGCTGACCAAGTACCGCAGGCAGTACATAGGCTTCATATTCCAGTCCTACAACCTGATGCCGAACCTGACGGCTCTGGAAAACGTTCAGTTCATAGCCGAGCTGGTGGATGACCCCATGTCCTCGGAGGATGCCATTGCCAGCGTGAATATGACCCAGAGGGCCAACAACTACCCCGGTCAGATGTCGGGCGGTCAGCAGCAGAGAGTTTCCATTGCCAGGGCGCTGGTGAAGCGTCCCAAGCTGATACTTGCGGACGAGCCCACGGCGGCGCTGGATTACACCACCAGCATCGAGGTCCTCACTGCTATCGAGGATGTTGTAAAGAAGCAGGGCACCACGGTGCTGATGATAACCCACAACGTTGAGATCGCCAAAATGGCTGACCGTGTGGTGAAGGTGCGCAGCGGAAGGATCGCTTCCATCAAGAAGAATATGCACCCCCTCCACGCTTCGGAGCTGGTTTGGTGAGTGACCGAGAGGGATAAAGATGAAGAAAACGCAAGTTAAGGACACCCTGCGCAACATCCGGAAGAATGTGCTGACCTGGCTCTCGATCATATGCATAGCGGGCATAGCGGTGACGGCCTTCCTCGGCATAAACTTTGCGGCAAACGGTATGCGCCAAAGCGGTGATAAATTCTACAAGGAGACCTCATTCCGGGATTTCGAGATAGCCTCGACCCTGATGCTGGGGGCTGATGATCTGGAGGATATCCGGAAGATCGAGGGGGTAGCTGCGGCGGAGGGAGTATTCCAGACCGCAGGGCGGCTTTCGTCGGACAGCAAGCACACTGACGTTACCGCTATCTCCTTGACCGAGAAGATCAACATACCCAAGGTGCTTACGGGCAGGCTTCCCGAGAACGAGAACGAGTGCGCCCTGGAGCAGGACATTGCAGACAAGCTGGGAGTCAAGCCGGGTGACAAGGTGAAGCTCACCGACGATACGGGCGAGGGGATGGCTTCATATATGAATGTCACTGAGCTGACGGTGGTGGGCACGGCCATACACCCCGACCATCTGGCGAAGCCGGATCAGACCCCCGGGCGCAGATACGTTATGGTGACAGCCTCGGCTTTCTCTGTTGAAGAGGACGAGGTGAACTACATGAAGGCTGAGATCCTCACCGACCGGGGCGGAGATCTCAACCGTTACAGCGACAAGTATTTCGACAGGATCAAGGGCGTTAAGGAAAAGCTCAAGGAGCTGGCCGCAGAGAAGGCACCTGTCAGGTACGAGCTGCTCATGTCCCAGATAGACGAGCTGGGCGCCGACAGCAAGGAGGGCATCGCGAGCCTCAAAGAGGAGCTGGAGGCTGCCGAGAGCAAGGTGAAGAAGCTCACCGGCCAGGTGGAATTCTCGGAGAATATGATCTCGATGTATCAGCAGCTCATAAAGAGCGGTGAAGAGGAGCTGAAGAGCATCGACAAGGAGGCCGACGCTGCACGCTACACGGCGGTCTGCGAATCGGTGGAGCAGCACAAGCGGGAAAGCGGGCTGCTGGAAAAGGATCTGGAGGATCTGCAAAAGACTCTTGCAGAGGCTCAGGAGGAAAGCTCACAGGCCTCGCTGGTGCTGGAGACCACACAGGCTCTGATCAGCATCACCGAGAAGGAGATCAGCAAGATCAAGGAGGGCAACTGGTTCATCTTCGATATGAGGGGCAACCCGGGATACCTGAACCTTTCCTCGAATGCTGACAGCGTTTCCAGCCTTTCCATCACCTTCTCGCTGTTCTTTATCATCATAGCGGCGCTGGTCATCTACACCAGCGTGGGCAGGATAATGGAGGAGCAGCGCAAGCTCATAGGTGCCACCAAAGCCCTGGGTCTTTTCAACAAGGAGATACTGGCAAAGTATATGGTATTCGCTCTCAGCGCGGTGCTGATAGGCTCGCTGCTGGGTGTTGTATGCGGGTACACCGTGATACAGGGGATAGTACTGAGCTCCTACAAGATGCTGTACGTTCTTGACAGGCTGACGCCCTCGCTGAGCATACCCCTTACCCTTATCATCATTACGGCGGCGCTTATACTGGCGGCTGCGGCTGTATGGCTCTCCTGCTCGAAGCTGCTGAAGTCCACGGCGATACAGCTGATGCAGGAAAAGCAGCCGGTGGGCGGGCGCTCAAAGGCAGGCGGCTCCGGCAGCCTCTACACCCGCTTGATATTCAGGAACATCCGCTCGGATCTTTCGAGGGTACTGGTAACCACCGTCAGCGTGGCGGGCTGCTGCTCGCTTTTGGTCATCGGCTTCACGCTGCGGAACAACGCCAGCAGCATTATCGACAAGCAGTACGGTGAGATCATCGAATACGATATCAAGGTGAACTACGACGGCAACCGGGAGGGCTTTGTGAAGCTGCTGGACGGTGCCGGGGCGGAATACGCCATAGTGAACGATGAGCACCGGATGTTCAGCGTGGACGACGATGAGCTATCAACCGCTGAGGTATTCTGCGGGGATGTGGAGAAGATCTCGGATCTTTACAGCCTCACCGACCGCAGGACCGGAGACCCTCTCCCCATTACCGAGACGGGGGTCTACATCCAGAGCCGGGCTGCCGAGACAAACCACCTTAAGGTGGGGGACAGCTTTGTGATCTACAACGAGTTCATGAGCCCCTGCAAGGTAAAGGTCGCCGGCATATTCAACAACTATGTGGGCTTCTATATGGTGATGTCGGACAAATACTATCAGAAGGTATTCAACGAGGAGCCGGTGACGAACACCATCCTCATCGACACACAGAAGGCTGACACAGAGGCACTCAGCGAACAGCTCCGCCAGACCGAGGGCTTCCGCTCGCTGACGAAGCAGGAGGCCGAGGCCAACAAGATCCAGAAGATAGTGGACATCTTCACCAAGGTATCGGGAGTAATGGTAGTCGTGGCGGGACTTATGGCTTACTTCATCCTGCTGAACATCAACAAGATGTATATTACACGCAAGACCCGTGAGCTGACGGTAATGCGCATCAACGGCTTCACCGTAGGCGAGGTCAAGAGGTATGTGCTGCTGGAGACCATAGCCACCACCATAGCGGGCATAATCCTGGGTATTGCCGTGGGCTCGGTTATGGGATATGTAGTTATCAGATCCATTGAGACCACCTATCTCCAGTTCGTGAGAGGGATAAGCCTGGTGGCCTGGGGGCTGGGCGCGGTGATCACCGTGATCTTCACCCTCGGCATCAATGCCATCGCTCTGAAGAAGATCAAGCATCTGAAGCTGACGGATATGTAAAAGCGCTCAAAACAAAAATCAAGGTATCGCCTGCGGCTGGGATTCAGCCGCGGGTGATACCTTTTTCGTTATCCGATTATTTCAAAGCTGTGGGAATTGCAGATGGGCACGGAGCGGATCTCCATATCCTCTATCTCGACAAATCTGCCGCTGCTGACCTGGGTGACTGTTTGGTCGATGGCGGCATCGGTGCCCTCCAGCTCGGCTTCGACGGAGCCGTCGTAGTTATTTTTGACCCACCCGCTGACGCCGTTGGCCCGGGCGGCGTAGTACATCCGATAACGGAAGCCTACCCCCTGGACGAAGCCCCGGAACAGGAAATGCTTTCTCACTCTCTCCATACTGCTCACGCTCCTTGCGGGGTATTACAGCACAAAAGCGCAGCGTTGTGCTATAATTGCCCGATCCGCAGGGAGTGCCGCTTGCGGCACGGATCTGCGAGGGCTTAAAATAAATATAATATCAGCTTGCTGATATTATAGCACATCCCAGGAAAAAAAACAAGGGTCGGGGAATTCAAGGGTTGCAATTGTTAAGAAAGTGTGTTATAATATACTTGTAATATCTGCGCGGCAGAGCGCAGGACGGAAAAGGAGTGTTGAACAGTATGGACATTATTGGAAAGTGGAAGATCGCCGAATCTATGAGGTTCCTCGAGGTAGACGGCAAGCTGGAGAGAGTATGGCAGAAGGCGGAGGACATCATCGCGGATGAATCTCTTGACGAGAGCGACAAGCAGATGCTTTACGCAGATATCTACTTTGTTGAGGGCGGAGAGGTCCAGTGGGTGCTCCCCATACCCGAGGGTGCTTCTCAGGAGGAGATCGACGCTGCGGTCGCTGCGGGCGAGATAACTCTCTTTGACGACAAGCATTTCGTAATTTCCTCCAACTCGTGGAAGGAGGAGGACGGCAAGCTGCTGTTCAATACCGGAATTCACGGTACTATCCTCGATGAGGCGGTCAATCCCTGGGATGAGATCAAGGACGAAGGGAACGGCATGATCGGAATTATGATGTATCATCTGGCAAAAGCAGACTAATATTAAAGCCCCGGAGTGATCCGGGGCTTTGTTTTTGCGCGGTTCGTTAGACGCCCGACAGTGTGGAGCGAACGGCAGCTTTGGTTCACGCCCTGTTTCGGGGGCTTTCCGGTCGCCCCCGAACCCCTTCGGACACAAACCTATCAGATATATAAAGGCAACACCGCACAACCCGCGGCTGACGCCTCTGCACGCCATCTGCTTGCCAGCTTTCCGTCATATTACCCAAATTCTCCTTGCCGGGCGCCAGCCCGCCTGCGTCGAATTTAGGCAATCTGACGAAAACCTGGAC
>JAFXXU010000042.1 GCA_017542125.1 Ruminococcus sp.
CAAGGAGAATTTGGGTAATATGACGGATAAGCCGGTCGTCAAGCAGGCTTGACACGGCAGATGGCGTGCAGAGGCGTCAGCCGCGGGTCGTGCGGTGTTGCCCTAGAATAATAAAAATCCCGAAAGGAGAAATGCTATATGATAATCAACAAGGAAATCAACGGCACTTCAGCCGTACTGAAGCCGGAGGGCTGGCTCGACACCCCCAATTCCGCCGAGTTCAAGGAGGCTATCGACAGCCTTCCCGATGAGATCACCGAGCTCACCGTGGATATGGAGAAACTGGAGTATATCTCCTCGGCAGGGCTGAGACTTATCGTTGCGGCTCACAAGAAAATGAACGGCGCTCTCACCGTCACCAACGCTTCGGTAGAGATACTGGATGTGTTCAGGATGACGGGCTTTGACAAGCGCCTCAACCTCAAATGAAGCGGGGGCTGTTCGGCAAGAACTTCGCCCAGAGAAGGATCGCCCTGATCTCCATCGTGCTGATAATCGCCACGGCTCTGCTGCTGACGCTTATCTCCAGCATCTTCTACAGCCGGCTCACCGCCAGCAGCTACACCTCGGATGCCGAGCGGTTGCAGAAGGCACTCACGGAGCTGCTGACAGACACGGATATTTCGGATTTCGATGTAGATCCCGATATCAGTTACGATGAGGAAGGATCCGAAGAGAGCGAAGGACCCGAAAAGGAGCAGCAGGACTCCGGCGGAGGTCTCCTTCTCAGTTCGAGCAGCGATAACATCGATCCCCAGGTGCTCTATGAATACCTCCGTGAGTATATGAGGGGTCTTTGCGAGCTGACAGGTGCCAAGTATACCTATCTCTTCAATATAGTGGACGAGAGGTCGATGAAGTATATCATCACCATCGCCGCCGATGAAGAGACCGACAAGATCGTCGGGAAGGAGCGCGGGTTCGGTGTCACGGTGGAGATACCCGACTACGACCTCAACAATATCCGTCAGGCGGAAAAGGGCGAGCTGGTGGGTCCCTGCCATGTGGACAACCACTACGGTAATGTGCTGACCTTCTATTTTCCCGTTTATCAGAACGGAGAGATAGTCTGCCTGGCGGGCATCGACTTCGATGTTTCCACCATCAGCAAAGAAGCTATCAGCTATGTTGTCAGAACGGTACTGATAGTAACTGCCGTGCTGACCCTGGTGCTGGCTCTGCTGATGCTGGTAATGCGCAAGAAGATCTTCACACCCTTAAAGCGGCTTTCGATGCAGATGAATGCCTTCGACCCGGAGCACGAGCACGCCAAGCTCAACCTAAGGTCATACTATGAGATCGAGGAGATCAACAGCTCATTTTCCAAGCTCTCGGATGAGATCATCGGGTATATCCGCAACATAAGGGATATGGCCGATGAGCGTGCCAAGACTGCGGCGGAGCTGAACATCGCCCGAAGCATACAGATCGGCATGGTGCCCGAGCATTTCACTCTTTCGGGTACAGGCTATGAGATCTGCGCGGGAACGGCTCCTGCCAAGGAGGTAGGCGGCGACTTCTACGGCTGCTTCGAGAAGGACGGCAAGGTGTTCACGGTCATCGCGGACGTTTCCGGAAAGGGTATCGCGGCGGCGCTGTTCATGGCTATGACCAAGAACCTGCTGAAGGGCAAGCTGATGTCGGGGCTCTCCCCTGCCGATGCGCTGAATTCCGCCAATGACGACCTCTGCGCCGAGAACCCCGAGGGAATGTTCGTGACGGTGTTCGCGGCGGTGCTTGACCCGACCACAGGCGAGCTTATCTATGCGAATGCAGGGCATACCCGTCCTCTGCTGACAGACAGAAGCGGCAAGCGGTTCATCGTTCCCGACCCGGGGATAGCCCTGGGGCTTTTTGAGGACGCGGGCATTTCCAACGAGTATATGATAATGGAGGACGGGCAGAGCCTTACCTTCTACACCGACGGCGTGACCGAGGCAGTATCTGCACAGAAGGAGCTGTTCGGAGAGCAGCGGCTGCTGGATGCTGTTTCAGAGGGTACTGCCGGTGAGACCGCAGCCTCCGTAACGGATGCTGTCGCCCGGTTCTCCGAGGGCTGCGAGCAGGCGGATGATATCACCTTTACGGTGCTGCGCTTCACCGTGGACGGCAAACGTGTGTGCCTGGAGCTCCCGCCTGATATGAGCTCGGTGGAGAAGCTGCGCTCAGAGCTGCTTTCCCTCATCGGCGACAGCGAGAGGAAGATGAAGATAATCCTGGCCTGCGAGGAGATCCTGGTCAACATCATCGACTATTCGGGCACCGACCGCATAGGCGTGATCCTTAACCGCAGGGGCAGCAGCCTGACCCTCCGCCTGGAGGACAGCGGCAAGCCCTTTGACCCCCTGACCGAGATGCCTGATGAGAAGGAATTCGAGGATTACGACACAGGAGGCATGGGCATCCGTATGCTGGTGCAGATCGCCGAGAGAACATCCTATGCCAACATCTCGGGAAAGAACATCCTCACCGCCGGGTTTGAGCTTTAAGAGAAAAGAATACAGGGAAAAGGCTGTGCATCGGATGCACAGCCTTTTTTATCGCAGTTTCTGGTTAGTTATGATAATTAAGACATATATACCCATTATCACACGTTAAATTTCCTACTTTTGCCGAAAATTCGCGTATATCTGAGTTTTGTTCACAAAATGTTCATTGACTTTGAGTTTTGCTTGTGCTACATTCAAAGTAGGCAATGGGGCTGTTCTTCCGCATAGCGGAAGGATAGCTCTATTTTTTTAAAACTGTAAGGAGGTGCGGAGGATGATGTATCGCGTCGCTGTGGTAGACAGTTCAAATTACGATCTGCGACATTACAACAGTATGCCCGTATTTGCCGAGTGCGGCTTTGAGATCGTTTCGCACACCTCCGACCCCGAAAAGGCTCTGGCGGCTGCCGCCGCCCAGGAGTGCGATATGCTGCTCTGCATCAACCGCCCCAGCGCGGTATTCGCAGCGGAGCTGTTAAAGCGCTCCACACGCTCGGGCTGCAATATCCCCACCGTAGTAATCAGCAGAGTGAACGCCGCAGGCGATATGCGGGAATGCTTCCTGCTGGGTGCGGTGGATTACCTCACCGAGCCCGCTCTGGAGGAGGACGTCCGGGCGGCGCTGATGCGTGCGGCGAAGGTTATAGGCAAGAAGCTGATGACCTCGGAATACTCCAAGGCTATGAACGATGCGCTCTCGGCTCTCCCCGTTTCACAGGGCAGCGAGAGCTTTACCGAAAAGCTGCGGGAGCTGCTGGAAAAGTCCCACGGCTCAGCGCTGACTGTTGAGGCTGCGGCTGACCACTTCGGCTTCAACCCCGATTATTTCGGGCGCTATTTCAAAGCGAGGACGGGTATATCCTTCTCGGAGTTCTACAAGCGGCTGACTATGGATTATGCCAAGCTGCTGCTCACCTCCGGGCATTACAAGGTCAACGAGGTAAGCGATATGCTGGGGTTCGCCTCACCCGATTACTTCACCCGTGTTTTCCGCAAGATCACGGGGAAGCTCCCCTCGCACTATAAAAAGTGACTGTTTTTCGGAGGCTTTGCACCCCGATCCCCATTTCCGCGCTCACACGCCGGATCCGGGCGACCTCTGATTTTTAACGGTATAAGTAGGAAATAATACGCCGCCGCAGCATTGACTGTTCCGAGGTTTTCGGGGTATGATTGATAGTGTGAGCGCGTAAGCATTCTGTAGGAGGAAGTATACAATGTCTTATGTTGATGAAATAATCGAACAGGTAACTGTTCAGAACCCCGATGAGCCCGAGTTCCATCAGGCTGTCAGAGAAGTGCTGGATTCCATCCGCCCCATTGTTGATGCGAACGAGGCACAGTTCAGACGTGACGCAGTTCTCGAAAGGCTCGTAAATCCCGAGCGCCAGATCAAGTTCAGAGTTCCCTGGCTCGATGACGAGGGCAACGCCCACGTTAATACCGGCTACCGCGTACAGTTCAACTCCGCTATCGGTCCTTACAAGGGCGGTCTGAGACTGCATCCCTCGGTCAACATCGGTATCATCAAGTTCCTGGGCTTCGAGCAGATCTTCAAGAACAGCCTTACCGGCCTGCCCATCGGCGGCGGCAAGGGCGGCTCCGACTTCGACCCCAAGGGCAAGAGCGACAGAGAGATCATGCGCTTCTGCCAGAGCTTTATGACTGAGCTCTGCAAGTACATCGGTGCTGACACCGATGTTCCCGCAGGCGACATCGGCACCGGTGCCCGTGAGATCGGCTACATGTTCGGTCAGTACAAGCGCATCCGCAACCTCTTCGAGGGCGTACTTACCGGCAAGGGTCTCACCTTCGGCGGCTCTCTGGCAAGAACTGAGGCTACCGGCTACGGTCTGCTTTACCTCACCGATGAGCTTCTCCGCTCCCATACATATTCCATCGAGGACAAGACCGTTGTAGTTTCCGGCGCAGGAAATGTTGCGATCTACGCTATCGAGAAGGCTCAGCAGCTGGGCGCTAAGGTCGTTACCTGCTCCGATTCCACCGGCTGGGTATACGATCCCGACGGCATCGACGTTGCAGCTCTCAAGGAGATCAAGGAAGTCAAGAGAGCAAGACTTACCGAGTACAAGAACTACCGTCCCAAGTCCGAGTATCACGAGGGCAGAGGCGTTTGGAGGATCAAGTGCGATATCGCTCTCCCCTGCGCTACCCAGAACGAGCTGGACATCGAGGATGCTCTTACTCTTGTTGAGAACGGCGTTATCGCAGTATGCGAAGGCGCAAATATGCCCACCACCGAAGAGGCTACCAAGTATCTCCAAGACAACGGCGTATTCTTCGTTCCCGGCAAGGCTGCAAATGCAGGCGGCGTTGCTACCTCGGCTCTTGAGATGTCGCAGAACAGCGAGCGCATGAGCTGGACCTTTGAAGAGGTAGATTCCAAGCTCAAGCAGATCATGCAGAACCTTTATCACAATATCGACGAGGCCGCCAAGAAGTACGGCTTCGAGGGCAACTACGTTGCGGGCGCCAACCTCGCAGGCTTTGAGAAGGTGCTCGACGCTATGAATGCGCAGGGCATCGTCTGATAAGGACAGCAGCCCCGCACCCAAGGAGGGACACTCTATGGATAACAACAAGAATCCGCAGACAGGCTTCCTGCCTGTGTGCCCGTTTGAGATCGAGCATCCCGAGATACAGCTTAGGTACACCGAGCGCGACAAACGGCTTGATGCCGTAACGGGGTGCGACTACACGGAAAACACCGAAACCTACGATTAGAACCTCCCAAATCGGCCGGCAGCACTGCCGCAAAAAGCAGTGCTGCCTTGTGCTGTGTTTATAGGTAAAAAAATCCGAAAGGAGCAAAGGTATGAAAAAGATCCTGGTCTGCAAGGAAACAGACCCGCGTGAAACACGCACACCGCTCATCCCCGATGATGTGAAAAAGCTCACAGCCCTGGGCTTTGAGATAACCGTAGTCAGCGGGACGGGCAAGAAGAGCGGCTTTGATGACGAAGCCTATGTAAAGGCAGGCGCCTCGGTAGTCCCCTCCAACGAGGCGGGGTACAAGGGCAGCGAGATAGTGCTGCGCATTATGAAGCCTCAGAGCGCTGAGGGCCTTGACAAGGACACCCTGCATCTGAGCTACCTCGACCCCTTCAACGAGAAGGAGCTGCTCAACGACTTTGCCAAGAGAGGTATCCAGGCGGTATCCCTGGAGATGATCCCCCGTACCACCCTGGCTCAGAAGATGGACGTTCAGTCCTCACAGACCTCGCTGGCAGGCTATGTTGCGGTGCTCAACGCTGCGGCAAGGCTGCCCAAGATCCTCCCGATGATGGTAACTCCCTCGGGTACTATCAACCCGGCAAGAGTGTTCATAATCGGCGTTGGCGTTGCGGGTCTTCAGGCCATAGCCACCGCAAAGCGTCTCGGCGCGAGAGTTGATGCCTTCGACACCCGTCCGGTAGTCGAGGAGCAGGTAAAGTCTCTCGGAGCCAGCTTCGTCAAGATAGACCTGGGCGAGATGGGTCAGACAGATCAGGGCTATGCCAAGGAGCTCACCCCCGAGCAGATCGCCAAGCAGCAGGAGGCTCAGGCCAAGGTCTGCGAGCGTTCCAACATCGTTATCACCACGGCTAAGGTCTTCGGGCGCAAAGCTCCGGTGCTTATCAAAAAGGACGTTCTCGACCGTATGATGCCCGGAAGCATCGTTGTTGATATGGCGGTATCCACCGGCGGCAACGTTGAGGGCTCAAAGCTCTTTGAGGATGTAGTCACCGAAAACGGTGTAACTATCATGTCCGGCGACCTGCTGGAGAGACAGGTGCCCTACGATGCATCCAAGATGCTCTCGGGCAACTTCACTGCCTTCCTCACCCACTTCTACAACAAAGAGTCCAAAGAATTGGACATCAGGCTTGAAGATGAGATCATGCGCGGCTGCCTGCTCACACGCGGCGGCGAGATAATACACGAGAGATTTAAGGAGAGTAAATAATGGCGATAGGTGAAATATTACTGCTGGTATTCGTATTTGTCATCGCGGGTTTTCTGGGCGTTGAGCTTATCTCAAAGGTTCCCTCCCAGCTGCACACCCCGCTTATGTCCGGCACCAATGCGATCTCGGGAATAACCATAGTAGGCGCCATCAGCGCCACAGCCGTAGCCCTGCACACCGACGGCACCGTAAGTGCCATCTGCGGCTTTGCGGCTATCGTCCTGGCTGCTATCAACGTTGTGGGCGGCTACCTTGTAACCGACAGAATGCTCGGTATGTTCAAAAAAAAGGGGGACGATAAGAAGTGAACTGGTCTGAAATAAGCGTCGTCCTCACGACGGTACTTTATATGGTCTCGGCTGTACTGTTCATCCGCGGCATCAAGCTGCTGGGCAAGGCCGACACCGCAAGGCGCGGTAATCTTATGTCCTCGGTGGGTATGCTCATCGCGGTAGTTACCGTCCTGCTTGAAAAGCACGTTACCGATACCTTTACAAACGCTCCGCTGAAAAACGCCTATCTCTGGGCACTGGCAGCGATCATCCTTGGCGGCATCATCGGTGCTGTCTGGGCAAAGAAGGTCGAGATGACCGGTATGCCCCAGCTGGTAGCGCTCTTCAATGGCTTCGGAGGTCTTTCCTCCCTGCTGGTAGCGCTGACCCAGTATATGACCGACGGCAGCATCAACGTGTTCTCCTCTGTGGCTTTGGGCCTGACTATCGCTATCGGTGCGATAGCATTCACCGGCTCGGTAGTGGCCTGGGGCAAGCTCTCGGGCAAGATGTTCAAGAAGAACATCACCATCCCTGCCAAGAACGCCATCAATGCCTGCCTTGCCATAGTGGGTCTTGTGGGCGTGCTGCTCTACGCGCTCAGCATAGCTGATGTTGTGGGCAAGACCGTGGGTGATGTGGGTATCATCATTACCTCGGTTTCTTATCTGCTGCTGGGCTTTACTATGGTCGTTGCTATCGGCGGCGGCGATATGCCTGTTATCATCTCGCTGCTCAATGCCTTCTCCGGTCTGGCTGCTGCCTTTGCGGGACTTGCAATGAGCAACTCCGTTCTGGTGGTTTCCGGATGTCTGGTAGGTACTTCGGGTCTTATCCTGACCCTCATCATGTGCAAGGCTATGAACCGCAAGCTCACTGCCCTGCTCTTCTCCTCCTTCGGCGCTTCTGCTAAGAAGGGTGCCGCAGGCGAACACAAGGAGCCCAAGTCCATGTCCGTTGAGGATGCTTATCTCATCCTCGAGGCTGCAAGCTCGGTGGTATTCATCCCCGGCTACGGTATGGCTGTGGCTCAGGCTCAGCACGCTGTCAAGGAGCTCTGCGACAAGCTGGAGGAAAACGGCGCAGAGGTCAGCTTTGCGATCCACCCCGTTGCTGGCCGTATGCCCGGACATATGAACGTTCTGCTGGCTGAGGCCAATGTTCCCTACGAGCAGCTCAAGACTGCCGACGAGATGAATCCCCAGATGTCCAACACCGATGTTGCCATCGTTATCGGTGCCAACGACGTTGTAAACCCCTCCGCCATCAACGACGAGACCTCGCCCCTCTACGGTATGCCTATCATCAACGCATTCGAGGCGCGGACGGTATTCGTGCTCAAGCGCGGCAAGGGCGCAGGCTTCTCCGGAGTGGAGAACCCCCTCTTCACCAACGACAACACCGTAATGATCTACGGCGATGCCAAGCAGACCGTTTCCTCACTGGTAAGCGAGTTCGACGAGGGCTGACAGACAATACAATACACCAAACAGGCGGGAGCCCCATTTAGGGACACCCGCCTTATTATATTCATAAGCAAGACATAACGAAATACCCCCGCGCCGCAAAGCGCGAGGGCAGTTTCATTGTGTCACAAAACAGTTATCTGAAGTATATGCAAGGATCAATTTCTCTTTCTTGCTTCAGCGACTGCCAGTACAGCGATAGCTGCAATTGCAAGGGAGCCTGCTGCCATACCCGTATCGGGGTTCCCGGAGGAGGAGCCGTCGTCGGGAGCAGGAGGATCCTCGGGGGTGGGGGTAACTTCTGGTTCGGGCTCAGGCTCGGGCTCGGGAGTTACGGACTTCTTGCCCACCTCAGCCTTTACCGTGGGAGTGCTGAAATCATCAAAGATATCGACAGGTCTGTCAGGCAGCTCCGCATCCTTGAGCTTGAGGGAAACTGTGGTCTCGAAATAGCCCTGCTCCGCATCGCTGTCGGTAACGGTATAGGTGTAAGGAACGTCAACAGTCTTGGCTGGGTCGATAAGCCCGGTATTGCCCACCAGCTGGCCGTTGATATATACGTCATATTCGGCAGCGTAGTTGATAAGGTTCTTTACGGCAACATTGCAGGCTACCTCGTCACCGGCATAATAGGGCTCTGCGGGGTCGGTAATTGTGTTCTGGACATTGGCCACCTCGGTCTCGGTGAATGCCTGGATGGTGAAATTATCTACAGAGAAGTAATTGAATTCCATATTCGGGTAGCTCATAGCCTCGTTAATGATCTCCGCCCAATCGAACCAGAAGCCGCCGACGCACACAAAGCTTTCTCCCTTATTGATAACGCCGTTGGTGTAAATGATCTCTTCAGGATAGAAGCCCTCATCGGTGCCTTTTTTCTTAATGTATTCCTGCCTCTGCTCCTCTGCCAACTCTTCGGCATAGACCTTGCTCATACCTGCCTTTACGCAGATAGAATCCTTTCCGTTCTCGCAGATGTTATTTACAACGATGGAATAGCGTGTTCCCTTAGGGAAGTACAGAGGCTGGTCAAGGTTCACACGGTGATAGCCTGCCAGAGGATAGGTATCGCTGACAGTTGCCACAAGCTCACCGTCTTCGGGAGACGTTGCATTCTCGTTGAGCTTGAATATATAGCATTTGACGGTCTCATTGCAGGTAGCATTCATAATGCCGATGCCCTTGAGCCTGAGATCGAGGCGAGCCTCGAATATATTGGCCATGGCTGCGTCATCGCCCTCTGTGTGCATCAGCATTGGTGCAGGCATACAGTCGTAGAGGTTGGGGAAAAGTGCGGATGCAGGCTTTTCTTCGGCTTCCTGCACACTTGTGGCATTGAAATCAAAGCTCTCTACGCTTCTGAGGGACTGATCGTAGTAAGAGAGGTAGAAATAACCGTCGCCGTCATTGCCCCATTGGATATAACGGTCCTTGGTGCCCCAGCTGTTCTTGACAATAAAGGCGCCGTCATCCTTGATAAAGCCGAAGGGATCGTTGAAGTATTCCTTGGGTATGGTGTCGTCATAGCCGACGATACAAACCGCGTGATTGGCCTTATTGGTCATGCATTTGTTTACACTTGCGGGATCCTGAGGATCATAGGTCTTGTCGTAGGTATAATGGCACCAGTATTTTGCATCATATTTTGAATCGGTACGCTGACCGTTCTCGTCGATGTAGTTCATATAGCCGCCTACGGTGGTCCCCTGCCCTGCAAGAGCCGTATCCGCAAGGAAGGAGATGCTGACGGCTCTGCCGCTCATAAGCTCGTTCTTGATGGCATTGATAGAATACTCATTGAAGATATAGGCACCGGTCTCGGGATCGGAAAGGGCAGGGTTTGGAAGGATATTGGAGTTTTCCAGCTCAAAGCCGACAAATCTCAGGGATTCATCCACTGACCAGTCCATGCCCCACATCTTCTCCTTGTCAAGGGTGTTCATCCAGTATCTGCCGGGGCCCTTGTACCAGCCGTCGTTGCCGGAGTTTGAGATCAGACCCAGGGTCTCTTCCTTTCCGAGGCAGGAAACGAACTCGGCGTATGTGTTGTATTCATAAACACTTGCGTTGCTGTAATCCACGAAATCGTCCAGAGAGTACTTCTCCTTCTCGGCGGGATCCTTTACAACATCCACATATTTAACTGTGCCCATCCTGTACTCATTGCTGAGATAGGGGACCATCGTCTCATAAGCGGGACCCTGGAGGGAGCTGTAAAGTGTAGTGCCGAGAGCACAGTAGCCGCCGCCGAACTTGTCGTTGTTGATCTTAGACAGATCGCCGCCTGTACTCTCCAGATACGCAGCTCCGTAGTGGATCATTCCCTCGCCGGCCTGTGAAGGGTACAGTCCGTTTTCGGGAAGGGGCGTGGCTGCGAACCAGGCAAGATGGCGCTCAGAAAGGTCGGGCACTTCTGCGCCCAGCGCCAGAGCTTCGTTGAGGTCGCTGCCGGTCTCATAGAGAAGGCTCGTCTCTGCCGCAGCTGTTGCCGCAAAAGCCCAGCAGGTGCCGAGCACACCCTGATCCTTTACCGGCGTTACATAGTTTTTGCCGTCAACGTCGCGAAGATCGAATTTTTCCGCTGCGGGCTTCTCGGGAGGATTTTCGGGATCATTCACGGTGTAGGAGTAAGTCGATGGGCTCATATTGAGCATCATCATAAACAGATCCTCTGCCGCATCATAGATGCCGTACTCCCCCTGCTCGGCGAACGCCGTAACGCTGCCGGCTGCGGTGCTGCCCATCAGCATCAGAGCTGAAATGCCTGCGATCAGTCTTTTTGATCTCATATTCTCTACCTCTCTTTCTTATTATGCCGTTACTGCTCTTCCGCGGCAGCCGGCTTATCGACCTGATTTTTGTTTCCGCCGGAACAGGACTACGGAGCCGCCCGGTTTGTGATGTATTCCGTGTACTGCGCCACGACGCTGTCCTTTTTTGCTTTGGGGAGTATATATGTGCTGCCGTCGGAGAGGATCACTGTGGCGCCGCTGATCCTTTCTATATAATCCGGATTGACCAGCAGCCCCCGGCGTATCTCAATGAATTTCCCGCCGAAGAGCTCCGCCGCCTCGGAAAAGTTTATGAGCACCCGGTCGGTCTTCTTGTTCCGGGAGCAGATCACGGTATAGTGGCGGTCGCTTTCCAGCTTGATGACCATTTCGGGGTAGAACACCCGGATATCCTTGCCTGCATTTATCACCACGGAGGAGGATGCCTGCTTGTTCAGCCGCATAGTCACACGGGTAAATGCTTTTACCACATCAGCCTCGGTGCAGGGCTTTACGAGGTAATCCACCGCCTGTACCTTGAAAGCATCTATGGCGTGGTCAAGGCTTGTGGTAACGAAAATGATCTGGGTATCGGGTGAAAGCTCCTTGACCTCCTTGGCTATATCCATACCCAGCTCCTTTTCAAGATATATGTCCTGAAAGATAAGTGAGTAAAAGCTTCCGTTTCTGATACTGTTGATAAGCTCGGTGCCGGTGCTGAACCAGACCGTTTCAAGCTCATCGGTTATATCCATAAGCGAGAACCTTATCATCTCTGCATCGGTCTTGCTGTCGTCACAGATCGCTACAAGCATAACGAGAAACTCCTTTCGTGTTTCTTTCAATGATATTATAACACATATTTCAATTCTTGGCAATATTATGCACCAATTGCCTGCTTTTTTGCACGAATTCTTTCTGATCTGTTCTTCTTGACTTGAAGGAGATAATATGATACTATAATAAAGTAAAAGATTTCCAAAGAAAGGACATAAGACTATGACGACCGATCTCAGTGCTTCTTATGTGTTGGGAAGGCTCCTCTACACCTTTCTCTGTTCATTGCCATATATGGTGCTGATACTCTATTCTTTCCGGGGGCATTGGCGCTTTAAAAGGTCTGTTACGTTCCTGCTGGCATTCACGGCCCTCACCTTCCAGATGGTGACATTGCCCATCAGGCTTTATCTGTCGGAATACATCCCCTACCAGGTATTTGATATACTAACCAACATCGTATATATCGCTTTCATATTCGCCACCATAAAGGATCATATCGGCAAGCTGATCTTCACCGTTCTGGCCCTGACCAATCTGGGAGATTTTGTGGTGGTGAGCGCCAAATGCCTTGAGGGTATCTACTTCTACGATAACGCCCTGCAGAAATACTATTTTACCTACCATCTGTTCATTGTCATCGTGCTGGCCGCGGCGCTGCCCCTTATGTATTTCCTGCTGTTCAAGGATATGGGCGGCCATACATCAAAGACCGTCATCGAGAACGGGAAAGCGGTCAAGCACCCCTGGCGGTATCTGTGGCTGGTGCCGGCGGTGTTCAATCTGATATCTCTCCATCATTTCTATGCAAACGGCACCTGGGATGTGGAGACCTCGATGGACCCTATGAGCACCCTCTATCTGTTTGCCATATCCGCAGGCTCGGTACTGATCTACCGCATCATCGTGAGATCGGCAAGACTGTATGAAAAGAACCTTTCGCTGATGGCCGAGAACCACACTCTTTCGATCCAGAGACTGCAATACGACAGCCTTAACGACCGCCTGGAGAATATGCGGAAAACCAGGCACGATCTGCGCCACCATACCGCCCTCCTCAAACAGATAAGGCTGAGCGGAGACCTCTCCGCCCTGGATGAGCTTATAAACACCTACACAGAGCAGAACGCTCTCGATCAGCCGCTGATGTTCTGCGAGAACAAGACGGTGAACATAGTGCTTGCCTTCTATTCCGAGACGGCCTACAAGAACAGCATCTCCTTCTCGGTGAAAGCCGATATCCCCGAGGATATATTTGCCGACAGCAAGGACATCGCCGTTGTTTTCGGAAATGTTCTGGAGAATGCGTCGGATGCCTGCAGAGAGGTGGAGGGCGAGCGCTTTATCGACATTACTGCGGCATATAAGAGCTCGGCCAACGGGGATCATATCCTCACCCTTGTTGTTAAAAACAGCTTCGCCACGGCCCCCACCGTAAACGAAAACGGAGTTTTCAATTCCACCAAGCACCCGGGGGAGGGCATCGGAATAAGCTCGGTAAAGAGCATCGCTGAAAAATACGGCGGCACCTGCTCCTTCACCCACGAGGACGGGGTCTTCAGCGTCTCGGTGATACTCTACGAACCGCTGGGCAGCTCGCCGGTGCAGGGATCTGATACATTATAACTAAAGGACCGCACCTTTCAAAGATGTGTGCGGTTTTTCGTGCATAGAATCAGACAATTCGTGCAGGAAATGGTAAATGACTTCCAGAATGTTCTATAATGATATCCGAAGACAGGTATAATGAAAGGATTGATATCTATGTCTATCATCGGAAGAATGACCAGGCGCAACATCACAGGCAAGCCGATGCGCTCCTTTGCTATCATCATAGCTCTTGCGGCTTCGGCATTTGCGCTGCTGCTGTGTATAGGCGGGCGCGATGCCCCCGAATACCAGCTGCGAAGCCTTATGCTCAATATCTACGGAGGCGCTGAGATCGAGTTCATCGATACGAACCGAAATCTCGAGATCAACGAGAAGGATCTTCCCGCCGGCTCAAAGATGCTGATCTCAGCAATGTGGAACGCCAATGCCAGGACCTCCAAGGGAGATTATTCCGTAAAGACCACATATTTCGATGCCGATAAGGCAGCTGAATTCGGGCTCTTTGACACCAAGCCCGATCCCGGAGACGGTGTGGTCATTTCCGAGGAGTTCGCAAAAAAAGCCGGGCTGAATGTGGGCGACAAAGTAATGCTCTCAAGAACGGCGGATCCCGTTGAAGGCAAGGAGGGCGGACCCCCGGACGTGAAGGTGCTTTCCTTGAAGGTAAACGAGATCAGCACAGACAAGTATTTCCGCCGCAGCACATCCACGATCTATCTGAGCGAGGAAAACCTCAATAAGCTGGGCAATGAGGGAGTAAACGGCAGAGCCATTGCTTATGTGGATATCCCCAACGACCTCGATGCGAAGGAGACCTCGCAGGCGCTGCAGAAGAAGTACCCCAACTACACAGTCGGCGCACTTCTGACCGATCAGGTGCTGGAGGACATCAACAATCAGACCAATGTATTTGTTCTGATATTCGCAGTAATACTAATGATGACCCTGTTTCTCACCTTCTCGATGTCCAAGCATATCGCCAACGAGAGGATGTCCGCCATCGGAACTCTCCGAAGTCTGGGAGGCAGCATCCCCAAGACCTCAGCCGTGCTGCTGATCGAGAGCGGCATCTACGGACTTATCGGAGGCATACTGGGAGCCCTGCTGTTCCTGGTAGGCGGAAGGTTTGCCATAGAAACTCTTTTCGGCACCATTCCCGATGACTGGTCCATCGGCGTGTATATGTACCCCATCGCTGTGGTATTTGCCATAGTGATACAGATACTTTGTCAGGTGGGAGCGCTGGTCAAGGCAGTAAAGACCCCCGTCCGGGATATAATCTTCTCCTCGAGAGACACAGCCTACCATATGAGCGCCAAGAAGCTCATCATCGGCGCAGTGATACTGGCAGCAGGAATAGTTATCGGTCTGCTGGCCAGCAGCATAGTGCTCAGCATAGCGGCTATCGCCTGCATCAGCATCGGCTCGGTAATGATACTGCCTCTGCTGATCAAGGGTGTTTCAAAGGTGCTGGTAAAGCTGTTCTCGGCGCTGGGTATGCCCTGCGCAAAGCTTGCAGCCAATGAGTGCGCACATAAGAAGAGCACCGTGGCTTGCACACAGCTCACCTTTGTTTCCCTGGCCATAACTATGGCGATATTCATTACCTCAATGTCCATATCCCAGATCTATAACCCCGACATCTACAATATGGATGCTGTCATCGAGGTGGGCTACACCACCGAAAAGGTGGATAAGCTCATCAAGAATTCGGAAGAGATAAAGGGTTACCAGTACCTCTATCAGACCTACCCCAGCGTGGAAGTAAACGGCCATAAGAAAGAAGACGTTTTGTTCGTGGCTTACAGCGAAAAGACGCTCTACACAGGCATCAGCGGTACAGGTGAAGCTCCCGCAGAGAATGAGGCCTATATCGGTGAAGGCTATGCCAATCAGCTGGGTGTCAAGGCGGGCGATACGGTAAAGATAAAGGATCTCAGCAGCGTCACTGTGAACAAGGACGGAGCCGAGGAATACGACACCTACGAATTCAAGGTAAAGGGGCTTTGCAGCACTCTGTACCATTACAGCAAGAGCATAGTCGTGAACGAGAAATGGTTCCGGGACAATCTCGGCGATTACGTTGACAGAGTATATTTAAACCTCAGGTCAGCTGATGATCTGGATAAAGTCACCGCCGATGCGGAGAGGCTGTTCCGTGACGCTACGATAGAGACCAAAGCACAGGTGATCACCAGGCAGGAAGAGGACAGCAAAAGCATTATGACCGTCCTTTACAGTATGATAGGCGTAGGCTGCGTGCTTGCCCTGCTGGGCGCCGTATCGAACGCGATCATCGGCTTTGAGCAGTCAAGAAAGAAATACGCGGTGCTCCATTCGGTAGCCGCAAGCAAGAAGAAGCTTTCAAAGCTGATAGTTCTTGAAACCCTGATCTCCTCAGTAACGGCAGGAGTTCTGGCGCTGTTTATGGGAGTGCTGCTCACTTCCCTCATAGAGACTGCACTTGCAGGTCTTAATATCGGTGTTGAGATAGTCTTTGATCTGCCGCTGATAACAGTATTCATCATAGGTCTGACAGCGGCGCTGCTGCTTGCATCTATAAAGCCCATATCCTCGCTGAAAAAGATGAACACAGCAGCAGAACTGAAATACGAATAACGGAGGTACTGTTATGAAAAATGTAATAGAGATAACCGATCTCAGAAAGCATTTCGGATCCGGCGAAAACGAGGCTCTGATCTTCGACGGCGCAGATCTGACAATAGAGAAAGGCAGCTTCGTCTCGCTGACAGGAGCTTCCGGCAGCGGAAAATCCACCCTGCTGTATCTGATAGGCGGCCTTGACCGCAACTTTACCGGCAGCATCCGCATCGACGGCAAGAACATCACCGGCATGGACGACAAGGAGCTTTCGGATATCCGTTCCTTCAAGCTGAGCTATGTGTTCCAGTTCTATAATCTGGTGGCTAACCTGACCATCGAGGAAAACATCCTTCTGCCGGTTGAGCTCTCGGGCAGAAAGCCCAAGGATTACGCCAAAAGGCTCGAAGAGCTGCTGGAGCTCACCGGGCTCACCGCCAAGAGGCATTACTATCCTTCGCAGCTTTCCGGCGGTCAGCAGCAGAGAGCTTCCATAGCCAGAGCAGTCCTCACCGAGCCGGAGATACTCCTCGCCGACGAAGCCACCGGTAACCTGGACAAGGCCTCCGGCGGTGAGATAATGGCTCTCTTCAAGCGCCTCAACGAAGAAAAGGGCATAACCATCCTTCAAGTGACCCACTCGGCAGAATGCGCCGCCTACGGCAACAGGATAGTCAAGCTCGTTGACCGCAAGCTGGTGGAAGCGTAAGTAAGTCGCTTCCCATAATACCGTATGATACGAAAAGCTCTCCCCCGCTGCTGCGGGAGAGAGCTTCATTGTTTTTCTGTTGGATGCTTCGAGGATCCCGGAGTTACCATACCTGAACAGGCCAGCTGTTACAGTATTTCCGGAGGATGATAAGGTCGTGCATGGTGACCTCGCCGTCGTCGTCGATATCACAGGGGATATGGCCTACTGTAAACAAAACCTGAATTTGGGTATGTTCCAAAATACAGACAGAAAAGCGAGCCGCGGGCAACCCGCAGCTCGCTGCTGTTACTGTACGTTTGATGCCGGTCAGTTCCCTATCCCCTCAAGCTCAAAGCTGACCTTGATATCCTGGGGACCCACTGCCTTTGCCCAGCTTTCGGCAAGCCGGGATGCAGCCTTTTCCGTCCTCAATGAGCTTTTCCTCCGAGACTATGAACAGTCCCGCGCTGGAGGTTATATAGCAGTTTTTATTCTCGGAGATTATGATATCGTAACAGTTTGAATAAGGGAAATTCCTGAGCCTTCTGACCTTTCCCCGTCCGCTGTCAAAGAACATCCCGTTGCTGGTCACATAAAGGTAACCGCCAGTGCAGGTCACCACCCTGAGTATAACAGCGGTCTCAAGGCCTTCCTCAACGCCGATATGCCCCGCGACCTTATCGTTCTTGATGATGTAGATACCGTCTCCGTCCGAGGCTGCTGTATGCCACGGTCTCGTAATCGGCGTCGAAGCCGGCAGCCCCCGAAACATATTGACATTTCGTGGGGACCATGCTACAATAGCTAATGTGATTAGCTTTTTCGGAAGGAGCTTCCGTATGAGAACAGGATTGAGCAGAGAAGATATCATCAAGATCGCGGCTGAAATGGCAGACGAAAAGAGTGCTGCGGGGGTGACATTCAAGGCACTTGCCGTCAGGCTCGGGATAAAGTCCCCCTCGCTGTATAAGCATTTCAGCGGAGGCCTTGACGAGCTGAACAGGGAAATAATGCTCTATGGCTGGCGGCTCATGGACGGCGAGATAACCCAAGCCGTTATCGGCAAGGAAAAGGACGACGCCTTTATTGACCTCTGCTATGCTTACCGCAAATTCGTATCACGGCACCAGGGACTTTACGAGGCTATGCAGTGGTACAATATGTATGACTCGGAGGAACACCTCCGGGCCTCCGAGGGCGCAGTCGGGGTGATCTGCCGTGCCCTCAGCTCCTATGGACTGACAGAGGAACAGAAGGTGCATACCGTGCGGATGATAAGAGCGTTTTTGCAGGGCTTCTCCACAATAGAAGTCAATATCGGCAAGGATCATCCGGTGACCCTTGACGACTCTTTCGATTTTGCGCTGAAAACCATGCTCGGCGGTATCGCCGATATACAGAGATAAAAGGAGACAGCTAATGGAAGAAGAAAACACCGTCCTGGACGATATTTCCGAAAAGGCTCACAAAAAGATACATATAGTCAGCTTTACGTTTTTGGCGCTCATTATCGGAGTTGTGCTGTTTTTTGTCAGTCAAGCGGTTTTCAAAGTTTTTGTTGTTGACGACGAGGAAAGAGCCGAAATGCTCGGAGAGGACAGCTCCTCTGCGGAGGTGACGGAGGAAAAGGTTCTCGGTCACGATTACTGCGGCACCTTCTATATCTGGCTCTCGGTGAAGAACTGTTACGGCTCGGTCGAGAACTATAAAGCTGCCGATAAAGTCACGGACGAGATTTCCCCCATGGGCATAGTGGGCAATATCATCTCGACGGCATCACCTATCCTGCTTTTCGTTTGTGTTTTCTTAGCATTCCGAAAGGCCGACAAGAAACGCTTCTTCGTGCAGAACGGCTGGAGGCTGCTTATGACCGCAGGCATCGCCGTGCTGATCGAAGGCATCTGGAAGGTGATAAGGCAGATATACCTGATGAACGCAGAGCAGCCCTATGTCACCGGGATATTTGAGAACAGGTCATACTACTGTCAGATATATCAGCTTTTCGGCATACCCGCCCTTGTCATTATGACGGCGCTCATCACAAGACAGCACTCGCTGAACGTACAGCAGAAGGATGCGGCAGCAAATTCAAAAGCGCTGAAAGCATTTGCCGTTCTTATGGGTGCCGTGACTTCGGCTTTCATGCTGAAACGCCTTGTCACAAGAATATATGAAATAGCAAGCTATAAGACTCACGACGCAAGGCTGCCTTTCTACTCCGATCTGCTGACCTTCCCCCGTGACCTTGCCGACTCCCCCGAGACCTACAGGGATCTACTGATATACAGGCTCGTGAAAGATCTGCCGGTATTCATATCCTGCACCGTAACGGTGTATCTGCTTATCATGGTAATGCTCTCGACGGCGCGGAATGAGATAAACACACACAAGAATATGAAACGTTTCAATATCTGTATGCCGGTGCTGCTCATATCCTCGGTGCTTTTTAATGTGCTCGGCCTTCACGAGGTGGATGTGCTCAACGGGCATTTCAGCGGGATATACGGGAACGTGGTCTACACCATCGGCATCCGCGCACTCACCGACCCCGCGCTCTATGCGGTGATACTGTGGTTCTGCAAGACCTTTGTCAGCATAGCGGGGAAGAGAGAAATGACAGAGTGATTAGATAAAACACCGCCGGAGGTTGGTTCAGATCTCCGGTGGTGTTTTATTTCATATATCAAAAAACAAAGCAGTATAAATCTCGCAATACGAAAGCACGTTTTGATTTTCAAGTTCAAGAATCGTTGCCTTAATAATCATCAAAGATGCCGCGCTGTACGACGGTGTTGGGGTCGTATTCGAGATCGGGATCCATTTTCTCCCCCATGACAAAGGGGTAATCCACATCAAATATCGGGTCGGGATACTGACCGATCAGGCAGCCGTCCCAGGTGCTGAACTGAACGAACAGGAGCTTTTTGTTCTCAGTATCAAACTTGACGAATATGACCGGGTGGTCGGGTCTGTATATCTTCTGACCCGAAGGGTCGAGCTCATCTACATATTCGGCGACATCTTCCTCAGCCTTGGTCAGCAGCTCTCTGTAGACAGGATTGGAGGGCTTGAAGTTAGGTGAGGACGATAACTTGTTGTCTTCCGCCAAGGCTTCAATCACGCCCGACTGCACATAGCTTTTTATCTTGCTGTCGAGATATTCATAAAGCACCTTGGCTTCCTCATTGTCGATAGTAAGATCTTCCTCGCGGGTGAGCTCCCGCATTTTATCCGACTGCTCTGCTCCACGGAGATAATCGGCATAGGAGATATACTCCGGCTCGGTGAGCTCTGCCTTGAGCTCCTCGACTTTCTCCTCCGGCAGAGGATAGGGTGTCGGGTCGGGAGCCGTGCCGGCGGAATTGCCGTCGCGGGACTCAAATCTGACCGAGACGGGGCTGCGGGTCTCCTCACTTATCACCCACGAGACCTTTCCGTCATCAATATTATTGAAGATAAGTATCTCTTTGACGGCTTGCTGCAATTCATCGCCCTCGAGCTTTGATACAACAGTCTGCGGAAGCTCCCCGACGGGTATCTCCCCTTCCTTGCCGTCAACCACCATATTTGCGCAAGCAAATCTGAGGGTGTTGTAGATGAGCTCCGCCTGAGCATTGGCGGTCATCTGGTTCTGGATACTTCCCAGCTTTGTTATGCGGTCAACTATCGCAGATTCGTCTGCGGTCTCGTAGAACCCCGGACTATCGGACGAGGGATCGGCGTCGGCGCAGGATGCCAACAAAAGCACCGCAGCTGCTAATGTGACAATGATCGGTCTTTTCATAGTGATACCTCCGTTTTGGAGCAGGTCTGCCCGTTTATCATTATATACGACAAAAAAGAGGGTTTCCCTCACTATTTCTGAAATTTTCTCAGCTTTCTTTGAAATTTGTAGCCTTGCACAACCTGAGAGGGAGGGATCTGTTCAGAATGCACATGTGCAGTCTGATCGATGCAGGAGCGGGTATCGTCCTGCGCAGAGGCAAGAGCCGGAGCGTGACGGATATCGGCGGACGGACAGATGAGGGTGAGGCTAAGGACTGCGGATGTAACAACAATAACAGCAAAACGAGCCTCGGTCTGTGACCGGGGCTCGGTGTTGTTCACTTCAACTCTTCTGTATATTTGCACTTCGGATAATTGATGCACCCGTAAAACTGCTTTCCAACATTTGCTCCGCGCTTGGCAGTCCTCAATGCAAGCGGAGAACCGCACCTCGGACATTTTTTTATCACTTTTGAAAGAGGAGTTTCTGCACTTCTTTCAGATTTCGTCATAGCCGAAATGTACTTAGACACTGGTTTTGGCACCGACATTTCCTGCTTTGGCTCGCTCACGGAGATAACATCGTCCGTATCGCTCTTATTAAGCTGTTCGTTGATCGCTCGGATGTGCGCAATTCTCACATCATCGCCGACTTGAGAATAACCGTATAAAAGCGTATAGATCTCATCGCATAATGCGTCGGGAGTCATCTCCGGAGTTGCATGATTTATCATATCAACGACTGCGCTGACCTGATTCCTGTATATTACGGAAATGTCCTTATAGCCGCTGTGTGTTTTGACATCCTTCAATGTGCAGCGGTCGGAGAAAACTATTATCGAATGTACCTCAGGACAGCCGTCTTTAAGTATCTCCTTGAGACACCGAATGTGGAGCTTGTTCTGCATTATCGGATTAAAGAATTTTGCTTTCATTGCGGAACGTCCTTTGCCTCTCGGAAGACACTGCGTCCACACCTTTCTGTCCTCGCGTCCGAATATCCAGCCGCTGTAATTCTTACTTTCAAAGACATATATTCCGCTATGCCAGATCATCATTACATCGATCTCTGTGGTAGTGCCGTCGCCTCGGGGAAGATAGCTGTTGAACACGAATCTTGCGCCCTGTTTTTCGTAGGACCGCAAATTCATATACGTCAGGTATTCGCCGTAAAGCCCCTTATCAAATATTATTTTGAAATAGGCGCGGTGCGTGCTTTTGAAATATGCAGTCTGCCGATAGATAAGCTCTTTAACAATAAACGGTATAGCAAGCATCAGCAGACAGAAAAGAATAAACATAGAAAAACTCCTTTGAATGATTTGTTGCAATAAATAAGCATTGGTTATATTATATCATATAGCATTCAAAAAATCAACAAACCCAATTTGCCTTTTATTTATATATATAGTGACCTATCGCTTTTTCAAGCAGTTTTTTGCAAAATTTCTAAAAGTATATGAAACCCGCACCCTCCGCACCTGCGTGACACCCGAAATAAAAATAGTGTCCTAATATTGCCCTGAAATCGAATTTTGACGCAAAAAATCCCGTTGTTGACAAACATCAACAACGGGATCTGCCCGCATTTACGCGGTTTACGCTGGCGCGCTGCAAGGGACTCGAACCCCTGACCTACTGGTTCGTAGTTATAAAATCATTGTTTACGGATATTTGACGAGGTCAATTAAAGTGCGATTTTGCGTTATTTCGTGAGTTTGATGTTCAATGAAGTTTATTCACATCCAGGCAAGTTTAATGTAGTTTTGGAGGGTGATCCCGGTCTGGTCCGGGATTTTCCGGATCGGTGCGGGTTCAGTTTCGGATAGTTTCGCTGGCGGTGGAAGGGGTCGTGTTTTGTGAAGCAGGCATTGTTCGACGTGTGGATAGACTGACATTTTTCTGCCTGAATACAGGTTCATTGAGACAGTGCCTTGTGTTGTCTGGATGACTTTTGCATGCGCTGTGATATGATTATATTAAACCGAGATGTGATGATTGGGGTGTATTTTTCTCAAGTCATATGCAACTCCAGTTCAGTATATTGGAGATTGGTTTGATGGAGTGGGGAGTCATCCGGCGGATACGGTCGACCGTAATATGCACCTTGCTTTGCGTATTCATATTATGTTCCTGCCCTCCTGTTAACAAAAATGCCGATTTCGGAATTTTCCTCGATCAAGAGATGAATGATCCGAAAACGACATTTATTGCTATGATAAAATGGACTTTGGTCTTTTGGGGCTAGAAGAAATTGATGATCACGTTTTTCCGGGACGATCTTGTGACTTTTGTGTGGTAGGGATGATTTTGATCTGTATGTGGGATGCCCTTTGGCTATTGTTTTATAAGAGTCTTCAGTTCATAAGAAATCTTACCTCGTTTTTGAACAAGAACAACCGCGAGTCTGTAAACAGGCAGGAACGGCAAGATCATCCTGTGTTTATAAAACATCGGATACCTCTTTTTAATTACATACATCGGAGGTATGAGCCGATCTATAATATATCTTGCTTTGCTTCCGCCGTTTTTCTTAAGGGCATTTGAAATGTTGTTTTTGGTATTTCCGTATGTCCCGGAGAAGATGAAATAATCAAGATATTTCTTTTCACTGTCAGTCAGCTTTACACCGTCAAACAGTTTCAGAGCAAGCTTTCTGCTGTCGCTTTCATAATCTGTCATACCAAGCTTAGACAGTTCTGCTTTAATATAATCCCAATCAAGACCGTTTTTGAATTCATTGAGCAGCACATAGATGTCAACGAGATTTCTGAGGCCTGTTCCGCCTTCGTTATAGTGTCTGTATTCATGCGCTTTGATATAAAGGTAGTAATCCTCTTTTGTAAAGCTGCGGCCATACTTGCTTGTGCCGTCTGATAAAAGCCGTTTGTCTATATTTTTATAATAGGTATAAAGCGCATCATTGTCGTCCTCCTCAAACAGCGAAACGTGCATCTGGAAATTGCAGACCGGTTCCTTGAAATAGACATCGTGCTTGCTCTTGTCATACGACTTCACATAGAATCCGCAGGAGAGCATTATCCTCTTTATATCCTCCTGACGGCTCCTGTCGATCAAAATATCGTTATCGGCCATCTGACGCATACCGAAAGCGGGATAATAGTCTTTCAGGATTATGCCTTTCAGCGGCATATACCATATCCCTGCTTTATCAAACTCTGAAAACACACGCTCACGCTCGGTATCGAGTATTATCGTCTTGCGGATCGCTCTTGCTTTCTCTTCCTCAAAATCCTTATCATATATCCCCGCTGACTCCAGTGCATACGCTGCAATAGCTGTAAGTGAATGAGCCTGAGCTACGGCAAAAACGCCTGACAAATCCATCTTTCCGAGCTTTTCTTTTGAGGGGATCTTTTTGTTCAAAACACATCTGATAAGGTAGATCAGATAATATGCGTTTTGCTTGTAATCGTGTTTGTTCATACGAACTCCAATCTATTTTGCATTGTTAAACGGGAGAAATTGTTCCTCTGTCTGACTTTTCGATGTTGTCAGAGATAAGAGTTTGCAGATGAGGTGATATATCATCTTCATTATAAAAGCCATTGGGATCGTAAGCGCAAAACTCAGTATAAAATATATCAGATTCACCGTTGTCACATTTCTCAGAAGTATCATCGGGATCCTTTGTATTAGATAGATCTCAAGTGAATAGCTGTTCAGAAATCTCAGCACTTTATTATCCACCTGAAACTTGATGCTGAACAACAGCAAAAACACGCAAAAGGCGATAATGCAGAGTTCATATACAGGCAGAAGCCTCTTGAAAAATCCGCCCAAGGCCATTGATCCGCATACTCCTGTCAGAAGCGGATAGAACATCTTGTTCTGAGAAATACAGGCAATTACTCTGTCGTTGTATGAAGCGCATACCATTCCCAGCAGATAAGCTGCAACTGTGTTGTAGTAGATATCCCCCATAAAGTGCATCATAACGACAAAATATACCGTTGTAAGTGCAGTCATCAGAATGAGCGGCGGGATCATTTTCTGCTTAAATGACACATACGAAAATGCCCACATAAACAGTATTGCGACCACATACCATGTAGAGTTGCCCACCGAGCGGATACCGACAAACGAAAGCAGAACCGTTTTTATACCGTAGCTTCTGCCGGATGCTATCCCTACTGTCATAAACAGTATCACCGTTATGACGAACATCAGATACAGAGCAACGATCTTTTTTGGGACCTTACTCAGATACTTTTCCGATATGTTATACTGTCTGACAAAGGCAAATCCGCTGAAAAACATAAAAGAGACCACAATGAGCTGCCCTGTGGAGCTGTTTATATGCCCGAGGATCCTGTCATATTTTGACTGTGTGATATACTGATAGAAGTGACGGATAAATATGATAACCACGAAGAAGCCATTGACAGCCTGCGTCTGCCGTATGTTCAGGCAATCATCAAGGCTCTTGGTCCTCTTTATTCCTATCAGTCCCAAGCCCGCAAGAAAGGGTAGGATAAGATCCATAATTAATCTCCTGAATCAAATGCTGTTTTTTCATCCTCTGAGTCTGCGGATGGATCAATTACTTGTCGTATACGGTCATGCCTTTTCCGAAGCTTCACTGCAGCTGCATACGACAACGTCCCTATCGCCGCACCGAAAGAATTCATAATGACATCGTCTGTTTCAAAATACCCGAGCTTGAATATCAGCTGAGACAGTTCGATGCACAGCGAAAAAACAGCTGCAGCAATGACCGTTATCAGTATTCTGCGTTTGAGCATGATCTTTTCGGGAAGTATATACGGCAGGCTCAGCCCGAACGGAAAGAAAAGAAACGCATTCAGCCATATTGTTTTATAGGCCGGGTGCTTGGCTGTGAACAGTCTTTTGAAAGGTATAAGTCTGACATATCTGTTTGTTTTTTCGGTACGGTTGGAGATCGTATAGAAGACTATTGTTACGGCAATTCCGAGAAAGATAATAACATTAAGCGCCCTGCTCAGTTTCTTAGGCGCATAGACGTTTACCAACGTATAGACCACAAGTACTGAGCAGGTGCAGATAATTTCTTTTTCAGAGACTAGCTGTATATTTCTTTTAAGATGTCTTTGAAAAAGTCAGACATGAATATCAGTCTCTCCTGAACAGATCGCGGGTATAAACCTTATCCTCAACATCACCCAGCACATCAGCATCGAACCTGTTGGCAAGGATAACATCGCTTTCGGCCTTGAATCTTGCCAGGTCGTTGACTACCTTGTTGCCGAAGAATTCGCTGCCGTCCTCGAGGGTGGGCTCGTAGATGATTATGGGGATACCGTTTGATCTGATATGCTTCATTACATCTTGAATAGCAGATGCTCTGAAATTATCGCTATTGGACTTCATTGTGAGACGGTAAACGCCAACGACCTTAGGGTTCTTCGCCATGATCTGATCGGCGATGAATTCCTTTCTTACAACGTTGGACTCAACGACCGCCTTGATCATAGTCTGCGGGACGTCCTTGTAGTTGGCGAGCAGCTGTTTGGTGTCCTTGGGCAGACAGTATCCGCCGTATCCAAAGCTCGGGTTATTGTAATGTCCGCCGATACGGGGATCCATGCAGACACCGTCGATGATCATCTGAGTGTCAAGACCCTTGGTCTGAGCATAAGTATCCAGCTCGTTGAAGTAGGAAACTCTTACTGCGAGATAGGTATTTGCAAACAGCTTGATAGCCTCAGCCTCGGTCAGATGCGCAATCAGAACGGGGATATTCTGCGGGGCGGTACCTGCTCTCTCTTCCTCAGCTCTTGCACCTTCGAGAAGCAGATTGGCAAACTGCTGTGCAGCCTCTTTCTGTGTATCGTCGCAACCCACGACGATTCTGCTCGGGTGGAGATTGTCGTACAGAGCCTTGGATTCACGGAGAAACTCAGGGCTGAAAATGATATTGCTGACGCCATACTTCTCCCTGACGCTGGCAGTGTAGCCAACAGGGATTGTGGACTTGATGACCATCATAACATTCGGATTGACCTTGAGCGTCCACTCGATAGCGTCCTCAACGGCGCTGGTATCGAAGAAATGATGCTCGTCATCATAGTTTGTGGGAGTGGCGATGATAACAAGCTCCGCGGACTTGTATGCGGCTTCCTTGTCGGTGGTGGTGTGGAGGTTCAAAGTGCGCTTACCCTCACGAGTTTCCTTGAAGAAGCGCTCGATCTCATCATCCTGAATGGGGCTGATGAACTGATTGAGCCTCTCGGCTTTTTTTTCCGTAGTTGTGATAGCTGTTACTTCGTGCTTCTGTGCGAGCAGAACTGCGAGTGAGAGTCCAACGTAACCTACGCCTGCTACTGTGATTTTCATGTGTTTCAATCCTTTCTATTAATCTCTTCTGAAAAGGTCACGGGTGTAAACCTTATCCTGCACATCATCAAGAACGCTGTCATAGCGATTAGCAATTATTGCATCTGCCGATGCTTTGAATTTCTCAATATCGTTGACAACAAGACTTCCGAAGAAGGTCTCGCCGTCTTTAAGAGTCGGCTCATAAATGATTACCGTAGCACCTTTAGCTTTAATGCGTTTCATAACGCCTTGAATCGAGGACTGACGGAAATTGTCACTATTTGACTTCATCGTCAGACGGTAAACGCCCACGATCAGCGGCCTTTCTTTTTCGGAATTCCACATAGAATTCGCAGTGTAGTAGCCCGCCTTTTCAAGCACGCGATCAGCTATGAAATCCTTTCGTGTACGGTTGCTTTCAACTATCGCGGTCATCATATTTTGAGGAACATCAGCATAGTTTGCAAGCAACTGCTTAGTGTCCTTTGGTAAACAATAGCCACCGTAACCAAATGACGGATTATTATAGTGGCTGCCGATACGAGGATCAAGACAAACACCGTTGATTATTGCCTGAGTATCAAGTTCCTTCATTTCAGCATAAGTATCAAGCTCATTAAAATAGCTTACACGCAGCGCAAGATATGTATTTGCAAACAACTTAACGGCCTCAGCCTCAGTGAATCCCATAAAGAGTGTTTCGATGTTCTCTTTAATTGCACCTTGCTGCAAAAGCTCGGCGAATGTGTGAGCTGCCTTTACAAGTTTCTCATCATTCAAATCTGTGCCAACAATGATACGGCTTGGATAAAGATTGTCATACAGAGCCTTGCTCTCGCGGAGAAACTCGGGGCTGAAAATGATGTTTTTTGTATTATACTTTTCTCTTACAGACTTCGTATATCCAACGGGAATCGTCGATTTGATAACCATTACAGCGTTGGGATTGACCTTGAGGACAAGCTCGATAACAGCCTCAACTGCCGAGCAATCAAAAAAGTTTTTCTTCGGATCATAGTTTGTAGGCGCAGCGATGACTACGAAATCAGCGTCCTTGTATGCGCTCTCACCGTCGAGGGTCGCTGTCAGATCAAGCTCCTTCTCGGCAAGATACTTCTCGATGTATTCGTCCTGAATAGGCGATTTTTTGCTGTTGATGAGCTCAACCTTTTCAGGGATGATGTCAACGGCTGTGACCTTGTTGTGCTGTGCTAAAAGTGTTGCTATTGAAAGGCCAACGTATCCTGTTCCTGCTACTGCAATTTTCATTTGTTACTCTCTCCCATATAGAAATCTTTATACCACTCTGCGAAGTGTCTCAAACCTGTCCGCAGATCAATAGTCGGCTTGAATCCGAAGTCCCGCTCCAGAGCGGAAGCATCAGCATAAGTCACAGGGACATCTCCCGGCTGCATAGGAACAAGTTCCTTATGTGCCTCAAAATCGTAATCCGATGGCAGCACACCTGCACGGACGAGCTCCTCGCTGAGGATCTGCACGAAATCAAGAAGGTTCTCCGGCTGTCCTCCGCCGATATTATAGACCGCATAAGGCGGCAGTGGAAGACCATCCTCACCGTTTTTCTTCTCCGGCGGTTTCTTCATAACACGGACAACGCCCTCGACGATATCATCAACATAAGTAAAGTCGCGCCTGCAATTACCATAGTTGAAAATCTTTATGGTCTCACCCTTGACGAGCTTGTTTGTGAAACCGAAGTATGCCATATCCGGACGTCCGGCAGGACCGTAAACTGTAAAGAAACGCAGTCCCGTCGAGGGAATGTTATACAGCTTAGAATAAGCGTGAGCAAGAAGCTCATTGCTCTTTTTAGTAGCTGCATAAAGGCTCACAGGGTTGTCCACCATATCGTCAACGCTGAATGGCACCTTCTTATTGCCGCCGTAAACACTGGAACTGCTTGCATATACGAGATGTTCCACAGGATAATGACGGCTGGCTTCGAGAATGTTGTAGAAACCGATGATATTGGAATCAATATAAGCCTGTGGGTTTTCAATTGAATATCTGACACCTGCCTGGGCAGCAAGATTTACTACAATATCAGGTTTGTACTCTTCAAAAATCTGATTAATCGTTCCTTTATCAGCCAAATCGGCTTTAAAGAATTTATATGTGCAAGAACTGTTCTTTTGAGCTTCTTCTATTTCAGCGAGCCGATATTTTTTTAATGCTACGTCGTAGTAGTCATTCATATTGTCAAGGCCGATAACAACTGCGCCGTCATAGTCTTTGAATATGCGCTTTACGACGTTGGCTCCAATGAAACCGGAGGAGCCGGTGACGAGAATTGTTATATTTTTCAAACTCATATTCATACTTCCTTTGTTTTATTAGCAGCTATATGATGCTGTCGAATCAACGTATCTTCTACTTTTTTCCAAACAATTCCGATCAAGCAGGATGCAGCCGCAATAAGAATCAAAGCCAAGATTCTTTTTGAAAGTGACAACATATGCATCTGATCGAATTTATAATACAACGGAATGTAGATAATCATCTGTGAATACATTATATGATAGGATGATCTTCCTATCAGGGAAATAATGTTTCCAATCATCCCTTTACAATCCTTACTCCAGCACAGTTTCAGTATCCAATATAAAAACGGCAGTATCCAAAATGCGGTAATCATTGATGTTCTTCCCCACACTGGGTAGGAAAAGAAACGGTAACTGTAACCAAATGACGGAAGGCACAAATAAACCGCTCCTACCAACATTGACAGTATTGACATAATGAAATCAAGCTTACCGACACAATCGTTTTGTTTCTTTCGATGGTTATCAATGATCAAAAAGATAATCATTCCTCCACCGATGTGGAACATATATCTAAAAACAAGTATCCTATAAACACCTACACCAAGATTAACGGAATGACAGATAAACTCATATCCCGCAGTCGCAAGACCGATACACAGCAACCCCAAGAACATATACTTTTTAACAATCACCAAAAGAATCGGCATAATAAAAATCAAGCCGACCAAAAGATAGAAATAATAACTGCCCTGTCCGTAATCCGCAAGCAAAAGCTTCTTCATCAACGGTCCCAGCTTGAGATGTTTGATGATTATTTCGAACAGGACCCATAGTATTAGCGTTAACATCATCGGAAAGAAATACCGAAGAAACTGTTTTCTTATTCTCGGAAACGCATACATTTCCTTTAATGATTTCCGACTGCATGAGGCCGCAAAAACATATCCGCTTAATGCCATAAAAATAGGTACTGCAGGATTAATAAAAAGCAAAAAGAAAGGATTGTCTTTATCAAAGACGTTGGAATGATTAACTATAACAAATATGATCATTACCGCTTTAATACAGTCAATTATCCATACTCTCTTTCGTTCGGCACTCATTATAATCACTCCGAATAATTATTGATATGAATTATGTACAATTTCTATCCGCGCTTAATACGCCGATATAAGATATAGACCAATTTATCTCTTGCTGACCCAAATGCTTTTAAAGGGGTTTTCTCTTTGGCAAGTCTGTCATAATAGCCGAAAAGCCGTGCATGGATACGCCCAAAGGTCTGCTTTCCTTTAACAAACTCACGGACACATTTAGTCAAACCTTCTTCAGCACCGGTAAATTCCATTTCACCGATAATGGAAAACAACTTGGAATTATCAAACACCCTGCTTATGGATCTCGCATATTTGTACTGATATATATTTCCGGCAACAGCGGAAACTGTTTTGGAATCATCGAAATACTTGACTTTCGGATGGATGTTTTCCTTTTCAAGCGCCTTTAAATAGATATCATACACTTCCCCCCAAGTTACTGGGGCAGCTCCGGCGATATGAACGATTTCTCCCATGGCTTTCGGATTATCCACCAATTTTGATATTGCTGCAGAAACATCATCTCCGAATGTCATGGTCGTCATAACATCGGAGAGATCAGAGGGAAAAAAAACTGTCAGTCCGTGAAGTGCTCTGTAAAGCCAACCTTCCTTTTCATCAAGAGGGGACTGCAATCTTTCAGTGTTATATGTTAAACTCGGTCTGATGATCGTCCAATTCTTATTAGACGATCCTAGCAGTATGTTTTCTTCCTTGGCTTTTCTTATTGCATATTCATTTGTAGCAAGATATTCTTTATCACTACATGTTTCAAGGAGCCTCGGACTTTCTTCCGTAAGCAATCCTTCCGAAAAAGCATATACTCTTGCAGAACTGATAAAAATATACTGCTTTGTTGCTTTCAGAAGCATCTCTGCTCGTTCCTCAAATTCCGGCAAAGAATAGATCATTAGATCAACAATAACATCATATACTGCTTCTTTAAGCAGTTTACTCATAAATTCAAGATCATGGGCATTCCCTTGAATATATTTGATTCTATCTTCCGATGTATGTTGCTTCCTTGAAGTAACATGAACGATGAACCCTTTTTCCGCAAGTTGCCTTACAAGTGGAACTCCTATCGCTCCCGTACCGCCCAATACAAGTACTTTTTTCATGATTATTTAACTCCCGATTTTCTTCTGAACACTTTGGTTATAAGCCTGAAGATATACTTTCCCTCCTGCCGTCTTGCATTAACGGCAAGAAGTGCCGCAGGCACAGTAATACCGCAGATGCAGCCATGTACTATAACAGACAGCCAGCCGTGTCCACCCCAAAAGTTACTGCAAATGATGATATCGAACGCTCCTACGATAACGACAGTAGCAAAGTTAAGTATAAACTTAATAAAATACTTTTTCACGGGGAACTCGTTATTGAACCCATGTTTATGGACAATTATCGGATCAAACCAAAGCAGCGTTGACCAATCTGCCACAATTGTGCCGAGCAACACGCCACAGATGCCCCAAAACTGTACAAGGATTATCGAAAGCATCAAATTAATAATCATACCCGCCACTGGTCGGAATTTAGCCTGCTGAAAAAGGCCCATTGTCGATCTGTATTTGCTCAAGGCAGATTTGTATGGCATAGAGAACAATTCAACACCCATAAGTATCGCAAACGGTGATGCTATCATCCATTCATCTCCGATCCACGCCTGTATCAGTTCATCACTGACTGCTGCAATACATACACCCATCGTTCCACCCAGAACAGCACAAATAAGCATGACAGACTCAAAAACACTGTACTCGCGTTTTGTATCCTTAGTAGTGTGCAGGTTTCCAAGGCTGTGAGCAACCGCATTGAAGATTTTATATATAAACGTATTAATAGTCGTGTATAGAATATAGTAGTTTGAATAACTTGCAACCGCACCCAAGCCGATGCAGGCTGAAATTACAATATTATCTGTCGCTTTCAAAACGACCGTATTCAGCTTGTAAAGAAACAGTGCTCCGCAGTCCTTTAACGTCGATTTTAACTCCTCTTTACCGACCTTTTCTTCAACGGGATCGGAAATATAAGGATACATCTTTTGAGCTATCCTCGCGCAGACGAAATTCTGACCGATAACCGCAACTATCGCAATGGTTACATACACCTCAAACCGACCTATAAATAGCAGAGTGACAATTCTGACAATGGCGGAACATACTGTAAACAGATAACCCACAAAAGTAATAATATATTCCTTCTGATTTGCTGAGATGATAGCATTTTTATAGGCAAAGAACCAATAAGACGAAACAGTCTGCATCAAATACAGTGTAAATACCAGAATCACATTAATACCAAGATTTGCCAGATCGTCATATCCGTTTATTAGCAGCGGTAGAAATGGTATCAACAAAAGACCTATCGCAAGTACAATGCAGCCGATAATGCGATACATTGTTTTGTAAAAATTCATCAGCTGAGTTATTCGTTGATGATTGCCTTGGGCAATTGGTTCATAAAGCTTAAAAATGATTGCACTTCCGACACCAAATTCTGCCAAAGACAGCATTTGAAGGATATTGGCAAACAGCCCGTCGATTCCCAGATAATCCTTACCCAAGGTCTTGATAAAAACCGTTCTGACTACAAAATTTACAGCAACGCTTATCAGCTGTCCGCCAATAGAACTTGCAAAATTTATAATTGTATTGGTAGTTCTTGATCTGGTCTTAACAGCCATAGATATTGCTCTTCCTTCTATTAAATAAACTTCAACATATGATGATTGTTCTTATCGCATAAGCTTCTTGACTTTTTTGATAGCCTTCGGAGAAAGAAATCTTTTGGCAAGATTCTTCATTCGGCTTTTAGCCTTGCTTGACGCATCAGTCTTGATTTGAGACAGCATGGAATAAGCTCTTCTTTCATCATCATCGCTTGTAAAGACTTCAAGAAGCATTGGCTTCTCAGTAAGCACCACCGAAAGAAATCTTTCTGCGGCAAATTCAAGTTCCTCTTTATTCGAAGCGGTGAGATATTCGAAACCGAGATCCTCAGCATAGTGTTTGACGAGCACCGCTGATTTGTTACCGAAGTGACCCGCTGCCGAAAGATATTTTTCTGTGTTTTCGTCACCCAGTTTCATATAACAAGGGTGAACATAATGCTTGAATATACTTCCGTTTCCATTATTGATCAGTATTATTCTGATATTGTTTCCTACAAACCTGTTTCCGAGGCTGTTCATATCGTAGAAGAATGTCAGATCACCGACCACACAGAAATATATGATTTCTCTGTTGACAAACGATGCTCCTAATGACGATGATACACAGCCGTCAATGCCTCTGCAACCGCAATTTGAGAACACCTTGACGGTGTTTTTTTCTTCAAATAGAGTCCAGGCTCTGATTGTATTGCTGGCACCGATGTGAAGAACCGAATTTCCTGGCAGTCTTGGAAAAAACCTTGATGCAACATAAAAGTTCGAGAAAGGAAGCTCAGGCATATCCGCCCAAAGCTCAGAACGATCTTTCTCATACATTTTCAAATATTTAGACTCGGATTTTTCAGAGCCAGCTTTCTGGGCATATTTCTCAAAAAAGAACTTTTCATCCATTTCAAAAACGGCGCTCAGCTTTCTGAAAGTGTCTCTCAAGCATCCGTCTTCGGATACTCTCCAAACCCTTTTAACACTTTTAAGCCTGTTCATTGTAAATGTATCCGCAGTCTCTTCTCCGATATGTATCAAAGTTTCAATACCGCTGAAAAGCTCATAAGCCTTTTTTTGATATGAAAGCAAAGCAGAATACACGGCATATTTGCCGTCATAATCTCCCGTTTTGTCACAAAAAACAACAGCATCATTAGAAGCGCAGAATCTGTCTATTGCCTCCGTTTCGGCTTTGGTCCACTTTTTATGTACACCCAGAAATACCGCTGTTCTGCCTTCAGGCAGTGCAGGCAATACATCTTTATAACTGTATCGGCGAATAATCCTGGTTTCGGGCAGCTTTCTTACATCGAGATTATAATGCGGGCTGCTCGGAAGATTGATATGCACAGGTCCGCAAGTTCTGTGCGTCAACTCAAGTATGGCTTCGTTCAGCTGTAAATTTGTTCGCCAAGCGTCTTCCTTGTCATTGATAAGAGAAACATCACATCTGAATTTAACAGCATCGCTTGGAGCAACGGATCTGTCAATGACCTGCGGCCAAAGATTTCCTATTAAAGCATAACCGTGAAGACAAGTAACCGCAAGAATAGGCAGTTTTCTGTGATATGCCTCAGTTAACCCGGGAAGATAGTTTCTCGATGCGGTTGCCTCTGTACAGGTTATCACAACGGGTTCATTTGTATCAGCCGCTATCCCGCAAGCCATATAGGCAGCACTTCTTTCGTCCACACAGGAATAGAGTTCAAAAAACGAATCCTGCTGCATACTCGCTACAAATTCGACGTCCTGTGTTCCTGGAGAAACAACTGCTCGTTTGATCCCATTGGCTTTCAGCAGTGCAACCAAAATCTGAATGTGTTCACCGGTCGTATAGTTAAAATTCACTCGTTTTACCTCTTTATCTTTTATATTTTTTCTGCAACCGAATCGTGTAATATATCTTCTCATTAACGTAATGACATTAATCTTGTATTTGTATTACGTCTAATCCACGCTTTTTTTGGTCAGTACTCTACCAAGTTCTGCCAGGTATTTCTCGGCATTTTTTCTTTCTTCAGAAAGATATCCCTCTGTTTTGGAATAAATCATTTCAACTTCACTGCTTTTAATTTGTTCAGGCTTTGTAATACGATTCAGATACATATTGTCTATAAGTTCAGATAATCTTTCGGATCCCTTGGGAGGCAACTTTACATAAGCCTTTCTCTTGTAATGAATAGAAAAGACCAAGCAGTGGAAAGAGTTTGTCACTACATATTCTGCGTTTTTTATAAAACTTACGAACTCCATAGGTGTCAGTATCTTATCACCGTTTACACAGTTAGGTATTGAATAATTAGCACTGGAATGGCAGTCAATAATATCCCAATCATTCTTTTTTGCCAAATCAATAGCATAATCAACAAGCGCATTTGAGTTCTGTGCGAGATAGATAAACACATACGGTTTCTTGGTTTCAATTGGAATTACAAACTTATCCCAATCGCTGCTTTGAAGAAGAAGCGTCGGATCTTTATGAACATTAATAGCCTTGTTTGTTAAATTGCTAATTATATCTACGGATTTTTTCTCTCTGACAGAAATTCGGTCAAATCTCTCAAGGTGCGTTTTGAAAAGCTTCTGAGATTTTGCCGATAAATTTGACACACCGAGACTTGCCGCATAAGAACACAGAACAGCTTTATCTGCAGGAGCAAAATCCAACAAGCGCGACAGTAACCCCTGCTCAGACATATTCGGATTCCACACCTGATCGCTTCCGACAATAAAAACATCTGCATCCGGTACATTCTTTTTCAGCTTTTTATATGAATTATAGCTCTTGGTTTGTTTTATAAGCTGTTCGGCACTTTTTTCCATCAGCATCTCACGCTTTTTGGAAACCCCGTGTCTCAGTAGTTTATACACTATTTCTTTCATAAAGTGTATAGGTTTTTTTATGCCTCCGATATACACTCCCATTACAGTTCGGTCTTTAAAATAGTTATAATTCAAAACTTCGGCATTGTATCCCAGCTTGTTCAAATACTTCTGTAGTGCATATGCCTGTAGAAAAGCACCATAATTACGTTTGTAGAAAGTTACAACACAGACTTTATACATAATAATTACTTCCTTGTTTTTTTGTCTGTTGGCAGCGGGATAAGATTGCCCAAAACATATTCATATTCAACAGGGAAAATACCTTCATTTCCCGAACCATTTGTAAAAGTCATTTCACCAAAGTAGATCTTACCATCAACATTGTACAGATCCACACGAACATGTCGGAATCCCTTACATAACTTTTCCGCGATATCCCACATATCCGAATAGTTCGCGGGACAATGAACAGCTCCTGTATAATTTCCGTAATTTCGTTGATTCCAAGGCTGAAGATTCCACTCTTTATCGTAAACATTTCTTTTATGATTAGTGTCTCTATCAAAATCAACCCAGCAATACTTTACTTCCCCGTCAAAACACAGAAATTTATAATCATTAAGCTTGCCTTTTGAATCAACAACATAATTCTCTATGATTATCTTCGGTTTGATTGGTGAATAATGAATTTCAAAAGCATTCCAAAAAGCATAATCCAGCTTCATCCATTTATCGATTTGCTTTTTTGTCTTCTTGATGTTCAGTTTCTTTTTATTCGATACTATTATGTTCCAACCCGAACCATGGTTAAGCTTGATTACAAATTTTTGCGGCAGGCTGTTCCAATCAATCTCATCTGAAGATTGATACACACCTATAACAGGAATCAAATACTCTTCACCAATTGTATTCTTAATCCATTCACGAACCGCCACTTTATCAGAAAGCTCAGTTCTTATCGGATTATCATCATATAACTTCAGCCACTGTATCTTCTCAGAATATCTTTGTGGATGCTTTAAACTGAGTTTAGCACCGTGCATTTTTTTGTATTGAATCCTAAGCTGTTTGGGATAATCCTCTTTAGGAGTATTCTTTCTTTTATTATACATCAAATACTGATACTGCTCTTTAATAAAACTATATACGCCAGGCATTGTGGAAACCATAAAAGATTTAATGTTTTTGTTAACTCTCATAATTACACCTTCCAATTTTCTATTTCATATTTCCAATCAAATTATCATTCATATATTTATGCAGTAGAAATGATATCCGTATACTCCGTTGTTTCTAACACTTGTTTGGGTTTTATACAATTCATCCTGCTTTGAGATAGAATAAATGAGAAAAAATAACATATCATCATTGGTCTTCCCATACCAGTAAAATACAGCATAACTGTATAAATCAATATAAACCGCTTTATTTCACTGGAGCCATTAATGAAATAGTAAATTAGCAAAAATGCCCAGATAGCAATAGACAAATACCCGCATTCAATTAGATGAACATACAGCGTATTAACATATGCATCTTCTGTAGACGGAATAACGCTTTGAGACAAACCAAAACCAACCCCCCATCTTTTCTCAACATCAGAGAGAAGCATATAATACTTGTTTGTGTATGTTCTGCCCTGTAATGCAGATCCGCCAATAAAATCATGACTGCTTGAAGGCATTATTCTTTCCAAAGCAAATTTAAAATACGGTATCTGCAAGGCAACTACTCCCACGACAATCATTACTCCAAGAAAAATGAGAATGTTTCGTAATTTTCTTGAATTTAACTTCTTGCTATATTCAAACAAAAATAACACTACTACCAATGCAAGATATAAATATCCTTGCCCAGAACCAGACATAATAATACCACTCATTATGAGTATTATTTTTCTGACATTAATTATTGGTTCTTTAGCAAAAAGTTTGAATGACAAGTATAAGGTCGCAGATTGCGAATATTGAGCTGGTTCCATATACAAACCTGTTGCTCTGCGGATATTGATGTACCCATCTACTGTTAGCAAAGCACTGATCTTTCCTGATATAAGATTTCCAGTAATATAATATAATCCCAACTGAATAATCATAAACAATGCTGAAGCTATAAGTAGTATTTCCAGTATTTGTATGGCAAATTTAACATCAAACCAATACTGACCAAGATACAATAGTGAAACAAACAACAACATCATTCTCAAATATGCACCGTCATAAACCATATTGAATGGATGATTATATAGGAACGAAGTATACAACACGTTAAATGTTATATATACAACATATATACTTATTGGCAGCAGATTTCGAAATACAGAAATTTTTCCTTTTCGAGCAATCAAAAAAGCAGGAAAAAAAACAACAGCAAGAAATGTGGCCATATTAAACGTAGAAACTGGGCTTTTGTAGAATTGTAATATGGGTAGTAAAACAACATAGATTGAAAAAATTTTGGATAATCTTGAAAAAGTTTTATCCTCGTAATTATTTATTCTCACTTACTCTTCCTCTTTTTCAAATAACTAACGTTAAAGCAAGCTCCTGTTTCAAACAAAGATTTATTTTTTCATATATTTGATTTTGCGTATCTTGGATTTTACAAGGTTTACTGTATCAGGTGAAAACCACGTTGCGCACCAGCAAGTCACTGTTTCCTTTGTCATGCCATATTTCTGTGATTTCCGAACGTATTTTCTGGCACCCTTAGGATCTCCATTCCTAATACATTTTTTAGCTAAAAGCAGTTGCATCCAAATATAACGTTCCTTTTTGTCACTGTTTGATAGTTCTTTTACCGATTTTCTGTACTTAGCTGTAATTCGTTTCACAGCCTTTTCGTATTTATCCGTAAATTGAGATACCTGGTTACTTGATTTGTAGTTGTAGTATTCAACACAGGGTTCTTTGACAACGCCGACATGGGTGTATTTGCAAATTCTGATCCACAGATCATAATCCTGAAGAGCTCCCAACTCCTCATCAAAAAGACCGCTTTTGTTAAAAATATCCTTCTGAACCATAACTGTTGTAGTAGAACCAATGCAGTTCTTTTTTAGAATAAGTTTTGATGAATCATATTCTGCCGGTGGGATATACTCTGTTACATAATCAACTCCCTCGGTAATGGAATTGATGCCGCAACATACAAGCCCAATAGAAGAATCTGCAGCAACAATATCTATCTGTTTCTGAATTTTATCTGGATGCCATTCGTCATCGTCATCCAAGAAAGCGACATAATCTCCCTTTGCAGCTTTAATTCCAGTGTTTCTTGCATAGTTTCCACCCTTACCCGGATAATAGGAAATATATCTCACGCGGCTTTCTTCTGAAACAATTTTTTTCATTATACTGTCAGTATTATCCGTGGAACCATCAGACACAACAATAATCTCAATATTACTGTAAGTTTGGTTAAGTGCAGAGCGTATTGCTCTCGGTAAAAGATTATCCCTGTCATGAGTTGGAATAACAACACTTACCAATGGCTCAAAAGGATATTCAGTGCTCTTTGTTATTTGCGATGTCATATTAGTTACACTCCTGCAATCTACTGTACATACCGATCTCTTCCCACCGAAGGAAGCATCAAAGCAGATTTGCTTTCCGTCTCTGCTCCACCGAGGATGAAGATCGCATCTTGTATCTCCGCCATACTTGAAAGGTGAAAAAACACGGGCAATCCTTGTTACACGTTTGCCATCCATAACATAGAGAGACTGTATCCTCTTTCTGTCGGGATAAGTGTCTGTAACAACAAACCTGCCATCATACGAATATGTGGGATGACCGTCCATAGCCAGCTGATTCCAGCATCTTTCATACTCCTGTGTTTTGTCCTTCATCAGATAATAGCCCTTACCGCCGTCATTTTTGTTTAGATAAGAAAGAATTTCATTATCATTTTTCCAACAGCAGTGAGAAACAAAATCGTCGTCAGAAAGATTGTACATATCTGTGCCGTCTGTATTACATGTGACAAGTCTTGTATACTTTTTTCCATCCTTGAACCAACGGTGAAGCACCATAAATCGCTTTCCGTTCGGGCTTAACATCAGATGATTGACTTTATGCTCAGCACCCTGCATATTATCTTTCGGCTCAAACGACGCAAAATCCGTATATTTCAAAATCGGCTCGACTCGGCCAGATACAAGATCTATTTTCCATATGCAAGGCGAATTTGGGCATTTATGGTTTTTGGTCTTTTCTTCAGTATTGGAATATCCGTATCCAGGACGCAGTCTATGAAGTCTTGTGAAATCCAGCGTAAGGGCGGTCTTTCCGTCCTGCGAAACGGAATAAACAGGCATTCCTATGATTCTCTCGGACTTGGTTATTATGTTCAGGATAACCGAGCAATATCTCCCGTTTCTGAAATCATTGTACAGTATTTCGCTGTCAGACAGCCATTGAGCCATACAGCCCTGCTGAACGTTCCAGCAATGTGTCTCGGCGATTTTTATAATCTTACCGCTGTTTTTCAAATCTATCAGTACCAATGCTGCAGTTTCAGAAGAATCTGCAGTTTTAACGGCGCTCTTCACTCGCAGTGACAAAACGAAACGATTGTTCGGGCTCCAAGGGCATTTATCGTAATAGCCAAACAGATATTCATAATCGTCATCGGGAGTGATTTTCGTTATCGGGCCTTCGGCCTCAATCTTTGACGAAGCAAGATACAGCGCCCTTTGATACGCACCATACGCAGCGTGTCTGATTTTATCGTTTTTAAGAAGGTGATCGTGTACCCAAATTTCAAATTTATCTATATTCATATTTTATTTCCTTTTATTGTTAAAATCTTCCCATAAACTGTCTGCTCTCTCTGTTTTCAATGCGGAGACGCCTATATCGCTCTTTCTCTTCTCAAAAAGGTCATCAAATGATCCTATGACCTTTGCGGGATTTCCGCCAACAATCGTTCCCTCAGGAACATCTTTTGTTACTACGGCTCCCGCTGCCACTATTGCATTAGGTCCTATCCTCACATCTGGTAATATTATAGAATGTGATCCGATAAAACAGTTATCCATAATCTCCACGCATCCCATATGGATCCTATATGTTCCGTTCCCTTTTGAATATCCATTCATTACTATATTTATTATATCATGTGGGATAATGTACACATCCGCTGCAATGGCCACGTTGTTATGTATCTTAACAAGATAAGGTTCAACTGGGATCCTTCTTGACTGATAGAAAACATTCTCTCCGAGATGAGCGAACACTTTGTGTTTCTTCAAATACTTTATTCTCTTTCTGCTACTTGATAGCATATAAAAGCGCAGTCTTTGAAAAGCAGTTCTTTTAAACAATTCCAATTATACCTCCTTCGATGTCAAGTATCTTGCTTTGATCTGATACTAATATACTTTGTCGGATAAATACAAAAATCGAAGGGCTTTATACGCCCTAAAAGCAAATAACCACCTAAAGGAATTGCTGTACCTAAAACTATGCAGACGATCATCGGTATGCTCCCACCCAAAAGAGGTATATGCAGTTTTACTAAACAAATTCTAACAGCAGATATCACAAAGCCATGAAACAAATATATTGGCATAGTGTATTTACCGACAAATACAAACAATCGATTAGAGTCAATGAATATCGAGAAAGATATAACGATCACTGAACCACCAAAAGACATTACAATACTAATAGCCAAATAATCAATTTGATAATACTGAAGAAAACCGACAATGATACCATATAAAATAGTCACAATAATAACAGCAGGAAGAAACATCTTTTTTGCAGTAATAATTTTTATTTGCCATATCATTAACGGTAAAACATACTGACCAATCACAAACCATATATAATACTTGCATGCATCCATCAATCCAAGATTTTTTATATCAACCGCTGTTATTTGCGTCGGTAAATATTCGGTTGCCACTTTTACAACAAGCCCACACACTAAAACTAAAGTTATAATTATCTTTTGATTATGTCTGCGTTCAAATCTCCCGATTATTATCTGAACGACTGAGATTATCAACAAAGCATATAAAAACCAAAAAAACGTTAACGGGTAAAGCACTATTCCGACCAGGTCTTTCCAGCTAAAAGAACTGTTTACGATACTGGAAAACACAGATTTACTCACAACAATTAAAACAGAGAATACAACATATGGGATTCCATATGATATCACTCTCTTCTTTATAGCTTGACCGGTATTCCTAACATTTGACATGTTGAAAAGCAAGCCACTAATCATAAAAAACAGAGGCATATGAAAAGAATAAATCAGATTTCCGAAATAATTAAAAGCCACAGCATCTTTTAGAAGACTAGAATTGTGAAATGACGTAACCACATGACCCATCACTACAAAAATAATAGCTAATCCTTTGCAGGTATCAATCCAATATTCCCTTCTTCTATCTGCCATCGGTTATTCCCTCACATACATTAATCCAAAGCCTTCAGTTCTTCAAATTCACCTCCGGTTTTCTGATACTCGGTGATTTTGGAGTCTACCAAAAATCTGTACCAGTAGCATTCAAGAAACAGGAAAATTAGACCTTCCTTGCCGTCCAAAATACCAAGCCGGAAAAAATAATTATAGATAAACCACATCCAGGCTCTTACATACTTGGGCATCTTGTAATACAGGCCGTATTTCTTCTTGCGCTGTTTCTGAATAGCCGCATCCGTTTTGATCTCTGTGGAATGCCCCTGTGTGTATTCGATATAGTCCTGCATTTCTCTCGTAGCATACCAGTTATACTTTTTAATATAGCTGTCGAGATCCTTGAAATCGTAATGAACAAATCTGTTTTTACAGCTTTCGGAATAACCCTTAGAGATAATGCTATGGGCATCCCGTCTTCTGTCCTCAATACGTCCGCAGAATCTTTTGAACAGCATCATCTTTCGTTTGTTTTTCACACCGTGTTTCATACATTTGCCAAGAAAGATAAAATCTGCCTCAATTGTAATACCATTCATATTATCGTTTTTGTGATCTTTTATCAAGCTCTCAATCTCGGCTCTCAGTTTTTTGGGAAAGCGTTCGTCCGCATCAAGACGAATAATCCACTCAGTCTGGATATTACAATTATCAATTCCCCAGTTGAACTGTTTGGCATAATATTCAAACTCATGGAACACCACATCGGCACCCAGTTTCTTAGCAATCGCAACTGTTTTATCCGTGCTGCCGCAGTCGATGACCACGCATCTTTTAGCAAAGCCTTTCATGGACCTGAGACAGTCGCCAATATTTTTTTCCTCATTTTTTGTCATTATAATTGCTGTTGCGTCTATCATAATTATTGCTCTCTTTCTGTCGAATTGATTGACTGAGGCAAAGAATAAATCCTGTATTCTTCTTTGTAACAGCTCAAACTCTTATCATAATAAAGATTCCCAAACGCCTTATCCACAACTCCCGTAAACAGTCCCAGCAGTTTCAGCGACCACTCAAAGCCGCGGATCAGATGCACATTCTTCCCGTGTGCCGCGCCGATCATCTTGACCATTTCGGAGGTGTTGCTGTACTCCTTGTTCTGCGGCCAGAAGGTGCCGTGTTCGTTGTTCACGATCATCAATCTGATGAACTCACAGAGATTTTCAATGTACAGCATCGAGCGCCTGTTCTTGACGTAGGGGAAGATCGGCAGCTTCTGTGCCATTTTGGACATCAGCGGATAATTGCCCTTGCTGCCCTTGCCGTAGATCATCGGGGGACGCAAAATAACGACCCTGAAGCTGTTGTCTTCGAGCTTCCGCAGGCCGTTTTCTGCCTGTACCTTGCTGTCACCGTAGCAGTTGGCAGGGCGCACAGGCGTGTCTTTAGTTATTCTTTTGCCTTTGCCGATAGGGCCGCTGTTGCCGTAGACGATAGCACTGCTCATAAAAATGAACTGCTTGACACCGTCGGCTTTAGCCTTCTTTGCTGTCTCGACAGTCAGATCGGTATTTACGGCATAGTACAGCTTTTCCTTTTCCTTGCTGATCTTGCCGTTATCGGAGTGCGCAATTCCTGCAACATGAAACACGCAATCATAGCCGGAAAAGTCCTTGCTCTTCCAGCCATCACCGATCATATCAACAGTATCAACGGTGTACTCGTCACCGAACTGCGCCATATATGTTTCAAACGAGGTGCCTATGTAACTGTTCGCACCTGTTATCAATATCTTCTTCATTTACTCCGACACCTTTTCAGCTTTTTCTTCTTGCTTATGTATCTCGCCGGTCCCGCCCTCGACAACACCGTCATGCTTGAGCACAGCCTTGACCGAATCAACGAACACCTTTATATCCATTTTTAAGCCCGACCAGCTGCTCTTTTTCAGAGCCTGGGCATACTCGCCGTCCAGCTTTGCCTTGTCGGGGATCTCCAGTTCATCACGTCCGTGAGCCTGGGCAAGTCCTGTAAGTCCCGGCTTCACATCGTTGGCACCGTACTTGTCACGCTCCGCAGTCAGGAAGTCCTGATTCCAAAGCGCAGGACGCGGCCCGATAACGCTCATATTACCCACAAAGATATTCCACAGCTGCGGCAGCTCGTCAATGGACAGCTTCCTTATCAGCTTGCCGCTTTTCAGCAGGTACTGATCCGGATTGTCGAGCATGTGAGTCGGCACGTTCTTGGGTGTATCGAGCTTCATTGATCTGAACTTGGAGAGCTGGAAATAGCTCTTGTTCTTGCCGACCCGCTTCTGGTGGAAGATCACCGGACCCGGGTCATCGAGCTTGATCGCAACGGCAGTAACCGCATAAACGGGCGACAGTACGACCATTCCTCCGAAGGAGAGGATCTTGTCCATTCCGCGCTTTATGTATTTGGCATAGAATGTGGGCTTGTAGCTGCTCTCGCCTACTGCTTCGAGGTGTCCCTGCTTGCCGTCTGCGTTCACGGGATCATTCTCACTCTCAACGAAAACGACCTTTTTACCAGCCATCGGATTCTGCTCCTCGGGCTCGTTCTTATAGACGGTACGCGGCCTCTGCTTTTTAGCCACATAGCTCATCACAGTATATGCAGCCCCCAGCGTAACGCCGGAAAGTATCGCTGCTTTCTTAAGTTTGGCTTTGAAACTTGACATTTCTATTCCTCACTATCATTCATTTTTAGAAGATCTCGCCGTAATCCACCTTAGTTCTCGGCGGGACTGAACTGTTCGACTTCACTGTAGCGTTGCAGTTTATGTGACAGCCTTCACCAACAGTCGAGTTGTGGTTTACCACCGCGCCGCTTGAAACAATAGAACATCTGCCAATATGGACCGCAGTACCAACTACCGACATCGGCTCTATAACGCATCCTTCGGCGATCTTGGCGGAAGGGCTAACATAAGCTCTCGGGCTGATAAAAGTAACTATCTCGTATCCTGCGGCTTTCAGTTTGTCTGTCCAATCAAGTCTGATATCTGCACACCCGATAGCAACGATCGCACACTTATACTTGTCTCTGAATTGCTCGTAGCTTTCGAGCTTGCCGATGGCCTCATCGCTGTTGTCATCAAGGAAATCGATCTTGTCATAAAGATTCAGCGCTCGGGCTGATTCTTTTAGCATAGCGCCGTACTGTCCGGCACCGATTATTAGCAAATTATTCATCACAAGAAACCTTCCTGTATCTCACCGACCCAGTTGGTGTCATTGATATTATCATTCTCAGCAAGCGTGATAATGATGTTCTGCCCATTGGTGCAAATATCCGTAACAATATATCTCCGGTCGAAGCTGTAATCAGCAAGCTCCGAGCCGTTCTTAAAATGCTTCTCTTCAGTGTTGGTCTTAACAATAACAGGCGACGAGATCTTTCTGACAAATTGTTCGATTCTGTAAGTCATCTCATCACCGTTCATTCGTTTCTCCAACCGCCCTGTGCCGCCTTGCTAACGGCACAGAACAGCAGAGGTAAGATTTATATAGCAGCTGCCGCGATGGCAGCTTACGCCCTTAAATATGATCCACCCAAGCCACATCACTGCAAATATTCCTCAGCTGCTCCACCTGCTCTGCTGTCAGTTTTCCGAGCTGCTTGTATTTGAGCTGACGGCTTCTCCACTTTCGCAATTCAAGGTTTTTGTAACGCTCGGTGCTGTTCGGGTGATGCCCGTAGCGGGTGAGGTATTCCATATAGCTGTCGTAATACTTTGCCCAGGTGCCGTTTTTACGGGCGCTGCGAGGACTTGTAAGCGGGACGTTTGCGCTATTGAATCGGTCAAGACGAGCAGACTGCAACAAACCCTTTTGATAGAGCTGAAACTGTGCCCTGTACCAAACTCCGATGTGAACACCGTCAACCGTGACACTCGTTTCCGGCAGCGAACCGTGATCTGCATAATACTTTTTCAGCAGTTCAAAAGTCTTGTTCCACTGCTCGTCACGTTTGTCCCAGGGGAAATTGATCTTGTCAAGGAGCGCCTTTCGGTCTGCCTCCATAGTCCCGCGGAACATCTTTGTGCGCTGAGAATTCATCCAGGTGTAAAGCACCATGATCTCCGTATCGTTAAGCGCATCGGAGTTATCGGGAAAACGGTGATGCTCGGCAATAAAATCACATAACTGTTGGTATCTCTGCTCCCAAGCGGACGACCAAAGTAGTCCCATATCACAGCCGAGTTGTATAAGCATCTCAGCCCTTTCGGGTTCCAAAACGCCCTTACGATACTTGTCCTTCTGCATACAAACCCAGCGGTACAGGCTGATGTCCTCCTGCGGATAATCCGCTTTTTTGGGGAAACATCCGAGCTTTTCAACAAGCCTCGATAGTTTTGAAAACATCGCTTGCCAGTTCTCCTCATAAACATTCCAAGGAAAACCGATGTCATTCAGCTTATCGACCTGCGCTTTCGGCAGCTTCCCACGATTGTTGAGGACCCGCTGATAAACGCACCATTTGCCAAGCGACACGCCTTCGTAGGACTCGTTTTTACAAGGGAATTCATCATATTTATCGACGTATTCTTTCAGCAGCTCGAAGTTGAAATCCCAGCTGTTGGAAAAGGTATCGTTGAGCTCGTTGAGTATCTCCCGGATGTCCCGGACGTAGTCGTAAAGCTCAAACTCGATCTCGTCATCGTAGATCTCGCCGCCGCGGGCGATCTCCATGATCCCGGCGTACTGCTGCGCGGTATCGCCCGACTCAAAGTTGTTCACGATGTCGAAGATCACGGGATGTTTATTGCTCTCGGAACAGGCCAGAGCCCGTCCGAGCTGTTGGTAAAATACATTAGCGCTCTGCGTTGCACGAAGCATTATCACTCCGTCGATGTCATCGAAATGCACGCCCTCGTTCAGCATATCAATGCAGAACAGGAGCTTTAACGCCGAAGCGTCTTTATCATTTCGGAACTCCTCAAACTGCTTGTCAGATGAGCTGTTCTGCGCATAGACTGTATATTTATGGATATCGCGGTTGACCTTGGTGAACCATGCATCACACTCGCTGACCATTCTTTGAAGCGACTCCACATTCGGGCAGAAGACTATGAACTTGCCTGCCTTATCGGGGATATGCTTCTCGAATACTTTTTCAATGCCCACATCGAGCTCGGCGATCATAGACTTAGCCTTGCGGATCTTCCCCAGCAGGGCGTTTTTTAATCTCGGATTGCCTGATTGTTCGGCCTTGATCTCAAGCTGTTCTATGTCACCCCGGAACGAATACCAAGAGGTTACATAGACAGGCAACGGCAAAATTTTCCTGCGGATAGCCTCGGCAAGAGACATATTGACCGCATAGACCCCGTCAAACAGCTCATCAGCCATATTTCGTCCGCTGTCAAGGTAACGTATAGGAGTAGCAGACGTACCGAAGACCTTGGCATCGGGATTGGCTTCCAGCAGCTCCTGAACACCACGTCCCCATTCGTCCGCACCGCAGCGGTGAAACTCGTCAAGCACAATGTAATCAAACTCGGTGATAAGCTCCGTCTGCGCCAGCTTGGTGTAGGTGACAAACTCGGTGTTTTCAATGGAGATATTATACTCATCAGCGAGGGACTTCATCTGTCCGAAGATGTAAGTCGAAGGCGAGCAGACTGCAAATTGCCTGTTGGGATTGTCAGCAATAAGCTGCAAAATGAGATAGCTCTTGCCCGTACCGGTGGGCTGTACCGCCGCTACCCGCTGATTTGACGCAAAAAGGCTCACCATGTTTGCATAGGTTTCACGGTTGTGTTTATGCAGCAGCATAGGCCTCACCTTCTCGAAGCATCCGGAGATTTTTTGATATTTTTTCTCTAAATAAGGAATTTTGCGAAATGATGATATATAATTGATATACATTAATTATGCAGACACTTTCATACCTAATAATTTTATCACATTAATAAATCATTGTCAAGTTAAAGGAACTGTGAAAAACTAACAACTGACTTATTTTGGAGATTTGGTGCAATTATGTGTGTTATGCGTGAAAAATTTGACTATTTTGTAAAGGAGAAAATCAAAAATGAGCAGAGGAAGTATTTACCAGCGTAAGGACGGCAGATGGGAGGCAAGGCTATCGCTCGGATTCAAAAACGGAAAAAGGCAGTCAAGATCGTTCTACGGCAGAACAAGATCAGAGGCTGAAAACAAGCTGTTTGAGTACAGTCACAACTCTTTGGAGCCCGTGATATCAGATATGTTCGTGTCCGAGCTGTGTGCTGAATGGCTTGGTATCTGCAAGAGCCGGGTCAAGTTATCGACGTATGTTAACTACCGTCTGAAGGTAGAAAAGCACATAATACCGCATTTTGGCGATACTATGTGCTGCGCAGTCGGGACAAAGGAGGCTTACGGCTTCATTCAGAAAAAGCTGGACAGCGGGCTGTCGGCGCGGTATGTTGCCGATATTATCGTTCTGCTGAAATCGCTGTTTAAGTACGCAAGAAAGGAGTACGGAATCTGCGATCCCTTTGAGGATGTGTCGCTGCCAAAGGGTGTAAAACCGGAGATCAGGCTGCTGACCAATGCCGAGCAGGAACGTCTGAAAGCCTATCTGGATAAGCATCGGGATAACCGCACTCTCGGCATCACCCTCGCTCTTGCTATGGGATTGCGTGTCGGAGAGGTTTGCGGGCTTATGTGGCAGGACATCGACTTTGAAAAACGTATACTGACCGTCAGAAGGACGGTGCAGCGCGTCGGTCTACATACAGGAAACAACAAGACACAAGTTATCATAACCTCGCCCAAAAGTGCGACATCTGCCCGCGAGATACCTATCCCTGCGGGTGTTTTTGCGTTGTTGGAAGATCTCCGCAGCGCTCCCGAACGCTTTATTTTGAGCGATACCATACGTCCCGCCGAGCCGAGAATTATGCAGTATCACTTTGCAAAGATACTGAAAAACGCAGGGTTGCCGTCAGTTCGGTTCCATTCATTAAGGCATCGCTTCGCCTGTTCGGCTGTCGCGGCGGGCTTTGATGTAAAGACACTTTCGGAGATACTCGGACACAGCCGCGTTGAGCTGACAATGAACCTTTATATTCATTCCGACCTTGAGCGGAAGCGCGCCTGCATGGACTTGCTGAATTGGTCAGATAACGTCAGTTGTCAGTCGGTATGCGGTTTGTGATGTCTGTAAAATCGCGATTTATTGGTGCTTTTCGGGGGAGCGTTTTAAAATTCCTTATTTTACGAAAAAACCGAGAAGCTAAGAGGATCACTCCGGGCGTTCTCGGCTTTTTTATTTTCAAGGCACTCCCCACACCCGTATAATTCTATATTCTACTCAATTTCTGCGTAAAAGTCAATACTCACTTTCTGAATAATATATAATATTCGGGGGTGATGTCAATGACTTTACAATTAAGGCTCCGCGACCTGCGGGAGGACAGCGATATGTCGCAGGCGCAAATGGCGGCGCTGCTCAATTGCTCGCAGCAGACCTATTCCCGCTACGAATCCCATACCACCGAGATACCGCTGGAATCACTGATCTTCCTTGCGGAGCATTACAAAACCAGTGTAGACTATTTGCTCGGACTGACCGATACCAGGAAGCCTTATCAGAGGAAGAAATAAAAAACGCGACACCGTGCTTGGTGCCGCGTTTTGGCTAAATAGTATTGAATTATAACTGATTTATTTCCAACAGCTGGTCAACCACGATGTAGCCGTTGCTTCTATTCAGTTTAATATTGTTTAATATTGTGTTTAGAACGCAGGGAATAATAACAGTTCTGTCATTCCTGTTCTTTCCTTTTTCTGAGTGCAGCAAGAACATCACTCAAATTATCATTGCTAACTACCCCTGGCTTTTCTTCCTGATACTCAATAAGATTTTCCTTGTTTTCTATTTCCATTTGTCTTACCCGGGCGTATAATTCAGCATAGTTCCCATTCTTTACTGCCTGCTCGACAAACTGTTTCACATCATCAGCAATAACATCATATGAATCATAGAGATCAATGACCGCCTGTTTTATCCTTTCAAGCGTCAGCGGTTTACCGCGTTTTTTCTGATCCCAAAGCACGCCGATAATATCGGATCTGTCATACTTGTACTCTCTGCCGGATCTCATTTTCATCGCTACAAGATATTCAGCGGTCACAGTTCTGAAAGTGACAACGTTTGAAAAAGTGCGATAGTATGTTGAAAACCGTGCTATTCTGTCAGTATATGATGATGTATTCTTAAAATCGTCGTTGATCCAACCGTTCGGGAGGCCGAATTTGTCACCGACATAATTGATAGCTTCTTTCATGGAAGAACTCGCGTTTATAACAGCGTCCATGTCATAGGTCATTTCCCGAAAGCCGTAATTAATGACAACAGCTGCGCCGCCAATGAGAATGACCTCTGCCGGAGTGTTTTTTCCATTTCGCTTTCTGAATTCTTTTGCCAGCTCTTTCAAATACAAGTCAAGCGTATCTTTTGTAAAAGCCTTATCAGACAACATTCCTAACCTCGCTTTCAATAATATTGAACCTGCGGAATTCTGGTATGCATTCCTGTTCAGCCCGTTTCAAAGGCTCATCGGAATCCATCACCTCGCTCGTAAGACGTACGCCGATGGGATATATCGGATTGCTGAGTTTCTTTGTCCGAAGGCCGTCATATCTTGTGCAAAGCGGGATGTCATTGACTCTGGATAGATAATCAAGCATCGCAAGAAGATACAATGCTTCTGGATACCAGCGCTTATTGTACAGCGACTGTATCTCATCTGATGCAAGCACGCCGAGCATAAACTCCACATCGCCCATATCCTTGATACGGTGACATATATTGCTCTTGAATGTTTCAAAGGATGCCCTGTGATCCGATTTTGCGGATTCAAGTATCTCCTCGACAGACACTCCAAGGACTTTGGCTATCCTGTATAAAGTCCCGGCAGTGCATCTCTCCATATCAGCCTTGCCGCTGCAAATATCGTTGACGGTAGCCTGCGGAACACCGCTTTCCTTGCTGAGCCGGTATTTCGTCATTCTACGTTTTTCAAGCAGTTCATTTATTAGCATAGATCCCGCCTCCTCTGCCTTACCTTCTATCTATATTATAACGGTTGACCGTAGTATTTGTCAAGTGGTTTGCAAATCTTTTTCCGGATATATTATGCCCGAATAAAAGCATCCGCATTCTGCCATAAATGATGATATACCTTCGTTTGAGAAAAGCGCCGAAAAAACCATTTCTGTCAAGACATGGAAGCATCCTGATATCATACTTGAACATATGCAGCCCGGATAATGGTATAAAAGCATTGATTTTGCAGATATATTGGACGTAAAGGATACAAGAACTGTTCCGAATATTTATAGCAAACGGCGATATAGAGAATGACAAAACCACCAAAGGCAAGAGATACCGCAAAACGGATAAAAAAGGGTAATGTCCGTTACTGTGCCTCACTTTAAGGTGTTCAACGAGCAGACGGCAACGGGGCCGGGGCAGCTGTATCAAGAAGATCATCAAAGAATATCAGGCTCAATATAAATTTCTGACGTTATTCATACCCGAGTTGGTTTCTGAACACGACAGTATAATTTTACCGCTGAAAGACACCAATTATCGCTTTTCTGAAAAAAGGAGATAAAAAAGCCGATAAGAACGCGATGAAATCGCTGCAAGAATACAACACAACGCCAAAGCGGCTGCACCGTCCCCGATGCAGCCGCCGTTCTTATTCCTTGAGCAATTCACTCATCATCCTCGCGCCGGCCTTGAACCCCAGCGCGAACTCATAATGCCCCACCACCGACATCAGCCGGAGCTGCTCCATCAGATATTCACGGAGCTTCGGTGTCTTGTCGCAGAAGTTGAATATCAGGTGACTTTCCAGCTTCCTGACCTGGTCGGCAATGTCAAGATAGACCTTTTCCAGTTCGTCAAGATCTGCCTTCGGGAATAATCCTTCTACCTGTTCCTTTTCCTTGTTGTGATACTTCTTTTCGATCATATATTGTCCTCCTTCAAAAGTCTCAAAACATAGTCGTACAGCTTCGGGTTCATCAGCACAGCCTTGACTATAGGGGATACCCAGAAGTCAAAGACATTTGTCCCGATAAGCCCGAAATACAGCGTCGAGTCCTCCTCGCCTGCGCGGTCGATCATACACTCGGCCACATCCACCGGCAGAGCGATACGGTTGATAAGGTGCGTCTTGATGTATTCCTCTCTGTCTGCGCAGCCGCTGAACCGGTGCCTTTCGATGATCTGTTTGCCTTCAAGCAGAACAAGCCGCAGCACCTCTTTCATCTCCTCGATGACGTACTCGTCTATGGTAGTGCTTTCGCCCTCCCACATATAGAGCTTTTCAGGGTCAATGATGTCCGCATTGCGCTCATCCATTTTAAGAGCATCCTCACCGATGACCGAATACATCAGCTCAATGAAACGCTGCTTCTTGAAACGGCGACCCTTACCCGCCAGAGCATCGCTGAAAAGCTTGTCGGTCATCCCGTCAGGGAAGTGCTCTTTAATGACAGCTTTCATATCCTCCAAAGGGATATAAGCGTTGATGATACGCCGCCTGAAATCCATATCGCCTGCGGTTTTTCTCGCATTTGCCATTGCCGAGGTGTCCGCTGTTGCTTCTGACGGTATCGTGAAGTCGTAAAGCTCCAGCTCGGATTTTTCCTTAACGTGGACTTTTCCGAGGATGAGACAGTCCACAAGCTGCTTCACATCATAGCCTTCCCAAAGCTTTTTATAAGCCCTGCAAAGTCCCTCCGGCGAAAGACCCAGCTCCAGCCACCCCTTGACAAGCCCGAACACATCCGTGTTGTGGCGCTTGAAATATTCGGTAAACTCGTCCTCGAAAAAAGTGTCTCTCTGCAGCTCACAAACGTTTTCCGTCCTGGCACCTTTATATGTCGTCAGGAACCTGTCCAGCAGCTCGATGCCGGTATGGCCCCTGTCACGGAACGCATCAAACAGGCGAATATAGTCATACTGTATCGGCATTTTCGCATCTCTGCCCGTGACCTCTTTTATCAGACGGCAAGCCTCCTGACACTGCCCCTGAGTTATGTCGCCGTACACGACAGCCGCCTCCGGGAACTCGCTTGCTATCAGCACCGCCATTGCCAGCAGACAGATATGCGGACGCGAACCAAAGGTCTCGGTGTCGAAATAAGGCACAAAGTATTTCTCATACTCACTTGTGCCGTTATAAAGGCACATATACAGATGCTCCGATACCGGGATCCCAGCAGCGGTTTTACGCCCTTCAGGATATACTTTGTCACGTCACGTTCCAGTTCACAGTCCTGAATGCACCTGCCCTGAACCAGATCTCCAACGATGTGCAGCTTGCCGTCCTTCTCCCGTACCGGCACAAGACATTCCAGTTCTTCCTCGCGGACGGTCACACTTTCGATGTCCGCCAGCTGTCCTGCCTCAGCTATTATCTTGCAGTCCTCAAAGACTTCCTCCCACTTTTTCCTGTCGATCTTCGCAGCATTCACCTGTGCATAAATTCCGATCATTGTTTGCAAAAACTCCTTTCATATTATAATATTTTGAGGGGCTCATAAAGAACCCCTCAATAAAAACTATGTACCGCTGTACGCGGCTTTTCCTCCGGCACTTTTACGCCGTCTGACTGTGCTGACCCATACGGACACACCACCTCCTATATAATTTTTGGAGCAAAATAAAAATACCGAGCCCCAAATTGGAACTCGGTACGTTGACACTTTTACTTTCTGTGTATATTATATCACATTTTGTTATATCTGTCAATAGATATTGCAGAGAAATGTTACTCAAATATTTACATCACAATTTGTGATATTTGACCAATCCGCCCTTAAAACAGCCCTTTTATATCATGTGATTGTAAAAATACCACACCTCTCCGAACCACAGCAGACGGCAAGGGAATACAATCCTATAGAATATAACATTTTGTGATATTGCGTAAATGCTCAGGCACTTCATCACTTTATAAGATAGTGCTGTATAGTCGTGTCGCTCCTGAAGTGGTGCAGTATCGTCGCACTGACATAGAGGACAGCTACCCGGTCAAACTTAAACTCCCGTCCGCGGCTTTGCTGCATAACCTTGCCTGCCCCGCGAAGAAAGTAGGGTTTGTCGAGATTCTCTTTCAGCGGCTTATTATGCTTCGCAAAGAAGTCAACTATAAATCGCTTATACTCATCACGCTTCGCGGAGTTACCCTTTATCTCACCCATAACGCGGTTGTACTCATCTATCGCACACATTGCCCGGGCGTGGTGCAGATCAGCATCGTGCTGCATCTGCTCTTTAGTGAGCAGGGTTGCCCGCGCATCTGCGATTGCATCGCAATAAAACTTGGTAAGGATCTCCAGCTTCGCAGGATCGGTAATAAAGGTCTCGTTATGCTTGCCACCCTTGCCGATGCTCCTGATCGTGGCACTCTTTTCGCCGTCCCAGGAAACATCAAAGATCGTCACCCTCCCAAGCTCCGACCTGCGGAGACCTATCGCCCGGTTAAGCTCCAATGCCTCCGCTGCGCGGTGGGAGTTGAACTTGTCCCGAACGGCAGGATTAACACCCCTCGTCACATCAGCATAGCGTCGCTCGGGGTGGGTATAATCAACAACATACTGCCCCGTGGCCTTGCAGACAGCCGAGAGTTTCAGATTGATCGTGTTCGGCGAGTTCCCCTTTATAATAAGGTAGTCGATATAGGGCTGGATATATTTCACGCTGTCCTCCACAGAGGTGCGCGAGGTACCCGTCTTAGAAGCGACAAAGTCGGCAAAATCCGCCACAAAACGGATATAGGAGCGCATCGTGCCGAAGCTGAATATCTTGTCCTTGGCGGCATCGATGTGCAGCAGGGCCTTTTCGATCTCCTCCGGGGTCCTGTGCTGACAGATCAGCTCGTTCTTTGCTCTACGGCGCAGGTCGTTGGTCTGCTGACGATAGGCATACTTGCTCTCGCCGTAAGCGGTCATCCTCTCCAGATTCTCCCGCAGGGCATAGGTCAGCTGTTTGTTGCGTGTTTTCATACAGATCTCCTCCTTAAAACATCTGTACAGAATTTCGGACTGTTAAATCGAATGCCGCATATCATAACACTATTGTTTTATCCCGCAAATCGGGATATGGAGTTGGTCCTCTCCGGCGGCTAAAGGTATGTTTTACGTCCACACCAAAGACGCGGGCTTTTATGGTCGGGCCCTGGCAAACCGTATAGAAGCCTTTTCAAGTCGTGCTTGTGACCGCTGATGCCAAAAATCTATGATAAAACAGCATCAGCCAAGTTTTATAATGGCGCAACCCTTTTACGGGATCACTGAGCTTTCGATTTAACAGACGACCGCCAAGCACTTATGGCGTGCCGCTTACCGTCTTAAAACGGTACCCTGAAACGCTGTGCAGATACGTTCCCAATGCCGCCCCCGAGCACTTACGAAGCGCGGAATTCTCGTCACAAGCCGGTTACACCTCAACTTCGTTGAGTTATAACCGTCTTGTTTCCCCTATACAGTGAGAAGATCTATGTCAAAGAGGGGTGCTGTGGCTGACCCTCTGTTTTTTTATACATTTATACGCAAAAAAGCCCGGAGCTCCCTTGCTTTGGAACTCCGGACTAAAAAGTAAATTTGTACTATCTATATCATATCACAAAATGTTATATTTGTCAAGAGGGTTTTGAAAAAAATTTGCTTTGAACGGTTCCTATTTTCCAAAACCGCAAAAATCCTGATTTCGGGAAACAGACTGAATGTGCCGCCCCTCTGAACTCAACCGCCTGAACACCATATAAACGTCTGCCCCGTGTGCTTACAGCGCTTGCCACGGTACTCATAAAGGAACACTGTTATTGAGTTGGGGAAGAAGCACCCCGGGCTTTGTTATCCTTACCGAACTCTTCCGCAAAGCCACAAGCATTCCGCAAGAACATCTCTTTATTGTTATCGAAGCGAGTCTTTTTCCTCCTCATAGCAATACGGAAACTGTGCTTGTTATATTCTTTGTTATAGGAAGCTTTGACGCGGATCAATTTGAATTCTTTAAAAATATTCTCCCACTCACTGCAGTTCTTTCCCTTTACATACTGGTTATACAACTGTCCAGCTTGTTTATCACTGATGCCTTTATCGGATACTTTTGCCTCCGGATTTTCAGTGTTGCGTGATCTGCTCCAGTAAAAGAACCGATTCTTTTCAGTCACAGGCACAAATGTTCCCTTGTCATCTATTTCCGTTTCCGGTGAGTCCGGCTTGTCTTCCTTACACAAATAGTAAGAGAGCTTTACTGCGCTTTCATAATCTATTTTAGCCTGCTTTAAGTTGATGTTTCCGTGCTGCCATGCATCCTCTATGATCTCTCTGTTCTGTCTGGAACTCGGTATATTCAGGACAACATGAAAATGGATATTATCATCATTTGCGCCGGTCTCAACAACCTTTATGTATTTGAGATCTCCCCATCCCATGCTCTTTGCTCTGGTCTTTAATCTGTTGATAAAATTCTTCCATATACTATGGAGCGTCGCATTATCAAGTCCTTCCTGGTCTTTGATGGTCAGTGTCAGAAAGCTTGTGCTGGTGCTGACGAAATTTGCCAGAATAATCCTTAGCAGCTTCCAGGCCTTTTGGTGATAATTGTATCTCTTCATTTTTTGAGTCGTCGGGTTCTTCTTCTCCCTTTTGGACAGGGAAAACTTCTTCGGCCTTGTACTGAATACTTCAGCTAACAAAATATCCTTACATTCGTATGAACGTGTTCTGATCATATAAAACCTCCTGTAATTAATCAATAATTTTCAGATCTTCGGGTGACTGCTCTCCTGAGATCTGCTCCTTCAAAAACCGTCCTAATGTTATGACCCATATCAAGTCCGGCAAGGCCCGGACTCCCGGGCCATTTTCGGACTGTATCAATCGATCATTCGGGCGCATCTGTCCCGCTGCCGTTTTGGTTTTCGTCCGCTCCAAGCGCTTTGTTCAGAGCGTTGCCGAACTGCTCCGCTGCATCACGGCTCTGTTTGGAGAGAGTATGGGTATATATCGCCTGTGTCGTCAGAACGGAACTGTGTCCCAGCATCCTGCTGACCACAAGCGGATCTGTTCCTGCGTCGTTAGCCAGAGTCGCAAATGTATGGCGGAATTTATGCGGGTTTATGTGCGCAAGCCCATACTTCTTTTCAAACTTCCCGAAATGGTCATTTATAGAATCGGGATGCATCGGGAGACCCACGTTCCCGGTTTTCTCCTGAAAGAATATATAACCTGTTTCATTCCACGAATCTCCGTAGGCTGCTTTGCGTTCGATATACCACTTGCGGTATTCTTTCAGCAGCTCCCTCTCGTAATCCGTGATAGGAAATTCTCTTATGCTTTTATCGCTTTTGGGAGAACCTGCATATAATCCGTCAGAGGGCTTGTACTGTAAATTGTTGTCCACATGGATCACTGAGTTGTCAAAGTCGATAGCAGACCACTTCAAGCCCGCTATCTCTCCGCGCCTCATTCCCGTCTTGTAAAACAGGGCGAAAATAGTCTGCCACTTGATGCTTTCCTGTCTGCTTGCGTTGATTATGGCAGTCAGCTCCTCCCAGGTGAATGCTTCGCGCTCTTTCTGCGGAACTTTGGGAGGATCAGCAGTTTTGACCGGATTCCTCTCGATGAGTTCCTCCTTGTATGCCAGCTCAAATATGACAGACAGGAAGATATGGAACTCCTTGACCGTCTTATATGCCAGCGGCCTGTTATCCATAGTGATATTGAACAGGCTGCTGCAGTCTGTATCCAGCACCTCTGCGATCAGCCTGGCCATGTCTTCTCTGATCTTGCGGCCGTTACAGGCGGCCGAGACCGTAGCCGTGGATATTCCTGCTTTCCCTGCTGCCGCGGCTATGGTCATTCCCCGGTCTGCTATCACCGCACGGATATCTGTCTTCGGAGCGGCAGAGCCGGGCTTCGCCCTGCATCCCGAGGATAGCAGGTCATCGTAGTATTTGTTGATCATCTTAGTATCTATATTGTTAAGCCTCAAGTCTCCGAACCGTTCGTTAACTCTCGGCAGGAAATATCTTCTATATGTAGTCTCTGTCTTCGGCTTCATCTTGCCCCTTGAGACCAGATGCTTTATGGCATATTCGGCATAATCTGAAAATATGGGATCCTTGATATTTGCTTTCTTCTTGAGTTCCTCTTCACGCCTTTTGGCTTCTTTCCTGTTCTGCTTCTCTGTCTTGCTTGGGTCATATTTGTAGGTCTCAGTCAGTTCGGGAAGGCCCTTGCCTCTGTAAACGCCTATAACATAGGCTCTGATCTTTCCGTTTTTGTATTTCCTTGTTCTTATACTCAATAAAAATGCACTCCTTTCATAGTTAAGGTTGTGCTGCCCCGTCTGAGGGGGCAGCTGTGTCGTTATCCTTCTGTTCAGCAGGTCCTTGTTCCTGCTCTTGCTTAGTCAGTATCGGGTGATCAACCTTCCATTTTCAGAAATCTAAGTACGTCATCGAGGTTGAGCAGTGTCTTCCTTCCTGCCTGGATGCTGGGGATGGCATTGCTCCTGCACCACGCTCTCAGCGTTGACTCATCGACATAAACACCAATACTGCTAAGTGCTCTGACTGTTTCAGGGATAGTCATTATCCTTATAGCTCTGTTCTCTGTCATAGCGGCGTTTCCCTCCTTTCAGATGTATTGGGGTCGGGGCTGCAGTCCCCCAAAACGGTGAACTGCAGCGGGCTTTGCTTTGGATATGCTTTGATATGGTTATGCGGCTTTGTGTCAGGCTGCCCTGAATAAGCCAAGCACATCATCAAAGTTAATGAGCATTTTCCTGCCGGCAGGCACATAAGGAAGTGTACCTTCCTTACACCATGTCCTCAGCCTTGCCTCACCGATTTTGATTCCTATGCTGTGAAGTTCCTTCGCTGCCTCCGGTATTGTCATGACTCTTATCCTTTCCTCTGTCATATAGGCATTTCCTCCTTTCGTCGATCTATTTATAACCTGTTTAAAAGTGACGGCGGCATTTTAAACCGGCGGATAAAAATACCGGATAAAAAGTCACGCGCTCCCGAACAGGGTAAATACCTTTATGGAAATAAAAAAGATCGCTGTAAGTGAATCACAGCGATCTGTATAAGAAATATTCATTGCATATATTATACCACAACTTAAACGGCTTGTCAAATCGCGACTACACAACTTCGCATTTGCCTTTTTACGCCCTTTTACGGTATAATATCTGTTCTGTTCTTATAAAATCTGCTCGCTGGACATCACTTCTGCCTTTATAAAATGTTCCGGGCTGACCTTATAACTGCCTTTATAGCCATATAAGGTCAGGTGCATTTATAAGGGGTATATAAGTTCCTCGGATAAAAGTGCCCGTATAAAGGAACTTTATATCTGCGGTATATACCTTATAGGAATAAAAAAGATCGCTGTAAGTAATTCACAGCGATCTGTATAAGAAATATTCATTACATATATTATACCACAAGTTAATCAGCTTGTCAAATCGCGACTACACAACTTTGTTTTTTTCTGCACTTTCTGTTTTACGCCGATTTTACGCCTTTTTACGGTATAGTATCTGTTCTGTTCCTTATATCATCTGCTCGCTGGACATCACTTCTGCCTTTATAAAATGTACCGGCCTAAACTTATAACTACTTTTACGCCGTATAAGTTCAGGTACCTTTATAAGGTATATATAAGTCCCACGGATAAAAGTGCCAGTTTAAAAGTGCTCTATATCTGCGGTATATACCTTATAGGAATAAAAAAGATCGCTGTAAGTGAATCACAGCGATCTGTATAAGAAATATTCATTGCATATATTATACCACAAGTTGACTGGCTTGTCAAATCGCGACTACACAACTTCGCATTTGCCTTTTTACGCCCTTTTTTCGGTATAATATCTGCTCTATTCTTATATCATCTGCTCGCTGGACATCACATCTGCCTTTATAAAATGCTTTAGGACTGAACTTATAACTGCCTTTATAGGCGTATAAGGTCAGGTACCTTTATAAAGTATATAAGTCCCTCGGATAAAAGTACCCTTATAAAGGAACTTTATATCTGCGGTATATATACCTTTATAAAATAAAAAAGATCGCTGTAAACGGATCACAGCAATCAACAGAAAATATATAGAAAAGACCTATCACATATATCACACCGCGAAAAGGCCGGCCTGTCAGATCAGACCACAAGGCATTCTGCGGACGTAAACCGTCCTCGTTCCTATATTCAGTTTCTTTTGATTACATGGCATCACTTCAATCTGTTTTATTTTATACGTTGCCCTTGATCCGAACCTGCGTGTTCTTTACTGCACGGTATCAGATCAAATACCTTATGATACTATTATACCACACCATGATTGGCTTGTCAAATTCGAAAGAACGGTTTTTGCAAAACCCCTCTTTACCAACACAGAAAGTGCCTTGTGCCTTATATATTTATATAGTATAACTCCTATACGCTTATACGAGATATCACAAATTGTGATATTCGCATTGATGCGTGAAATGCGTCCTTATTAACAGTCAGCGATCTGCTTGTTACAGTATAATAAGGATAAACCGATCAACAAACACAAACCTCCCAAGGTTCAAAAGCAAGCCCCGGGAGGTTTATTCTAATGCATTTATTTATCTCAAAACTTACATCACTTCGTCCCTGTCAGCGCTGTACCGTTCACATAGAGAGTGTAGCCGTTGGAAATAACATTCGATGCATCGCCGTTGAATTCGGTGATGTAGCTGTCGCCCGTGAGCGTCCAGGTGCTGGAGCTGTCGAGAGTTACGGAGACTGTTCCGACATCCGTGGAAACTGTGTCGCCCTTGGCATTGGTGATGCTGCCGCTCACATAGCCTTTGAGTGTGGAGCCGTCCGAGAGATTCAGCGTCAGCTTGGAGTTGTCGCCCACAAGTACCGCGCCCTCAAGAGTCTGCTTGGAAACGTTCAGCGTGGCTGTGTTGGAGCCGCCGTTCCAACCGTCATCACAAACCGAGATCAGAACATTATCGCTGTCCTCGTTGGTGATCTTCACGCCGGTCAGGGTGATCACCGCATTGGTGTTTGTAACGTGGAAAACGTGACCGTTCTTGCTGGTCAGCGAGCCGCCTGTCATATTGAAGGACGAGGTGCCGCTGTCCGCATCGCCCGACATGGACTGATAGATCATAATGGTATCCATAAAGGTGGCGTTGCCGTTGCACTTGGTGTTGTTTGCGGTCATATCGCAGTTGTTGAGGGTTATGGAGTTGAGCCCTTCAATGCACACGCCCTCAGAGAGATTTGAAACGAGCGTGGCGTTCTCAACGGTTATATCCGCCGTGGAGTAGATGGCAGGCGAACCAAGACCGTTGGATGTATATGTGCCGCCGTCAACGGTGACAGTTCCGCCGCCTCTGTCGGTGCGTATGGGAGCCGAGGACTGTCCGCTTGTAGTGACAGTGAGGTTATTTGCCTTGGTGATACCGCCGCCGGTGGTCATTATGCCGCCCGAGCCGCTGCCGGTGGTGGTGATAGTCGAGTCCTTGATGATGACTGTGGTGCCGTCACCCGATGCGCCGTTCTTTCCGCCGTTGCCGCCGTAGCTGAACACGCCGTTGGCGCCCGATGCGTCCGAGGTGATAGTCGCATTCGTGATAGTTGTCGTCGAACCGTCCTTGACCAGCACCGCCGCATTCTGACCGTAGAAATTGCAGTTGTCGCCGCCGTCGGAATCGCCGGACTTGGTGACCGTGGCATTTGTGACTGTCACATCATCCGAGGTGCTTATCAGCAGAGCGCTCTGATCTGATTCCGACGATTCGTAGGTCTTGCCGTCCTGTGTTTCAGACGAGGTTATTTCCGTTGCTCCGCCGTAAACAACTTCACTGCGATTCCCACCGGGGCCTCCGCCCTGTCCGTCAGGAGGAGCGCCGTCAGGCTTGTCGCCGCCGCCTTTGCCGTCAGGCGGATCGCCGGGCTTGTCACTATTGCTCTCTGTATCGTCCTGCTGTTCCTCACTGGAAGCTGTGCTCTCGCTTACAGAAGAAACCGTATCTGCCGAACCCTTGGACGAGCTGTCCGAGGTGCTGCCGCAGGCTGTCATTGCAGCCGCAAGGATTATTGCCAGTGTCATAGATAATGCTTTTTTCATAGTGATGACCTCCTTTGAACTTCTCTTTGAGCTTATCATACCATTCCTGCCTTAATCTTACTTAAAGGCAATATGAAAAGCGGGTGAAAGATCAGAGCGCGGAGGAGAAGGTGGTTGCAGGATCTATCTTTTCTGAAAATATTTTCAGTGAATAATCATTCAGAAAGCATTGCCTATTCTGACTGCCGGTAACTATTATTCCACAGCAGCCCAATAAATATTGCTCACATCATTTCAGAACAGAAAAAGCTCTCACATCCGAACTGTGAAAGCCAAATCATTAGCTATTCTGTTGTGATGATACAGAGTCCAATGCGCCTTACCCTCAAAGCGAGAGTATGCAACAATATTATCCCCGATCTTTCCCCCACCTGAGAGCAAAAACGGCGCCACATATTCACCCTCCTGACCGCAGAGCACACTGCCTGCACTCTCCGAGATATGCTCCCGGAGCTCTCCTGATACAGGAGCAAAAACAGCCCGCACCGTCCTGTTGCATGACACATCAGAAGCCCGCTTTTTGTCAAGCTAAAAACCTTTGCGGGATTTTTTGCGGGACTGCATTCAAAAAAAGGAGGACTGTCATGCTCAAAACAAGCCCCGTTCCCCGAGCAGTACAAAACAAAAAACCCCCGCGTTTTCGGACGCGAGGGCATTCGGTGGTGCACCGCGTGCACCTGGCGCGCTGCAAGGGACTCGAACCCCTGACCTACTGGTTCGTAGCCAGTCACTCTATCCAGCTGAGCTAGCAGCGCATTGTATTCAGCCATATTATTATAGCACGGTTTGTGCTCTTTGTCAAGCTAAAATGCCTGTTTTCATAATTTGTTCAAATATGGCTTCCCGGACGGCGCCAATGTGCCTGTACGGCTTCCCTGCCCTCCCGCAATGTGTCAGGAAGATGAAAACTCCGCGGTTTTCCTTGACAATCCTGCTGATTTGCGGTATAATAATGCAGTCGGGAGAGCCCCGACTTGTAAAAGAGAACAGGAGACGATAGATATGAAAATAAAAACTATGACCCTGCTGCTGGCAGCCGCCGCTGTCCTGAGCCTGGCGGGCTGTGCCAACAGTGACAGTTCCTCCTCCGCGGAGACGACCACCACCACTACCACCGCAGCCTCTGCTGCACCTGCTCCCGCTCCCACCGACGGCAAGCCGGGCGGCAAGTACATCTTCTCCCAGGCGTTTGAGGGAGAGAAGGAGACCTTCCTGAGCGTGGATATCGACCCCACAAAGCTGTTTATCTCCTTTGAGGCCGGCGGCAAGGGCACCTACTCCAGTCCGGCGGGGACGACTCCCCTGACCTGGGATGACAAGAGCTTCACCGTTGAGGGCGGCGGCAAAAACGAGTTCACGCTGGAGGGCGACAAGCTCACGGTGAAGGATAACAATATGACGCTGATCTACATCCACGAGAGCAGCTATCAGCAGCCCGACGGCGTTCCCGAGGGCAAGTACGCCTTCGTCAGCGCCCACAACGACGGCACGCCTCTCGATACCGGTACGGGCGTAACTGCTGAGAATACTTATCTGGAGTTCTACTCCGACGGCACGGGGAACGCATCCTCGGCCTCAGGAAAGCAGGGCTTCACCTGGGAAAAGGGTCACATCCTCTACTCTGACGGTACTGATTCCACCTATATCCTCCGCGGAACGACTATGACGGTATTTGATCTGCAATCCACCATCACCCTGGAGCTGGTTCCCGGCTCGGATGCATAACAGAATAAGCAAACTGAGCCCCCCGCAGGCGAGATCCTGCGGGGGGCTTCTGTTCATTTCTCTTCGTAATGGGCGGATATGCTCTCGCCGTCGCATTTGACTATGACCGGCGCCGTCCTGGTCAGATAGGTCTCTGCGCCGAGGTCTGAAAGCATCTTCATCACCGCCCTGTCCTCCAGTATCTCGTCGGAGGAGGTTATCACCGCGATCTTAGGCCTTACATCGTTCAGAAAGGCTCCCAGGCGGCTCTGGAAATGCCCGTGATAGGGCACTTTAAGGAAGTCATAAGACCTGCCCCCCTCCCGGGCGATGAATTCGTTCATCCTAAGATCCTCCGCATCCCCGGCAAACAGCAGCGACTTGCTCCCGTACCTCACCGAGGTTATCAGGGATGAGTTATTGCTGGGCTCGTCGGGGTAGCTCTGCCGCATAGGAGGATAGATCGTCACCTCTGCATTCCCGAACCGGAAGCTCTGCCGCTCCGAGAGGATCTCTCCCCGCTTGCCCAGAGCCTTGAGCTGCTCCGCATATTCGGAGTATTCCTCGCTCTCCTTGATGCAGTTGCTCTGTATCACCCGATCCACGCGGACCGATCTCAGCACCTTTGCCGCGCCCCCAACGTGATCCTTGTCAAAGTGAGTGACGATGAGCATATCCAGCTTTTTGATCCCAGCCTTGGACATATAGTCCACGATCTCCTTGCCGAAGCCCTTTTCGCCGCAGTCGATGAGGATGGCGAGGTCCGAGTTCCAGATAAGATGTGCGTCAGCCTTGCCTGCCTTGAAGCAGTAGCAGGTCAGCTCCTCCAGCTTTCCCTCGGCAGTGGGAGGCAGCGGCTCTTGTTCCCTCTCCTTAACGGCAGAGTTGACCGAGCATCCGCAAAGCAGCATCGCCGATGACACCGCCGCCGCGATCAGCCTTCTTATCCTCATACGCACATCACCTCGCCTTTCTGTATAATCGAACATCAGCCGCAGAGCTATGCCCCTTAGGGTGCAGCTTTGCGGCTGTTCTCAGTGCTTTCTTCTGAAAAGGAAGTTCGATCTTGCGACCTTCTTGCGCCTCTTGGCCTGCTCCAGAAGCTCTTCGGGGGTGAGGTTTTCCTCTTCCTGGAGCTTCTTCTTGGCGGCAGCCTTGGCTTCCTCCTCCTCGCTCTGCATAGCGATTATCTCCTCGGGAGGCTTGATATCCTCCGGAGCCTCGTAGAAGGGGTTGCTCTCGTCGATGCCCACGCCCTTGATCGCATTGGCGACGTCCTTCTTAACCTCCTGAGCCGCAGCCTTCGGCGCAGCAGAGGGTGCAGGTGCAGCGGAAGCTGCAGGGGGCGGGGTCACGGGCTTGAGAGTGGAGGGCTTTGAGGGGCCGCCTCCGAAATCGAAGCCTTCCATAAGGGAAGCTGCCGAACCGGCGAGCCTCAGTGTTGCCACGGTAGGCTGATCCTCATTCGAGAGATAAATCTGGCATTTATCGTTGTTGGGATTGTAGCGGAACAGCAGCCCCAGACCCTCCTCAGAGGGCTTGAGCACCGAGCCGTTCTTCGGGCTGATGATGACCAGCGCAGAAGCATTCCTGCATCCGGCGTTTGCCATATTCATAGCCGCCGCAACATCGGCAGGCAGATTGATCAGCTTGCCGTCCTTCAGCACAAGGCTTGAGAGCCCCATAAAGATCTCGTCCCGGTCATTGAGGATAAACGCCGCATATCTGTCTGCGAACGCCGGCTTATCCTGCTTGATCTGCTCGGCTATATCCGATGCTTTAATGTAAAATTTCATTAGTTCCAAAGCAAGCACCTGCCTTAATTATTTCTTTTGTGTGATCTGCTATTGCTTGTTCAGCAGTTTGGCCTTCCTCTCGGCAGCCTCACGCTTGTTGGCGGCGATCTTTTCCTTGATCACGCCGTTATCCTCCACAGCAAGCTCTGCATCGTAGATGCAGGAGAGGGAGATATCGTCCTCGGTGCCGTAGTGGGAGCGTTTTACGAGGTTGTTTTTCAGTGAGGGCATGAACGCCTCGATATTGGGGAGCTGCCCCGCGATTATCGTATGGTAGTCAAGGAAGTCCCTGTCGCTGCCGAAGGAGGTGTAAAGACCGTCCGTCGAAACGAAGAAGCTCAGCAGCTTCTTGTTCTCAACAAAGAACTCGTCAAACATCGTCGATGCCATGGCGTTGCACATGGAAGCTGTGATGTTTGCGGGGTTTGATTCCTCGTAGTCGATGATCTGCGAGGTCTCGCCGTCGGCAAACACAGCCACAAGGCTGCCGTCACCGATCTGGAAGCCGAAGGTATAATCCCTGGCTGCCACGGCGCACACCAGCGTTGTGCCGTAATAGGACTCGGGGGGTATCTCGATGAAATCCTTATGCTCAAACATATGCTTCTCGTCAATGGTGACGGGGTTTTCCTCCAGATGCTTGAGCACCTTTTCGTTCCAGAGCATCAGCACCTGCTTCTCGATCATCCTGATGACTCTTTTGTAATTCTTCTTTATGCTCTCATCGAAGAGGTCGGGATCCTCAAAGAACCTCTCGACCGTCTCGACTGCTGCTTCGGTGGCGCACTTCGAGCCTATGTTGCTGCGGAAGTGCTTCTTGCTGCCGTGACCGTCAGCTACAACAGCGACCGCAAAGCCGTTGCCGACCTTGTAAGCGGAGCTGTCCTGGCATACTATGCCTCTTTTCTCGTGGCTGGCACCCATAACAGAGTGACTGAACCCGTTGAACATTATCTATCACTGCTCCTTCTTTATTATGATCCGGGATACTGCTTTTTACCAGCCCGAATCGAAGGAAACATCGTCCGAATCGTTCTTCTTTACCAGCTCCTGTATCTGCTGACCCAGCATCTTCTGCTTGGAGGCATAAACGTCCTCGTCGCTGAGCTCCTGCTCGTTCTGGTCGGCAAGAGTCATACTCTTACTGCCTATCTGCGAAGCGGTAACTGCAACGATCTTGATCATCTGAGCCAGCTGGTTGCCCGAGTAGGCGTGAACAACGGTATCCTTTGAGCCGGTGAACTCGGCCAGCATATCGTCGTTAGCTTCGTTGCCGATACCCAGCGCAGCCTTAAGGCCGAACTTATACCAGCTGTTGGAGGAAAGCGCCTCCAGACCCTCCTTGTAATCGTCGGAGGGATAGCCGTCTGTCATCAGGAAGATAACGGGGGCGAAGGAGAGCGAGGGAGAATTGAGGAAGCTGTTTCTCGACATTCTCAGCGAGAGCTCCTTGAAGGCTTCACCCATGCTGGTAACGCCCTGAGCGGTAAGTCTTGTCCACTCGAATTCCTCGATGGCGATAGGCTCTGCATACATCCACTTAACGCCGGTGGAGAAGGTCAGTACAGCGATCTTGACCTCGGTATCAGCCTCACCTACTCGGCGGATCTCGGGGATAAGCTCCTCCATAACGGTATTGAGCTCACCCATCTTGGTGCCCTTCATACTTCCCGAAGTATCTATCAGGAAGAAGATTACCAGGCTCTTCCTCGATACACCGGTAGCTCCCAGCGGATCGTCGTCAAAATCAAGCATATCGAAATCATCGAGAGCGTCTGTCTCGGCAGCTGCTGCCTGGACCTCCTGCTTCTCTTCAGCGGGAGCAGGGGTGGGGGTGCTGTTCTGCTTATTTTTCTTACTCATAATCACTTTCTCCTTTTTTGAGATGGTCGTTGTTTATCAAGCGGCTCAGATCCAAGCCGAAACCTTTCCGTCGTTGAACTGTATCTCAAGTCCCTGCCAGATGGGGCAGCCCTTGCCGGGCTCTACATCGTAGTAGACGCCGTCGGGCATTCTAACTCTCCAGGGTTCGTCGGACACGTTCTTGATGCCCAGCACACCGGGCTTGAGCTTGTTCTCCACCAGCTCGCCCGCAACGCCTACCAGGTCGTCGGTGTTCGGGTCAAGCTCGCAGGTATAGATCTTCGAGCCGATGTAAAGAGGCATACGCTCCTCGCGGTTGCTGAATTTCAGTGTTGCGAAGGTCATGCCGCACTTGGGGCACTTGTATGTCGCATCGTCAGGCTTCTCGAACATCGAGGTGAAGTTCTTTCTCCCGCAGGGGCAGGCGATGATCTCCGAACGGAGCTTTATGAACATCTTCTGCCACTCGTTCTCGATAACTCTCTTGCTGGGATCGTTGAGGCCCTTGGTGAAGGAGTCGATGAACGCATACTTGATATAATCGGGGTAGAGCCTCCAGAACTTGATAACGTTGTCGTGGATGCCTCTTACCGGGCGGTTGGTGTCGTTGTCCGGGTCATATACGAACACCGCCTCGGCACCGTAGTGCTTGAGCTCCGAGGCTTCGGTCAGGCACACGTCCTTGATGACCTTCTCGCCCTCCATGGGGTCGCCTCTGAACAGCAGCTTGAAGAGCACTACCGCCAGCGAATACTTATCCGTCTGAACATCGGGCTTTGCGATGCCCCTTACTATCTCGGGAGCCATATAGCCCGGCTTGCCGCCGATGCCGAAGTTAGCTCCGTCAGGTGCTATGTTATCGCAGTCGCAGACCAGTACGGCGCCCGTATCCACGTTGATGAAGAAACCGCCGTCGTTAAGGTCCTGGTAGCTCTTACCTGCTCTGTGCAGCTGTCTGAAAGCGTTTGCGATGTTTATGACCGCCGTTACCATAGCTGTAAGGTCGGTAAATCTTACGGGCTGCTTTACCGCTCTGCCCGTCAGCGGGTCTACCTTCAAGCGGTAGGTGTTGAGGATATCCACGAAGGAGTCAAAGCTGTCGGGCTTCAGCTCCATAAGGTAGCCGAAGGTGCCGTCGGGGAAATCCTTTGTCAGGTACTTGGGCCAGAGGAACTTATTGCTCGGCGCACCGTCGCTGATATTTCTCTTGATATTGTTCTTGAACTCCAGCGGATCCTTTATCTTGGAGATATCGTACCATTTCAGCGCCCAGCTCTGAGCGTTGTAATCCACTTTGTAAACGGTACCCTGACCGCCGCTTCCGATTATCCCCGTTACCTTGGCTTTACCGCCATATTCGAGTTCAACTTCCTGGCCAATGCTAAGTTCAGTCATCAGGCTCAATCCTTCCCTTCATCCCCGTCAGGGAGAACCGTTCCCATAGGCGAGGTCACAAATTTAATATTATTCTGCATACAATACTTATGTATATATGAGTTTTCATAGCAATAGATCGTCAGCTTCGGGCAGTACGCAAAGGCGTTGTCGTCAACGAACTTCACCTGCTGCGCTATGACGAGCCTTTCCAGCTCACCGCAGCCCGAGAAAGCGTTCTCGCCGATGCTGCTGACGCTGTTCGGCACTCTCAGCCCCTTGAGGGAGGTGCAGCAGAGGAAGGTATTATCCCCTATATCCAGCAGGCCCTCAGGCAGCTTGAGCTTTTTGAGCCCCACGCAGGCGTTGAAGGCGCCCTTTTCGATCTTTCTCACGTTCGCCGGCACCGTCAGCTCTTCCAGCCTCTTGCAGTCCGAGAACGCATACTCACCGATAACTCTCAGGGTGCCGGGCAGCGATGCGCTCTTCATCCTGAAGCTGTCAAAGCAGTAGCCGTCCAGCTTGGTGAAGCCCTCCTTGACCGTTACGGTCTTCGAGAGGCGGTGGATAAAGGCATCCAGCTTCTTGTAGACCTTAAGATCCGGCGGCAGCGGAGCATCCGGAGCCGCAGCCGCAGTCTCGCCGGACTCACCGTCGGCGGAGGCAGCAGCCTTCTTAGCAGGCTCGGGAGCCTTTCTCTGGTCGATGACCACCATCAGCGGCGAGGGATAGGCAAAGCCCAGCATATATCCCAGCGAGGCAAGAACGAACTCGGCTTCCTTCTTGGTGAAGCCCAGATCCTTGATCATATACTTCCTCGAGTCGGTGAAAGCGTATTTCTTGTTCTGGGCGGTCAGTATAAGCTCTAGTATCCCGCCCCTCAGAGCCTTTGCCAGCAGCTTGCCCTCGGTCTCATAGCCGGGGATGTAGTCGTAGATGACAGCTATGAGCTGCTCTGTATCGGCTATGATCTCGGCCTGCTCCTTGACAGCCATTTTCAGCATTCGCTGAACGGCTCTGGTATTGTCAAAGTCCCTGACATTATATCTCTGCAATGTCCTGCATTCGGGACAGACGGTACTGCCAATGGGTATGTTGACGTGACAGTTCTCACATTGCATATACAGCTCTCCAATCCTAAGCCGGAAAAAGCGCGGAAAACCGCAGTTTTTGCCGAGCAGAATATTTAACTATCAGCAAATAACACTTAGTGCATACCTATTTAGTACAATTATATCATTTTTTGCCTCGTCTGTCAAGCAAATATTAAACAAAATATACAATTGAGAGCATTGCACAATGCACAATTCACAATTCACGATGCAGGTATCCGCTGCGCGGATCTATGCCCATTTTGGCATACTGCCTTGTGCAGAGCGGCAAGCTTGTGAAGCTATACCCGGTTTGCTGCATCAAAAGCATCAGGCTTGCCTCCACAGCTGCCTGCAGCGTCCGAACGGACATATCACGCCTCAGGCGCTCCTTGATTGTGCATGGTGAATTGTGCATTGAAATAGGGCAGACGCCCGATAGCCTCCTCGGAGGTAATGAGCGGCTGCCCCTAAGCGATCTTATTTCTTGTTGGTCTTGTGCAGGTTCTCGTTTATGCTGTCAACGAGCCCGCTGATCTCGGTGATGGACTGGCGGATGACCTCAGAGCTCTTGTTGGTCTCGTTAACGTTGTTATCGAGGTCCTTGAAGGCATCGAGGGTCATTTCCAGTATCTCGACCAGCTGCTTGGTGCTGGAAGCATCCATTGTGGGGTTGGCGTTGCAGAACGCTATTACGTTTGAGAGCAGGTCATTAACGACGTTGGCTCTCTCACTGGTCTTGGTATTGGACTCGCCTATGTTATCCATATTGGCGTTGATGTTCCTGAGGCTGTCCTTCAGGTTATCCGAAAGTGCCAGACACTCGTTGGTGATCTCCGAAAGGAGCTCGTGCTGAGCCTGCAGCTCGCTGTGTCTTGCAGTGAGGATGCTCTTGGCATGAACAACACAGTTATCCGCAGTATTGAGACCTCTCGAAATAGCGATAGCCATATCCTTGCATGACTTGTGTCCGCAGGCGTGGCAGTCGAAATGCCTCTGCTCCTCGGTATGCTTGCCCATCATCTCGAATACAGCCTCGAGCTGACGGTCGGTAGGAACGGGAGTAGGTGTGCCGGGTTTGTAGGATCTCATAAAGTCTCCGATCCTCAGCTCGTCATCGAACTTCTTGAACAGCTTATCCTGTCCGCCGCCGAAAACGCCGGTCTTGCGGCGGTTCTTGGCTTCCTTCTCCACCTCTCTCATTGTCGCCATAACGTCGAACATTGTCTGCTTGGTGCCGGATGCGGGGCCTACGTTGCAGCCGAACTCGCAGGAGAGAACGTCGAATACCTCGGGATGCTTGAAATCAGGCATCTGAGCGTACATATCCAGTTCGGGATATACCTTGTGGACGCCCTCGGAGGTTGTGATGTTGATATCGGGGTCGTGCATCCAGAGGTTGTCTCTGAGTCCGCCCGGACGGGGGTAGATGGCACCCAGCTGACCCTGCTGCTCGTCGAACTTATACTCATACTCGCTGGCTCCGTGGGTAGGCAGTTTGATAGCGTTGCGCTCGAAATACTCATCCAGCTTCTTGAAGGTGATGTTGAAATCAACAAGGCCGGTCTCCATAAACTCGTTCTTCTTGGCGATACAGGGAGTGAGCACCGCAACGGGATTATGCCTTCTGAGGTACTTCTTTATGTATGTTACCGCGCAGGAGATGGGGCTGTGTATAGGCGAGAGATTCTCCAGCAGCTTGGGCTGATAGATCTCGATATACTTTACGATAGCTGCGCAGGGCTGAGTGATGACATTTCCCACCTTCTTGTTCTCGATAGCTCTTAGGTGAGCCCAGGTGCAGATATCTGCGCCGAAGGATACGTCGAAGATGATGCAGCCCTTGGACTTGAACCAGTCAAGCACGCTCTTCCACTTGGTGGGGAACACAGTCTTGATGGCGGGAGTCGCCAGGACTATCAGCTTCTCCTTGGTCATGCGCTGCATAGCAGCCTCGGTATCGTCGATATAGTCTCTTGCGCCATGGGTGCAGGTCCTTACGCACTCGCCGCAGGCGATGCACTTATCGGGATTTACCGTGGTAACGAACCTGCCGTCCTCCAGCATCTTGGTGATGTTGGCCTCGGGCGCAGGACAGGTCCTTACGCAGGAATTGCAGCCCACGCATTTATCGGGCCTAACAATGATTATCTCTGTACTCATCAGAAAAACACTCCTCCAAAACTAATATTGCAAAGCGGGATTTACTTTATCGACTTGGCCTTTTTCAGCAGGTCGTCCAGGCTGGTGCCGCCGCTCTTGGGAGCCTCTGCAGCGGGAGATGCGGGCTTGGGCTCATCCTTGGGCTTGCCGCCGAGAGCGCCTGCCATAGCCTTGAGCTTGTCAAGCTCCTCGTTCTTCTTCTTTTCAGCCTCGTCAACACCGGTATTGTAGGTGTTGTCAACAGCGGCATACTCGGGAACTGCGGGCATCTTAGCCTCAACAGCCGAGGGCTCCTTGAACACGGGAACACCGCCGGCGGTGAGCTCTGCCTTGGTAGAGCCCAGCAGCTTCTCAGACTCATCGAGGACGGACATACCGTCGGTCTGGAACTGAGCAAGCAGCTTTTTGAGGTTGGCCATATCGGCGCTAAGCCTGTTGACATCGGCGAGCATAGAAGCCTTCAGGTTGCCGGAAGCGGCCTGCATATTAGCAGAAGCGTTCTCCGCATCGGCGGTGATCTTCGCAGCATTGACCTCAGCCTCATAGATTATCTTCATAGCCTTGTTATTGGCATCGGTGACGGTATTCTCGGCAAGCTTCTTGGAGTCTGCCTCCATATCGTTAGCCTGCTTCTGAGCGGTCTGGATAATCATATTCGCGGACTTCTGAGCCTCGGCGAATACGACACCCAACATAGCGGCGTCGTTGCCGGAAGAGGCGGCGAGCTTGGAATTAGCATCCTTGAGCTGCTCCTCGGTCTCCTGGAGCTTAGCCTTGAGCTCGGCGATCTCTTTTTCCTTATTCTTATTATCGTCGTCGATAGATTTAAGGCTTTCGCTCATAGCCTCATTCTTGACCTGGAACTCTGTGAGCTTAGCTCTCTCATTAGCGAGGACGCTTTCCATAACGGCTTCTTCGCCGGCACCTTCCTTATACTTATTGAGCATGAGCTTAGCTTCTCTGAGGGAATTCTTCATATCATAATACTGCGTATAAAGAAACTCGAGCTTCTTATCAACGTCAGCCTTATCGTACCCTCCGAAAACAACGGTCTTGATGAATCTGGTTTCCGCCATATGTTTATCCTCCTAATTTCCGGCACGGGGGCAAGCCCTTTGCCGAGATCACATAATATGCCATAGAATAGTATAACATTATTTTTACAAACTGTCAATAGAATTTAACAGTAATGACCAAATTTTCGCATAAACTACAATTCGATATGTGCATATTTGTTGCATTTTCCAATTAGCGGGACAGAATCAGAGAAACTATAAAGCTCCGCAGAAACGGAGAAAAAAGCTCAAATCCCAAAAGACCGCGGTCCCAAGGGCGCAGTCAGCCCCCGGGACCGCGGTCTTGCTCCGCGTTTGGATCATTGGTTTTGCTTTGCTTGCTTCAGCATATCCTCGGCAGCAGCTCTCCCTTGGGCTGCGGCAGTATCGTCTGTGTGCCGATCTCGGTCTCCAGGATGACCCTCCCCGCATTTTCTGCCGTGATATGCCCTATCACTGCCGCGTTCGAGGTGTACTTCCCTTTCCTCAGCTCGCTGACTATCGCCTCCGCCTTGTCGTCAGGCGCAACTACCACCAGACGCCCCTCACAGGCAAGATACAGCGGCTCCAGACCCAGCATCCCGCAGACGCCCCTGACTCTCTCGTCAACAGGTATCGCGGTCTGATCCAGCGTCACCCCCACATTGCTCTGCTCTGCGATCTCGTAAAGGACTGTCCCCACGCCGCCTCTCGTGGCGTCACGGATAACGTGTATGTCCTTGGTCACGCCCAGCATAGACTCAACTGCTCCCCACAAGGGTGCGCAGTCGGTGTCAACATCCGAGCCGATGCCGTAATCGTCCCTGGCAATAAGGATGGTGCAGCCGTGTCTGCCCACATCACCGGTCACGATGACCGCATCCCCCGGCTTGGCATACTTTCCGGAGGTGTCTGCGCCCTCCTGTATCTGCCCGATGCCGGTGGTGGTGATGAAGACCTTATCTACCTGTCCCTTGCCTGCCACTTTGGTATCACCCGCAACGATGCGGACTCCCGCCTCGGCTGCGGTCTTTTCCATAGCGGCGGCGATCTCCTCCAGGCTGTCCAGGGGGAAGCCTTCCTCGATTACGAATGCGCAGGTCATATACATCGGCTTCGCGCCCATACAGGCGAGGTCGTTGACCGTTCCGCAGATAGAGAGCTTGCCGATGTTCCCCCCGTTGAATTTCCAGGGCGAGACGATGAAGCCGTCGGTGGTCATAGCCAGCCTGCCGCCTATCTCGGGCAGCACTGCCGCGTCGTCGGCGGTGAACTCAGGGTTTGAGAAATGTGCCTTGAACACCTGGTCTATAAGCTCGCTGGTCTGCTTTCCGCCCGCACCGTGGGCGAGGGTAACTGTTTTATCACTCATTGTAAAAATCTCCTTTATTATCCGGTATCACTTTATCATCCCGCCGTGAAAAAAGCACTCGTAGATCACAGCGCCTCTGAGGCATATGACCTCCCTGCCCTGAAACCATTCACTGTTACCCGACACTTCGCAGGAGTAATCATGATCCCCCTCAGAGTATTTCTCAGGGCCTCTGTAAGGCATATCCTCCGGGACGTTTTTGAGAGCCTCTTTCAGGAAGTCCCCGCTGAAATCCTCTCCGATGACCCTTCCGCAGTAGTTCATGCTCCAAAAGGGCACGCCGTCTCTCCAGAGGGCTTCTTCGCCGGCGAAGCGATCCCCTCCGAGATAGCTGTCGATATACGTCAGCCCGCCCTCCCGGTAGATCAGGTCGTGGGAGCAGGGTCTTGAGGGCGCGGCCTCGGCTCCCTTCCCGGCATATGTGGCACGCTTTGCCCTTATCAGGAAAGCTGCGGTCTCCTTATCCATAACCAAGCCCCCGTTCATCATACCAGCCCCGAATACTGATAGTATGCCGAGCAGGCTCCCTCGTCGGAGACCATACAGGCTCCCACGGGATGCAGCGGTGTGCAGACCTTTCCGAAGACCTTGCAGTCCGAGGGCTTGCATTTTCCCTGGAGGACGTCTCCGCAGCGGCAGGCGGGGTTCGGCTTGCCGGTGATAAGCGGCATACCGTACTTCACCCTTGCATCGTACTCTGCATACTCTTCTCTGAGCTTCATCCCCGACATGGGTATGAGTCCCAGGCCTCTCCACTCGCTGTCGCAGGGCTCCATGACCTCTGCCATAAGCTTCTGAGCGGCGGGGTTGCCCTCGTCCTTTACGACCCTGGGATAGCAGTTCCTGAAGAAGGGCTTGCCCTCCCCCAGGAGTTTCAGCGTCACCGCAAGGGCGGTCATAAGCTCGCTGGCGGTAAAGCCCGCCACTACTCCCGAGACGCCTCTTTCCTCGCAGAGCTTTTTGCAGGCGCCGTTGCCTGTGATGGCATTGACGTGCCCCGGATAGATGAAAGCATCCGCGCTGCCCACAAGGGCGTTATAGGCGTTGGGCATAGTCTTGTTGGCAGTCAGCAGGGAGAAGTTTTTGAGCCCTGCCTCCTTTGCCTGCTTTGCAGCAAGGCAGGCCGAGGGGGTGGTGGTCTCAAAGCCCACGGCAAGGAACACCACCTGCTCGTCGGGGTCATCCTTGGCCAGCTGCACCGCATCCAGAGGCGAATACACGGGGCGCACCTTGGCTCCCTTGGCTCTTGCCCCCGCCAGGCTCATTTCCGTTCCGGGGACTTTTATCAGGTCCCCGAAGGTGGTGATCGTGCAGCCCTTTTCCAGAGCCAGCCAGCAGGCCTCGTCGATAAAGCCCACCGCCGTCACACAGACGGGGCAGCCGGGTCCCGAGATTATATCCACATTCTCCGGTACCAGCTTCCTTATCCCGAGTCGGAAGATCTCGTGGGTATGGGTCCCGCAGACCTCCATAATACGGACAGGCCTGCCCTTATAGCCCGTTATGATCTCACGGGCGCGAAGCATCTGTTCATTCATAGCAGCTCACCCATTACGTCCTCGGCCTCTTGCTCATCGGTCTCGGTGATCTTGGCGATGGCGACACCTGCGTGAACCATAACATAATCGCCGGGCTCCAGCTCGTCCAGCACACCTGCGCTGATCTCTCTGGTAGCGCCGCCCGCATCTATAAGTGCGGTGGAGTCCTTAACGCTCACTACTCTTGCTGATAAACCTACACACATGATCATATACCTCCTGAAAACTTATACTGTTATCTCTGTTGTATTGCCCTCGCCGTCGGCGACGCAGCGTGTTCGATCCTCATTCATTCCCGCTCCGTTCCAAAGGCGATAGGTCAGTCAAAGAATCCGATATCTTCTGTCATATACCGCTCGCACAGGTCAAGGTGCCGGGCGATCTTTTCCTCCTCTGCGCCCTGCTGCAAAAGCTCCTCTATCTCAAAGCCCTTTCTTATGGGCTTGAGGCAGCGGTAGAGCATAAGCGCACAGTCCCTTTCTCCCCGGCTGAACTCATAGTACCGCGATGCTATCCTTATCACCTTTCTGATCTGCTCGATCTCCTGTTCAAAGTCGCGGCAGAAGCACTCTCTGAAAAGATAGTTGAGGAACACCTCCCGCCCGCTGAGGTTGTAATCGAACAGCCCGGCAAAGCTCCCGCTGTCATCCACCAGCAGGTTCGTCGGGTTCAGGTCTGCCTGAAACACCGAGGCCGGCAGCCTGTGATAGACCTTTTCGAGCTCTGCTCTGTTTTGCAGCCACAGCCCCCGGATGCGCTCCGTCTGCTCTTTGAACCTTTCGGGGAGCCTGTCTGCCTGGACTTTCCATTCCTCCGCCTGCTCTGTCACCTCATCGGTGAGGTCGCTCGGGCAGAAGCGCTCAAACAGGCAGTAGCCTGAGGGGAAGGGGCAGAAGTCGAACCCCTTGGCTGCGACCTTCGCCGTCAGCTCCCATTTGGCACGGAAGATATCTTCCGTTTCCCTGCCGTCCTCTTCATCCCGGCTTTGGAGTATCCTGTATCTTGCGAATTCCTCGGCGTAGGCTATACACCTGCGTCCCTTATAGCTCACATAGGGGAAGCACCCCTCTTTATCGGCGTATATCGCCGGGGAGTAGCAGCCCAGGCTGTTATACTCCCTTGACAGTCTCTGCCACACCCTTATCCTTTCGGAGGATGTGAAATCATTGTCACTCAGCTTGATAACGAGCTTTTCCCCGTCTTCGGCCGTGACAATCACGGCACACCTGTAATCCGTTTCGCTCTTGCCCGTTTCAACGGTGTCGAAGGATAGGGGCATCTTATCGGAGAAGAGCCGGAATATCTCCCGAAGTTCCTTATCCGATGCGTCAGCTCTCAATTCTTTCTCAGACATAGAACACTCTGTTCTGCTTCCTCTCGGCAGGGGCAGGTATCTCAACGGCGGGGTAGCCTACGGCGCAGTGGCCGATGCCCTCCCATTCGCCTTCAAGACCCAGCTTGGCAAGCAGAGCCTTCCATTCCTCCTGCTCGAATTCCTCTCTGGCTCGGTGGATCCAGATGCTCCCCAGACCCAGGGAGTGAGCCGCCAGCATAAGGTTGCCCATAACAAGGCTGCCGTCGTAAACGTGGGTGGCAACGCTCTTGTCGCCCAGGACTATCATGATCGCAGGGGCACCGTAGAAGGGGTCGAAGCCCTCCTGCCAGCCGCCGATGCGGCGGTTGGCCTCCATAAGCGCATCCCTGACCTCCTTATCGGTGACAGCCACGATGACAGCTCCCTGCCTGCCCATACCGCTGGCAGCATAGAGCCCGGCCTCGGCTATCTGGGCGATGTCCTCCTTTGAGGGCATATCGGGCTTGAAACCGCGGACGCTCCTGCGTTCCTCCATTGCCTTGATGATGTCATTCATTTTACTTTCCTCCTTATGGTCTTATACCGTCGGCTCAAAGCCGTTATTTCCGTTCTTTATCGCCCAGGCCGCCTGACCCAGGGCTATGCCCCCGTCATTGGGCGGCACAAGGCTGTGGAGCAGCACGCTGAAGCCCTCCCGCTCCAGACGCTCCTTTGTCAGCTTTACCAGCAGCCGGTTCTGGAACACTCCCCCGCTCAGAGCGGCGGTATCGCAGCCCGTCTGCTCACGGACCAGCTCACAGGCCCGCAGGAGCATTTCGGCGAGCTCGCAGTGAAAAGCATAGGCCAGCAGACCCCTCTCCGTCCCTGCGAGATATGCAGCGGCGATGTCGGCGGCAAGCGCCGTGGTGTCCAGGGTCACATATCCATCGGTCCTCCCGGTGCTGCCCTTAAGCTCATACTGTGCCGCTCCCTGCTCGTTTAAGAAGCGCTCCGCCTCATACATCAGGGCGGTGGAGGCCTCGCCCTCAAAGGTGGAGGCTTTTCTTATGCCCAGTATTGCCGAGACCGCATCGAACACTCTTCCGCAGCTGGTGGAGGTGACGGAGTTGAGACCCCTGTCAGCCATTGCCGCCTGCACCCGGAAGGTCTGCCCGTCACAGAGACCCAGCTTGACGCAGATATCCTCTGCATCCTTAAAGCTGTCTCTCATCAGCTGGACGGCTATCCTCCAGCCCTCTTTTGCAGAGAGGTCGCCCCCCACCTGCTTGAAGGGTCTTACGCTTCCGAGGCGCTTGTAGCCCTGCCAATCGGAAAGGAGTATCTCCCCGCCCCATATCGTTCCGTCGTCGCCGTAGCCGGTGCCGTCAAAGGAGAGCCCTATGACAGCCTCCTGCCTGTTGTTCTCAGCCATACAGGAGAGGATATGGGCGTAGTGGTGCTGGAGCTTTACAAGGGGCAGCGAGTGCTCCCTCGCATACTCCTCCGCGAATGTGACGGTGTTATACATGGGGTGAGTGTCGCTGACCACAGCCTGAGGCTCCGCCTCCAGCATATCGGTCATCCGCTCCAAGGATTCCCCCAGAGCTTTAAGAGTTCTCAGGTCTGCCATATCCCCCACATAGGGCGAGAGGTAGAGCATACCGTTTCTGGCTATGCAGAAGCTGTTTTTCAGCTCTCCGCCTATGCTCACCGCCTGGACGGTCCTGTCGCCTGCCAGCATAATGGGCAGGGGGGCAAAGCCCCGGGAGCGTCGTATCATATAGGGCTTGCCGTCAAGCCAATCACAGACCGAGTCATCCGCCCGAATGAGGATGCTCCGGTCGTGGGACAGTATCATATCACAGAAGGAGCCTATCTCCTTCACGGCGTCCTCGTCATTTCGGCAGATGGGCGCACCCCTGACGTTGCCGCTGGTCATAACGAGGCAATCGGTCATTTTGAGACCGTCGGGGTAATCGAAGAGCAGCATCTGCACCGGCGCATAGGGCAGCATGACCCCAACCGTCAGGTTATCCGGCGCGATAAGAGGGCTTATGGTCTGCTCCCCGCGCTTTCCGAGAAGCATAATGGGCTTCTGCCAGCCGGTGAGGTATTCCTCCTGCCCGGGCTCAACAGTGCACTCCTTGTTGACGGTGTCCATATCCCGCATCATAACGGCAAAGGGCTTCATCGGGCGGTGCTTGAGCTGCCTCAGCCTTGCAACGGCTTCGCTGTTTTTGGCATCGCAGCAGAGGTGAAAGCCTCCTATGCCCTTGACCGCAACAATGCTGCCCGCCATTATGCTCCTGCGGACTTTCTTAATGGCATCCGCTCCGCGGGTGTCCTCACCGATGATATACAGCTCGGGACCGCAATCATTGCAGCAGACGGGCTGGGCATCGAAACGCCGTGTTTCGGGCGAGTAATACTCGCCCATACACGCCTCACACATGGGAAACCCCTTCATAGTCGTCCTGACCCTGTCATAAGGCATGGCTTCAAGTATCGTCAGCCTGGGGCCGCACTGAGTGCAGTTTATGAACGGGTGCAGATATCTCCTGTCCGAGGGATCGAAAAGCTCCCTGCGGCAACTGTCGCAGGTGGCGATGTCGGGGGATACGAAAATGTCCCCGTATTCCTTCTCGCTCTCGATTATCTCAAAGCCGCTGAAAGAGGGAGTCTCACCCTCAAAGGGCAACTCGTCAAGACCCAGCACCACAGCCCTCTCGGGGTGGCGGTGACGTATCTCCTCTGTCAGCGCCGAAACGGCAGCCTCGGTGCCCTGGGCGATGATCTCAACATATGAGCCCTTGTTCGCCACCGTGCCCTTGACGCCCAGCCTCTCCGCTGCCACGGAAACAAAGGGACGGAACCCCACCCCCTGCACTATTCCGTAAACGTGTATGTTGACTGTTATCATAGCTTTACATCCTTGTTTAGGGAGCCTCCCACCGCAAAATGGGGCAGCGGGATCAGCCTCCCGCCGAAGCCTTTCAAAATACGCCCGAAGCGCCCGTCGGCATAAATAACATCATAGCCCTTGCCTGCCAGCGCTGTCAGATCGTCCTCGCTGTCAAGATGAAGATCACCCTCGCGCATATAGTCACCCTCCATGGAGAAGAAGCTCCCCACCGTGACCTCGCAGCCCGCAAGACGCTCCAGCTTTTCCCTGAGAGCATTGGCAAGGAACTGCTGATGTATCACCAGCACCCTCCTGCCTTTCAGATCTCCGTCCGACAAGATCTTCCCGTCAGAGGGCAGAGGGCAGATGTCCGGGTAGCCGGCCTCGTAAGGCATCCCGAAACGCTCGGAGAGCAGCTTGGCAGCCTTTATCCCGGAGGGGGTTATAGCGATGATCTTCTCACATTCGCTGGCCCTCCTGATCTCATCAAGCCCGGAATCCATACCGAAGCAGACTATCTTCGAGCCCTCGCCTGCAAAAGCAGCCTTTATCGCTGAGCTGTCCGTCTCGCCGGTGTTTAGGGGGGTAGCCCCGATAATACCCAGCTTCCCTGCCCTGACAGGCAGCTTCTCTTCGGCGAATCTCTCGAATATCCTGTAATATGCCAGCTCCTCGCCGTAGTCGCAGAGGCGGGTGCCGTCGGTCTTCAATGCTATGCAGGGCAGACCCGTTTTCTTTTCACTCATACGCTCCAGAGCCTTTAAGTCGGTGGCTATCACCGCAGGGACAGGGGTGCCCACTATCGCCGTGAACTCCGCATCCACCTGCTCGGTGATGAGCGCCAGCTTCTTTACGAGCAGCTCGTCCCGCCCGAGGATAGCGTCCATATCCCGCAGCCCCGCCGAGAACAGTGCCGAGCGCTTCTCAAACCATCTGGGCTCGTCAAAGCCGCAGACGTTTCCGGCGCAGCCACCCGCATCGCAAATGACCGTTATGCCCCCCAGCTCGTAAAGCACCGAGCAGGCTCCCGAATCATCCGGAGCAAAGGGCGAGAGCTTCTTTAAAAGTCCCTTCATCAGCCGCGCCCCCTTTCTTCAAAAGCCCTGCCGAGCTCCTCAAACAGCATGGTAACTCCCCGGTACCCGAAGGGCTGCGCCTCGCCGTTGAATTCGACGCCCGGCTTGCCAACGTGATAGTAGCAGGCATCGGCGCCTACGGCAGCCTCCACCTCTGCGGAGGGGATGTAGTTCATCATCGTGGGAGATAGATTGGAATATATCCTCGTCTCGGGAGATACCTCCGCCAGACGCTTCACGAACACAAAATTCCTCTCGCCCACAGTGCCGTATATCTCCGCTACGCGGAAGCCATACTCGGTCAAAGCCAGCGAGAGCTCAAAGCTGTCGGCGTTGAGGCTCTCACCCACCGCAAGGGTGGGGGTGCCGTGCTTTTCCCTGAAGCGGGCAATGACCTGCTCCGCCGCTGCACGGTATGGGGAGCAGTCAAGCCCCGCACCTATGGCCTGCCCCAGCAGACGGTACTGGTTCTCTATCTTGTCAAGGCGGAACATCCGCGTCAGCTCGATAAAGGGTATCCCCAGCCGCTGCTGCATATCCTGTGCCGCAGCCCGGGCCTCGGAGTTCAGCACCAGGCTGAAATTCGCCCTGGACATCTCCTTGTATTCCTCAAAGGTCTTGCAGCTGCCTATCTCGCGGATGCGCTTTATCCCTGCGCTTTTCAGCAGAGGGTATATCTCGCAGCCCTCCTCCAGCGCCGAGAAGAAGCCCAGTATATTGCACTCGTTTGACTTCCTCGTCTGAGGCTCCAGCAGCGAGTAGACAGACTTCCTCACCAAGCCCATAGGCGGCAGACGCTTCTCTCTGGTCAGGGCGTACATATACGCCGGCGCTGCCCTGACGCCCGTAAGCTCATAGCAGGCGCGGCAGACCCTCTCCATATCGGTGCCCAGCAGAGCATCCACACAGGTGACACAGAGCATTATCACCGATGGAGGCGTGTCCAGCTCCGAGAGCAGCTCCTTGCAGGCCTCGGGTATCTTCTTAACGTATCTGCCGGTGACGATATCCGTGTCGTCCAGCAGCAGGTAGAAGAACCGCTCGTCGTAGCCCAGGCTGCTCAGAAGTGCTGTATTGCGCCCGCAGCAGCCGGGAGCTATCAGCAGCATCACCGAACCGGGTATCACCAGCCCTGCCCGCTTCACTCCGAAGCCCTTGGCTCCGGGGGAGTTGAAATCCAGCGTCGCGGGGGAGCTGTATATCATATGCTTTGATGAGTCCAGCTCCCGGGGGAGCTTTTCATAGCCGTTCTGAGCAAGCTCCCGGGCTGTGATGTAAAAAGCCTCAGCCATTTCTTTCATCCTCGTCGATAAGTGTTTTTGCAAGGGCTAAGAACCTCCCCGCAGCCTCGCAGCGGGGGTCGCCCTCAACGCAGGTCATTCCCATATCCTCATATCTGATTATATCGTCCGAGCGGGGGATGTCGGCGGTTATCTCGATGCCCGCTTTGTCGGTGAAGGCTCTCACCTTTTCCTCCTCACGCTCCACGTTCCTGCGGTTCAGGATAACGCCCCGCACCTTGGCATAGCTGCGGTCCTCGAAGTTCTTCACCGCCTGCCAGATATTGTTAGCCGCATAGAGGGCCATCTTCTCGCCGGAGGTGACGATGAGCACCTGCTCGGCGTAACCCTCCCGGATGGGAGCCGCGAAGCCTCCGCAGACCACGTCTCCGAGGACATCGTAAAGCACCGCATCGGGCTTGTATCTCCCGAAAAGGTCAAGCTGCTCCAGCAGCGAGAAGGTGGTGATTATACCTCTCCCCGCACATCCGAGTCCGGGGGTGGGGCCGCCTGTCTCTATGCACAGCACCCCGCCGTAGCCCACCTTTGAGATCTGCTCTATGGATTCCGGTTCCTCGTCGTACTGCCTCATATAATCCATAACGGGCAGAACGGGGTCGCCGCGGAGCAGATTTATGGTGGAATCCGCCTTGGGGTCGCAGCCTATCTGGATGACCCTCTTGCCGAGGCTCGCCAGAGCCGCCGAGAGATTGGCGGTGCAGGTGGATTTACCTATGCCGCCCTTGCCGTAGATCGCCAGCTTTATCATTTGAAATACTCCTTGATATCGGTATTGATAAGGTTTACCATTGCCCTCTGGAAGCATCTGCCCGAGAAGGCGAAATGAGGCACCTCGATGAGCCTTGTCCCCGCCGGCAGGATGTAGCGGTAAAGGGGGTCGGCTACCACCGCCTTGGGTCTGAGCTCCAAAAGTGCCGCCTCGATGTCCTCCTCGCATGAGAGCACATCCCCGGAGGCTGCCCCCTCGGATGGCTGAGTGTTTATCGCCCCGGCGTTAAGACCCAGGTCTCTTCTGAGCGCTTCCGCCAGTGACATTGCCGAGATACCCTCGCCTATCACGATGACCTCGGCCTGTCCGGCCTCAGCTGTGCTTAGAGCCACCGGCTTGCTGCCGTTAGCGGCGCTTCTGAGGCGCTCCGCCAGCTCATCCGCGAAGCCGTTTCCAAAGGGCACCCCGCAGATGCAGGGGATGCCGTATTCTTTTTTAAGATACTCCGCAGCCCCTCTCCCTGCCTCGGAGACCAGGAGGTTTACCTCTGCGGAGGGCAGCTTCTTTATGCTTTCAAGACTGTCCCCCATAGCCAGGGTGCAGCCGCACTCAAAGCCGTGGGAGGCCAGCCATTCTCTGATATGCTTATCCGCGCCCAGGGGGAGATCCAGCGGTGTCAGACCCAGGACATTCACCCTGCCCCTGACCTTGCCGCAGGGCTCCGCATACTCCCTCACCACCGCCGCGAGCGCCTCCGACGCCCCCTCGATATAGGAGCGTGTTCCGTTGGTGTGCAGCCCGAAGGTGCGTATGCCGCTGCGAGCCTCTACCTCCGCAGCCACGGCGTCAAAATCCACACCTGTCATCATAGGCATGGGGGAGCCGCAGAGGGCTATAAAGGCAGGCTTTCTGTCCTTCGCCGCCGAAACGGTATCGGCTATCAGCTTCTCGTCGTTGCCCATAATGGCATCCATCTCGGTGAGCGCCGAGATGAAGATGTTGGATCGCATATCGTACCACCGGGGCTCGTCATGGGTGGAGTAGGTCGAATTGCAGCCAGAAGCGTCATGGACAACGGTGAGCCCCCCCAGCTCGTAAAGCGCCGAGCAGACCCCGGAGGTGTCCGCAGAATAGCAGGGTATTATCCTTGCAGCGTTTTTCATTTCAATACCCCTCCCTCACACAAGGCAGGACGCGCAGCCCATACCCTTGAGCTTCAGCAGCTCGCGCCTGTCCTTGGGGACCTCGTAAGCGTCCTTCATAAGCTCCGCGATCTTCCGGATGCCGGAGTAGCCGTAGTATCCTCCGTTGACTATCATATTCACAAATCTGTCCGTGCTGAAATAGTATGCCGCCTTCTGCCCCACCGCAAGCACAGGCTCGTGCTCCCGCTCGGGCATATCCAGCATATTAACGTTCACCGCCGAGTACACCTCGATATCCGGGTCAAGCTCACGGAGAGAATCAAAGGCTTCTTCCTCGCCCCCGGCGGTGTCCGCAACGATGTATTTGACGTTAAAGCCGTGCTTTTTCAGCAGCAGCGAAAGCTCAAAGGATCTGGTCACCGCCGTGTAGTCCACAGCCACCGCCGTGTCCCCGATGACAGCCTTTGCCTCCGCAAGTGCAGCCTCCGCAGCGGCGATTTCCTCCGAGAAGTCGGGGATAGCAACTCCCAGCGCCCCGCAGAGCTTCCGGTAATTATCCGCTATGCCGTTGTAGTCATATCTCGCGGGCAGGTGCAGATGCTTCGCTCCGAAGCGCCGCTGCAGCTCATCCCCGGCAAGCACGCCGGTGGGGATATGGCTGATGTTTATACTGCTCTCCGCCAGACGCAGATATTCCTCATAGGTCCTGCAAAGGGTGATATCCCGCAGCTCAAAGCCGCTGCTCCTTATTATCCTCACAAGCTCCGAATCCTCATCGGTGGCTCTGTCGTTGCCCACGATGCCAATGACCTTCGGGTCAAGGGGCCGGGGCTCCAGAGCGCCGTAGATCTGAGCGCTCATTTTCATGACCGGGGAAACGGTGGTGCGCATCGTGGGGGTCATATAGCAGTCAACAAAATGTATGTCGGGGAAGCTCTCTGAAAGCTCCCTGATCACATCATCGAAATCCACCCCCGCGAAAAGGTGTATGCAGCTCAGATAGAGCAGCACCACAGGCGGGTGCTTTCCCAGCTTTGCTATGATATCCCTGACCCCGTCAACTATATCGCTTTCCAGCGTGCCGTCGAACATATCGCTCTCCGAGACGGATATCCAGCTAAGGCGGTCAAGCTCCAGCATCTCCGCCGCCGTGAGGATAACGCCTCTCAGACAGCCCTGGGCGCAGGCGAATATCTCGTGGGCGCCGGGCACCAGCATGCCCGTGTGGACGATATTCCACATACCCCTTGCCGGGGGATTGTATTCCAGCCCGGAGGCGAAAAGCCCGTTCCTGTCCGCATCGCCGAGCCTTACAAACTCGGGTCTGTCCCGACCCGCAGCCCCGCTCACAGAGCGCCTCCGAAAGCGTCAAGTATGGCCTGTGCAGTGCAGGAGAGCTGCTCGTCGGCCCTGCTCCCCGCAAAGAGCTCCGCCACGGTCTTGCCCGCCTTTTCGGCAGCGGGGATCTCCTCGCAGCGGTCGATGTCCGCGATGACCGAGGAGCCGAAATCGGCTGCCAGGGTCTCCGCGGCGCTGCGCTCGTCCTCAACGCCCCTGCGGTTCAGTATGATCCCTCCCAGAGAGGCATAGCCCCTGCCCTTGAAATTATCTATGGCCATACAGATATTCGCCGCAGCGTAAACAGACATCTTCTCACCGGAGGTCACCACAAAGACCTTGTCGGCATAGCCCTTTCTCATGGGCATTGAGAATCCTCCGCAGACCACGTCTCCCAGAACGTCATAGATGACCACGTCCGGCTTGCAGAGCTCAAAGGCTCCCTTCTTTTCAAGGGTCTCCAGAGCATTGATGATACCTCTGCCGGCACATCCCAGACCGGGGACGGGTCCCCCCGCCTCGACGCATTTCACACCGAAGGCTCCGTCATATATAACATCCTCGAGAGCAAGGGCATTGCCCTTTTCCCTCGTCACCTGCAGAACGGTGGGTATCCTTTCGCCGCCCCGCAGCAGCGAGGTGGAGTCAGCCTTGGGGTCGCAGCCTATCTGCATGACCCTGAGGCCCTTTTTCGCCATGGCCGCCGAAACATTGCAGGAAACCGTGGATTTCCCTATGCCACCCTTGCCGTATATCGCCAGCTTTATCATACATAGTCTCCTCTCGTTACCGCCACCTCATAGCCGATGCGCTTCATCCTAGCCTTGATGCAGTCGCGGCATTCGGCCGAGCGGTCCTCGGTGCAGATCTTTCCGTCGTAGAGCATATATTTCTTCCTCACCGCCGTGGGCGAGAGATTGGGCATTATAACATTCGCCCCCGCCAGCACTCCCTGCTCCCTGCCATCGGGACGGATGGTGCCGAGAGCCGTGGTGGCGGGCAGCAGTACCCGGGGCAGCATTATCCTGCACAGCGAGAGCAGAAAAAGGGTCAGCTCATATGAGCCCTTGCGCATATCCTTAAAGGGGGTGTCCTTATGGGGCAGGAATGGGCCTATCCCGATCATCTGCGGATCGAACTCCGCCAGAAAGACCATATCCTCCGCAAGGCATTCGTTGGTCTGATAGGGCGAGCCCACCATTATCCCGGCTCCCGTCTGATAGCCCAGCTCCTTGAGCCACCTCAGGCATTGCATCCTGTGGTCGAAGGACATCTCCGCCGGATGGAGCTTTCCGTAATGCTCCCTGTCGGCGGTCTCGTGCCGCAGCAGATACCTGTCGGCACCCGCCTCTTTCAAGAGCTTCAATGCGTCATATTCCAGCTCGCCGAGGGAGAGGGTCACGGCGCAGTCGGGGTGCGCCTGCTTTATGCTGCGGACTATCCCCGCCATCCTCTCCGGCGGGTAGGCTCCGTAGTCCTCGCCGCTCTGCAGCACAAAGGTGCGGAAGCCGTACTCATACCCCTCCTCGCAGCAGGAGAGTATCTCCTCCTCGGTGAGGCGGTAGCGCTCGGCGTTGGTGTTGGAGCGCCTTATCCCGCAGTAGAGGCAGTCGTTCTTGCAGATGTTTGAAAACTCAACTATCCCTCGGATGAAGATCTTATTCCCAAACTGCGCCAGGCTCAACGCCCTAGCCTTTTCGGCGGCATAGGCTCTGTCCTCATCATCCCATTCGGAGAAGACAGTCACCCATTCCTCTTTTGAGAGCCTGTGCTCTGTTCCCAGCCTGTCAATAAGGCTCTTTATCTTTTCACTCATACTCTCACCCGTCAAGCAATCCCGCAATGTACGGGAAGACCTCTAAGCTGCGCCTGAGTATCCCGTTCATATGCGCCAGCGCCACACCGTAATTCGTAAAGGGTACGCCGCAGTCTGCTGCTGTTCTCATTCTTACCGTCATCTCCCGCTCGGTGAGCATACACCCTCCGCAGTGGATGACCATTGCGTATTTCTCCAGATCCTCGGGGAACTCCCTCCCCGAGCTCAGCTCGATGTTTATATCCCTGCCGGTGGTCTTTTTCAGCAGAGCCGGCAGCTTGACGCTGCCTATATCCCCGCACTGGCGGTGGTGGGTGCAGCCCTCCGAAATGAGAACGGTGTCGCCGTCCCGGAGCCTGCTTATGGCTGCCGCGCCCTTCACCGCTGCCTCCAGGAAGCCCTTGTACCTGGCCATCAGTATTGAGAAGGAGGTGAGCCGGATACTCTCCGGGACGACCTTGCTCACAAATCCGAATACCTGGCTGTCGGTGATCACCACAGAGGGCTTGCTCACCAGCCCTGCAAGGGTCTGTTCAAGCTCGGTCTCCCGCACGACTGCCGCGCAGGCTCCCGATTCAAGCAGGTCCCTTATCACCATCTGCTGGGGCAGGATGAGCCTGCCCTTGGGCGCGGCCTTGTCGATGGGGACCACCAGCACAGCCAGCTCTCCGCTGTCGATGATATCCCCGACGATGCGGTGGGTCTGATCCTTAGTCTCCACCAGCCTGGCGATCTGCTCTCTCAGCTCATGGATGTTCTTCTTATCCTTCGCGCTGACGGGGAAGCGCTCGCCATCGGGAGCAGTATCCGCCAGATCGCACTTGTTCCCCACCAGGATGTAGGGTATCTTCTTTTCCTCAAACAGCCCCATGAGCTGCTTCTCACAGACCCCCAGAGGCTTGGTCATATCCGTGACCAGCACGGCGCAGTCGGCGCTGTTGAGGATCTGCCTGGTCTTCTTTATGCGGAGCTCACCCAGGTCGCCCTCATCGTCAAAGCCCGGTGTGTCGATTATCACCACAGGCCCCAGGGGCAGAAGCTCCATAGCCTTTATGACAGGGTCGGTGGTGGTCCCCGCAACGTCGGAGACCACCGCAAGCTCCTGATTTGTCACTGCGTTCACCAGGCTGGACTTGCCCGCGTTCCTTCTTCCGAAAAAGCCTATATGCACCCTCTCAGACGAGGGGGTGGAATTGATACTGCTCATCAAGCTCATATTGCTCACCTTCACCCATACCGGCGCCAGGCACCTTTTTATAAGTACAAAAAAACGGACTCTTCCCCAAAGTAAGAATCCGGTCCCGTGTTTTCTCTGCCTTTGCTTCTTACTTCCGCCTCAAAGGATCAGTTTTCGGCGTTAGATACTGCTGTGCATTCTTATTCAGTTTTCAGACTGCCGAGTAGACGGTCTTCGCTGAAACACCGTCCAGCCTGCCGATCTTTCCGGCAACGGTGTTTATATCGTCCTGGGAGGCGTCTATCGCTATGGAGATGATGTTGATCCCCTTTGCGCGGTAGGGTATCCCCATCCGTCCGACTATCCCGCTGCTGTATTCGTGGAGTATGGCGTTGACCTGCCCCACCGACTTCTCATTCTCAACGATGATCGCTATCACAGCAACTCTCGTTTCCATAAACAACACCTCTTTCTGTATGCGATGCACCTATGTCCGGTTATATTATACCATATTGGTATACATTTTTCAATATCCATAATCACCAAACCGCAGAGGGAGATATTGGTGCTTTTTTCACCATCTGTCCTCACAGTCGGCGATCATTCTCCTGACCTCCTCGTTGTTGTAGAGACCCAGGTCGAAAAGCCTGTCAGCCTGGCGCTTGGTGATCTTCCCCGTCAGGGAGTAGACGAACTGCCCGTGCTCACGGTGAACACCGTCCCAGGAGTCGATTATTTTTAGCCACCCTGCCTTGCCCAGCGCCCTCTCGTGGAGCCGCGCATAGGGGAAATACTTCTCGCAGATCAGCTCCGCCGCCTTGGTGTGGCTGGTGTAGTCGCAGGAATAGGTGTCCCCGTCGGGCGACATCCACCCCAGCTTGAAGGTGTCCTGATTCTTGAAGTACATCTCCTCCAGGGTCAGGGGTCTGCCCTCGCATTCGACCAGCCTGTCGAACATATAGTCATTCTCATCGAAATGGTAGTAGCCGCCGTCACGCACTACCACCGGCAGCTTGTCCTCGGTGACTATCCCGTAAAAGGGCGAGTCCTTCATAGCCTCAAGGGTGTCATAGTATTCGCCGTAATAGTATCCCGTCTCCGACTTATAGATCGCGTACTTTTTCTTCAAGGCTCCTGCTCTCCCCTTTCCGGCTAATCTGAGGGCATTCTCCCTCGTATTTTATTATTATAGCATTGTTTACAGGCAAATTCAACCCCTTGCGGTGCATTTTTTCGCATTATTTCAGAAAATCTCCCGCCCGCCCCGGTGAAATCTAAAGCTTTTGTAAATTCGGGCGCCTATTCCTTGTAAAACAGCTGAAAATATGCTACAATATGAAAAATTTCTTTATCGGAACAGGGGTGTGAGCTGATGAGCAGGATCGTCGTTTTTTCCGACACACACGGCAACCTGGCGGCTGCCGCTAAGATATTACAAATGAATAGCGGCTGCGACCACTTCGTCTTCCTTGGGGACGGTATCGAGGAGATCAACGTCATCAAGGAGACCTATCCGACGAAGAAGTTCTACTGCGTCTCCGGCAACTGTGATAAATGCGATATCCCCACCAGTGACGTTATCGAGCTCTTCGGTCATAAGCTCTTTCTTACCCACGGCCATCTCTTCAATGTCCGCGATTCGCTGGATCAGCTTATCGAAGCGGCAAAGGGCGAGGGCGTCAGCTTTCTGCTGTTCGGGCATACCCACCGCCGCTGGCTCAGCAAGGAGGACGGCATCTATATCCTGAACCCCGGCAGCGCCTCCCAGCCGAAGGACGGTCTGCTCCCCTCCTACGCATTCATCGAGTTCTCAGCCTACGAGACCACCTGCATCCACGTCGATCTTGAATAAACACCGAGCCGCAGCGCTTTGCTGCGGCTTTTTTGTTTGTATTCCGTTTCCCTGCTTGCAGCAAAATGACCGCCGCAGGCGATACCTTCATTCTTCATTATTCGTTATTCACTATTCATTATTCACTGAGCGGGCGCGTAAACATAAGCACACAAAAAGACACCTCTGCCGGTCTCCCGGCAGGGGTGTCAAAACTATACAAAGCTGTCAATCGCCCGGGCTTCAGATCATCGAGGGCTGCCAGCAGTCGGGAGCCTCAAGGCCCAGCAGCTTGGCTACGGTGGGAGCAACGTTTGCAAGACCGTACTTCTTGCTGTCGGCGTCGATGATGTCGTAACGGGTCTCCTTGTCCCAGATGATGAAAGGAACACGGTTGAGGGAGTGTGCGGTGCGCACCTGGATCTCGCCCTTCTTGTTCTTCTCCAGCATCTCGTCGGCGTTGCCGTGGTCGGCAGTTACCAGCAGAGTGCAGTTGCACTCGTCGCAGACCTTGATAAGTCTGGCAAGGCCAAGATCAACAGCCTCAACGCCGGTGATGGTGGCATCCATATTGCCGGTGTGACCTACCATATCGCCGTTGGGATAGTTGCAGCGGATGAAATCATACTTGCCGGAGCGGATAGCCTCGATCAGATCGTCGGTGATCTCGGCGGACTTCATCCAGGGTCTCTCGTCAAAGGAAACGCGGTCGGAGGGGATCTCCTTCCAGGTCTCCAGCTCCTCGTCAAAGCGCTCGGAGCGGTTGCCGTTCCAGAAATATGTAACGTGGCCGTACTTCTGGGTCTCGGATACGGCGTAGCTGTAAAGACCGTTCTTTGCCAGCAGCTCCGAGAGAGTGTTCTTTATCTCGGGAGGATTTACCAGATACTTCTTCGGGATCTTCAGGTCGCCGTCGTATTCCAGCATTCCGGCATAGATAACATCGGGGATAACGCCCCTGTCAAAGTGCTTGAACTCCTCGCCGCCGTCGAAGGCCATGGAGATCTCGATAGCACGGTCGCCGCGGAAGTTGAAGAGGATAACGCTGTCGCCGTCCTCCACCTTGCCCACGGGCTTGCCGTCCTTGGCGATAACAAACTCGGGAAGATCCTGGTCGATGGCGCCGGTCTCGTTCCTGAGGGTGTCAACTGCGGTCTGAGCATCGGGGAACTGCCTGCCCTCGCCGTGAACGTGGGTGTTCCAGCCGCGCTCTACCATGCCCCAGTCTGCCTGGTATCTGTCCATGGTGATCTTCATACGCCCGCCGCCGGAAGCGATCTGAGCGTCGAAATCAGCGTCGTTGAGAGCTGCGATGCAGTCCTCCAGCTCCTTGATGTAAATGGGAGCCGAGGTGGCGGGAACGTCTCTGCCGTCCAGCAGGATGTGGCAGCGAACCTTCTTCACGCCCTCTTCCTTTGCCTTAGCCAGCATCTTCTCCAGATGATGGATGTTGGAGTGAACGTTTCCGTCGGAGAGGAGCCCCAGGAAGTGCAGCGCCGAGCCCTTGCTCTTAACGTTGCTGATGAGCAGCTTCCAGGTATCGGAAGCGAACATCTTGCCGCTCTCCAGCGACTCGTTTACCAGCTTAGCGCCCTGAGAGTAGATCTGACCGCAGCCCAGTGCGTTGTGACCTACCTCAGAGTTGCCCATATCGTCATCCGAGGGCAGACCCACAGCGTCGCCGTGTGCCTTCAGGGATGTGTTGGGGTAATTCTTCAGCAGCATATCAAGTGTAGGGGTGTTAGCCTCGGTCACGGCATCGCCCAGACCGGTAACGGAAAAGCCCACGCCGTCCATTACTACAAGTACAACCGTTTTCTTCTTTGCCATAAATATTTCCTTTCTATTCCGATGCGGGGCTTTGGCTCCGCTTTATCGGCTTTCTGCTTTGTCACCAGTGTATCGCGCAGACGCCCGTCTCCTTGTTGATGAGATAAGCGGGGCAATGCTCCCCCATCTCACCCAGAAGATAGACCTGAGCATCACCGATCTGCTGACCGTTGCTCTCGCAGAAGACCCTCACCTTCTTGTAGGCGAAGCTCTCCCTGTCGCAGAGGGTGCCGCCCTTTTCCTGCGCAGCCTTTTCAAGCTCTTCCGCGCCTGCCCGGTCGGTCCTGAAAACTATGCCTATGTGGCTGCTCCCCGACCTGCCCCAGCGCGGAGCGTCGAACTCCATATAAAGCTCCTCGCAGGTCTCCGGCAGACTGTCGGGCAAATGACTGAGCTCTTCTGCGGAGATACCGTTGCCGAAGGTATAGAGCCCCTTGCGGATGGAGTAGAACCCCCTGCTGCCGCTGCCGAAGCCGTACATAACGGCAATGAGCAGCACCAGGACTATCCCCGCGAAAATGCGTATCCCCATTGAGACTTTAAGCATCGCCTCCGAGGGCTCCCCCCGGTTTATGAGCTTCTGAACGACTACGGTGACCAGACCTATCCCCGCGGCGGGAGCGGCAAGCCTGATATAAGCCCCGAAGCCTGCCAGCGCTGCTATAATCAGCGCCGCACCGATCAGCACGTCAAGCGTTCTGCGGATCGGTCTCGGGGGCTTGCTGTTGTCCTCCCCGGAGATGATCTTTATCTCCCGGACATCTTCCTCCGGTTCAGGCTCCTGCCTGATGAGTTTTTTCAAAAACACGCCGCTCACCCCCTGTCAGGGCCGTGAACTGCGATCAGCCGTTTACAGCCGCCTGTACGATCACGTTGAAGTCCTCAGCCTTCAGGGAAGCGCCGCCGATGAGTCCGCCGTCGATGTTGGGCTTGGCAAGGAGCTCGGCTGCGTTCTTGGCATTCATGGAGCCGCCGTACTGGATGGTGACAGCCTCAGCGGTAGCCTCGTCATAGAGCTTGGCCAGCTGAGCGCGGATGAATGCGCAGACCTCCTCAGCCTGCTCGGGAGTAGCGGTAAGGCCGGTGCCGATGGCCCATACAGGCTCATAAGCGATAACAACGTTCTTTACCTGCTCTGCGGTAAGGCCCCAGAGATCCAGCTTGATCTGCTTGCCGACCACCTCTTCGGTGATGTTGCACTGACGCTCCCACTTGAGCTCGCCTACGCAAACGATGGGCTTGAGGCCGGCCTCGAGAGCTGCAACAGTTCTCTTGTTCACGGTCTCATCGGTCTCGCCGAAATACTGTCTTCTCTCGCTGTGACCGATAACGACGTACTCAACGCCTACCTCGACCAGCATATCAGCAGAGATCTCGCCGGTGAATGCGCCGCTCTTCTCGAAGTGGACGTTCTCGGCGCCCACCTTGACGTTGCTGCCTGCGGTGGCTGCAACAGCGGTCTCCAGGTTGGTAAAGGGAACGCAGGTGATGACCTCTACCTTGCCCTCAGCATTGGCTACCAGGGGCTTGATAGCCTCGATAAGAGCCTTGGCCTCGGGACGGGTCTTGTTCATTTTCCAGTTTCCGGCGATAATAGCCTTTCTTACACTTTTCTTCATTGCAGATCTCTCCTTTATGATTTCTGTTTTTGCTTTTGTATTTACATCAGAACACATCGAGGAATATGAATATCCCCACTGCCAGGACTATGAGCCCCACGCCGATGAGCGTGAAGGAGGAGGCCTTGCTGCTGCCTGTTTCCTCCGGATCCTCATTGCCGGCAACGTCGCCGTTCTCATCGGGGATGCCCTCGAAATCCTCATCCCCCTCGTAAACGTGGAATTCCTGGGGGTTGTTGGGGTTGTACTTGACGGGCACCGTATCGGTATAGTCGCCCGAGTCGTTTATCCACTCCTCGAAGCTCTGCCCCTCCGCCTCAAAGCGGATGAGCATCTCCTTGAACACCAGCTTGCCCTCGCCGTTCGGGGAGTAATCCGGCACCTCGGTGGTCCTGCGGTCGATTATCTCCGCATTTGCCGACGGCAGCTCGTCCGCCACCGTTTTGGGCTCAGTCTCCTCCGGAAAGAAGCGGTAGCCGTTGCCCACCTTTATCCCTATGAAAATGATAAAGATGCCCACCGCCGCAAGTATCAGCCCGATTATCCAGGAGCTTCCCTCAAACAGACCCTTTTCGCTGATCTTCAGCCCGTCCTCACCTGCGGCAAGCACCGCAGCGATAGTTAAAATATCCATATCCTTCACCAAAATTCAAGGGGCAGACCTTTTACAGTCCGCCCCGAAGATCTCATAATAAGGGGCAGTTATTTGTCCCTGATCACTTATCGGCGATAACGTCGATGCCGGGGAGCACCTTGCCCTCGAGATATTCAAGAGAAGCGCCGCCGCCGGTGGAGATGTGGCTCATCTTGTCGGCAAAGCCCAGCTGGATAACAGCCGCAGCACTGTCGCCGCCGCCGATAACGGTGGTAGCATCGGTCTCTGCAAGGCTCTTGGCAACTGCGATGGTGCCCTTTGCGAGAACGGGGTTCTCGAATACGCCCATAGGTCCGTTCCAAACAACGGTCTTGGCGCTCTTTACAGCCTCGGCATAGAGCTGCGCGGTCTTGGTGCCGATATCGAGGCCCATCTGATCAGCAGGGATCTTGTCGGAGTCTACTACTGTAACGTCGATGGGAGCGTCGATGGGGTCGGGGAATGCCTTGGCAATGGTGGTGTCGATGGGCAGGAGCAGCTTCTTGCCGGCAGCCTTTGCCTTCTCGATCATCTCCTTGCAGTAATCCAGCTTGGTGTCGTCAACGAGGGAGGTACCCACCTCAAGGCCCTGAGCCTTCAGGAAGGTGTAAGCCATACCGCCGCCGATGATGAGAGTATCGCACTTCTCGATGAGGTTGTTGATAACGTTGAGCTTGTCAGCTACCTTAGCACCGCCGAGGATAGCAACGAAGGGACGAACAGGATCCTCAACAGCGTTGCCGAGGAAGTTGATCTCCTTCTGCATCAGATAACCTACTGCGGTCTCCTTAACGAACTTGGTAACGCCTGCGGTGGAAGCGTGAGCTCTGTGAGCGGAGCCGAAAGCGTCCATAACGAATACCTGACCGTCAACCAGGTCAGCCAGCTCCTTGGCGAACTCCTCGCCGTTCTTGGTCTCCTCAGCACCGCGGAAGCGGGTGTTCTCGAGAACAACGATATCGCCGTCAGCCATTTCGGCAACAGCCTTCTTGGCGTTCTCGCCTACAACTGTATCGTCCTTTGCGAAAGTTACCTTGGCGCTTACCAGCTCTGCAAGTCTTGCAGCAGCGGGAGCCAGCGAGAACTTGTCCTCAGGACCGTTCTTGGGCTTGCCGAGGTGGGAGCAGAGAACTACCTTTCCTCCGTCCGCAACGAGCTTATTGATAGTGGGCAGAGCCGCAGTGATGCGGTTGTCGTTGGTGATAACGCCGTCCTTGAGCGGAACGTTGAAATCAACTCTTACGAGCACCTTCTTGCCCTTGACGCTGATGTCGTCAACCGAGACCTTGTTCAAACCTGCCATAATAGTGACATCCTCTCATTATAAATTTTCGGGTCAAGCCCAAATAAATAACAATTCCGGAGGCCGTCAAAAAATTAACGAACCACCTCTTTTATTATATAATAACCCGCCCGAAAAATCAAGTCTATTCTGTTAAAAATTTCTCTCTCTGCCGGCAAGCTATTCAAAGCACTATGCACAACAAAAAACGATCAAGGCGCCCGGGCACCCTGATCGTTCAGTTCGTTATTCAATACTCCAGCTCGCTCCCGCCGATGAACTCCCTCACCAGTGAGGTTCCGGGGACGTCACCCAGCTTTACGGGCTCCAGATACTCCAGTATCTCTATCATCAGGTCAAGGTCGGGGAAGTCATAGCCCAGATCTCTCGCATGGCGAAGATCCTCCAGCACATACTCCTTGTAGACCGAAGGCTCGTAGGCCATAAAGGTGTTGACCGAATACTGGGAGTAGTGCTTGTAGGGCATTATGTACTTGTCCTCGCCCCTCTCCACCGAGGCGAACATCTCCATGGTGGCGATGCAGTCCCGCCCGCGGAACAGCTTGTCGCGGATTATCCTTCTCATCAGACGCAGATGCGAGGGGTGCAAAAGCTTCTCCTGCTTGGATTCCAGCCTCGTTCTCACGCTGACGTAGATGTGGTTGGCTATATCCGAATGATTCCCCGTAACGGCAGGATTCAGAGCGTGGATGCCCTCGAAGATGATCAGCTCGTCCTTGTGCCGGCGCAGCTTCCTGACCTCCTCGCTCCTGCACTGCTTTGTGAAGTCAAAGGTGGGTATCTCGATCTCCTCGCCCCTGGAGAGCATCTCCATATGCCTGTTGAGCAGCTCGATGTCCAGCCTTGCCGGCGATTCATAATCTATCGAGCCGTCCTCACTGCGCTCTGCTGTCTCCTCGTCGAGGGTGAGGAAGTAATTGTCCATCGAGATGGTATGGGTCTCCATACCCGCGTTGTCAAGGTATTCCTCCAGACGCAGCGCCGTGGTGGTCTTGCCGGAGCCGGAGGGCCCTGCCAGCAGGATTATGGGCTTCTCTCCCCTGCTCTCGGCAATGGAGTCGGCTATCGTCTCGATCTGCAGGCGGTAATCCTCCTCGCACCTTCTCACGAATGAGGAGGGGTTTTTCTGGATCCGCTTGTTGATGGCGGTACAGTTCAGCTTTTTCATTTGATCGGTCTCCTTTCCCGTGTTATGTCACCCGGCTGACCGACCCGGTGAAAAGCCTGCGCTTATCCTCGCTTGTCGATCTCGCCGAGCAGGAATTTCGTGAATTCGCTGGATTCCTCGCAGGGCTCCGCACCCTCCGAAGTGAATTCCATTTCATTGCGCTCGGTATAGGTATAGGGCTTCCACAGGGGCAGCAGGTTCCCGTTAAGATCCTTGCCGTTGGGATCCCCGGTCTTGATGAAGTTTGCCCAGTAATCGCACATCTGCCTTGCGATGTCGTAGTGCCTCCCCTCATAGGGACGGCTGCACTTTGCCAGCGTCTCGAAGAAGAACCACAGATCCACCGAATGGAAGGTGCCGGGGTGATCCTCTCCCGGGATATCGGGAACAAAGCGGTAATAGTAGCAGTTCTTCGCGTCGGGCAGACGGCTCTCGCCGATGAATGCGGTCTTTACGCCCAGCTCAGGTGCGCTGACCTCTCCGAAGCCTGCCCAGCCCTTTATGGAGGCCTCCCTGAAAGTCAGGAACTTCTCGGCGTCACGCCCGAAGAACTGTCCCGCAAGAGCAGCTACCTGCTCCCTGCTCTCGGCTCTGATGCCCTCCTTGAACTCGTCCCCCGTGTTGCCCGCGAAAACGGGTACGCGGCAGCGGGTGCCGTTTTTGAAGGCTTTCATCGAGTCCTGGGTGCAGAACTTCCCGTCCTCGACTATGGTGAAGAACATCCTGCCCTTATTGCGCAGCTCGGAATACTTCTCCCTGATGAAATTAGCATCGAGGGCTCTGGCTTCCTCCAGGGTCTTTACGCCGAGATACTCAAAGAGCTCCTCGCCCTTCTTCCCGGCCTCCTCGATCCTCTGGGGAATGAAGAAATCGTTGACTATATAAGGGCTCGAGAACATACCGCTGAATACGGCAGCCTTCTGGAAAAGCCCCTCGTTGTCCTTGCAGGCCATCTGCGCCATTACGCTTCCGCCGCCCGCCGACTGTCCGGATATGGTGATGTTGTCCGGGTCGCCGCCGAAGGCCGCAATGTTGCGCTTCACCCATTTAAGACCCGCCTGCTGGTCGAGGCTGCCGAAGTTGGCAGGCGCATCCGGCTGCAAGGCAGTCAGCTCCGGGTGAGCCAGGAAGCCGAAGGCTCCCAGCCTGTAATTCACGGTGACCACCACGATGCCTCTCCTTGCAAGGCGCTCGCCGTCGAACTCCATCTCGGCGGTGTAGCCCCACTGGAAACCGCCTCCGAAATACCATACAAGTACGGGCATACGCTCGTCACCTGTCTTGGCGTTGGTCCAGATATTCAGATAAAGGCAGTCCTCGCCCATGGCTATCTCGGGATCCACGTGCCACTCACGGCAGTAGATATCATCGCCGATGCCGGGGGTGTCCTGCACGGAGATGGGCGCGAACTCAAAGCAGTTCCGGACGCCCTCCCAGCTTTCGCAGGGCTGAGGGGCTCTCCAGCGGTTCTCCCCCACCGGAGGCGCGGCAAAGGGTATGCCCTTGAAGGAGGTTATACGCGGGTCCGCAGCGGGCAGACCTCTGACCTTGCCGTTTTCTGTCTGTGCTATTCTTAACATGGGTTTACAGCTCCTTTTTGCAGATTTTTACATCGCCGCACTCGCGCAAACGATGTCTCTGACAGAATTTTAACATATTATTAAAATGTCCGCTTATTAAAATCTGCTCAAAGGCATAAAACCTGACCGTTTTTTGCTGATTTGGGCAAAATAAGTTAAAACCGTGATATGCCCGATTAAATATCTGATATTTTTATCAGTCTCTCCATTTCAGCTTTACCTACCTCAAAGGGGCAGAGCGCCAGCTTTTCCGGCTTGGCAAGCACGCTCTCCGCCGAGAGCTCCAGAAGCTCGCGTGAGACCTTTATCGGTGCCAGCCTTCGGATGAAAGCATCCAGCTCATCGCAGTCCTTAAAGCCCGCCGCCGAGAGGACGGCTCCGCTCAATGCCTTATCCGCCAGCCGCAGATAATTCGCCTCAAAGGCACCCACAGCAGGGCCGTGAGGCACTCCGGCGCGGTAGGTCAGCATATAGCTCAGGGCATGAGGGAGGGTGGTACCCGTCTGTGCGATGGAAACTCCCGCCAGGGATGAGGCAGCCATAAGCTTTTCTGCTCCCTCAGCATCCAGCTCTGCACCCTCGATGTATTCCCTGCATTCCGCCCAAAGGCGCAGGCCCTCGAAGGCGTTCATCTCGCTGAGCCTGTCGGAGCGAAGGTTGACCACGCTCTCGATCAGGTGTGAGAGGGCGTCTACGGCGGTGTTCACAATGATGCTCCGGGACGCCGAGAAAAGATATTTCCCGTCCGCCAGGGCAAGATCGGGGAAGATCAGATGCTTTGCCGAGACCTTGGTCTTAAGATCGTGCCGGGTGAGTACGGATACTCCCGTCACCTCCGAGCCTGTGCCGCAGGTAGTGGGTACCGCCGCCACGGGCAGGTGCCTTGCGGGGACGGACTCATAGAGAAAGTCGCCGGTCTTTCCGGGGTTTGCCAGCATAAGAGCCACAGCCTTTGCAGCGTCAAGGGCAGAGCCTCCCCCCACACCGATGACAAGATCGGCGCCGGCTTCCCTGCCAATGGCGGCAGCCCTCATCACCGTTTCAACAGAGGGGTTCTCCTCCGCCTCGTCAAAGACAGTCCCGGGGACACCGTGAGCTGACAGAGCTGAAAGCACATCATCCAGAGAGCCGTTCAGCTTCGAGGAACGTCTCCCGGTGACGATAAGAGCATTGCTGCCGAGGGCGGAAAGCTCCGCTGAGTGCGCAGAAACGCAGTTGCGCTCACAATAGAACCTTGTGGGCATATAGAACTTCATAATGATCCTCCTGACAGAAGATATGATCGGCAGACGGCTTTATGCCGCAGCCTATCGGGGAACTCTGCTGCCTATGACCGGCAGCAGCTTCTTCGCCAGCACGGCGCAGCCAATGCATTTAAGTATATCTCCGGGCACCGCCGGGAAGAAGCAGGCCGCAAACAATGCCTTTACGCTCATCCCATCCCCTGCGACCCACAGGTTCTTCGCCAGGAAGAAGTAGGTCATACCGACAGCGTAGATCACCGCTGTCCCCGCAAATGCTGCCACAAGCAGTCTCCGCAGGGAGGGGCTCTTTGTGCCGTGGGCTATCAGCCCCGTCACAAAAGCTCCCGCGATGAATCCCGCAAGATAACCGAAGCTGGGCTTCAGAACGTAGGACAATCCCCCGCCCTCGGTGAATATAGGCAGCCCCGCCAGACCCAGCAGAACATATACCCCCACGCTGGCTGCTCCCAGCTTGGCTCCCAGAAGCATTCCCGCCAGTGTGGTGAAAAAGGTCTGCAATGTTATGGGCAGATAGGGTATGGGTATCTTTATAAATGCCCCCACCGCCGAAAGCGCCGCGAACATAGCGCACAGGCAGAGGGTCAGGGCCTTGGTGCCGCCCCTTGCACGTACAGTTGTCATTGCCGGTGTTCTTCCTTTCTTATGCTTATCTCTCCGCTGATGATACGCCTTTCCGTACCGTCATCCTCTCTGACGATAAGGGCGTAGTCATTCTCAACATCTATAAGTCGGCAGCAGAGGCTGCCGGTGCCGCCGGTAACGCTGATGCGTTCGTTCTTCCACATCAGCCTGCTGCGGTAGGATGCCAGCATCTCTTTTGAGGCCAGATCCTCGCAGCACCGGAAGAACCGGGTGATCACCCCGGCTGCCAGACGGTTCCTGGTGTCGTCAAGAGGTGTGGCAAATACGGCTCCGGCGATGCTCCTGATCTCTTCCGGGAAGCCCCCCGCCGGCTCGTAGGCGTTGATGCCGATGCCCACCACCGCATAGTCCAGCCCGCCGTTTTCTAAGGAGAGGGTGGCTTCGGTAAGTATCCCGCAGACCTTGAGCCCCTCCACCATAACGTCGTTGACCCACTTGATCCCGGCTTTCCTGCCCGAGAGCTGTTCAACAGTTTCCGCCACCGCCACGGCAGCGGCTGCGGTTATCCTCACCGAATCGTGAGCCGGCATCCGGGGGCGCAGCAGGATGCTCAGATACAGCCCCGTATCGGCGGGGGAGTAAAAGCTGCGGCCCAGCCTGCCCTTGCCGCCGGTCTGCGTCCCGGAGATGACAACGGTGCCCTCGGGAGCGCCCTTCTCCGCCATTTCCCTCAGGACGGTATTGGTGGAGGACACGGTCTTGTGCACCGAGAGACGTATCTCCGCAGGACAGTCTCCGAGATACTTTTCTATCCCAGCAGCGGAGATCATATCGCTGCCGGTGCTGAGGCAATAGCCCCGGTTAGTGACCGCGCGTATATCGTAGCCGTCCCGTCTGAGGGCGGTGACGGCCTTCCAGACAGCGGATCTGGAGCAGCCCAGCTGTTCGGCCAGCTCCTCCCCCGAGAGGAAGCGCCCGCGGTTATTTTCAAATAGGGTGATTAGTTTGAGTTTGGTTTTCATATGAGCCTCCGAGGTTTTCCGGGCGGATGCTGCCGTATCGGTATGGTTTTCTGCTTACAATTATATCACGCCCCGGCCCGTTTGTCAACCCAAAGCAAGCAAAAGGTAAACAATCAAAGAGCTGATCGGCGGTACTTGAAATCCCGGCGGGAAAGTGGTATGATAGAGTAGAAAACAACGCCCTGACGGGGTCAAACGTCAGGGTACGGATGCACTTCCCTTTTTCTAATCCCACACCCCTCACGAACGAATTTCAAAATTCTCAAACAAATGTTCTGAAAACTCTTGAAATCCAAACGTATGTGTGGTATAATAGAAGTAAAGGGAGGGATGACCATGGGCAGAGTATATGTAGCAATAGACCTTAAAAGCTTCTATGCCTCGGTGGAGTGCGTGGATAGGGGGCTGGACCCTCTGGATACCAACCTGGTCGTCGCCGACGAGAGCAGGACCGAAAAAACTATCTGCCTCGCCGTTACCCCCTCCCTCAAAAGCTATGACATCTCCGGAAGAGCCAGGCTCTTTGAGGTCATCCAGCGGGTAGGCCAGGTCAACGAGCAGCGGAGGCTCCGGGCGCCCCGACGCAGGTTCAGCGGCGGCTCCCATTTCGCACACGAGCTTGATTCCGACCCCGCCCTCAAGCTGGAATATATAGTCGCACCCCCGCGTATGGGAAGATATATGGAGGTCAGCACCCGGATCTATTCGGTGTACCTCAGATATGTAGCCCCCGAGGATATCTTCGCCTACTCGATAGACGAGGTGTTCATCGACGCCACCGGCTACCTTACCACCTATCACACCGATGCCCGGGGCTTCGTGATGATGCTGGTGCGGGACGTCCTCGCTGCGACCGGGATCACTGCTACCGCAGGGATAGGGACGAACCTCTATCTCTCAAAGATAGCTATGGATATAGTCGCCAAGAAAATGCCCCCCGACAAGGACGGCGTCCGCATCGCCGAGCTGGATGAGCAGAGCTACCGTGAAAGGCTCTGGGCTCATACCCCCATCACCGATTTCTGGAGGGTCGGGGGAGGTACCGCAAGGCGCCTCGCCTCTCTGGGGCTTTCGACTATGGGCGATATCGCCCTGGCCTCCTGCGACCGCTGGGCCACGCGGCAGCTCTACAAGGTATTCGGGAAAAACGCCGAGCTGCTCATCGACCACGCCTGGGGCATAGAGCCCACTACCCTCCCCGATGTAAAGGCATACAGGCCCTCGACCAACAGCATATCCTCGGGGCAGGTGCTCTCCCAGGCCGCCGACCACCCCACCACCCGGCTGATACTCTGGGAAATGGCGGATATGCTCTCACTCGATCTCAAAGACAAGGGCGTCGCCTGCGATATGCTGGTGATAACTATAAGCTACGACCGGGAGAGCCTTAAGGTCTGCGACTATGAGGGGGAGATCGTCTCAGATCATTACGGCAGAGCCGTCCCCAAGCACGCCCACGGAACGATACATCTCGGCGGGCACACCTCCTCCACCCGAAGGATAGTCGATGCCGCCATGGAGCTCTTTGACCGGATAACCGACCAAAGGCTCCTCTCCCGCAGGCTTTGCATCGCCGCCTGCAACGTCATCCCCGAGGACAGGATACCCGAGGAGGAGAACTACGAGCAGCTGGATCTCTTCCATATGCAGTCCCCCGAGACCCTCTCGGCGGATATGCGCCGCGCCGAAAAGGAGCGCTCCCTGCAGGAGGCTATACTCGGCCTGCGGCACCGCTACGGAAAAAACGCCGTACTGAAAGGCACCAACTTCAGCGAGGGCGCCACCGCCCGTGAACGCAACCGCCAGATCGGCGGGCATAAGGCGTAGAGCACAATGCACATTATGCCCATTCGGGCACTGTAGATCGTGCTGACCGGATGCTTTGAGCATTGTGCATTGAAAAAACACGGAGGATAATATGCTTAACAGCTATGATGATATAATACACCTCTCCCGCCCGAGGTTCGACGAGAGAGATCCTATGCCGCGGCAGGACAGAGCGGCACAGTTCGCGCCCTTTGCGGCGCTGGTGGGCTACGACGACGCCGTGGCGGAGACGGTAAGGCGCACCGACTGCAAGCGGGAGCTCACCGAGGATGAGCAGGATGAGCTCAACGTCCGGCTGAGAGAGCTCTCCGACCGTCTGCCGGAGCTGCCGGAGGTAAGGGTCAGCTTCTTTATCAAGGACAGGCGCAAGGCCGGCGGCTGCTACACCCTCAAGCGGGGAGCCGTCAGGCTGATAGACAGCTATGCCCGCACCCTGGTCTTCACCGACGGGGCCAGGATAGGCATAGACGAGCTGGAATGGCTGGAATTTCCCGGCGAGGAGGATGAGATATAATGGACCTGTTCGTAAACATCAAGCAGCTGGGAGGGGGCAAGCCCCCCGCACCCGTACCCTTTCACATCGAGGGCGAGCCCCATACTGCGGGGGAGCTCATCGAGGCAGTTGTAAAGGTCTGCGTGGCGGAATTCAATAAGAGGGTAAGACAGGGGGATACATCCACACGCCCGCTGACAAAGCAACAGATAAAGGATATGGCCGATGTGGGCAAGATAGCCTTCGGCTTCGTGAACTCCCCCAAGGAGCAGGACGAGGGCAAGGCCGCGGCCAACGCCTTGCAGTCCTTTGAGGACGGGCTTTTCAGGCTGTTCCTGGGAGATGCCGAGCTGTCCTCCCCCGATGAGGTCATCGAGCTCCGGGACGGAGATGTGCTGACGTTCATAAGGCTGACGATGCTGGCAGGGAGAATGTATTAAGGCAACACCCTCCCCTCCGGGGAGGGCAGACCAAGCTGATAATCCAAACTATGCCCCGTGAGTAGGGGAAGGAAAAAAGGAGAGAAGTCAAATGGAAAAGCTGTCAAACGAAGAGAGGGCTGCACGGAAGGAGCTTGCAAGGAGCTATTCATCGGAGCAGACCAAGAAAAGAGAGCTGGGGGTAAAGGCTCTGCCGGAGCTGGTGAGGAAGTATCTCGAATACTCCAGCCGGGACGACGGGGGTATGGCTTCAAAGCTCAACGGTGAGCTCACCGCCGGGCTGGAGAGCGGCAAGTACAAAAAGCCCTCGGAATTCATCCTGAAAAATATGCCGGAGATATTCGGCGAGGTAGTGCCCGAGAGTATGAAGGACTCGCTGCTGTGGTCTGTGGACAACTGCATCTCCTGGCTCTATTCCTGCGGCTACACCCGCAGATCTTTCCGCAGCTCGACCTATCTCCACTATCTCGATAAGATACATACCATAGTCTACGCTTACGCCATAAACGGCGGGGTGAAGAAGCCCTTTGAGCAGCTGGTCAAGGGGGATATGACCGAGGCCGAGAGAGCCTGCTTCGACGAATACCCCAATCAGCGCAACGAGTTCGATATCTGCTACTGCATAGAGCAGGGCTGCCCGACTACTATTCAGTATATCTCCGAGCTGCTGGAGGGCGCCTCCGCCGAGGGGCTGACCTATGACATCTTCCGGGCAATATTTATGAGCAAAAGCGCAGAGCTCCACCAGCTGGCGGGCAAGCTGCTGCTCGCGGCACGTTTGCAGGAGGGTCTCCGTCAGGCGATCTGCGAGACCTGCGACAGCGGCTCGATCGAGGCTTTCCGATATATGCTGGGGATGATCACCGAAAACGACCTTATCCGGTATTCCTCCGTCAAGAGAGCCATAGGCACCTGGACGGGTCTGGTGGCTGCGGATTCCGGCGACCTTGACCGCATCAGCACCAAGACCCTTGCCCTCATAAACGGCTGCCTTTCCGACGAGGGCTTCCGTGAGGAATGCCTCGGCTCCGATGACGCGATGAAGGTCTACATCGGCCTTTGGGCAATAGGCGTAGAGGACGTCATCAGATGCAGCGAGAGGATGGTCTCCCTGGCCCGCACAGGCTCTCATCAGCAGGTGCTTGCGGCGGCTTACTTTATGGGCGAGCTGTGGACAGGCCCGATAATAGGCAACTTGGCTATGGAGCTGCTGCTCACCCGTAACACCGACTACGATATAATGTCATTTGCCATAAGCAATCTTTTCCGGGGGATAACTGTGTCCTCCTCCAAAAACTTTGACGCCGCAGCCCGTTTCAGCGCCTCCTTCAAGGACAGAGCCGAGGGTGAGCTTTGCTACTCCAAGCTGATGGAGATATACGAGGCTATCCCCAAGAAGGAGCTGACTTTCTCCCCCTGCGTGTTCCCCTGGTACACCGCCACCCTCACTAAGAGCAATGTGGTGCAGGAGCTCATCTATGTGGCGGCCATCCTGGACGACAACGACAAGAAGGACGTTATGTGCAAAAAGATCCCGGAGATAGACGTTTCGGGCTACGGCACAAGGCGCTTTGAGATAGAGCTGCTGCTCTCGGAGCCGGAGACCGACACCCAGCTGGATATGCTGGTGAGCGAGCTTGCGGACAGGGAGGAATACTCCCGCGGGGCGGCTTATATGGCTATGCTGAACAATATCGGCAAGCTCACCGACAGGCATTATCTTATGCTGGAGGATATGCTGCGCTACAAGTCCTCGGACATACGCGCCCACGTTATAGACATAATGCTCAAACGCACCGAGGGGCTCTATGAGAGCATAGAGCGCCTCCTCGCCGACAAGAAGGAGGAAAAGCGCACCGCGGGTCTGGATATGATAATGCAGCTGGGCAAGGATGAAGCCCGCTCGGAGCTTTACGCCCGCTGCCTCACCCTCGTCCCGCTGATAGAGAAGCCCTCCACCAAGGAGCAGATACTCATTGACAGCCTCACCGCTGCCTCCGTCGGCTCCGAGAGCAGCGAGGAAGGCTTCGGGCTCTACTCAGAGAATGACAGCTTCGAGCCTATGACCGATTTCGGTGAGTACGGCGAGGAGTGCTTAAAGACCTTCCTTAAATACTTCCCCCACAGCACCGCTGCCGGAGGTAAGGCGAGCAAATCCGAGGGGGACTTTGAGAAGCCCCTCAAGGCTCTGGACGAGCTCATCGAGGAACACAAAAACGAAGAGTTCACATCCTCCTGGGGGGAGAAGGCTCTGCTGGGGCAGGAGGGCTTCCTCCGCGAAAAGGCTCCCGACGGCTCCAACCGGGTACCCTTTGGGGAGCTCTGGGATAAGTTCTACGACGAGCATATCAAAGACCCCGTGCTGCTGTTCCGGATGCAGATGGGCATATACGGCGGCGATAAGCACGAATTCTCCAGCGAGCTGTTCGGCAAAGAATTCGACCGCCCCTTCAAGTTCATGCACCGCAATCAGATAGAATCCGTGATAGAAGCGCACCTCAATAAGCACTTCGACAAAGATGAGCTGGGGCGCGTGGGCTTTGCTGCGGTGAGACTTATCTGCGAGGCTGCCGAGAGCGGGCGGGATATGTTCGCCGAGGTGCCTCACAACAGCACCTACTGGCACCCCACCTACACCTACGTCAAGAACGGCAAGGTGATCCAGACCGACCAGAGCAGGATCATCAGCATATTTGACGATATGCTGGTAAAGCAGGTAAAACTCCGCTTCAATTATAATGACAAGCAGCATCTCGCCGAGAGCTTCAGCCTCGGATACCGCACCAGCCGCTGCTTCGGCAAGCAGGTGATCAACGAGTTCCTTAAAGACAAGGATAGCAAGAACACCAACAGCATCGTGACCTATGACGGCCCCGGCGAGACGGTGTATATGCGTGCGGCATACAGCGGAGTGATCTCCGAGGGCTTTATGTACCGCACCTTCCTGAACGATGCCAAGCTGGACGGCATCCTCGGCACGGTATGCGGCATAGCCCAGAGCTTCACTGACAGCGAGCGCAAGCGTATGACCCGCCAGCGCTGGGGAGGCTGGCGCACAGCCAGGGCTCTCTCATATCTGCTCAATGAGACCGAGCCGGTCATCACCGATGAGAACAGGCCTCTGGTGGAATACGTCTTCCACATTTACGAGAAGCTGACCGCCCCCGTTCTGGACAGCGAGCTGCGCCGGGGCGACTCCCCCGCCCGCTTCACCGATGCGGCAACGGGCATCACCCGCATTTACGGCTGCGACCGCTTCGTGCAGATACTTTCTGCGCTGGGCAGAGATACCCTGGAGCGCAGCTATTACTACTCCGGGACTATGTCCAAAAGGCAAAGCCTCAGCAGGCTGCTGGGAGTATGCGTCCCCGGTGCGGAGGATACTGCGGAGCAGCTGGGGGAGCTGCTTAAAAAGACCGACATCACCGAAAAGCGCCTGGTGGAAGCCGCCCTCTACTCCCCTGAATGGATAGACCTTGTGGGAGAGCATCTGGGCTGGGAGGGCTTCCGGCCCGCCTGCTTCTACTTTATGGCTCATATGAACGAGCGCTTTGACGACGTGCGAAAGGCTATGATAGCCAAGTTCACTCCCATACCCACCGAGGAGCTCGCAGGCGGAGCCTTTGATATCAACTGGTTCAGGGACTGCTACGGAGTAGTCGGGGCGAAGCGCTTCGACACCATCTACGATGCGGCGAAATACATCACCGACGGTGCAAGGCACTCCCGTGCCCGGAAGTATGCCGATGCCGTTCTCGGCAGGCTTGACCGAGCCGATGCCGAAAAGCAGATCAAGGACAAGCGCAACAAGGACACCCTTATGGCTCTGGCCCTCATCCCCATAAAGGACGAGAACGACATCCTCTCCCGCTATATTCTTTTCAAGCAGTTCGCCAAGGAGAGCCGGCAGTTCGGAGCCCAGCGCCGTGCCAGCGAGACCGCAGCCTCGGATATGGCAATACGCAACCTTGCCGAGAATGCGGGCTGCTCCGACGTAACAAGGCTATCGCTGAGAATGGAGACCAAGCTGTTTGACGATATCCGTCCGCTGACCGAGCCCAATGCCGTGGGTGACATCACCGTTAAGCTGGAGGTCACCGAAAGCGGCACCGCCGAGCTTGTCTGCGAGAAGAACGGAAAGGCTCTGAAATCCATACCCGCCAAGCTCAAGAAGGATGAGCTCATCCTCCGGATGGGCGAGGTGAAGAAGCAGCTCACCGAGCAGTACCGCCGCACGCGGATAATGCTGGAGCAGGCTATGGAGGACAGGACAGGCTTCCTCGCCTCGGAGCTGGCAGGACTGCAGCAGAACCCGGTCATCTGGCCGCTGATAAGAGACACGGTATTCGTCTGCGGTAAGGATGCGGGCTTTTTCGCAGATATGAAGCTTACCCCCGCCAAGGGCAAGGCAGTTTCCCTCAAACCCGACAGCGTCCTCATCGCGGCGCACCCCTTCGACCTTTGGTCGGCGGGCAGCTGGAGGGACTATCAGCAGGTACTCTTCGAGCAGAAACGGGTGCAGCCCTTCAGGCAGGTATTCCGGGAGCTCTACGTCAAGTCGGAGGACGAGCGCGGAGCTATGACCTCGACCCGCTACGCAGGCAACCAGATAAATCCCAAGCAGACTATTGGCTGCTTAAAGGGCAGGCGCTGGGTAGCCGATGTGGAGGACGGCCTGCAGAAGGTCTACTACAAGGAGAACATAATCGCACGCATCTATGCCCTCGCGGACTGGTTCTCACCTGCGGACATCGAGGCCCCGACCCTTGAATGGGTGGACTTCTTCGACCGCAAGGACGGTCATCAGCTGCCGATAGACGACATCCCCGACATCATCTTCTCGGAGGTGATGAGGGACGTTGATCTGGCTGTGAGCGTAGCTCACGCAGGGGGCGTTGATCCCGAGACCAGCCACTCCACCGTTGAGATGCGCAGGGCGATCTGCGAGTTCACCATGCCTCTCTTCAAGCTCACGAATGTCACCTTTGAGAAGAGCCACGCCTTTATCAAGGGCAGCATGGCTGATTACAGCATACACCTGGGCAGCGGTGTGGTACACCTCCAGGGCGGGCCGATGATAAATGTCCTCCCCGTACACTCGCAGCACCGGGGCAGGCTGTTCCTCCCCTTTATCGATGAGGATCCCAAGACCGCAGAGATCATAAGCAAGATACTTCTCTTTGCCGAGGACGACAAGATCAAGGATCCATTCATACTCGATCAGATACGCTGACCCGGAGGGGGAATACAACACAATTAACGGAGCGCCCGCGCTGTGCGGACGCTCCGTTTTGCTTTATGCATCACCGCAAAGGAGGGAATGCGGCGGCGCTCGGTTTTCAGCTTACTGTGTATTCGCCGTTCTCGTAATCCACCCTGATGGGGCGCTCGGTGGAGACCTCGCCGGCGATTATCTTCCGGGCGACGAGGGTCTCTATGCGGCGCTGGATGAACCTTTTGAGAGGTCTTGCACCGTAGCTGGGGTCGAAGCCCTGCTCGATAACAGCCTCCTTTGCTCGGTCGGTGACCTCGACTGTGAGCTGCTTGTCGGCAAGGCGGGTGGAAAGCTCGGCCAGCATAAGCTCGACAATGCTGCGGATCTCCTCACGGCGCAGGGGCTTGTAGTAAACTATCTCATCGAGACGGTTCAGAAATTCCGGTCTGAAAGAGGAGCGCAGCAGCTTGTCTACCTGCTCTCTCGCTTCGTCGGATATCTCGCCGTTTTCCTGGATGCCCTCCAGGATATAGGGAGAGCCCAGGTTGGAGGTGAGGATGATTATGGTGTTCTTGAAATCCACCGTTCTGCCCTGGGAGTCGGTGATACGCCCGTCATCCAGTACCTGCAGGAGGATATTGAACACATCCGGGTGAGCCTTCTCCACCTCATCCAGCAGGACTACCGAATAGGGCTTGCGGCGCACCGCTTCGGTGAGCTGACCGCCCTCCTCATAGCCCACATATCCCGGAGGCGCTCCGATCAGACGGCTTACGCTGAACTTCTCCATATACTCCGACATATCTATCCGGACGATGTTCTTCTCATCGTCAAACAGCGCCTCGGCAAGAGCCTTTGCCAGCTCTGTTTTGCCGACGCCGGTGGGGCCTAAGAACAGGAATGAACCTATGGGTCTGTTGGGGTTGGCGATGCCCGCTCTTGAACGGAGTATCGCTTCGGAGACCTTTTCAACCGCCTCGTCCTGACCGATGACACGCTTGTGGAGTATGCCCTCGAGACCCAGCAGCTTTTCACGCTCGCCCTCCATCAGCTTCGAGACGGGTATGCCCGTCCAGCGGCAGATGATCTTGGCGATCTCCTCATCGGTGACTCTGTCCCGCAGGAGGGTATCGGTGTCGGTGCCCTTTTCGGCTTCCTTTTCGGCGGCAGCCAGCTTTTCTTTGAGCTCCGGCAGGGTGCCGAAACGGAGCCTTGCCAGCTTTTCAAGATCGTACTCCCGCTCTGCCTTGCTGATCTCGGCGGTGGTGTTGTCAAGCTCCTCACGAAGCTTCTGCACCTTGGAGATAGCGGTCTTTTCGTTCTGCCACTTTGCCTGCATGGCGTTGAACTTATCCCGGTGCTCGGCAAGCTCCTTTCTTACCTTTGCCAGCTGCTCCTGAGCCAGCTTGTCGTCCTCCTTTTTGAGGGCGGTCTCCTCGATCTCCAGCTGCATTATCTGCCGCCTGATATCGTCCAGCTCGGTGGGCATGGAGTCTATCTCGGTGCGTATGAGGGCGCAGGCCTCGTCCACCAGATCAATGGCCTTATCGGGGAGGAAGCGGTCGGAGATATAGCGGTTTGAAAGTGTGGCCGCCGCGATGAGGGCGGCATCCTGTATCTTCACGCCGTGGAAGAGCTCGTAGCGCTCTTTCAGGCCTCTGAGGATGGCTATGGTGTCCTCGACGGTGGGCTCATCCACCATTACTGGCTGGAAACGCCTCTCCAGGGCGGCGTCCTTTTCGATATACTCCCGGTACTCGTTGAGGGTCGTGGCACCGATGCAGTGGAGCTCGCCCCTTGCCAGCATAGGCTTTAAGAGATTGCCCGCATCCATAGCGCCGTCGGTCTTGCCCGCACCGACTATGGTATGCAGCTCGTCTATGAAGAGGATGATCCTGCCCTCGCTCTTCTTGACTGCCTGCAATACTGCTTTGAGCCTTTCCTCAAATTCGCCCCGGTACTTGGCGCCTGCGATAAGGGCGCCCATATCCAGCGAGAACACGCTCCTGTCCTTCAGGTTCTCGGGGACGTCACCTGCGACTATACGCTGGGCGAGGCCCTCTACAACCGCCGTCTTGCCGACGCCGGGCTCACCTATGAGGACGGGGTTGTTCTTGGTCTTCCGCGAGAGTATGCGGACCACGTTCCGTATCTCGCTGTCCCGTCCGATGACGGGGTCAAGCTTGTTGGTGCGGGCCAGCTCCACAAGATCCTGACCGTACTTTTTCAGGACATCGTAGGTCTCCTCCGGGTTCTGGCTGGTGACCTGCGCGGAGCCGCGAACCTCTCTCAGCACCTTCAAAAACTTATCGGAGTTGATGCCGAAGCTGCGGAATATCTCTTTCAGCTCGCTGTTGGGGCATTCGAGGAGCCCCATAAAAAGATGCTCCACAGAGATATACTCGTCCCGCATACGCTTGGCCTGCTGCTCCGCTTCGTTGAAGGCGCGGTCAAGATCTGAGCTTATAAAGATCTGATCTGCGGGGCGGTAATTGCTCTGCACCTTGGGCAGACGGGTAACTGCGCTATCCGCCGCATCGGCAAGGCTCTGCACCGGAACTCCCAGCTTCTCCGCAAGCTGCGGGATGAGGCCGTTCTCCTGATGCATCATAGCTGCCAGAAGATGCTGCTGATCCACAGCCTGATTGCCGTTTTGTATGGCAATGCTCTGCGCCTGCTTTATCGCTTCCATTGATCTCTCAGTTAATCTGTTGGTATCCATAGCTTTCTCTCCCTTCTCAGAGTATCATAACGCCCTTTGCGAGATACGACTTGTATTTCTGTTCTATCGTATCCGCAGAGCTGCTGTCTTCAAAATAGAGTCTTATGCATTCATCCAGCAGGCTGACATAGCCGCCCACCGCCTCGGCGATCTGCTCATCCGAGAGGGCGGAGCCGTTGGGGGAATAGAAATCCCGCACAAAGCTGACTCCCCCTCCGCTCCAGGGAACGCCGTCCCTGAAAAGCTTGCGGAGGTACTTGTTCTCCAGCCTTACCCACAGCGCAAAGAAGCTGCCGATCATTGAGGCGAGGCTCTCGCTCTGTGTCCTCAGGGAGACCTTGAGCCTGCCCACCGCCCCTGCAAAGGAGCGTGTCAGCTCGACGCTGTAATTTACGGTGGGACGGTATTTATATTTCAGTGGGCTTTTGAGCATCATAGCGGTGCTCCCGCTCTGAGCCACCTGCAAAAGCCGCCCGCTCATAAGCTGCTCTATGCGCTCGAAGATATCCCTCATCCTCATTTCGGGAGTCATCATCGAGACCCGCTCGGCGAGTATCTGGTTTATCAGATTTGAGCGGCTCGTTCCGAGAGAATATGCCAGCTCGTCGATGGCGCTGACCACATCGTCAGCCAGAACTATACTGTAAACGCTTTTCTTCATATCATCACCCGTTCCCCTACATCGGTTCTCCCAGCGCTCTCATAAGCATTACCGCCAGCATCAGCAGCATATGTGCCGACACCGCAGCAGCTGCGATGCGCGTCATATTCCTTTTCTGTGCCATTGCTTTTCCTCCTTGCTGTCTCGTTTCCTTTGTTCTTGTGTCTGTCTCTATATAATATTATAGCACGTTTTAATAATTTGTCAAGCATTTTATATAATTTTCTTTGCAAATTATTTTAAGGCCGTGATGAATGTGCGGTTTTTCGGGCAAAAACAAGTCCCCGGTACTCTTTTGAGTATCGGGGTCGATCCTGCCTTGGTGTGCTTCGGGACGGAGATCGCTTGCGGGCGTAGCCTAGGAATAAAGCTTGACCTGTGCAATTGCTCCGCGTTTGGTTTTCCGGCTTTGCGCTGCTATGCCTTCCTGAATACAGCCGTAACGTGCATATTGCCGTTCTCCGTTCGGGCGAATATGTCTCCGCCCATTTTGCTCATAAGCTGCCGGCAGATGTATAATCCCAACCCGCTCCCCGGCTTGTTCCCGGCGTTGGGACCCCTCCGGAAGCTGTCAAAGATGTGGATGAGCTCCTCTTCTCTCAGAGTGCATCCCCCGTTGCTGACGGTGATGAGCCTGCAATCCTCTTCCTCCGAGAAGGAGAGGCTGATCCCCTTTCCGTCGCCGTATTTTATAGCGTTCTCCATTACGTTCTGCAGCACCTCTGCTGCTCTGTCAGGGTCGCAGCTGAGCATACACTCATCGTAATCCCCTATCTCCAGCGGGATGTGCAGCTCCGAGAGCTTGTCGCTGTAATACTGCTTCAATCCGTCCACCAGCTCCGAAAGGTACATCTCCCCTTCTTTTACCTCCAGGCTGAGGAAATCATCGCTTGCCGAAGAAGTGAGACGGGAAACGTACTGCTCTATCTCGTCAGCTCTCTGCCCTATGCCTTCGTAGACCTCCGCCAGCTTGGCTTCGTCGGTATAGATGCCCTTTGAGAGGGCTTTGGAGTAGAGCTTTATCGCTGAGAGCGGGGTCTTTATATCGTGGGATATGGAGAGCAGCATAGTCTGCTTGTCCTTCTGGAATTCAAGCTCACGGGCTCTGCGCTTTTCCAGAGATTCGCGCAGCATATCCGTTCCCCAGACGAACTTGCCGAAGAAGCGGCTTTTGTTCTCTTTCAGAGGTACGGTCAGGTTGCCGCGGGAGAGCTCGTAGGGCATATCCGAGAGGCGGTCAAAGGGCAGCACCAGCTTCTGACGCATATAGATGAGCACTCCGAGCATAACTGCCGATGCAGCGGCAACAGCGATGTTCGCTGCTATCCTCACCGTGGAGGATGCCGAGGGCAGCTGATAATCCAGGCGGTAGACGGTGCCGTTTATCTCTCTGAAACAGGCATTGCCCTTGGTCTCATAAAACTCCTCCGTCCCGTCGCAGGGGGTGACGTTAGTGATGAAGGAGCAGGCCGAGAGGTCGGGCTCGCCTCCTTCGGAGATAGTACGGCTCACTCTCTCCGCTTCGACGAGGCAGTTCTTTTCATTCATCCCGCTGTCGGGGAGGAAGCGGGGCAGCAGAAGGTTCACTCCCGCAAAGAGGGCTGCCGTCAGCAGCAGCGCTATAATGATAAGTCTGTTGAAGCTCTTCATTGGAACTTATACCCCACGCCCCACACAGTAAGGATATGCTCGGGCTTCTTCGGGTCGCGCTCCAGCTTTTCACGCAGACGCTTGATATGGACGGTAACGGTCTGGAGCTCGGTCTCGGAGTCGCTGCCCCAGATGTAGGAGAAGATATACTCCTTGGTGAGGGTCTTGCCCTGGTTCTCGACCAGCAGGAGCAGCAGCTCAAACTCCTTCGAGGTCATCTCCAGAGGCTGGCCGGAGAGCTGGGCGGTCTTTTCGGCGCGGTTGAGGGTAAGCTCGCCGCATTTGAGCTCATCCAGGGAATAGCGCCGCTTGAACACTCCCGCTATCTTGGCGATGAGCAGGTCGATGTCGTAGGGCTTTTCGATATAGTCGTCGGCGCCGGTGATGAGGCCGTTGAGCTTATCGTTCTTGGCGGTGCGGGCGCTCAGGACGAAGATGGGCACATCGCTCTGCTTTCTTATCCTTTCGCAGACCGCAAAGCCGTCTATCCCCGGGAGCATTATATCAAGCAGGACAAGCCTTGCCCCGTATTTTTCAAACAGGGACAAGGCTTTTTCGCCGCTGTCGGCACACGAGACCGTATAGCCGTCGGCACGGAGCAGGTCGCAGAGCAGCGCGGATATCTCGGTATTATCCTCAACTATAAGTATGTCGGTCATAAGAGGTCTCCCCTTTTTTGCGGGAGCGTCACCAGCCCATATTCATAAGCCAGTCGGAGAGCTTGCGCTCTCTGTCTCTGAGGGTGGAGGCTCCGCTGTACTTACCTAGATTATACTCCTCTTTTATGCTCCCGTCAACTATAAATAATACTCTGTCACATTTGGCGGCGACTCTGGTATCGTGAGTTACCATCATAACGGTAGTGCCGCTGGCGTTGAGGCGGCAGAGCTCATCGGTGACTTCCTCGGAGGAGGTGCGGTTGAGGGCGCCGGTGGGCTCGTCAGCGAAGATCATCTTCGGGGAGTTTATCATACTGCGGCAGATGCAGGCTCTCTGGAGCTGACCGCCGGATACCTCATTGATGTCGTTATCGGCCAGCTCGTTGATGCCCAGCTTGTTCATCAGCTCAAGGCCCTTTGCCTGCTTCTCGGCGCGGGAGGCTTTGTTCTTCTCGGATCTCACCGCGGGGAGGATTATGTTATCCAGCAGGGTGAGGTTTTTGAGCATATACATCTGCTGGAAGATGAAGCCCATCTCGTTGAGCCTCAGCTCGGCCAGCTCGTCGGGCTTCAGCTTTGAAAGCTCACTGCCGCAGAAGCTGACGCTGCCGGAGGTCACGTTATCCATACCGGAGACGGTATAGAGCAGAGTGCTCTTGCCGGAGCCGGAGGGCCCCATTACGGCTACCATCTCGCCCTCGCCTACCGAGAAGCTGATGTTGCGCAGGACGTTGTTCTGTCTCTTGTTTACGATATAGGTCTTGCAGAGGTCTTTTATTTCGAGGATGTTGTTCATAGCTTTTCTCCCTTTCTTTTATTCGATGTTTGCCGCATCGGAGGCCTTGACTGTTCTGGTATAGAGTGCGGTGAAGAATGCTCCCGCGATAACTGCCGCGAGGATGATCACGGGGTAGAGTGCGAAGATCTCGGGGATGTTCAGCTCATAGCCCAATCCGTCAGAGGCGCCCATCATAGCGAAGATGGGGTCTGCCACCAGCTTGGTCAGGGGCAGGCAGAGGACTGCGGAGAGCACTCCGGAGACCACCGCCACGATCACGAAGCGGAAGGCGTGCTGCCTGATGATGAATTTATCCTTGTTGCCCAGAGCCTTCATCAGAGCGATCTCGGCCTTCTCCTTGGCTATGAAGGAACGCTCCATAAGCACTACGATCATTACGATGATCATCACGGATATGATGAGCACCAGGTTCTTTACCGCAGCTATGGCGTCGGCGGAGTTGGTGGAGTCCTTTACGAACTCGGTGACGTTCTGTACCTTGTCCGAGTCCCAGTGCTTTCTGAGGATCTCCTTGCGATTCTCTATGGTCTTGGCATCGGGGTCGTCGTCAAAGTCAATCTGTGCGGGATAAGTCGTGCCCGGGACCACCTCTGCAAGAGGCGCATCCTCATGGAGGCGGATGACCTGACCCAGCTGGTTCATGCTCTGGAATATACCGGTGAGCAGGTATTCCTTAGTTTCGCCGTTAACGGTGATCTTTGCCTTGTCGCCGATATCGAAGCCGTATTTCTCGCAGATCAGCGAGGTGGCTGCGAATTCCAGCTCGTTCTGAGGGGCTGTGCCCAGCTCGTAAACGTAGTCGGAGCATTTTGTTTCGCCGCACCAGAGAGCGGTGACGTTCTGCCTTACATCTCCGAACTCAACGGGCACCTTATACTGACCCTCCAAGTGAACGTTGGCGGGCATACCCAGATCGGAGAGATCCTTTTCGATGCTTTCGCAAAGCTCATCCACGGTCTTGACGCCGCCCCAGACATCCATCTCGTCTTTGCTGGAATAGTAAAGGTCGCTGTTGTGGACGCTGAGGAGGAAAAGTATCTTATCGCTTGCCAGAGTGTTTGCGATGTTGGCAAAGATCATTACCAGCAGCAGGCAGAGGGTGAACACCAGCGTCATTATGCTGTACTGCTTGGGTGCGGAGACCACATCGTTCACCGCAAGGAAGCCGGTGGCGGGGAGCTTTGAACGGCTCAGCTTCAAAAAGCTGTGCTTGCGGAACCGCTCGCCGGTCTGACCGTTTCTTACCGCGTCAATGGGTGAGAGCTTCTTGATCCTTCTGGTGCAGCCCCAGCAGAAGAGCATTATGATGCCCACTACTGCGATACAGCTCAGAGCGCCGATCAGCACGGTGCTGTCGTTGCCGAGGTACATTGCCTTTGAAGCCGATCTGAGCAGCAGCTCCCCGAAGGGGATGCTTACGAAGTAGCCTATCACGGCACCGATCACCGCTATGCCCAGATACTTTACAAGGTAAAGAGCCCTGATGTGGCGGTTCTTTATGCCGATGGCCTTCATAACGCCTATCTCACGGAACTCCTCGGTGATGGTGAAGCCGATGGTGAAGCGGAGTATCACGAAGGAAATAAGTATCAGCGCTATCGATACCACCAGCAGCATACCTGCCGTGATGACCTCGAGGATGTAGGTCATCTTTATAACGCTGTGGGCACCGTCAAAGGTAATGGTCAGATCGTCGGTAACAGCCTGCTCAACTGCCTTGGCATCATCCGTATCCACATAGAAGAGACCGCCGCGGTAGCCGGAGGTGGAGGGGTCGTCGGCAAACCTTGCGTAATCCTTTGCATTCATCATAATGCGGGAGTTGCCCATAAAGTCGGAGCCCAGCAGGGCGTCCTTGATCCTTCCCGCATACTCAAGGGTAACTGTAACATCGCCGAGCTTGAGATCCAGCTTATCGCCGACCTCTATTCCAGAGCTTTCCGCAAAGGAGCCTGACAAATAGAAGGTACCCTCATCCACGGTCCTGACCACATCGTTGTTCTTGTCGAAGTAATTTATCTTAGCGTCGTCAACTGACATCATCAGGCACAGGGAATTGGTAGAGGCTTTAAAGGCATTTTTGCCGTCCCGGGTGATATAGTCGGAACTGATATAGAGCGTGTTCTCACGTCTGTAGCCTGTGACGGCGGGCTCCTTATTCAGCTTCTCGGAAAGGGTATCGCCTATCTTGCCCTCATTGGTGATGAAGTAGTAGTCCGCCATGCCTGCCTGCTCAAAGTAGTAATCGGTGCCGCCCACTACCGTGATTATATTGTTCACGCTGGAGGAAGCAAACATAGCCGAGAGCACCACGAACAGCAGCAGTATGATGTTCATTGTCTTTTTGCGTCTGATATCTTTTTTAAGTATTCTGAAAAACATTTTGCAGCCTTCCTTTCTTTCGTTCTCCCCTTGGTACACTCAGAGTATAACATGATAATTCTTAAATAATCATTAAATCCGAAAAGGGAGGGAAAGCTGCCCCGGATCTCTTGCCCGTTGTTTTCTCCGGGGGGGTGTTGCTATTTTCTTGCATATGTGTTATAATGTGTTTATGTAAGCCGCAGCCGAGCGGCAGATTATGACAAAGGAGTGATACCCCATGTTTTGTCCCAATTGCGGTAACCAGCTGGACGACAGCGCAAAATTCTGCGGAGGATGCGGCTATAACTTCGCCTCCGTGCCTCAGCCCGAGGAAACGCCTCAGCCCGAGACCTATGCCCCGGAGCAGAACGCTTATATCCCCGAGGCTCAGCCCGTGCTGCCCGAGCAGCCTGCTTATACTCCGCCCCCTGCGGCTGTTCCTCAGCCTGCACAGCCTGCGCAGCCCTATGCTCCCGCAGCTGTTAAGAGCGGCCCCAACCCCATACTCGTTTTCCTGCTGACATTTATACTGCTGGGAGCTATCGTGGCTTCGGTAATGCTTTTCTGGAAGCCCGGATATCTGGTCAACAAGGACGACAGCTCCTCCAAGTCCGACAGCAAGAAGGTCTCTTCCAAGGCGGACGACAGCGACGATGACAGCGATGCTACGGCTACCGAGACCAAGGCTCCCGTGACCACCGCAGCCACGGAGGTCACCACACAGGAGCCCGCCGAGACCTCTGCGCCCACGGAAACAGAACCCCCGGCTACCGAGCCTCCCGAGACCGAGACCCTCCCGCCGGAGACCGAGCCTCCCACAAGCAGCAATGTTGAACCCAGCTCTGACGCTCGGAAGTATTCCACCTACGAAAACCCCACCTTCGATGAGTTCATCTGGACTGTGGGTCAGTACGGCTATCTGAAGGATGTGCCCTCATCAGCCCGCAGGATCACCGATCCCAGCGAGATACTGGGCGGCTGGAAGTGCTTCATCTACTACAACCTGTCCGACGGCACCATGCGCGAGATCAACAAGGTAGATATCAGTATGGATGACGAGGGCGAGATAACCTTCAAGATCAGCTGGTACCAGGCTGAATGGGGCGAGGAAGGCATCACCGACGAGACCGATTATGACGATGAATACTTCTACGGCAAGATGACCGACGGCAAGCTGGAAGCCAACGGCGTTGCCACCGTCACCATCGACAATTTCTGGTTCGACACCTCCTATCAGGAGGGGCAGTACGCCACCGGAAGCATCTACACCACAGACGGCGAGGTCTATGTAGCGCTGATGCGTCCGTAAGCCTTTGATCGCTCTGTGCGGATAAAGTGAACATTAAGGCAACACCGCACAACCCGCGGCTGACGCCTCTGCACGTCATCTGCCGTGTCAAGCCTGCTTGACGACCGGCTTATCCGTCATATTACCCAAATTCTCCTTGCCGGGCGCCAGCCCGCCTGCGTCGAATTTAGGCAATCTGACGAAAACCCGGACTTCGCATCTGACGCACAGGGGTCGTGCGGTGTTGCCTAAACGAAAGGAGCGATAGCTATGCAATTTGACGTTAAGGATTTCCGGGAGGGCTGCCTGAAAAACGACACCGAGCGGGACCGCGGGCTGACCGATCCTGCGGACATCGAACACTTTGACGACATCCTCTACGGCGGGGACAGCGAATGGAACCTGCTGGATGTTTACCGTCCCAAGGGAGCGAGAAAGCTGCCCGTGATCGTGAATTTCCACGGGGGCGCCTGGGTCTACGGCAGCAAGCTGACCTACCGCTACTACTGTATGTATCTGGCGCAGCAAGGCTTTGCGGTGGTGAACCCCTCCTACCGTCTGGCGCCGGAGAACCGCTTCCCTGCTCAGTTTGAGGACATCAACACGGTATTTGAGTTCGTGCTTAGCAATGCGGAGAAGTACGGCTTTGACACCGACAGCATCTTTGCGGTGGGAGATTCTGCGGGAGGGATGGGCATCGCTCTTTATTCCGTGCTGCTGACCAACGGGGAGTTCGCTTCCCGCTTCCCGGTAAAGCCGCCGGAGGGTCTTAGGCTGCGGGGCGTAGGGCTCAACTGCGGGTTCTACTCCACCGAGACCGACGATCAGCTCAACGAGATACTGCTGCCCCCGAACAGGCTGGAGGAGCAGCGTCCGCTGCTGTTCATCCGCTCAAACATCACTGCCGACTTCCCTCCCTGCTTCATTATGACCTCCACGGGGGATTTTCTGGTAAACGAGCCGCAGTACATCATCCCCGTGCTGGAGGAAAAGGGTGTACGGTATGTCTGCAAGGTCTACGGCGATGAAGAGGTCAAGCCGCCCCACGTTTTCCACTGCGATCAAAGGAGCAGCATCGGCAGGCAGGCTAATGATGATGAGGTGGGGTTCTTTAAGGGGTTATTGGGCGCATGGGAGTGACATTTCCAAAAGCACGCCGGAAGCGTTTGGCTCTTTTAAAGCAGTAAATACACAGTGCCCGGAGCATTTCTGCCTCGGGCACTGTTTTTTGTATAGGTGAAGATCATTACGGTCTGTGGGGGGGCTTACATAGCAGGGTTGTTAACTATGCCTACAAAGAGGGGGAGACCGCTGTTGCTGACGATCTCAAAGATGAAGGGTCTGTCAACTATGAAGTCCTCGTGCTCATCGGGAGTGCCGCCGCCCATACCGCCGATGACCGTCATCGAGACTGCCTTGCAGCCTTCCTCGTCGATGGTAACTCTCGTATCCTGCTCGGCCTTGCTGATGAAGATACCGTCAGAATTCTCTGTCAGGGGGCTGAAATCCGACTTGCCGGCATCGAAGATATCCTTGATGCCCAGCGACTCCAGGCCGTCCTGAAGATCAATGCTTGAAGTAACGTCGAACTTCGGAACAGACAGGGTAACTGTTGCTGCCTTGCAGTTCTTATACTCGTTTCCGTTGATCATAAGCTCCTTGGCCTGGTCATCGTTCAGAAGATCATAGGGGGTATATCCCTCATCGGGGAGTATCAGCCTCATCTGGCCGTTGTTCTCAAGAGCCATGCTGATCGAAGAGAAATGATCGCCCCAGGAATAGCCTTTAACGGTGTCCATATTCATAAAATCGCACTTAACATCGCCGTCGGCAGCGTGGAAGTCGCCCTGCTTGGTGTCCTCGGGCTTGAACTTTTCCATCCATTTGCCGCTGTAATTAACGGTAGAGGCGATGGACAGCACCATATCCGGATCCAGCTTCAGCTCTTTTACCTGATCGCCAAGCAGGCCGTCGGTCTGGGCGTTGAGCCAGTCCTGATACATCTTGTTATACTCATCGGCGGAGGGATCTCCGCTGTAAACTGTAGAATAGTAGTTTTCGGAGAGCCTGTTCACAGTAGCTTTATTGTACTCGGCAAAGCTGTTCGTCCAGAAGGAAGAAGCAAGGACGCATTTAGACATTCCGTCGTCCATAAAGTTTGCCTGCCAGATGGATCTGGAGTTTGAACGGAGGGCCTCGATATCGTTCTCATCAAGGACGTTGAGTATCTGCTGCCTGCTGCTGCCGTCGGTGATCTCAGCCGAGATACCCAGGGCCATATAGAGGCTCAGCGGCGAGTAGGCCATATTCTCGGTGGAAGAATCGTTCAGGAATGTCTGGGTGCTGTTCAGGAAGAAGGTCTTAAAGCCGTCCTGATAGCCCTCGGGCTGATCCTGGAGGTCATCCTGAGATTTCCGCCATTCATCTAACAGCGGCTGGAGCTCATTGTAATCGGTGACCTTTGATGCATCGGGGTACTGAACCATTTCGGGGTAGACCGCCTCGCTGAGGAGCTCAGCCTTAGCGCCGGCTTTTCTTGCAGGGATAGACGATTCATTCTCGCTGGTTTCGCTGACGCTGCTGACGGTATCCTCGCTGACCTTGCTGGAGGAAACGGATACTTTATTGTCGCCGCCAAGCTTCGGCAGGATAGCTGCGCAGGCAAATACCGCTGCGGCACTTACTCCTCCGAGAGCGATCCACTTGATGATACTGCTCCTTGCCTTCTTTGCTGTAAGCTCGGGAACGAGGTTCTCATCGGTCTCACCGATCATGTCTAAAAGAATATCCTTGTTTTTCATATGCCTATACCTTCCTTTTCCAATGTTTCTTTAAGTTTGTTTCTGACACGCTGCAGTGTCATCTTTACTGCTCCTTCGGAAATGCCGTTCCGTTTTGCTATCTTAGCTATGGGCATCATATACCAGTAACGCAGGAGGAATATATCTTTGTTTTTCTCCGGCAGGCTGCGCAGGAAGCTGTTAAGTATCTCCCTTACCGCAAGCTTATCCTCGATCGGATCGTTCTCACCGATACATTCTTCAAGCTCATCCAGACACATATCGATCTGACCGCCGCCGTATTTCTGCGACCTGTCTTTGCGGTATCTGTCTATTGCAAGGTTGCGGGTGATCTTGCCAAAGAACACCGCCAGCCGGCTGGGCTTTTCGGGGGGCATGATGTTCCAAGCCCGGAACCAGGTGTCGTTGACACACTCCTCTGCATCCTCTGCGGAATGAAGGATATTGTTTGCGATGGTCGTGCAGTAGCCGCCGTATTTGGTCCTGCTCTCATTTATGGCGGAGTTGTCTCTCTGCCAGTACAGGTCTATGATCTGAAGATCTTCCATAGCTGTTTAACCTCCTTGTTGCCCCTTCACCCTTATAGACGAAATCCGTATCGGAAAGGTAACGGTCATTCTGAAAAAAATTTCAAAAATATTATAGCACAATAGCGAAGCGTTGTGCTATAATTGCCCGATCCGCAGGAAGTGCCGTTTGCGGCACGGATCTGCGAGGGCTTTATGATAAATATAATATCAGCTTGCTGATATTATAGCACAAAAGCGAAGCGTTGTGCCATAATTGCCCGATCCGCAGGAAGTGCCGTTTGCGGCACGGATCTGCGAGGGCTTTATGATAAATATAATATCAGCTTGCTGATATTATAGCACATCTTCCGCGGAGATGCAAACCGTATTATATACTATATTATAAAAGCAAAAGGGAAAACGAAAAGAGTGTTTTCCGGGCAGCATAAAATGTCATTTCCTGCACATACTATTCCCACAAATGAAGCCTGAACGGAGGTACAAAAATGAAAGCAACAGGAATAGTCCGACGCATAGACGATCTGGGGAGAGTGGTGATACCGAAGGAGATCCGCAGGACAATGAGGATACGGGAGGGCGACCCTCTGGAGATATACACATCTGCGGAGGGCGAGGTAGTATTCAGGAAATACTCGCCTGTGGGGGAACTGGATCAGGGCACGGCGCAGGCAGCGGAGGTCATCTCGAAGCTGACAGGCAACGCGGCGCTGGTATTTGACCGCGACCACGTTGTGGCAGTATCGGGTGCGCGGAAGAGCGAATATGCGGAGAGGCGATTATCCCCTGCGTTAGAAGAGCTTATCGAGCAAAGGAAGACCTACGCATACGACCGCGAGGACACGCCGAGGTTATTCCCCATAGAGGGTCTGGACAAACCGGCGCTGGCGGCGGTACCGATAATCTCAGCAGGGGATGTGATCGGAGCGGTAGCCTTGATAGATCAGAACGGAAAGCCGAAGGCAGATGAAAAGAACCTTATGCTTGCCCGGGCAGCGGCGATGTTCTTAGGCAAGCAGATAGAGAACTAACAAGCACCGCACAAGCTTAATCCAAGGCGCAATGCTCCGCATTTGCGTTGCTTGCTTTGTGCGTGAAAACGCCCCGAAGCGGATCCCTCCGCTTCGGGGCGTTCTGTGCGGTTTATCAGAACATCGAGAACATTATGTTGTTCATTATGCTCTCAAGCATTTCCTGTCTGCCCGATGTGAGCGAAGCAGTTACCTCGCCCTTCTCAAGCGCATATTTCTCAAGGTCTTCCATCGTTACCTTGCCGTCAATGATGTCCTTGCCGATGCCCGTAGTCCACGAAGCATATCTGTCAGCTACGAACTTGTCTACCCTGCCGTCCTCGATCAGCTTGGCTGCGATGCGCAGACCCAGTGCAAAGGTGTCCATACCGGCTATGTAGCTGTAGAAGATGTCCTCCTTGGTGTAGGAGCCGCGGCGGGCCTTGGAGTCAAAGTTCAGACCGCCGTTGGTGAAACCGCCTGCCTTCAGCACTTCATACATACAAAGAGCTGCGTCGTAAACGTTGGTGGGGAACTGGTCGGTATCCCAGCCGAGGAGCGGATCGCCCTGGTTAGCGTCGATGGAACCGAAGAAGCCGTTGTCACGGGCTACTCTCAGCTCGTGCTGGAAGGTGTGCTGTGCAAGGGTGGCGTGGTTAGCCTCGATGTTCATCTTGAAATCCTTGTCAAGGCCGTACTTGCGCAGGAAGCCGATAACAGTAGCGGTGTCGAAATCGTACTGATGCTTGGTGGGCTCCTTTGGCTTGGGCTCGATGTAGAAATCACCCTTGTAGCCCTTGCTCCTTGCATAGTCAACAGACATTCTCATAAGCCTTGCCATGTTATCAAGCTCCAGACCCATATCTGTGTTCAGGAGGGTCTCGTAGCCCTCACGGCCGCCCCAGAATACATAGCCCATACCGCCCAGCTTGATAGTGGAGTCGATAGCCTTCTTGATCTGTGCAGCAGCGTATGCGAATACGTCAGCAGAGGGCGAGGTGCCTGCGCCGTGCATATATCTGGGATGATCGAAGCACTTAGCAGTACCCCACAGCAGCTTCTTTGAGGGATCGGCCTTCATCTTGCCTGCAACGTAATCTACGATCTCGTCGAACTTCTTGTTGGTCTCAGCCAGATCGCCGTACTCGGGGGAAAGATCGCGGTCGTGATAGCAGAAATAATCTATCGAGAGCTTGTCCATGATCTCAAAGGCAGCGTCTACCTTAGCCTTGGCTCTCGCCTCGGGAGCAGTCTCGCCCCAGCTCTTGTCAGCAGTGCCGACGCCGAACATATCGGTTCCGTCGCCGCCCATGGTATGCCACCAGGAGAGGGCGAATTTCAACTGCTCGCGCATGGTCTTGCCGCAGATTACCTCATCGGGATCATAATACTTGAACGCCAGAGGATTAGTGGACTTCGGGCCCTCATAAGGGATCTTGGGAATGTTAGCAAAAAACTCAGCCATTGTAAAAACCTCCAATTCTAATTCCTGCTGTACGCAGGGCTTCATAATATAATAATACACCAAAACCGCACGCCTTGTCAACACAATTTTTGTGGACTTTATAAAGAAATTGCTGATTTGTGCTTTTGTAATCATCCGGCGCATCATATCGGCCTAAAATGGGGACAAAGTAAATTTCTTCCGGGGTGTCGGCTTTATGCCTTGACAATTTATACTATGTGTGGTATAATTATTGTACATTCAATACAATATATCCCGAAACGAGGAGTATTATTATGAGATGTCCGTTCTGTAATTTTGAAGACACGAAGGTCATAGATTCCCGTCCCAGCGAGGGCAAGAAGAGGAGAAGGCGCGAATGCACCAACTGCGGCAAGCGTTTCACCACCTATGAGGTAGTTGAAAAGCCTCTGCTGATGGTCTACAAGAAGGACGGCAGCTTTGAGCCCTTTGACAAGGCGAAGCTGTTCAAGGGCTTGCAGACTGCGATAAAGAAGCGTCCCGTAAGTGTTGAACAGGTCAACGAGCTTGTTGAGGACATCGAGAACACCTACGCCAACGCTATGCAGACCGAGACCACCACTGCCGAGATAGGCGACAAGGTACTGGCAGGTCTGAAAAGGCTGGACAGCGTGGCTTATGTCCGTTTCGCCTCGGTATATAAGGAGTTTGACGATGTGGAGGAATTCATCCACCTGATCTCCGAGCTGGCGGACGAAAAGAAGCAATGAGCCTGTTCAGAAGCACCCATCCGCAGAAGGTGCCCAAGGGCTGTGAGGGTCTTGAGATAAAGACCGAGTCCAGTACCTGCACGGGTGAGACTGTGATCGGGTTTTACGAGCCTGTATCGAAGAAGCTGCTCTGCTCGGAGCTTGTCCGCAGCAGGGAGGAGATCGCGGCGTTCTACCGCAGATACGGGTTTGAGCCGCCCAAGAAATGATCCGTGGCTGCACAGTGAAAGCTGTGCAGCTTTTTGTATGGGAAAGAGCCTGCTCCCCCTGAGTTAAAAATTTACAGGCTACTTACATCTTTCGACTTGATTTGACTTATGGATTGTGTTATAATAACTGAGGACAAGAATTTGTCCCGATAAAAAGATGTCAAAGGCAAAGGAGCATTATGAGCAATAACACTAACCGCGCAAGACAGACCAAAGCCCAGCGCCGTCACGATACAGCACAGGCTTACGGCTTTATGGTGGGGCTCTTCGCGTTTCTTATGGTGATGGCTGTCTACTTTATGTTCTTCCATAACAGCGACAAGGATTCCGAGGCAGCCGAACTCCCCAAGGTTATAAACTACAACACCCAGAAGGTGGATCTCTCGGATGCGGATGCCAGACCCGCCGATAACAGCGCAGTCAACGATGAGAGCAGCCAGGACGAGCCCGCATCAAGCACCCCCGATGAAAGCGTCAGCGATACATCCGAAAACACGGCGGATACATCCGCTGCTCACGAGAGCGCACCCGATCCCACCGGAGACCACAAGCTGGAGGTCATCAACGGCATAACCTACGTTGACGGGATAATGATCGTCAACAAGACCTATTCCCTCCCCCAGAACTACGCCCCCGGCCTCGACCCCGTGGCTGAGGCAGCCTTCAATCAGATGGCCAGCGATTCCTGGGGCGACGGCGTTTCACTCTTCATATGCTCCGGCTACCGCAGCTATCAGGATCAGGAGAAGGTCTACAGCGGCTACGCCCGCGAGCGCGGCACCGCCGAGGCCGACAAGGTCTCCTCACGCCCCGGTCACTCGGAGCATCAGAGCGGCCTGGCTATGGATATAAACACCACCGATTACTGGTTTACCGGCACAAAGGAAGCCATTTGGCTTGAAGAGCATTGCGCCGACTACGGCTTCATAATCCGCTTCCCGGAGGGGAAGGAATCTGTCACCGGCTACGAGTACGAGCCCTGGCACATCCGCTACGTCGGCGTTGACGTCGCCAAGGAGATAACCTCAAAGGGCCTCTGCCTGGAGGAATACCTGGGAGTCACCTCCGATTACAGATACGCACCGGAATATAACGGATAATACCAAACGCCCGAGAGCACCCGCCTCGGGCGTTCCTGTTTTTCCGGATCCCCGCTCCGGGATACAGAAAAGCCCGGGAGGGAGTCCCGGGCTTTAAGGCAACACCGCACAACCCACGGCTAACGCCTCTGCACGTCATCTGCTTGCCAGCTTTCCGTCATATTACCCAAATTCTCCTTGACTTGCGCCAGCAAACCTGCGTCGAATTTAGGCAATCTGACGAAAATCTGGACGTCGCATCTGACGCACAGGAGTTGTGCGGTATTGCCTTAAGTTATGAGCCGTTATTGAAGTAATCGACGAGTCTGCCGTTATCGTCGTAGTATCTGTTCTGCTCGGCGAACTCGCGGAGCTTTTCCTCATCCACGGTAGATCTGCCGTAGATCAGCTGCTGGAGGTCCTTGGCGTTCTGAACGGTATTGCAAATGATAACGCTCTTGCCCTGGATCCAGTTGCCGGAGTAGGTGCCCTCCTGGGGGATACGGAAGTTCTGGACGTCATACTTCACATAGTCGAAGACGTTGAGCAGCAGCGAGGCTGCCTCGCCCTCGGGGATATCGGTATAGACGTTGGGGAGTATCTTATGAGCCAGCTCATTGAGCTGCACCAGGGATGCGCCATTGGTCTTTTCGATGATCTTGGAGATAACGATCCTCTGACGCTTGGTGCGCCCGAAATCGCTGTAGGTCGCTTCATAGGTGGCGGGGTTGGGGTTATCGGGATCGACGTAATCGACGTGCCTTATTCTGGAATAAGCCAGCGCCTGGTTGCCGTTCATATGAACGACCTGACCCTTATCGGGCTCGTCGCCCCACTCCATATCGATATAATCGGTGCCGGGAGCATTTCCGAGGATGCGGTTCTGCTCATCCAGGGGGTTCTGCATACCGCGGGTGTTATCGCCCTTGGGATCGTAGGTCGCATCCTTCTCGTAGCCCTTGGCTTCGTTGGGAGTAACGTAGATATCCAGCCCGCCCAGGGTATCGACGATATCAATGAACTGGTTGAAGTCCACCACCACATACCTGTCGATGCTGACGCCGAAATAGGTCTCGACGGTGCTGCGGAGGTAATCGGGGCCGCCGGCAAAGAAGGCGGCATTGAGTCTGTCGGAGTAATTGCATGGCGGGATATACAGCCACATATCTCTCATAAACGAGGTGAGGGTTATGGTCTGAGCCTTGCTGTTGATGGAGAGCATCATCATAACATCGGTGTTAGCCTGAGCGCCCTCCTCTGCCGTGGAGCGGAGATCCTGACCCACCAGCAGGATATTGTAGACCTCGGAATCCTTCATCAGGTCTATCTTGATATCCTCAAGCTGCTTCTTGACTCTTTCCTCCTCGGTGAGGGGGTCGAAGGTGTCCTCCTTGGTGGAGTCGTCGATGCTGACGGTCATACGCTCTGAGGTGGTGCTCTCATCCCACTCACCGTGGATGAGACCGTAGTAGTAATGGAATATGAGATAAGCTGCAAGACCCAGCAGACAGAGCACAAGGAATATGATCATAGCGATCATTACCGTGAGCTGCTTCTTAGTCCACTTCTTTTTCTTGCCCTTTTTACTGCTTGACTTTGAGCTGCTGCGCACGGGAGCCTCCTGCTCGGGGCGCTTTTTCTTTTTGGTACGCTGCTCGCCCTGGGGACGTTCTCTCTTCTGCTGGCGCTCACCCTCCGGGCGCTTTCTGCGGGGCTGCTCGCCCTCGGGACGTTTCCGCCTGGGCTGTTCACCCTCGGGACGCCTCCTGCGGGGCTGCTCACCGTCGGATGCGGGGCGGCGCCTTCTGTGCTCACCCTCGCCCTCGGGACGGCGCCTTCTCAGCTGCTCGCCGGAGCCCATCCTTTTCAGCCGGACATCGGGTTCAGCTTCGGGGGCAGCGAGTTCTGTCTCTGTTATACCGCTCTCCGCCTCCGGCACATCGCGCCCGAGCTCTTCGTTTATGTTGTCTGACATAATGTAGACCTCTCTTTGATTTTTCTGAAAAAATGACACAATAGCGAATGTCGGGTCATCTGCCGCTGCCGATCTGTCTTACTGCCTGCGGTACTTCCCTCGCCGCCCGCGGCGGCTCGGCAAAGATCGGATATGGCTTCTGATAACAAGACCATTCTTATTTATTATATATCAAATGCCCTCAAATTACAATAGCTGTTTTGCATAATTTGAGCCCCGATTTACCGCGCTTTTGCATAATACTGTTCATTTGGTCGGAAAAAACAGGAAAACGCAGAAGACCCGCAGAGCCGTGAAGCCCTGCGGGTCGGAGTTATTATAGGATAGGTTTACTTGTTGAGCCTCTCCTCGATCTTGTCGAGCTCGGCATAGAGAGCAGCGGGGATCCTTCCGCCCTTAGCAGCGATGTCCTCATCGTAGTAACGGCGCATCTCCTTGATCTCAGCCTTCCAGAGATCCTTGTCAACAGCCAGCAGAGCCTTCATCTGGTCGAGGGATACCTCGTCCTCGATGCCCTCGCGGTTGATGTCCTCGGGCTTGGGCAGGTAGCCGATGGGAGTCTCAACTGCCTCAGCGGTGCCCTCGCAGCGTCTGATGATCCAATCGAGAACTCTCATATTGTCGCCGAAGCCGGGCCACATGAAATTGCCGTTCTCGTCCTTCTTGAACCAGTTAACGTTGAAGATCTTGGGAGCCTTGTCGCCCAGGGTCTCGCCCATCTCGAGCCAGTGAGCCCAGTAGTCGCCTACGTTGTAGCCGATGAAGGGCTTCATAGCCATAGGATCGTGACGGAGAACGCCTACCGCACCGGTAGCAGCTGCGGTGGTCTCAGAGGAAACAGCCGAGCCTACATATGTACCGTGTACCCAGTCAAAGGACTGATATACCAGCGGAGTGGTCTTCTCACGTCTGCCGCCGAAGATCATAGCCATTACGGGAACGCCCTCGGGGTTATTGAACTCAGGCGATACGCAGGGGCAGTTCTCTGCGGGAGCGGTAAATCTGGAGTTGGGGTGAGCCAGCTTTTCGCCGCTGGCAACATACTCGGGGCCGTTCACATGAGCGCCCTTCCACTCCTCTGCATTGACGGGAGGATTCTTGTCGAGACCCTCCCACCAGGGAGTCATATTATCCAGGTTGATGGCAACGTTGGTGAAGATAGCGTTCTTCTTGGTGGAAGCCAGAGCGTTGAAGTTGCTCTTTGCGTTGGTTCCGGGAGCAACGCCGAAGAAGCCGTTCTCGGGGTTGATGGCATAGAGCCTGCCGTCCTTGCCGGGCTTCATCCAGGCGATATCGTCGCCGACTGTCCATACCTTATAGCCTTGCTCGGTGTAGAACTTGGGCGGGATCAGCATAGCCAGGTTGGTCTTGCCGCAGGCAGAGGGGAATGCAGCGGTGATGTACTTGACCTCACCGTTGGGCTTCTCAACGCCGAGGATGAGCATATGCTCGGCCATCCAGCCCTCGTTCTTGCCCTGGAAGGAAGCGATACGCAGAGCGAAGCACTTCTTGCCCAGCAGAACGTTTCCGCCGTAAGCGGAGTTGATGGAGCAGATGGTATTCTTCTCGGGGAACTGAACGATATATCTCTTCTCGGGGTCAACGTCAGCCTTGGAGTGGAGACCTCTTACGAAATCGTCGGAGGTATCACCCAGGTTCTCGAAGGCCTGAGCGCCCATACGGGTCATGATATCCATATTGAGAACAACATAGATAGAGTCGGTGACCTCAACGCCTACCTTAGCGAGGGGCGAACCGATGGGGCCCATGGAATAGGGGATAACATACATTGTTCTGCCCTTCATAACGCCGTTATACATGGGCTCGAGCATATTCCACATATCATCGGGATCCATCCAGTTATTGGTGGGGCCTGCATCCTCCTTGGTCTTGGTGCAGATAAAGGTCCTGTCCTCAACACGGGCAACGTCGTTGGGCTTGGTCCTGTGATAGAGGCAGCCGGGATACTCGTTCTGATTCATCAGGATCATCTCGCCGGTAGCGAGAGCCTCGTCCTTCAGCTTCTGGAGCTGCTCGTCCGAGCCGTCGATCCAAACAACGCTATCGGGCTTGGTGAGGGCGATCATCTCGTCTACCCAAGCATTAACGTTAGGATTATTTGTCAAGCTTGCCATAATTATATAACTCCTCTCAAAAAATTATCTCTTGGAAAACTACAAATTTCCCTATTTTCAATTATACCCGAAACCTCTCCTTTTGTCAACCGCAATTTTGCAGAGGCGGCAAATAAATTATTCATTTTTTGCCGTATTTACGCACTTCTGCAGCAGTTAGCTCAGGCTTACGTTCAAAATCTGCGAATTGCACAAAATTCTCTCCCCGGGATATATCCGCTATGTGCAAATGAAAGGCGGGGTCATCAGAGCTCTCCGGGAGGCTCCTCCGGAGCTGTGCAATACTAACAGGATGATCCGATACTAGCTCCCGGATATTTGTTCGGAATACACAACGCCGCCCCGCGGCAGCCTCGCCGGGGGCGGTTTGATTATCTCAAAAAGCTGTGCTATCATCATAGCATACCGATATGATTTTGAAAGAAGGTACATTCAAAATGTCAGAGCAGAAAACTACACGCCGTCTTGCAGCGGCAGGACTTTTAACGGCGGTGATCTTCATCGCCACGGCCTATATCCACATACCCACAGGTCTCGGCTACACCCACGCGGGCGACGGCTTCATATTCTTAGCAGCTGCCCTGCTGCCCAAGCCCTACGCTATAGCGGCTGCCTCCATAGGCGCTTCGATGGCTGACTTCGCCAGCGGTATGGCTATCTGGGCTCCCGCAACGGTGATCCTCAAGGCGCTGACCGTGCTGCCCTTTACCTCAAAGAAAGGCAGCGTTCTCGTCCGCAGGAATTTCCTGGCCCTCATACCCGCGCTCATCATCAACATCTTCGGGTACAGCATCTACGAGGCCCTGTTCATGACCCCGACCTCCCTCTCGGCGGCGCTGGCCTCCGCCTTTATGCAGACGCCCTTCTACGCCATCCAGACCCTTATAGGCGCTGCGATATTCATAACTCTCGGCAAGGCTGCCGACGCCAAGCGCTTCGGGGCGGCCTTCAGGTGAGCTGCTCCCCCTCTCCCTCGGAGATAAGGAAACGGCTGATGCCGTCCGCCACGGTGAAGGCTACCTCCTGCTGATAGGCGGGAGATTCCAGTTTTGCCGCCTCCTCCGGATTTGAGAGGAAGCCGCACTCCACCATTACCGCCGGGCAGCTCGCATTATGTATGAGATACAGCTCCGAGCCCACAGGCTTGGTCTCCCGCTCGTTGTCGGGCTGGAGGTGGTTGCGGAAACGCTCCCGGAGGGTCTCGGCTAAGCGGAGGCTCTCGGCGCTGTCGGCCTTGTAGAACATCTGGGCGCCGTAATACTTCGGGTCGGTGAACTGGTTCTGATGTATGGAAACAGCCAGCCGGGCACCGCTGCCGTTGATGACCGAAAGGCGGTTCTCCATATCCGACTGCTTCTGTTTGGCGAGGCCCTCAATGCCCTTATCGTGGATGGAAACATCGCTGACGCGGGTACATCTGACCTCGCAGCCCAGCAGTGTGAGGATATCCCTGGTGGTCTGCATCACCGAGAGGTTGATGCCCTTTTCGGGCACGCCGTTCACCGACACGCAGCCGCCGTCAGCACCGCCGTGGCCTGCATCCAGCACCACTACGGGCTTATCCGCAGCCACCGAAGCCGAGGTCTCGACGGCATTTCTCCCCTTTTCGGCAGCCCCGCCGGAAAGCTCCGCGGCGGTTATCCCCGCAGCTATCACCCCCGCCGTGCAGAGATATGCGATCAGCTTGGTCTTTATGCTCATAGTGCTTTGTCCTTTCGCTTTTTTAAGGCAATACCGCACAACCCCTGTGCGTCAGATACGCAGTCAATTTTTCCGTCAGAGTGCATAAATTCGACGCAGGCGGGCTAGCGCCCGGCAAGGAGAATTTGTGTGCTATGACGGAAAAAGTGCAAGCAGATGAC
>JAFXXU010000072.1 GCA_017542125.1 Ruminococcus sp.
AATAAAATCAGGCAGATCGAAAAAAATCCCGTTATAGCTATTGCAGGTGAATGGTTTACTGCTCACGGACAGGGCACCGATCTTGGCTTTTTCGGAAAAGAAGAAAACATTGAAATTGCCGCAAAACTGAAAACAGCTTTTGCAGCGTGGATAGATAATGGGCACAATGATCTTAATGACCGAAACACAGTGATATTATGTGTAGAATTAACAGATGCTGTGTTATTGTCCCACGGAACAAGGTATGAGCTTAATTGACATATTCTGATCTGTCTTAGCAGCTATGAAATGTACGATGCCCCGAAGCACATTCAAATGCTTCGGGGTAAATCTTCTATATGGGTATCCGCCTTATTGCAGGCGGGGATAATTGTGCAAAAAAAATATCCCGCTATGTCTTGAACATAACGCCGTGATATGCTATAATAACTATATATGACTTTTTTAGGAGAGTATTTATGGATCAGAGTAAGATCAGAAATTTCAGCATTATCGCACATATAGATCACGGCAAATCCACCCTTGCAGACCGTATCCTGGAGCTGACCGACACGGTAGCGCTCCGTGATATGGAGGCGCAGCTCCTGGATAATATGGATATCGAGCGTGAGCGCGGAATAACCATCAAGGCCAGAGCTGTAAGGATGAAATACCGTGCCGACGACGGTGAGGACTATGTCTTCAACCTTATCGACACTCCCGGCCACGTTGACTTCAACTATGAGGTCTCCCGTTCGCTGGCAGCCTGCGAGGGCGCTATCCTCGTTGTGGATTCCTCTCAGGGCATCGAGGCTCAGACCCTTGCCAATACCTATCTTGCCATCGAGCACGATCTTGAAGTGCTGCCCGTAGTCAATAAGATAGATCTGCCCTCAGCCGACCCTGAAAGGGTCTGTGCAGAGGTGGAGAACATCATCGGCATACCCGCCCTGGATGCGCCGCGGGTCTCCGCCAAAATGGGTACCAACATCCGCGAGGTGCTGGAGCGTGTCATCACCGATATCCCGGCACCCAAGGGCGACGAGAACGCACCCCTCAAAGCGCTGATCTTCGACAGCTATTACGATTCATATAAGGGCGTTATCGTGTTCGTAAGAGTCAAGGACGGCTCGGTAAAGGTGGGTGACAGGATCAGGCTCTTTGCCACGGGCGCTGAGTTCCAGACCACCGAGATAGGCTATATGGGCGCTACCGATCTTGTCCCTGTTGGAGAGCTTCATGCCGGCGAGGTAGGCTATATCGCAGCTTCGATAAAGTACATCGGCGATACTCAGGTGGGCGATACCGTCACAAATGCGGACAACCCCTGTGCAGAGCCTCTTGCCGGATATAAAAAGGTCAATCCTATGGTGTTCTCGGGTATCTATCCCGCCGACGGTGCCAAGTACCCCGACCTCAGGGACGCCCTTGAAAAGCTGATGCTCAACGATGCCTCTCTCTCATTTGAGCCGGAGACCTCCATAGCCCTGGGCTTCGGCTTCCGCTGTGGATTTCTTGGTCTGCTCCATATGGAGATCATCCAGGAGCGCCTGGAGCGTGAGTACAATCTCGATCTTATCACCACCGCCCCCTCTGTTATTTATAAGGTAAACCTCACCGACGGCTCCACCGTCTATATCGACAACCCGACCAACTATCCCGACCCCGTTAATATCGCCTCCGCCGAAGAGCCGATGGTTAAGGCGGATATACTTTCCCCCTCGGAATTCGTCGGGAATATAATGGAGCTCTGTCAGGAGAGGCGGGGAGTGTTCAAGAATATGACCTATCTGGATGAGACCCGTGTTGAGCTCCATTACGAGCTTCCCCTCAACGAGATAGTCTACGATTTCTTCGATGCGCTCAAATCCCGCACCCGCGGCTACGCATCCTTTGATTACGAAATGATCGGCTATGCGCCCTCGAAGCTGGTCAAGCTGGATATCATGCTCAACGGCGAGGTGGTGGATGCGCTGTCATTCATCGTGCATACCGACAAGGCATATCCGAGAGCCAGAAGGATCGCCGAAAAGCTTAAGGAGAATATCCCCCGCCAGCTGTTTGAGGTGCCTATACAGGCCTGCGTCGGCGGCAGGATAATTGCCCGAGAGACCGTAAAGGCTATGCGCAAGGACGTTCTTGCCAAGTGCTACGGCGGTGATATCACCAGAAAGAAGAAGCTGCTTGAAAAGCAGAAGGAGGGCAAGAAGCGTATGCGTCAGCTGGGTACCGTCGAGGTTCCGCAGGAGGCGTTTATGTCTGTGCTCAAGCTGGATGAATAAGGAGGGGAGCCGCTTATGTCCGCAATGATGCAGCGGAAGAAGAATATCTTCGAGAAACTGGCTCCGCTCTGGGCTCTGCTGGGAACGGCGCTGAATATCGGAGTGTTCCTGTATATCTACCTCATCTCCGACAGCTATGAGGCCTACGATAACTATAATTCCTTTCTAAAGTATATCATCTGGGCCGGAGTTGTACTGGTCTCCACTTTGAGCTTCGTGCCCGAAAGCGTGACTGCCATTGTCAAGCATACGGTGTTCTATCTCATATCCTCTGCGCTGGGTGTGGCGTTTGTGTATTACTATGCCTTCAACGTCTATGACGGGGAGCTTACGCCTGTTAGGGCGTTCCTTTCCTATATCAGCTCCGGCAGCACCGAGGAGTATGCCGAGACCTGCGTCAAGACAGCTGCGGAGTATTCCCTCTATATCTGCGGAGCGGTGGCTGCGTTCTGCGCCGTGAAATATCATATGTCCTCCAGCGGGTGGATAAACAAGAGGATAAAATAAAGCTATACTTTCAAAACATCCAATTGACACGCCGTGTAAGAATATGGTACAATAGTTGTGAGAATAAAGCAGTAATGCTTACGGAGGGATATTATGAAAATGAGAAAACTTGCGGCTGTGATGCTGTCGGGACTGATGGCATTCTCGCTGCTGACCGGCTGCGGCTCGTCCTCGTCGGAGGGGGCTCAGTCAGGGTCGAATGAAAGCAAGGAGGATGCACCGGTGAATGTATTTGAGAATGTCAAGCTGCTGGGAAGAACGTATCTGAGCGACGATGGAAAGCTCTGGATGGGCTTGTCCGGTACAGGTGCCGATTTTGACTATACCGGTGATAAGCTCACCCTGTTCATCGTCGGTAATGCCGGCGGCCCGAAGGATAGATCGAGAGTAGGCATCTACGTTGACGGCGAGAGGGTCAAGGACTTCATGGCTCCCTCCGGCGGCGAGATGGTTGATATCGAGGGCAAGGGCAGCGAGCCCATTAATGTAAAGGTAGTCAAGCTTTCCGAGTGTGCGCAGTCCTGCTGCGGCATATCCATGATGAACTTGAACGGCGGCACCATCACCCCCGCTGCCGAGAAAAAGCATAAGATCGAGATAATCGGTGACTCCATCACCTGCGGCTACGGAGTTGACGATGAGGATGCAAACCATAGCTTCTCATCCTCCACCGAGGACTGCACCAAGAGCTATTCCATAAAGACCGCAGAGCTGCTGGATGCCGATTACAGCTTGGTCTCATTCAGCGGTTACGGTATAATCTCCGGTTATTCCGGCGACGGAAAGAAGCACGCTGACCAGCTCGTCCCCACCTATTATTCCAAGTACGGGTTTACTTATGCGGCTGGCTTCGGTTCGCAGAAGCCCCAGGATATTGAGTGGGATTTCTCAAAGTTCGTACCCGAGGTGATAGTTATCAACCTCGGCACCAACGACGCCAGCTACACCAAGAGCAACGCCGAGAAGATGGATGACTACAAGACCCACTACGTTGAGTTCCTGAAGGATATCCGATCCAAAAATGCCGATGCCCGCATCTACTGCACACTGGGTATTATGGATACCACCCTCTGCGAGACTGTGAAGGCTGCTGCCGAGGCATACACCGCCGAGACCGGCGACAGCAACATCAGGACCTTTGACTTCCCGATCCAGAATTCCGCCGAGGACGGCATCGCCGCCGATTGGCACCCCTCTGACAAGACCCATACCAAATCCGCCGAGCTCCTAGCCGAGTTCATCAAGACGGATATGGGCTGGTAATGACCTGATAACAAAGAACACCGCCTGCCAAAGCAGACGGTGTTTTTCTTATCTGAACAGGCTCTCGAACTCATTGACGCATTCTCTGTTGTAGGCGTCGTAGTCGATGCCGAGGCATTTGGCTTCGCCGCTATAGAGCTTGCAAAGGCCGTCGTAAACGCCTTCTTCGGAGTTTTCGACGAGGGTGCCGCCGTATTGCGTAAGGAAATTGTGCGGTCCCTGAACATCGGTAGATGCTATAGGAAGGCCAAGTAGATCTGCCTCAAAGAATACCATCGGAAGCCCTTCATAGAAAGAACTCAATATGAAATAATTGCAGGCTTTGATGATGGGATATGGGTTCGAGACATTAAGCAGCAGGATAACGTTGTTTTCAAGGCCGAGCTCATTAACTCTTGCTAAAAGCTCATCATATGCGTTCCCGCGTGAAAGCCCACCCATTATCAGAAGACGTGCGTTCTTGTGCTTCTTGCAGAAATCATTGAATGCTCCTACGAGTCTGTTGTGTCCTTTTTCGGGGGAAAACCGTCCTACACTGATAAATTTCGGGTCATCGGAGCTGAGAATACCATACAGCTTGTCTTCCGCGATCGAACAAACAGTATAATCATCAAGCTTTGGCTCCATCTGTGCTTTACGGAGAATGTTTACAGTATCGATCGTATTGCGAACGACAACGATATTGTCCTTTGTGCCGGATATCTTTGCGGTCGGTTCTATCAATCCGTCAGATACTACTGCAACCTTGTCATAGTTTCTGTACGCATATTTCAATACATCTTTTCTCTGGGTCTTGCGGGTCTTGATCTCATCGAGCATATTACTGTGAACGAAGATCGTCCGCTTGCAATTGAATTTGCTGTAAAGCATTATAAGATCGTTTTCATATCCGCAGAACTGGATGACCCAATCAAATTTCACATGGCCGTAGCTTCGTTCGATATTCTGCTTGATCCTTTTGTCGATCTTGCTTGAGTAGCGCTTGGCAGACATGAGATTCTTATTGTACAGTACTCGCGGTACTCTGTCCTTGAGAGAATAGGTCTCTGTCCAAGCCACAGAGCAGAAGCGGACTCTGGGGTCAAAATCCTTAAGCTGATCTCCGTTGTTCTTTGCCTTGTGCTGACAGAAGGAAACATAATAATTCCGTTTGTCAAGGTCTATGTTTGAAAGCAGAGATTTAAGAGAGGCTGTAAGTCCGTTTTTGGCAAGGTTTCCGGCGTATATAAGAACATTTTCTTTGCCGTTGCCGACTATTGTTTTTGCTTCAAGACCGTTTTTGTCTCCGAAGACCGTAAAATCACTTAACAGCTTTGAAGCCGATGCATTGTCATAGCGGCAAAACTTATCATAGAAAGCGTTGTCATCATAGTCGATGCTTTTGTTTCTCAGCTCACTGAGCAGTTGCTTGTGGTCATACACCTTAGGAAAGGGGAGATCGTCGAGAGAAAGATACATACCACGGTCGGCAAGATAATCCTCTCTGTCGAAAGCAAACAATACGATCTTCTTCCTTGTGCATTCAAAATCAAAAAATACGCTGGAATAATCGGTCACAAGAACATCGGCGCAGTTAAGGAAATCATAGGTCTCATATCCTTCGGGGAACATACGGATATGCTTCATACCGCCTGTTGTGATGCCGGCTTTTGCGTGAGTAGCCATCGGGTGGATATTGACGAACATTATCTCATCATCGGTCAGCAGCTTGTCGAGCTCGCAGAGATAGTAAAGCATATATGCATCAGCTTTTGAACTGCCGATGCTTGTTACTGTTCCGCGCCAGGTTGGCATATAGGCATAGATGCGTTTGTTTTCAAGTTCAAGCTCTTTCCTGACATCGGCAGCCCTGGCCTTATCAAAAAAGACCTCATTTCTCGGATATCCAGCGAGGACAGTTTTTGCACTCTTGGTTAAATCCTTGAGCATAAAATCCTCTACCATCTTTTCCTGCGTGAATTCATTAGGGTAGAGAAGGAGATCGGCTTCAATCAGATTCTTCTGAACGTTTCCGAAATTCACATCGTTATGTATACTCCTGCCCATTGCTTTGAGGGGAGTGCCGTGCCAGGTGTTGAGATAGACCTGTTCTTTTCGCTTGATAAAATAGTTGGGGAAGGTCGCATCTGTAAAAAGGAATTTTGCCGAAGCAAGTATTCTGACGTAGTCATCAGAAGCATATGTAATGATTTGAACATTTTCGATCCCGTAATTGTCAAGCAGATTATTTATCTCTTTTTTGTAGCGCCCCCACGACGATACATACAGCTTCATGCCTGAGTAACGCTTATCGGATGCGATGTATTTTAGCAAGTAAAAAATGTTTCCATCCAGCTTGGTCGAATTCTGCGATTCAAAGAGTATGGCTTTTTCATCTATCGGAAGCTTGTCATAATAGCTGATATACCTGGCTCTGGCACGCCAGAATTCGTTTCGCATTTCCTTGAAAAAATCGTGCGTGTATTTTGCAGGGCTTTTTTTCATTATTTCTCCCCCTTGGTCTCAAGATCTTTCTTTATCTGCGTGGTGGAGATCTCGGGAGTCCTGGGCAGATAAACTACCTCGCAGTAATCCTTTAGGAAATCGAATTTGCCTTTCCAGTCGTCGCCCATAACGAAAACATCGGCTTTGTAGAGCTGAACATCGCTCACCTTCTGCTCCCAGTTTTCCTCGGGGATAACGAGATCCACATATCTGATAGCCTCAAGCAGCTGCTTTCTCTTCTCGTAGGAGAAATAGCATTTCTTGTGCTTGCTGTTCCAGTTGAACTCGTCCGTCGAAAGCACAACGATCAGATAATCGCCCAGTTCTCTGGCTCTCTTCAGAAGATTGATATGACCGTAGTGCAGCAGGTCATAGGTGCCGTAGGTTATAACTCGTTTCATTGTATTACCTCTTTTTTATAATTGTTGCCCTTTCGGGGTATTAAGGCAACACCGCACAACCCGCGGCTGAAGCCTCTGCACGCCATCTGCTTGCCAGCTTTCCGTCATATTACCCAAATTCTCCTTGCCGGGCGCCAGCCCGCCTGCGTCGAATTTAGGCAATCTGACGAAAACCTGGACTTCGCATCTGACGCACAGGGGTCGTGCGGTGTTGCCCAAGAGAACAGCCCTCAGCGGAGGATCTCCCCCACCTCCTCAACGATGTCTCCGATGGCACGGAGCGCCCTGCCTGCACTCTTTTTAAGATCCCGCTTCTCACGGGCCGTCGCGTTGGCAACCGCGAATGCGATAGCTCCCGCGGTCAGCCCCACGGATATGCCCTTTGCTACTGATGAAATGCTCATTCTGTTCACCACCTTTGTGATTATTCTTTCCGGTTTTTACCGAAAAATACATCACGGAGGATAACTCTCCCTGCTCCGGAAGGGCGTAAAACCGCCGCTTTGTGACCTGTTTGGTTAAAAATGTTTGTTAATTGAGTAAAACAAACGATTTCGTCACAACTTGTTCGTATATTATTCGCAGATTGCTCTTTACAAATTTTGTTCATTGTGTTATAATAATGATGAATTATTATAACCGTTTTAAGGAGTTTTTACTATGGGAATGACAATGACGCAAAAGATCCTTGCCGCACACGCGGGTCTCGACGAAGTTAAGCCGGGTCAGCTCATTATGGCGGACCTGGACCTTGTCCTCGGCAACGACGTAACAACGCCCGTTGCGATCAACGAGTTCCACAAGGCCGGCTTCGACTCGATCTTCAGCAAGGATAAGATCACAATGGTTATGGATCACTTTACCCCCAATAAGGATATCAAGGCTGCCGCCCAGTGCAAGCAGTGCCGTGATTTCGCTAGGGAGTACGGTGTGAAGAATTACTTTGACGTGGGCGATATGGGTATAGAGCACGCGCTGCTCCCCGAAAAAGGCCTCGTGGCTCCCGGCGACTGTGTTATCGGCGCCGACAGCCATACCTGTACCTACGGCGCTCTCGGCGCATTCTCCACGGGCGTGGGCTCGACGGATATGTGCGCGGGAATGGCAAAGGGCAAGGATTGGTTCAGAGTACCCTCTGCGATAAAGTTCAATATCACCGGCAAGCTGCCCAAGTATTCCGCAGCCAAGGACGTTATCCTCCATATCATCGGCATGATCGGCGTCGACGGCGCTCTCTACAAGAGCATGGAGTTCTCCGGCGAAGGACTTAAGAACCTCACTATGGAAGACAGGCTCTGTATGGCGAATATGGCAATTGAGGCCGGCGCAAAGAACGGCATCTTCGCCGTGGACGAGGTAACCCTGGATTATATCAAGGATAAGGTCACCAAGGAGTATAAGATCTTCGAGGCCGACCCCGATGCAGAGTACGACGAGGTCTATGATATCGACCTCAGCACCATAAAGCCTACCGTGGCCTTCCCCCATCTGCCGGAGAATGCAAAGACCTTTGATCAGATCGGCGATGTGAAGATCGACCAGGTGGTCATCGGCTCCTGCACCAACGGCAGGATCGAGGATATCAGAGCCGCCGCAGAGATACTCAAGGGCAGGCATATCGCCGACGGCGTCCGCTGCATAATCATCCCCGCTACTCAGAAGGTGTACCTGACCGCTATGAAGGAGGGCCTGCTGGAGATCTTCATCAACGCAGGCTGCGCAGTTTCCACTCCTACCTGCGGCCCCTGCCTCGGCGGACATATGGGCATCCTCGCCAAGGGCGAGAGAGCAGTAGCTACAACAAACAGAAACTTCGTGGGCAGAATGGGTCATCCCGAGTCGGAGGTATACCTCGCTTCGCCTTATGTGGCAGCAGCCTCCGCAGTGACCGGAAAGATCTCCCAGCCCTCGGAGCTTGAATAAACCGGAAAGGAACCGGCTATGATAAAGCACGTTATTATCTGGAAGCTCAGAGATGAGCTCTCCGCAGAGGAAAAGGCAGCAAAGAAGCAGGAGATAAAGCAGGGGCTGGAAGGCCTTCTGGGCGTTATCCCCGGGCTGACGGAGATAACCGTCAGAACAGAGCTTCTGGATTCCTCCAACGGGGATCTGATGCTTGACTCTGCCTTTGAAAGCAGGGAAGCGCTGGCGGCATATCAGACCGACCCGCGTCACCTTGCAGTGGCAGCAGTTGTAAGAAGCGTTGCCGCTTCGAGAAGCTGCGCCGACTATGAATCATAAGCTGAGCTGAAAGGAGGCTGTACCTGATGAAGGACTTTTTGAGGGACGTTTTGGGGGACACCATTCTCAGCCTTATTACTAAAAAATACGGAAGCAAATTAACCGATTCCGAGCGCGAAGCCAAGGTCGAAGATACCATTGCCGAGCTGAAAACAAAGCATGGCTTCACTGTTGATATGATACAGTCGATAATCGATAAGAAGGGTCTCAACTACTTTGAGAACTCCAGCGTCAGCGGGCAGTCGGTCTTCAGGCTGGTAAAAACGGGCCTGTTCGGTAAGTCTAAGGTCTGCTATTTTATAACGAGGACCAAGGAAGCAGTAGACGGTCAGTATCTCGACAAGATCTACGACGAGCTGAACCGTCAGGCAAGCGGCGAGAACGTATTCGGTTCTCCCGATTATGTGAATAAGTAACGAAAGGACACTTTGATATGAAAGCACACGGCACCGCACATAAGTATGGAGACAATGTTGATACCGACGTTATCATCCCCGCAAGGTATCTGAATACCGCAGATATGCAGGAGCTTGCAAAGCACTGTATGGAGGATATCGACACCGAGTTCGCATCGAGAGTGAAGAAGGGCGATATCATGGTGGCCAAGGCCAACTTCGGCTGCGGCTCCTCCAGAGAGCACGCCCCCGCCTCGATCAAGGCCAGCGGCATAGCCTGCGTTATAGCCAAGAGCTTTGCCAGGATATTCTACCGCAATTCCATCAACATCGGTCTGCCCATAATCGAATGCGATGAGGCCGCCGAGAGGATCGAAGCAGGCGATGAGGTGGAGATCGACTTCGATACGGGCGTCATTAACAATGTCACTAAGGGCGAGACCTACCAGGGTCAGTCCTTCCCCGAGTTCCTGATCAACATCATCAACAAAAACGGTCTGCTCAATTCCCTGAAATAAGGCTGAATACCCGCGGGATCATCCCCGCGGGCTTTTTGTCATCGGTGAGATAAAGGGGTACCGCTGATAAATAAATGTGTGCAAATCCACGAAAATCGTAAAACCCCTTGACAATCCGATCAAGAAAGTGTATAATAAATAAGCTGTCAGGTGAAAAGATTTCAAAAAGCCCTTGACATTTACCGTTCGGTGTGTTATAATAATATTGTTGTGACGCAACCTTGTGCTGGTGTAGCTCAGTCGGTAGAGCAGCTGATTTGTAATCAGCAGGTCGGGGGTTCGAGTCCGTCCACCAGCTCCACCAACACCTAAAACTGAATAATGGGAGAGTTCCCGAGTGGCCAAAGGGGGCAGACTGTAAATCTGTTGCTTCTAGCTTCGATGGTTCGAATCCATCCTCTCCCACCAACAACGCCCCATAGCTAACGCTATGGGGCTAAAATAATAAATAAGAAAGAATAAAGAATAATGAACAATAGTCAGCCGTGTTGCTGTATTCTTCTTTATTATTCCCTAATAGCCTAATAAGAGGTTGAAAAGTATGAAATCCATTAGTTCATGGCACGTTGGAGTTGCTGCTGAAGCGTATGCCGCTGCTGTTTTTGCAAGATACGGATATGATGTATCCGTTCAGTACGGTGCAAATCAACCAGAATATGATCTTATTTCTGTATGCGGAGATAAGATGTTAAAAATATCTGTAAAAGGTAGTCAAGATGGCGGTTGGGGATTAACGCAGAATTATAAAAAGGGCTGTAATTATCATGAGGCTATTGATAAATGGCTTAGTGCACATCATAAGAAAACTGTATTCTGCTTAGTTCAGTTTCAAAATACAAAACCAGATGAGATGCCAAGGATATACCTTGCTTCGCCAGATGAAATTGCCGCAATGCTGAAATTGTCTGCTGGCGGTCGAGGAGAAACTGTACTTCGTGAAAATCATACATGGGGTTATCGTGCAGCAGGGAGAGGAACAACAGACAAAATACCAGATGAATGGAAAAGCTCAGCCAAACGACTTGAATATATGTTCAATACATACGGACAATAATAATCGACCACAGAAAACGTCATCTTTTCCGTTCCCCACTTACATGACTGCCCAGCAAAAAAATGACAACGCCTGAAACCGCGCATTTGCGCGGTTTTTTGCGTCTCTGAGGGTCAATTTTCTGTAAGAATTTCCAGAGATGACATTTAGCCCAAAATAGGGGGAGGATGGATTCGAACCATGGAAAAACGAATTTTCAGGGGGAGCATCTCAGGCAATTATCAAGATAAATAACAGAAAAAGGAATCAAGGATCAACAAAACAGCAAAAAATCTTTCACAAACTTTCGAGCCTGGATTTGTTGGTATCTCACAAAACTGAGGTACCAAGGAATTCGGGATTTTTTTATTGCCTGAAAAGCCATATACCATATTAAAGGAGGACGAAAACAATGGACAACTACAAACTGTACGCAAATCTTATCCACAAGCCGGACTCAAGCGACTTCAACGCCCGCCCCTGCGTGGTGGAAAAATGGATCCCTATCAGCCATTGGAACTTTGAGCAGATCAAGCGGAGTCCCCTGCTCGACCTTGAAGCGGTCAAGGCTTACCGAGACATTATGTTCTGCGACAATGAAGCCAACCACTGCATTATGCTTCTCGATGACTGAGGGAGTGACGGTATCCTCATTAAGAGCGAGGGCTATGACTATCCCAGGTACTCCTGCTTCGTGCCGAATGCAAGGACACTGTATGAGGACAGCCTGACCACCAATGCCGAGCGTGAACTGCGAGGACTTATAAGAGCCGCAGCTGATAAAGCGCTCGAGGAAGTATTCGCAGACAATGAAGCCGATATCCATTCCGCTGACCTGATCGATGAAGATGAGGTCACCAGGCTTGTCAAAACGGCAATAGTCGAAAGGCTTAATCAGAACCCCGGGATCAGCGAGGCACGATGCCTTGCTCCTTGGATCCCGGAGCAGCCGGACATTGACATCAAGACCGAGCCGCTGAAGGAGGTGAAATTCTACTGCCCGTTGAAGATCGAGCAGATACCCGATGAGGATGAGGAAGATGATTGGGAGGAATACTCCGATGAGCCGGTTGATCTGCCGTCGTATTGCGCTCTGCCTGCCGTTGGAGATATAAACCTCGCTATCGAGGAATATGCCTCTCCCTGTGAGGAAAACAGAGGAATAATGGCGTATCTCGGTGACAGAGAGATGCTTGGCAAGGTCTATTCCATCTTTCCGTCCGTTGAAAGGCAGGGCGATGATCTTGTCGGAGTGTTCACTTGTCAGCTATATGACGATCTTGACAGCTATGAGCTTGAAGCATTGTGCTCGGAGCTATCCGGACAAGCATCTGACGGGTGGGGCGAAGGCTTTGAGCAGCGTGAGATCGAGACCGATGACTGCGGCAAATTGTATGTCAGCTTCTACGGAGCGCCGAACTGGTCGATGAAAACAGAAGAAGAAATGGATATCCCCGACACCGAGGCAGAACAGAGCCTTGATGACGGGGATATTTCTATGTGAGAGGGGGTGAAAAAATGATAACAGTAACCTTGGAAAATGAAGGAAATATGCTGCGAACCGAACTGCCGAAGCCGCTTGAAGATCTTTTTGAGCTCTGTAAGAATAATGGGGCATACCCACACAAAGCAGGTATGCCGCAAAACAATTATTTACTTATCTTCTCTTTCAGCTTTTCCACAAGCTGTTCAAAGCGTTCGTTGCCTTTGAACACCTCGCAGAATTTGTTGTCGGGCTTCGTGATGATATCATATATGGTATCATAATTCGTTTTGGGATCCATTTTGAGGACTTTTATCTGATCGTCGTCCATCTCGCTAAG
>JAFXXU010000043.1 GCA_017542125.1 Ruminococcus sp.
AGCTCGCCAGGTTTTCGTCAGAGTGCATAAATTTGACGCAGGCGGGCTGACGCCCGGCAAGGAAAATTTGTGTGCTATGACGGAAAATATGCAAGCAGATGACGTGCAGAGGCGCAAGCCGCGGGTTGCGCGGTGTTGCCTATAATAAATCGCTGTGAATGTCAGAGATTTGCAGCGTTTTTTTGTTTAAATGCGTCATTGACAAATATATTGATACATATTATAATAGTTATGTATCAATGGGTAAATGTATTTATTTACTCGACGGGCTTTGTGCCCGATCTCTTATGATCTATGGAGGTAGAATATGAGTCAACCTAAGTTTTGCCCCGTCTGCGGAAACGCTCTCAATGAAAATGAGAAGTTCTGCGGAAAGTGCGGAACTCCCGTAGCTCCTGCTGCGGCAGCACCTGCACCTGCTCCCGTTCCCGCTCCGGAGCCTGCTCCCGCACCCGTTCCCGAGGCTGCACCCATCCCTGAGGCTGTTCCCTCGAATGAACCCGCACCCGCTTATCAGCCCGTTCCCGAGGCTGCCGGCGCTGCAGCTGCCAGCTCTCCCGCCGCTGAGGCAGGCAAGAACATCGCTGCTGCTATCGGCAGGCACAAGGGCGTTCTCATCATCAGCTTCTTAGCTATTGCTGCTATCGTCGCTGCTATCATCGTTATACTTAACCTTACCAAGTATCAGAAGATCAGCGCCAAGGATCTGTTCAAGGTAGATTTCAAGGGCATCAACGGCAGCGGTACCGCTGTGGCTTATCTCAATGCCCAGGAAGCCGACCCCGATCCCTATACCTATCAGCGCGATGAGGACGGAAACGTCATCGAGAAGGAGTACAGCAAGTATTTCTCAGACAGCAGCAAGGAGCTCCTTAAAGCCTACGATAAGGCCGGCGATAAGGACGAGGCAAAGGATATGAAGGATGCCCTCCTCAGCAAGAAGAAGGGCGAGTATAAGATCAAGGCCAAGCTGGATAAGGATTCCGGCCTGACCAACGGCGACAAGATCAGTGTTACCGTTGAGTTCGATGAGGATGAGCTCCTCGAGGCTAAGATCAAGCTTGAGAATACCGAGTTCGAGGTAGAGGTAGAGGGTCTCGTTGAGGGTACCGAGCTGGATATGTTCGACGGCTTCGAGATCAGCTTCACCGGCCAGAACGAGAGCGGTAAGATCGAGTACAGCGATACCAACTCCAAGTACGACTTCATCAGCTACTATATGTCCGACGGCAGCGCCTGGGATGTTAAGAACGGCGATACGGTAGTTATCACCGCAAGCCTTCGCTCCGGCCGCCTGGAGGGCCTGCAGTATCTTGATCCCAACGATTATACCAAGGGCTGCTATTTCACCTATAACGGCACCACCTATATCGTTAAGGAAATGGATCCCAAGAAGACCTATACCGTTGAGGGCCTGAGCGAGCCTCAGGGCATTGACGTGTTCAAGGATATCAAGTTCAGAAGCTCCGGCGCACTGCCTTATCTCAGGATCACCGGCGTCCTCACCGATGACTGCGACAGCGTTATCAAGGACAACGTAAGCTTCTCCATCGACCTGGGCGATAAGGACTACCTCAAGGTAGGCGATACCTTCAAGGTAAAGGCTTATGTATATTCCGGCCTGAAGAGCGCAGGCTACAAGCCCAATGTAGAGCCCGATGCGGACGGCTACTATGTGAAGGAATTCACCGTTGACGACAGCTACGGCCACTATATCGCTCCCGGCAACTACACCGAGGAAGACCGCACCAAGCTGGAGGCTAAGCTCCGCGATACCATCGACAAGTTCAAGAGAGATTATCTTGATCGTACCTCCATCGGCAATGTAAGGCTCGACGGCAAGTCCAAGAGCTTCGGCGCCGACAGCTACGATACCGCTTACAGCGTTACCAAGGAAGGCTTCGCTGACGGTACCTGCACCGATTCCACCAAGTCCTACACCTACTACGTTGTCAAGATGCCCGTGACCTTCGAGGGCGAGGACGGCGACGGTACCAAGGATATCTACCTGGCACTCAAGCTCAGCAACGCACTGGTTAACACCGAGGGTGAGGCTGACTTCGGCAGCTACATCCAGATGTATGTTTACGGCTCCAAGGGCGAGTTCTATAAGGATGTCGTAGATAAGGAAGAGGGCACCAAGGCCGAGCTCAAGGCAGGCGAATCCGGCGGTAATACCCCCGAGCCCGATGAGAGCACTCCCGATGAGAGCGAGCCTGATGAGAGCGAGCCCGACGAGAGCACTCCCGATGAGAGCACTCCCGACGAGAGCACTCCCGATGAGAGCACTCCCGACGAGAGCGAGCAGCCCGCAGATACTTCCTCCGAGGGTGAGGAAGAGCCCGCTGAGGACTGATCTCACTTAAAGAATGATACAAGCCGCGCAGGAGCGATCCTGTGCGGCTTTTTTTCGGGCGCTCACAGAAAATATTTTCGCCCATTTGCCCCTTTGCGGGTTGACAAAAACGAAAAAAGGTTGTATAATTATATTTGCTGTTATCAGCCCTCATAGTTAAATGGATATAACAAGCCCCTCCTAAGGGCTAGTTGTAGGTTCGATTCCTACTGGGGGTGCCAGCTCCCGTGATAGAGCCGCGGGAGTTTTTTTCGGGCTTGTAGCTCAGTTGGGAGAGCGCTGCGTTCGCAACGCAGAGGTCGAGGGTTCGAACCCCTTCAGGTCCACCAGAATGCCCTTGCTCACAGAGCGGGGGCTTTTTTGATAGGGTAAGGAAAGAGAAAAAGAAACGGAGAAGGATCATGTCAGTAAAAGGTATATTATTCGATCTGGACGGCACCCTCTGGGACAGCTCGGAGCAGGTGGTGGCTGCCTGGAACCTCTGCATAGAGGAAAAGACCGACCGCCCCGAAAGATTCACCGTGGAGGATATGCACAGGTTCATGGGCAAGACTCTGGACGTCATCGCAGCGATGATGTTCCCCAGCCTCCCCGCCGAGGAGCAGATGCGCATCATCCGTATGTGCTTTGGCTACGAGGAGGATCACATCAAAGCCAACCGCCCCTATTTCTATGAGGGCGAGCGGGAGGTGCTGGAGAGCCTCGCAAAGAAGTACAAGCTGGCGGTGGTGAGCAACTGTCAGGTGGGATATATCGAGCTCTATATGGGTCACTGCGGGTTCCCGGAGCTGTTCTGCGATTTCGAGAGTGCAGGCAATACCGGGCTTTCCAAAGGACAGAACATCAGGCTCGTAATGGAGCGCCAGGGGATAGATGACTGCATCTATCTGGGAGATACCGCCGGCGACGAGGAAGCTGCCCGCGAGGCTGGAGTGAAGTTCATCCACGCCGCCTATGGCTACGGCACCCCCGCAGCCCCCGATGCCTCCATAGCTTCCATCACCGAGCTGGAGCAGGCAGCAGATAAGCTGTTCGGCGAGTGAAATAATAGGGATAATAACGGCAGAGCGCGCCCTTTTCAGGGGTGCGCTCCTTTTGTTGCATATGACGAATAATCGAGTTCGGGGTGTTGATTTTGAGCTCCGGGGGAGCGTCCCCGGATATTTATGCCCAAAAAAACGGACAAAAGAGGCTTGTTCACAAAAAATTTAATAATTACAGAAGAGTAACATCCTCCGGGCGTTTGATGACAGAATTATAACCAAAGCCCTCATTTTTAGGGTAAATTTCATATTGTGTTCACACATTCGGGCTCATAATATGTTACAATTTGTAATAAGTTCGGAGGAGTTGCAGGGCTTTTTGTGAGCAAAAAAACTTTTTTGAACAATTTTACTATAAACCCCTTGCAAATTCTATCGCTTTTTGGTATAATGTATTCTGTAAAGACTTGACTGCCTGAAAGACGGTTAAAGACACGTTCTAAATTTTGCAAGTAGAGGGGATAATTTATGTCTAACAGATTATTTCAGAGCGTAGTTCACCAGATGAGAGATACCATCGACTGCACGATCGGCGTCATAGACGAGACGGCTACCATCATAGCCTGCTCGGAGCTTGCGCAGGTGGGTACGACCAATGAGTTCGTGTCCTTCGACCTGAGCGACTCTCATGACATCTTCGTGCGCGACGGGTATACCTACAAGCCCTTCGGTGCACTGATGAAGCCCGATTATGCCGTGTTCGTTGAGGGAACGGATGAGGTAGCGGCAAAGTATGCCAGCATACTCGCCATTACTCTTTCGAGCATCAAGCAGTATTACGATGAGAAGTACGACAGGAACAACTTCATCAAGAACGTTGTCCTCGATAACGTCCTGCCCGGGGATATCCACGTTAAGGCAAGGGAGCTCCATTTCAGCTCCGATACCTCCCGCGTTGCCCTGCTCATCAGGATCATTGCGTCCAATGACGTTTCGGCCTTCGACGTTATCCAGAACCTCTTCCCCGATAAGAATAAGGACTTTGTGTTCAATATCACCGAGAGCGATATCGTGCTGGTCAAGGAGGTCGCTGCGGGCATCGAGCCCAGAGATCTCGAGAAGCTGGCCAGGTCCATTTCGGATACTCTCAGCGGTGAGTTCTATACCAGAGTAAACGTGGGCATCGGTACCGTAGTCGAGGGTGTAAGAGATCTTGCAAGATCCTTCAAGGAAGCTCAGATCGCCCTTGAGGTCGGCAAGGTGTTCGATACCGATAAGGTCATCGTTTCCTACGATAACCTGGGCATCGCAAGGCTCATCTATCATCTGCCCACTACCCTCTGCGAGACCTTCCTCAAGGAAGTGTTCAAGAAGGGCTCCATCGAGTCGCTCGATCAGGAAACGCTCTTCACCATCCAGAAGTTCTTTGAGAACAACCTTAACGTTTCCGAGACCTCGAGGAAGCTGTTCGTTCACAGGAACACACTGGTCTACAGACTGGAAAAGATCAAAAAGCTTACGGGCCTCGACCTGCGCGAGTTTGATCACGCTATCATCTTCAAGATCGCGCTGATGGTCAAGAAATATCTTTCCGCTAATCCGGTAAAGTTCTAAAAAGAATAAATGCTGGGTCGGGTGAAATTCCCGACCGCATTTTTTGACCCGTTTGCACCAAGTATTTAAGGCGGTGTATTTTTCTTGGTAGAATTCAAGGATGTGTCTGTCACCTATTCCAGCGGTGTGGACGCACTCAACAAGATCAATCTTAAGATCGACGACGGCGATTTCGCTTTCGTCGTAGGCCCCTCGGGAGCAGGCAAGTCCACCCTTATCAAGCTGATCCTGAAGGAGATCGACGCTACCTCCGGCGAGGTGGTGGTCAACGGCTTCAACCTGAAAAAGCTCAGGAGAAGAAAGGTCCCCGCGCTGAGAAGGACTATCGGCGTAGTGTTCCAGGATTTCAGGCTCATACCCACTATGACGGTGTATGAGAACGTGGCATTCGTGCTGAGAGTTATCGACGCACCTGCGAAGTATATCCGCAGCCGCGTGCCCTACGTTATCAACCTCGTGGGTCTCTCACATAAGGCAAAGAACTATCCCACCGAGCTCTCCGGCGGCGAGCAGCAGAGAGTTGCCCTGGCAAGAGCCCTGGTGAACGACCCCAAGCTCATCATTGCCGACGAGCCGACGGGTAATATCGACCCCGCCCTCTCCTATGAGATAGTCGGGCTGCTGAAGGGCATCAACGAGTGCGGCACTACCATCCTTATGGTAACTCACGAGCATGACCTTGTGCGTCACTTCGGCGGAAGAATAATAAACATCAACAGCGGCAATATTGCCTTCGATGAAGTCATAGGAGGCAGCGATGAAGATAAGTAGTATGAGATACCTGATCCATCAGGGTTTCAAGGGTATCTGGAAGAACAGGATGATGTCATTCGCCAGCTTCTGTATCATGCTCGTATCGCTGCTCATGGTTGGTCTTTCGGTGCTGCTGGCACTTAATATCAACCGCATCATCGGCGGCATTGAGGATAAGAGCGAGGTGGTAGTCCAGATCAAGGACGGCATCTCGGATGCAGACAGAGAACAGCTCAAGAATACCATCGGGGCTCTGCCCAACGTGAATACCATTGAGTTCTACTCAAAGGAAAACGCCTGGAAGAGTATGATGGACGGTATGACCCAGGAGGAGAGAGACCTCTTCAATTATGCCGACGATAACCCCCTCCCCGATACCTTCAGGCTGACAGTACACGATATTCAGAAAATGACCGAGACCACTACGCAGATAGATACATTTGCGAACGTGGAATCCACCAGATCGCCCACAGCCTTTGCGGACGTTCTGATAAGCATCAGGAGAGTGCTGGGCATAGTTTCCGGCGCGATAGTTATCGCACTGATCATAGTGTGCCTCATAATAATCTCCAATACCACAAGAGCAAGCGTTTTTGCCAGACGTAAAGAGATAAATATAATGAAGTACGTCGGCGCCAAGAACAGCTTTATCAGGATACCCTTCTTCATCGAGGGTATGGTGGTGGGCATACTCGCTGCGGGAGCAGCTCTGGCGCTCACCAAATTCGCCTACGAGGGCGTTTACAGCATCTTCAATGACGATTTTAAGCTCTGGAGCGTGCTGGGAGTAAGCAACCTCTATTCCTTCGATCAGCTCTTTGTTCAGGTGGCGGTATCCTATGCCGTTGCAGGAGCAGTCATCGGAGCGCTGGGTACTTCCTTCAGCACCGGCAAGCATCTTAAAGTGTAAAAATTTTGTGTAAAAACCTATGCGGCAGAAAAAGATATATAAGGCCGCGAAAAATCTACGGAGGATCGAAAATGACAAGGACAGGCAAGCTCAAACGCCTTGTCGCCTGTATGACTGCGGTCATAACCGTGCTCACGCTGGCGGCAGCGTCGAATGAGCCTTTGATCAACAGTGAGGTAGTATCAGCCGAATCGAGCGAAAAGCTCAGGAGCCTTAACGAAGAGGCTCAGAAAAAGGCTGAGGAGATCCAGCAGACCAAGGAGCAGCTGGAAGAGCTGGCTAAAAAGCAGGCCGAGCTGGATGAGAAGATCAATAAGACCCAGGGCGATATAGATGCCGAGGAGGAGACCCAGGCAGCTATCGAGGAACAGATCAGGACCGTTGAGGAGACGATCTTCGCGCTCCAGGATTCTATCGACAAGCTCACCTCAAAGATCGAAGTCCTCACCGACAGCATCGCTCAGAAGGAAGTCGAGATCGCCGAGAAGCGGGTGGAGATCGAGCAGGGAGTCATTGACTTCAAGAAGCGTATCAGGATAATGTATGTGGCGGGAAGCGAGAGCTATACCGATATCCTGGTGGGCGCTACCGATTTCTACGATATGCTGATGAAGCTGGAGCTCGTAAAGCGGGTCGCCGACCACGACAGCGGGCAGATAGACCATCTGATCGAGCTCAAGGATCAGTATGAGAGCGATCTGGTCGCACTTGAAAACGAAAAAGAGATCCTCGATGCCGATAAGGCTGATCTGGAGGAGCAGAGCGCTAAACAGAGCGAGCAGAAGGGCAAGCTTGAGGAGCTCTTCCTAAAGAGCAGAGCCGTAAAGGAACAGCTTGAAAACGACAAGGCTGCCTTCCAGGCAACTCAGGACGTTACCAAGCAGGAGCAGGATGCCTTTGAGGCAGAGATGCAGAAGCTCTATGAGGAGCAGGAGGCTATCAAGCAGGCTACTGCCGATGAGAAGGAGCGTCTCCGCAAGGAAGAAGAGGAACGCAAGCGTAAGGAAGAGGAAGAGCGCAAGCGCCGCGAGGAAGAAGAGCGCAAGCGCAAGGAGGAAGAGGAAAGGCAGCGTCAGGCACTGCTCCAGAAGCAGCAGCAACAGCAGCAGACCACCACCGCTCCCACATCCCCGACCCTGCCATCGCCCAGCACCGTTTCAAACGGCAACGTGAGCAATGCCGGCTACGGCTATGTCGATAAGTCCATGTTCACTTGGCCGGTGCCCGGATTCTACTACATCTCCTACGGTGTAGGCTGGAGATGGGGCTCCTATCATAAGGGTATAGATATCTACTCGCCGGGCATCAGGGGCGCCAAGATCTGCGCCGCTGCCGACGGCAAGGTAATAAGGGTGGAGAATAACTGCCCCCACGATTTCGGTAAGAATTACAGCTGCGGCTGCGGCGGCGGCTACGGAAACTACTGTATCATAGATCACGGCAACGGCTATTGGACGCTCTACGGTCACTCCGAGCGTATAACCGTCACCGTAGGTCAGACAGTAAAGCAGGGCGACGTCCTCGGAACTGTCGGCTCCACAGGCCACTCCACAGGCCCGCACCTGCACTTTGAGGTCAGACTCAACGGAGTCGCTCAGAATCCTCAGCTTTATGTATAAGTACATCCCGGCCCTGTGCATCGATAATGCGCAGGGCCTTGCGGAGTTTACAGGGAAAATACAAATTATGGGAGGTGACGCATCTTGAATATATCCAAAAGGCTCTGTGCGCTGACGGCTGCCATAGTCCTCAGCGTGGGTCTGATCTCCGGATATGCGGAGGAGGGAGAGACCATTCCCGCCGCCGAACCTGAGGAGGAGCAGCAGGAGAGCGTCGCCGAGCCTTCATCGGAGATATCTCTTGACGATGCCGTCCGTGAGCTGGAAGAGCAGGCGGAGCAGGAGCAGCAAGAGCAGCAGGAGCAGCAGGCAGAACAGGGGGAGCAGCCCGAGCAGAGCAGCGAGGGTGAGACCCAGGAGGCTCCCGCCCAGCAGACCGAGACCGACCCCATAAATGATCCTTACAGATACGATGCGGAGTCCACTTCGCTGAACGTCACCCCCTATGCCGAAAGGCTTCGAGAGATAGGTGAGGAGCAGCGCAAGCTGGATGAGCAGATCAAGGAGTCGGAGGAAAAGCTGGAAAAGAATGAGGAAACTGCCCAGCTCTACCTGGAATATCTGACGAAGATAAGAGACCGAGCTGAGGTCATCGAGTCCTATGTGGCAAGGCTCGAGGTCAGCATGAACGAGAACAAGCTCCAGCTTGAAAGAAAGCAGAAGGAGATAGATACGGGCATCGACGCCTTCAAAAAGCGCCTGCGGGCGCTGTATCTTTCGGGTGGCGGCAACGACAGCTATCTCAGCGTCCTGCTGAGCTCCAAGGATTTCTATGACGTTATGATGCGTATGGAGCTGGTAAAGCGCATCGCCGAGCACGACGACGGCGTTATCGACTCCCTCACCAAGGCCAAGGAGGAGCTGGAGGAAATAAAGGCTGAGCTTGACGCCAAGCAGGCCGAGTATGACCGCCAGCTGAGCACCTTGGACGACCTGGAGCGCACCTACGACGCCCTCCTCGCCCGCAACAAGACGGTCAGGGAGATGCTCGAGGAGCAGATGAAGGAGCTGGAAGAAAAGAACGAAGCCTACGTCAAGGAGAGGCAGCAGTTCGAGGCAAACCTTTCAGATGTGCTCAGATCCAGCTACGGCAGCTCTGCGGGAGATACCGAGCGTCTTGCAGCGGAGCTGGAGGCTAACGAGGCCCTTGACAAGCTCCACAGCCTTCTTGAAGGCAGGGAGCTTACCGACGGGCAGTGCAGATATGTGTTCAAATGGCCGGTGCCGGGGTATTATTATATATCCTCGGGCGTGGGTGCCAGATGGGGAAGATACCATAAGGGCATAGATATCCCCGGACCCAAGGGTACCCAGATACACGCCGCCGAGAGCGGAGTGGTCACCAGCATCAACGATTCCTGCCCCCACGATTATGGCAAGGATGAGTCCTGCGGCTGCGGCAGCGGCTACGGCAACTATGTACTGATCGACCACGGCAACGGCTTTATGACCCTTTACGGGCATATGACAAAGGTGCTGGTCAAGCCGGGGCAGCAGGTCAAGCAGGGGGATGTCATAGGGCTTATGGGCTCAACGGGCTACTCCACCGGCGATCACCTGCATTTTGAGATCAGATTCCGGGGCAACGCCATCAACCCGGCGGCATATGTCGTCATCGAGGGATAGCCTGATATGAGAAATAAGGGTATTTACCAAAGGCTCCTGGCAGGAGCGCTCTCGCTGATACTGCTGGCGGGCTGCGGCTCTGAAAACAGCAGGAGCGATGATACTTCCTCCGAGATCGGAACGTTCACGGAGACCTCCCGGGGCAGCGAGACCGTCACCGAGAAGGCAACGGAGCCCGTCAGGGTCACGGAGCCTCCCGAAACAGTTACGGAAGCCAGCCTCACCGAGACCACTCCTGCCGAAACAGAGCCCCCGGAGGATGTTGTAAGATACGATCTGGGGCTGCCTTCCGATATCAGGGTGAGCTATGAGGGCAATGATGCCCTTGTCAGCTGGGATCCGGTGGAGGGTGCAAACTGCTATGAGGTCTCCTTGGATGAGCAGACCCTCACCGTTGAGGAATGCAGCTGCATCATCTACGGTATAGAGGACACCGAGAGCTATTCGGTGGGCGTTACGCCCATGCTGGTGGAGAACGGTAAGACCGTGGCTCAGAGCCTCTTTGCGGCTACCTGCTCCTTCCGGAGAAAGACCTCCCAGCCGGAGCAGCCGGTCATCACCGATAACGATGCCACCGAGCTGCGGCGCATCGAATGGCGCTCCTATGACAACAAATACAACTGGTGGACGAATGTGACCATCTCCGTCAAGGAGTATGAGTATCTCAGCAGCCTGCCCAGGTATTGCGACCCCATCGACTACCAGAACTATATTGACGAGACCTACAACAAGGCCTCGCTGAAAAACATCGCCAAGGCCATCAAGGATGTGGCTGACGAGAACGGCTACACCCTGGACGAGACTGCCTATGAGGTCATAAGATTCGTCCAGAGCATCCCGTATAAGACGGATATCGAGTCCAAGGGCGTGGAGGAATACCCCAAATACCCCGTGGAGACTATCTTTGACAACTGCGGAGACTGCGAGGATCTCAGCATACTGCTGGCGGGTCTGCTCCGTGAGCTGGGCATAGGCTGCTGCTTTATCGACTACCCGACACATATCGCCGTGGCGGTAAAGGCATCCGACAGCAGCACCGATTATAATTTTGAAGCCTTCGGGAACAGATATTTCTACGTCGAGACCACCTATCTCGGCTGGAAGGTCGGGGAGATCCCCGATGATTTCGTCGGAAAGAACGCAAGGCTCATAAGGGTCATCTGACAGGAGGAACTAAAAAATGAAAAACAGAAGCAAGGCCGTTATCTCGGCGGCAGCAGCGCTTATGATGCTGGGCGCGGGCTGCTCGATAAACAATAACAGCGGCGCACAGAGCTCTGCTGCGGATTCCGCCGCACAGAGCGCCGTGAATACCGAGGCTCCCGCAGCCGATGTGTCCGAGACCGAATCGGAGCAGAGCAGCGGTAAGTCCGAATCCGCGTCTGACAATAAGGCTGATATAACCCTGGACGGCAGCACCGCCGCCATCAGCGAGGGTGCCCAGGGCGTTACCGTCAGCGGCAGCGTAGTTACTGTCTCCGCAGCAGGTGACTATACCTTTACGGGTACTCTTGATGACGGTCAGATAATCGTCAACGCCCCCAAGACTGATAAGGTGGATATCTACCTCAACAACGTCACCGTGAACTGCTCCGCTTCGGCTCCCATACGCATCGAGCAGGCCGACGGCGTCACCATACACCTTATGGAGGGCACCGTGAACACCTTTACCGACAGCGCCGCCAACAATGTCTCGGCCTGCATATCCTCCAAGGACGACCTGACCATCAAGGGCAAGGGCACCCTGAACGTTACGGGTGCTGCCAAGCACGCTATCAAGTCCAGCAACGATATCAGGATCAAGAACGGTGTGCTGAACCTCAGCGCGGCCTCGGCTGCGGTCTACGGCGAGGACAGCGTCCAGCTCACGGGAGGAACCATTACCGTCACCTCCTGCAAGGACGGCATCAAGGCCTCCAATAAGGTGGAGGCTGACAAGGGCTTCGTTACCTCCGAGGAAGCCACGGTGGATATCCAGAACGCCTCCGGCAACGGCATTGAGGCTGTTACCGGCGTCACCGTCAAGAGCGGCTCGATCAAGATCCACTCCCTCAAGCAGGCAGTCAACTGCAAGGTGCAGTCGCTGGCTGACGGGTGCGTTACCAAGTACTGATATGAATGATAAAGCTCTCCCCGCATCAGGCAGGGAGAGCTTTTTTCGTTATCCCGTTTCAGGCCTTAGGCCCGGATCATATCCGGCGGGGAGGAAAAGCTGTTCAGCCGGCATCGGCTCTTACGCATTCAGCCCGAAGGACACCGAAAGCGCAGAGTTCACGGCGGTCATTGAGTCAGTATCCAGCTCGCCCATCCGTTCCCGGAGGCGGCGCTTGTCTAATGTACGGATCTGCTCGAGCAGAACGATGGAATCTCTGGAGAGCCCGCAGCTGCCCCCTCCGACCCTGATATGTGTCGGCATCCGGGATTTTTCAAGGCGGCTGGTGATGGCGGCGGCGATGACCGTGGGGGAATACTTGTTCCCCACGTCGTTCTGGACTATGAGAACGGGTCTCAGCCCGCCCTGCTCCGACCCGACAACGGGGCTCAGATCGGCGTAATATATCTCGCCTCTGTGTACTGTCATTTTGAACACTCCGTTTCTTTGTGGATTTGATCATAGTATGCCCTCTCTGTTCCATTATATTCCGCAGATGCGAGGTTTGTTATCGTTACTTGAAACGACGAGCGAGAAAACAAGAGCCAGAGCTTGAAAAATACTGAAAATGCAAGAAAACATATATCTATATTCTCAAAACATCCGAAAACAGGTAAAAAGTTCATTAGTTCAGACTTGCGGTTCAAGTGAACCTGTGATATAATCATAGTATCGTAAGGAACGGAGATATATACAACGGGAATTACGAAAAATAAAAAAGAAGGCCGTGAGGTGGGGGTAAAGATACCTCCGGCCGCAGGGGAGACAGCCCGTCAGCGCGAGAAAAAAAGCGGCGGGAAAACTGAAAAGGGCGGGCGCAGTCAGTGCAGTGCATCATATCACGCGCCCGCCGCATTCTGACAGCAAAACGGAATACTGTTGCTGAAACGGAGGGATAGATATGATGCTGGATAAGCTCCCCGGCACCGCTCTCGACTTCGACGAGAGAGGCGCTTCAAATGCCTTTTCGGTCATCGCGCCGATACTTGACGCCACGGGCGGTCTTACGCTTTCCCAGCTTGCAACGCTGACAGGGCTGGAGGGCTCTACTATCCAGAATTGGATAAAGCGGGGCTGGGTGGTGCCCACCGTAGGTAAAAAGTACGGCGAGCGCCAGGTGGTGAGGATAATGCTCCTCAACATCCTGCGGGGTACCATAAAGCTGGAGGATATCGCCAGGCTGATGCAGTACATCAACGGCAAGGTGGATGACCTGAACGACGACATAATGCACGATACCGAGCTCTACAACCTGATGTGCCAGCTGCTCACGGAGATGTCCAGGGGCAACCTGCACAGCAGGGAGGAAATAGACGAAGAGATAGAGAAACGTCTTGATAAGAGCTTTGATGGCGAGAACCGCATCAGACTGCGGCGGGTGCTGCTCATCATGATCCTCGGCTACCGCGCCTCCTACTACCGCCGTATGGCAGAGGCGGAGTTCTCGGAGCTGGAGTACGAGTGCTGACAGGGAGAAGCACAGAAAGGGGTGATATGTATGACAACAGTTACGATCGTAATGGCGGTGATATGCTTCATCGCTGCGGTGCTGCTGGCAGTTATGGCAGTGAGGCAGCTGCGATGTAAAGGGTACTGTCTGAACAATGCATACATATACGCCTCAAAGGAGGAACGTGATCGCACCGATTACACGCCTTATTACAGGCAGTCGGGAATCGTTTTCCTGATGATAGCGGCATTAACGGTGCTCAACGGGCTGTATTTTCTGCTCGAGGCAGGTCTGCTGCTTGGGGCTGCCGCCGCGGTGATGACCGTGACGCTGGTCTACGCAGTAAGCTCGTCGGTGAAGATCGAGAAAGCAAAAAAAGATAAAAGCTGAGAGCAGAACAAAACAGAGGAGACGACCTTTTTTGAAGGGAGAGATCTATAATGAATGAGAACAACAAGTTTGTAGATATCGGCAAGAAGACACCCGTAAAGGGCGGCCTGATCGCCGCGATAATAATTATAATCATCCTGCTGATAATCGTGTTCAGCAGCGCGGTGGCAATAGTTCCCGCAGGCTCAACGGGCGTTGTCACCACATTCGGAAAGGTTTCCGAGAGCACCTACTCCGAGGGCTTCCACTTAAAGGTGCCCTTTGCCCAGGAGGTAGTCATCGTATCCAACAAGATCCAGGTATATGAGACCGACGCCAGCGCCGTCTCCAAAGACCTGCAGACGGTAAACTCCAAGATCGCGGTAAACTTCCGCGTCCGCAGCGATGCTTCGGCTTCCATCTACAAGAACATCGGCCCTGACTATCAGCAGGTGATCCTGATGCCCGCCGTTCAGGAGTCCATGAAGGCCATCAGCGCCAAGTACACCGCCGAGCAGCTCATCACCGAGCGCAACCAGGTAGGTCAGGAGATCAAGGATCAGCTTGAATCCAAGGTCTCGGATTACGGCATCCAGATCGAGAAGTTCAACATCGTGAACTTCGACTTCTCGGCAGAGTTCAACTCCGCCATCGAGCAGAAGCAGGTAGCCGAGCAGAACCTCCTCAAGACCAGGACCGAGCAGGAGGAGCAGCTGGTCATCGCCGATGCCGACGCTCAGAAGAAGATCAAGGCTGCCACCGCTGAGGCAAACGCCATCAAGCTGAAGGCAGACGCTCAGGCTGAGGCCAACAAGGTCATCGCAGAGTCCCTCTCCGATACCCTTATCAGATACCAGACCATCGACAAGTGGAACGGCCAGCTGCCGAAGGTAGCTTCCAGCGCCGACCCGCTGATCGCTATGGATATCGACAAGCTGGAGTGACCGTATAACGGGGGAGACAGCTTGGGGTAAATAAGCCAACACCTTTCACTCCATAATAGATAAAGAAAGAAAACTGTGTCACAAAACTTGCCCCGGGCAGAGGCCCCGGGGCATTTTTTTGTCTCTGCGGGGGCATAATATTTACAAATTCGCTCTTGTATGGGGGGAGATCCTATTGTATAATAATAGCGGCAGACCGGATGCCATGCTTTTCTGCGGAGCGCTGCTGTGCTGCTCGGCAGGGATGCTGCTGGCAGCCTCGATGCAGTATATAGGTGCTGGGCAGGAGTTCACCTCCGGGAGCGTGACCGGCTTGCTTTGGACGCATATAGCCGCCGTTCTGGCGGGAGGGGTGCTCTGCGCACTGCTGACCCTTATCGGCAGCGATACCCTTGCCCGTCACGGGGGAGCTGTCCTGGCAGGAGGGCTGCTGCTGACTCTGCTGACCTTTACGCCCCTGGGCTATTCCCCCGAGGGCTCTGACGACCGCGCCTGGATAAGCCTGGGCTTTACCACGGTTCAGCCCTCGGAGATACTCAAGCTCTGCTTTATAATCAGCTTTGCGGCGCATATCATGCAGGCGGGTGAGAGGATAAACGAGCCCCGCGATCTGGCGCTTTTGCTGCTCCACGCCGCTGTCCCCACGGGGATAGTCTGGGCGCAGGGGGATCAGGGCACCTGCGTTATATTCATCGTTATCGCTGCGGCTATGCTGGTGGTCGGAGGACTGAGCGTCAGGATAATAACCGCAGCTCTGCTGCTCTCGCCCATTGCGGCGTGGGGAGCCTGGGGGCTGCTTGGCGAGCATCAGAAGCAGAGACTGGCTGTGCTCCTTGACCCCTCGCTGGATCCTCTCGGGACGGGCTTTCAGCAGCTCAGCGCAGGCAAGGCTCTGGCATCGGGGGGCTGGTTCGGCAGCGGGCTTTTCTCCCGGGAGAGGGAGCTGGTCTACGTTTCGCAGTCGCAGAACGATTTCATATTTTCCTATGCCGCACAGACGGGAGGCTTCCTCCTCTGCGCGGTGATAGTGCTGCTGCTCTTCGGCACGGTGATGAGAGCTGCGGTGCTTTCCGGCAGGAGCAGGGGAGCAGGCAGGCTTATGAGCGCCGGTGCCGCAGCTATGCTCTTTGCCCACACATTTATCAACATCGCAATGGTGCTGGGCTTTATGCCCGTGATAGGCGTTCCGCTGCCCTTTATCTCGGCGGGGGGCACCGCCGTGGTCTCGATGCTGGGAGGCATCGGCCTCGTTCAGGCAGGGACAGGCCCGAAAGCTAATGAAATACAGGGCGGCTGATAAAGCCGCTCTCGAATATACAGGTCCCGGTAAGGGACAGTTACGGAGGATGGAATATGGCAGTACATACTATCGACGAGATCTACTCCCCAGACGCAAGGGCGATGCAGCACGCACGCTACGCCCTAGCCGTCAACGAGTTTGAAAAGCTCTATAAGACCCTCCCCACCAGGTTTTTCTCCGCACCGGGGCGTACCGAGGTGGGCGGCAACCACACCGACCACAACCACGGCAGAGTTATGGCTGCGGGCGTCTCCCTTGACGTTATCGCCGCAGTGACCCCCACCGACGACGGCATCATCGAGGTGGAGTCTGCGGGCTTCCCCGTGGACAGAGTCGATCTCTCCGACCTCTCGGTGAGAAAGGAAGAGGAGGGCAGCTCAGCGGCGCTGATCAGGGGCGTTGCGGCGGGCTTTAAAAAGAACGGTCACAGCATCGGCGGCTTCAAGGCCTATACCACCTCTAACGTGCTGAAAGGCTCGGGGCTCTCATCCTCAGCCGCCTTTGAGGTGCTGATAGGCAACATCCTGAACGGCCTCTATAACGACCATTCCGTCTCTGCGGTGGAGATCGCCCAGCTCTCCCAGTACGCCGAGAACGTCTACTTCGGCAAGCCCTCGGGGCTTATGGATCAGATGGCTTCCTCGGTGGGGGGCTTTATCACCATCGACTTTGCCGACCCTGCAAAGCCCGTGATCAATGAGATAGATTTTGACCTGGAGGCTTCGGGCTACAAGCTCTGCATCGTTGACACCAAGGGCAGCCATGCCGACCTCACCCCCGAATATGCAGCCATCCCCAAGGAGATGAAGGAGGTGGCCTCCTATTTCGCCAAGAGCGTCCTGCGGGATGTGAGCAGGGAAGAGATAGTTGAGAACATCGCCCCTCTCCGGGAGAAGTACGGCGACAGAGCAGTGCTCCGAGCCCTGCATTTCGCTGATGAGAACGACCGCGTCCTCCGGGAGGCCGATGCCCTCCGTAAGGGCGACCTTGACCGCTTCTTTGATGAGGTAAAGGCTTCGGGGAGATCCTCATATATGTACCTGCAAAATGTTTTTGCCCCCTCCGACCCAGCACACCAGGGGCTCTCAATGGCGCTTTGGACAGCCTCCGAGCTGTTGGGTGACAGGGGAGCCTTCCGCGTCCACGGAGGCGGCTTTGCAGGAACGATACAGGCTTTTGTCCCCGCCGGGATGATAGATAAGTTCAGCTCGGCAATGGAGAAGATCTTCGGCGAGAGAAGCTGCTACGTCCTCTCGGTAAGACCCTTCGGCGGCACAGAGGTAAAGCTGGGATAACATAAGGCAGGTGACAGGCAATGAAGCTGAGCAAGCTGGCAATGGCTAAAAAGCAGCTCAAGGAAATGACCAAGCGGGGCGTCAAGGTGAAGATAAGCTCCTGCGGCAGGGTGCTGATCGACGGGCTGCCCTTTTCCTTTTCGGTCTCCAGCGCGGGGGACGCTTCAAGGAAAGGCATAGTCGTATCCTTTTCGGGTGATCCTGTGGAAAAGGGGGAGCTGACCCTGGATGTCATAGAGCTGCACTGCGTAAAGAACGGCAAAGCCCGTACCGAGACCAAAAAGCTCTCAAAGATCGTTAAGTCAGACGGCAAGCATATATATCAGGCCAAGTTCACAGGCCTGGAGCTGGAGGAATTCGCCCCCACGGGGAAGAAAGCCGACGAGGAAATGTTCTTGGCCGACATATCCTCACAGTACACCTTCAAGACCGTACCTGAATACAAGCAGGAGACCGACGGAGAGATAATGCTCACCGTCTACCCCATAGAGGAACCCCTGACGGGGCTGGCGGTGGAGTGGAAGCCCTGCACCTCCGACAAGGAGTGGTTCTCCCACAACCCCGATGCCCTCAAAGCCGCCAAGAAGCGCAGATTCGGCAGATAAGGAGCTTTCATTATGCGTATGAGACGAAAGAAGCACCTGGAGGAACGCCTCGCAGAGTGCGGAGATATCATAATCTATATGGACAGAGCCGACCGCAATTTTGAGGTCAGGGACGATGCCGATATGCTTGACCTCCCGGCCCTATTCGGCAATGACAGACCCGTGGAGCTGGAGATCGGCTGCGGCAAGGGGCAGTTCATCTGCGAGCTGGCACAGAGGCAGCCGGAGACCAACTTCCTGGCGGTGGAAAAATCCAGCAACGTCATCGTGGATGCGGCCGACAAGGCGCTGGAGCTGGGGCTCAAAAACGTCCGCTTCCTAAGAGGGGGAGCCGAGTATCTGGAATGCTACATCCCCGCCGGCAGCATTGAGAGGATATATCTCAATTTCAGCTGCCCCTTTCCGAAGAAGAGCTATGCCTCCCACCGGCTGACCCACAGGCGCTTCCTTGCCATCTACGAGAAGCTGATGAAGCCCGGCGCTGAGATACATCAGAAAACGGATAACCGGAATTTCTTCGAGTTTTCAATAGAGCAGCTCTCCGGCTGCGGCTGGACGCTGAAGAACATCTCCCTCGACCTGCACAATTCTGACTTTGAGGGGAACATCGTCACCGAGTACGAGCAGAGGTTCTCCGAGCAGGGCTTACCGATCTACAGATTGGAGGCATACCGCAAATGAGTGAGATCATCCAGGAGGAAGCTCCGAAAAAACGGAAGATACCCGTTAAGGCTCTTGCGGTGCTGGCAGCGGTGCTGATCTTCGGCATAGGGCTGGCGGTGGAGATCTACAAGCACTCCGACAGCAGGATGAAGTCGCTGCTGGAGGATAACAGAAAGAGCTTCGAGGCCTGCGGTGAATATTTCACCCGCATCACAAGCGAGGAGCTCTCGGCCAAGGGCATAAAGCTGGGCGACAAGGGCGGCAGCGGCACCGACGGCAAGGTCAGCGGCTACGCCTCCACCCAGACCCTGGCGGATCAGCTTGAGGGCGAGAGCATCGCAGGGGACATCAGGGCGCTGGATAAGGCGGGGGTACAGAAGATAACCCAATCGGGAGCGGAGATAAGGTTCTACACCGATATAAACTCCGGCATCTGCTACATCCCCAAGGCTGCCCTTGACGACCCGGAGGTCTACTACCCCGAGGGCTACCTTGACGACAACCGCATCGACGGTGACTTTTACCGGTTCGGCAAAGACGTGAAGAAACAGATAAAACAAAAATGACAGGGATCACGCATTCCCTGTCATTTTTATTATGTCAAACGCATATAGTGTATTAAGGTAACACCGCACAACCCACGGCTAACGCCTCTGCACGTCATCTGCTTGCACTTTTTCCGTCATAGCACACAAATTCTCCTTGCCGGGCGCTAGCCCGCCTGCGTCGAATTTATGCACTCTGACGAAAAAATTGACTGCGTATC
>JAFXXU010000044.1 GCA_017542125.1 Ruminococcus sp.
GCGCAGTCAGATTTTTCGTCAGAGTGCATAAATTTGACGAAGGCGGGCTGACGCCCGGCAAGGAAAATTTGTGTGCTATGACGGAAAATATGCAAGCAGATGACGTGCAGAGGCGCAAGCCGCGGGTTGTGCGGTGTTGCCTTAATGATCGGCTGTTGAAGTCTTTTGAAAGGAGGCACGGTATGGAGATATTCAGCACACGCCGTCTGACCAGGATAGGCGTCATCACCGCGCTCTATGTGGTGACAACGCTGCTCTGCGCTCCCCTGGCGTACAACGCAGTTCAGTTCCGCGTGTCTGAGATGCTGATGCTGCTCTGCTGCTATAACAAGGACTACATACTCTCCCTTTCCATCGGGTGCTTCCTCTCGAACCTTTTCAGTACGCTGGGAACGGTGGATATGCTCTTCGGTACGGCTGCCACCGTGATCGCAGCGGTGCTGATGTACCTGACCCGGAAAAAAGCCGATCTGTTCGTTTCCTCACTCTTCCCGGTGGTGAGCAATGCCCTGCTGGTGGGGCTGGAGCTGAAGATAGTATTCGGCGACCCCTTCTGGATAAACGCAGGCTACATCGCCATCGGCGAGCTGGTCTGCATCTCCCTGCTGGGAGTGATCGTGTTCAAGGCACTGGAAAAGAACGCAGGATTTATGAAGCTCATCGCAGCGGAAACAGCAGATACGAAAAAAGAATAACACAAAAGCCCGCAGCTCTGCGGGCTTTTATCATTTATGGGCTGTCTTATTTCTTGCCGACAAGCTTTGCCAGCTCGGTCACGGCCGGGGAGAGAACACCGCCCACCGTGGGGATGATCCAAAAGTAATCCCAATGGAACACAAGGAGGGCTACCAGCATAGCCGCCACAACTATCATCCAGAAGATGACCATTACGCTTGCGGTCTTGCCGCTGCTCTGCTTCTTCTCACGGGTGTAGCTGCCCTGCTCCAGCAGCTTGTCGTAGCCGGCGGAGATGATCCCCGCATTCACGAACAACCAGCAGGCAGCACCTATGAAGCCCAGCATCACGCCTATGCCCGTGGCTTCAAGCACGGAGCTGCTGTCCATAGAGTATACCTCTATAAGCAGCATCGCTGCCACTCCGAGAATGCAGAGCACCGCTCCCACCGCGTTCATAGCTCCCAGCCTGCTCTTGGACTGCTCACGCCTCTCCTTAGCCAGACCCTCAACGCCGTACTCGGTGTCGATGGGCTCTTTGTCAAGGTAATGGTAGTCCTCGGTGGCGGTGCCGTCCTTGATGAAGATGAATACCCCCACCGCGATCATCAGAAGCATTATCACCAGACCGATGACCGCAACGCCGTCCCCCTTACTCTCGCTGAGGGCGCCGAGGATTATCATAGGTATCACTGCGAATACGCAAATCGCCGTGGCGAAGGCGCATCTCGAAGCGCTGGCGGCATTGACCTTCAGATACTCCGAGGCCTCCTCCATGCTTACTCTGCGGAGCCCCTCGGTATCGTCGGAGACAGAGGCCTCGGGCAGCTCTGCATCATCCTTTAACAAATAGTCCGTCGAGACCCCGAAGAGCTTTGAGAGCTCAAGTATCCTGTTGAGGTCGGGCACCGACTGTGCGCTCTCCCATTTGGAGACCGACTGCCTGCTCACTCCCAGCTTCTCTGCCAGCTCCTCCTGCGAGTAGCCGTTCTTCTTTCTGAGGTCGATTATTTTGTCTGCAAGAATCATTGTCATATCCTCCCAAGCATTTTTGCGGGGGCCTCCCGCTTTCTGTGCTTTAAGCATACCACATCCGGCGCTTGCATTCTACCAACCGCGCTTGGAAATCTGTCAACCGGCGGTTGCATCCGGTTGCGAAAGGCGCAATTGCGGCGTTTGCGGGCTTACTCCTGCTCGTGAGGGATCTGCTCCTCCTCGCCGGCCTTTTCTGACTTCCGGCTCTGCTTGTGGGGCTTCTCAAAGGGTATCTCGAACCAGAATGTGGAGCCCTTGCCCTCCTCCGAGAGCACTCCGAAGGCGAAGCCGTGCTTTTTGAGTATCTCCTTGCAGATAGAGAGACCCAGCCCGGTGCCCACCACATCCCGCTGGACCTTGTCGCCCCGGTAGTAGCGGTCAAAGACCTTGGGCAGCAGCTCCTTGGAGATGCCCTTGCCGTTGTCGGTGACCTCTATGCGGGTGCAGTCCTCCCGGTTGAGCTGGCGGACGCGGATGACCTTGTTCTCGCCGCTGTAATTTATGGCATTGTTGATGAAATTGTAGAGCACCTGATCCAGCTTGTCGGCATCGGCGCGGATGATCCTGTCCTCGTCGGACTCAAAGGCTATATCGTAGCCATTCTGCTCGATCAGGAGGGTGTATCTAGTCAGGATGTCGCGTATCTTGTCGTGGAGGGAGAACTCGGTGCAGTTCAGTTCCAGATTGCCGCTCTCCAGCTTTGAGAGCTCCAGTATATTGCTGACCAGGTTCGAGAGCCTGTCGGCCTCGTCGATGATTATGCCCACGTGCTCGTTGCGCTTCTCCGGGATGTCTCCCGAAAAGTCCCTGATCATCTCGGCGTAGGCCTTGACCATAGTCAGAGGCGTTCTCAGGTCGTGGGAGATATTGGCGATAAGATCCGCCCTCAGCTTGTTGACCTTGCCGATCTCGTCCTTGGCCTTGTCAAGCACCTCCGAGAGCTCGGTGATCTCCTGATAGCTCTTGCCCGTCTGCCCGAACTCCACGCTGAAATCGCCCCCGGCGAACTTCTTGGCGGTGTCGGTGATGTTGACTATGGGGTTTGAGAGGCGCTTTGAGATGAACATAGTGATGATGAACGCCAGCTCAAATAGTATTATGGTGATATAGATGAGCTGCTCCCGGATTATCCCCACTGTGGAATCAATGGGCTCCACCGAGGCCTCGATGTAGATATAGCAGGTCTCCTCCTCCCCTTCGGGGACGAAGCTGCGGCAGAAAATGATCTCCTCCGATTTGAAATACTCGTTCTTTTCGATCTTGGTCAGCTGATCCTTGCCCTCGTCTGCCAGCTCGGCGCTGAGCTTGTGGAGGACATAGTAGCCGTGATCGTTCTGGGCGTCCATAAGCAGCCTTGAAAAGCTGCCCAGGTTGTTCTCGCCCTTGAGCATCTTCCCCCCGGAGTCGGTGATGACTATGCAAAGGCTGTTGTCAAAGGCGGCACGCATCAGCTCGAAATCCGCATCGCCGGTATTGTAGGCGTTGATGAGGGTCTCGGCGGTGTTGCTCACCGAGCGTATCCTTGCCGAGCGGTAATACCCCGCCAGGAAGAAATACTGGAACACCCACAGCAGCACAAGTATCAGCACGGTAAAGATCATAAAATACATCCACACATAAAAGCGCAGGGTACGCCGGCTCTTTACGGTCTTTGGCTTATCTGATCTTTTCAAACTTGTAACCCATTCCTCTCAAAGTCACGATAAGGTTGCGGTACGGTCCCAGGCTGTTGCGGAGCATCTTGATATGGGTATCAACGGTCCTGTCGTCGCCGTAAAAATCAAAGCCCCAGACCTCCTCCAGCAGCTTCTCGCGGGAGAGGGCGATGTTCATATTCCTTACCAGGTAGAACAGCAGATCGTACTCCTTGGGGGTCATCGAGGCCTTCTGCCCGTCGATAGTCACCTCGCGGGCGGTGAAGTTGATAACAAGCCCCTGATAGGTGATGACCTCCTCGGTATTCTGCTGTGCGGGCTTTGCGCGGTTGAGCACCGCTTTGACCCTTGCCATCAGCTCCTTGGGCGAGAAGGGCTTTACCACATAATCGTCCACACCCAGCTCAAAGCCGAAGAGCTTATCGTACTCCTCGCCCCTGGCCGAGAGCATTATCACGGGTATCTGCTTGAGCTTCCTGATCTCCTTGCAGGCGGAATAGCCGTCCAGCTTGGGCATCATTATATCCATAACGATGATGTCGAAATCCTGGAGCTTTACCTTGGAGACCGCGTCCATACCGTCCTCGGCTTCAACGACCTCAAAGCCGCTCCACTCGGCGTACTCCTTAATGATCATCCTGATCCTCATTTCATCGTCAACGACCAGCATTCTTGGCATTTTCAAGACCTCCCGTTATTGAAATCATTTGATAGGTGTATTATTTCCCCAAAAGCTCCGTCAGCGCCGAGATAAGGGCGTCCATATCCTCTTCGCTGCCGATGGTGATGCGCAGGTGGTCATCTATCCTGGGCTTGTTGAAGAAGCGGACGAATATCCCCTTATCCCGCAGGAAGGAGAATATCTCCTTGGCGGTGTGCTCGGGGTGAGTCACGAACAGAAAGTTTGCTGAGCTGTCGGGCAGGATGAAGCCCAGCTCCCGCAGACGCTCTGCGGTGCGCTCCCTCGTGGCGATTATACGCTTGCAGGCAGCCTCGAAATACTCCCTGTCTTCCACCGCAGCGGCCCCCGCGCGGATAGCCACCGCGTCCATAGGGTAGGAGTTGTAGGAGTCCTTCACCGCATCCAGGTAGGAGATAAGATAGGGGTCGGCTATGGCGCAGGCCACTCTCATACCCGCCAGCGAGCGGGATTTTGAGAAGGTCTGGGTGATCACCAGGTTATCGTACTTCTTGATGAGGGGCACGCAGCTCACTCCGCTGAAATCGGCATAGGCCTCGTCGATGATGACGACGCTGCTGCGGTTGTGTGAGATAAGCTCCTCAATATCCTTGAGGGGCAGACCGATGGTGGTGGGGGCGTTGGGGTTGGGGATGACCACGCCGCCGTTCTCTCTGAAATAATCCTCAACGTGGATGTTGAAGCCCTCGTCCACGGGTATGGTCTCGTAGGGTATTTTCAGCAGCTCGCACCATACGGGGTAGAAGGAGTAGGTGATATCGGGGTAGAGTATGGGCTTGTCCGAGTTGTAAAACGCCCGGAACGCCGCCGCCAGTACGTCGTCGGAGCCGTTGCCCGCGAAGACGCAGTCCTGCCCGATGCCGTAGAACTCGGCTATGGCCTTGCGCAGGGGCGCCGCATCCATAGGGGGATACTTTTTGAGTGTCTCCGCATCAAAAGCGCTTATGGCCTCCTGCACCTTCGGCGAGGGGGGATAGGGGTTCTCGTTGGCATTGAGCTTGATTATCTTATCGTTCTTGGGCTGCTCCCCCGCAACGTAGGGCTCTATGTCTATCAGGTTTTTTGCAAACAGCTTTTCCATAAATAAAACTTCTTTCCAAAAGCGTGCCTCCCCGCAGGAGGACACTTTTATCATACACCTTTGTTTGTTGATTGTCAAATATATCAGTCGGGGATGTACTCCCTTACCCTCAGCCTTACGCCGATGCTCTCGGCTATCTTGCGGGAGCGCTCGACCTCTTCCTCGCCGATGATATCCACAACGGTGAGCACCACATCGGGGACGTAGGCTTTGACGTGCTCGGCAAATTTCAGCATAGCCTCAAAGCAGTCAACGTCCTTGAAGGAGGGGCGGGTCACGGCGTGATACCCCTCGGAGGTGGAGGAATTCAGGCTTATGGAAACGGTATCGCAGACCCCCTCGAACTCGGGAGCCGTGTCACGCCCGTTGATAAGGTCGGAGAGGCCGTTGGTATTTATCCTTATAGGCGTCTCGGTGACGCTTCTCAGGTAAGCCGAGACCTCCTTGATGATACCCAGCTCGCAGGTGGGCTCGCCGTAGCCGCAGAAAACTATCTGCTTGTAGCTGTCAAGGTCGCGGTGCTTCAAATTCTCGATGATCTCCTCTGCCGTGGGCTGATGCTCCAGCCACAGCGGGTCGGAGCCGTAAGCGCCGTCGCCGTGGAAGCGCAGGCAGAAGGTGCAGTTGCAGGGGCATTTGTTGGTGATATTTAGGTAGAGCCCCTCCCCCACCTCATAGCTTAGTGTCATACTCTTTTTCATACTTATCCCTCCGGGGTTTTTATAATTAATAGTTGATAATTAATAATTTATAATTACGGTGTTCGCTTCGCTCACTTTATGCCCATTCGGGCAGATTGCCGGGTGCGGGTCTGTCGACCGGTGAAGCTATACCCGGCAAAGCAAAGTAAAACACCAAGCTCGCTTCTACCGCCGTCTAAGGCGTCCGAATGGACATAAAGCGCCGCAGGCGCTCCTTAATTATTAATTGTTAACTATAAATTCAGAAGCGGGCGTAAATGCCCTGATATGTGTCTCTGCGGCGCAGCTCCTTGTCGATGCCGTTCATCACGCAGAATTTCTTTATGCTCCACAGCGGCGCTATGAGCTCCTTTGCGGCACCGTCGCCGGTGACCCGCTGTATGATGATATCCCGGGGCAGCCGCTCTATCTGGTCGCAGACCACCGAGATGTAATCATCCATTTCCATGGCAGAAGCCTCTCCCCTGCGGTACATCTCCCCGAGAACGGTGCCCTCCAGGATATGCAGCAGGTGTATCTTCACCGAGTGGACCCCCAGCGCCCCCACCGCCTCGGCGGTAGAGAGCATCATCTCTCTGTCCTCGCCGGGTAGGCCGTTGATCATATGCACGCAGACGTTTATCCCCCGCTCTTTCAGCAGCCCGAAGCCATGCAGGAATTCCTCGTAGGTGTGGCAGCGGTTGCAGAGGGCAGCCGTCCTGTCGTGGATGCTTTGCAGCCCCAGCTCCACGGTCAGATATGTCCTCTCCGCCAGAGAGGCCAGCATATCGGCCTTTTCCCCGTCGATGCAGTCGGCGCGGGTGGCTACCGACAGCCCCACGGCATTCTCAAAGCCCGCTGCCCGCTCAAAGAGGCTCCGCAGCAGCTCCGTATCGCCGTAGGTGTTCGTCCCCGCCTGAAAATAGGGGATGTATAGGGCGTCCTCCCACTTTTTGTGGAGCACCGCCCTTACCTCGTCGAACTGTTTTCTGATATCCTCGCCGGGGTCGCCGGCAAAGTCGCCGCTCAGCTTGTGTGAGCAGAATATGCAGCCCCCGGTGCCCTTTGTGCCGTCACGGTTGGGGCAGCCGAGGCCGATATTCAGCGGCACCTTGAACACCTTCTTCCCGAAACGGCGCTTCAGATAGGAGCTGTAAGTCAGGTAGCGCTTGTTGTCGTCAAATATGGGACGGTCAGCCATCGCCGCCCTCCCCGGGGTCGTCGGGTATCTCAGGCGGAGGCGGCTCCTGGGTCTCGGTATCGCAGGTGATCTCCTCCGTTACCGTCTCCGTATCCTTTGAGGTCTCGGTCTCGGTATCCTGAGAGGACTGGGTGGGCGTCTCGGTCTCCTTGGAGCTCTCTGTCAGGGTCTCGGAGGAGGAGACTGTCTCGCTGTCGGTCTGAGAGGGCTCCGCTGTGGTGGTGGATTCCACACTGGGAGCGGTCATGACTACCGTGGTGGTAGGCGTGGTGTTATGGGAATAGGGGTCGTCGGGATCCCAGCCCAGCTCGGTGGAAACGGTGGTGGTTCGTGAGAACACCGAATCGTAGAAGGTCTGCACCTCCGGGGGCTGCTCGGTTACCGACTGCTTATCCGTCTCTGAGGCGGAGGTCACAGCCTCCTCCTTATGCTCCTTCCCGCCGCCGGAGGGGGTGGAGGAAGAGCCCTTTCCGCTGTTATCGGGAGCGCCCGTCACCGAACCGTCGGTGTAGTCCACGCCGTCACCGAAGCCGTAAAGCCTGGAGATGCCTCCCGCCAGCTCGTCGATGCCCTCGGGGTAGGCGATGGTGCTGTAATAGCGGCGGCTGATCTCAGCGGTGAATTTGCCGTTTAAAAACCTCTCCGCCGAGAACTTGTTGCCCTCGTCGCTGAATTTCTTCGAGCTGGTCATTGATATGAAATAGGCGGCGCAGGCAAGCAGCACCACAGCCAGCACGATGATGTTTATGAAGGTGAATTTATCCTCCTGGGAGACCTCCCGGAGCTGTTCGATAGCCCTTTCGCTCTCGGCGCATTCCTCGGGCATTTCGGGGATATCGCCGCTTTCGGCGTAGGGCTCTATGTTTATTACTGTCGGGTCGTTCATGATATCCCCTCCTTTCAGCCTGCCTCGGCGGCAAGGGTAACTACGCAGATGAACAGTATCACAGCGGTCAGCACCGTCTTGGTGATACGGGAGATAGCCATTGCCTGCTCCGAGCGCTTCTCAAAGCGGTCAACATTATCCGTGATCAGCTTCTTCGCAGGGGCGCAGGTCATAAAGAAGGCTATGACGATGAGCCAGATGTTCCCCACGATAGCCTTTTCAAGGGAGATGCTCAGGGTGTAGGCGTTGCCCCCTCCGAACAGGGAGCTTACCCAGTGCATATAATCGGAGAAGTTCTCAAAATAGATGCCTCCCAGCAGTATCCCCGATACCAGCAGGACGTATATAGCCTTAACTATGGTCGGGAGCTGAGCCAGCAGCTTCTGCAGAAAGAGCTTCTCGATGAGCAGCACCGCTCCCAGCGCCAGACCTACCGCAAGGAAAGGCTTGCTGATATGATACCAGAGCGCGATCAGCGTGCAGCCGATCAGCGCCGCTGCCGCAGAGGGGATAAGCCTGCCCTTGGTAAAAGTTTTTGAAACATCGGTAAAGAGCTTGATAAGGGTGGTGTTGGCGCTCTTTACAAAGCCCGTCACCAGCTCGCCCACAGAGAGCTCGCGGTAGTTGCTCTCATAGTTGAAGCCGTTCATAATGCCCAGAGCCCTTGCCATATCGCAGAGACCCGTAAAGCTGAACCAGCACTCCGCAAAGAAGGAGATCATACCTATCCAGCTGCCCGCAAGGGTGGTGTCCCGATGGGAGAGCCCCGCTGCTTTCAGCCTGCTGAATGCCTGAGCCAGGATCACCGTCTTTCCGAGGCCGATGATGAACAGCGTCAGCCCGTCGCTGAGGGACTTGCCCGTCACGCTCCGTCTGCGGATATAGGGCTCGGTGTCGCCGTATCTGTTCACAGGCCCCGCCGCCAGCGAATGGTAGCAGACCATATAGGTCATCAGGCAGAAGATGTTCTTCTCCACTTTGCACCTGCCGGTGTAAACGTCAAAGCAGTAGGAGAAGCCCTTGGCGGTGTAGTACCCCACGCCCGCAGGCAGCAGCGCCGAGCGGATGCTGAAGGTGCTGCCCTCGGAGAAGAGATAGTTGGCTCCCAGCAGCACAAGCAGCCCGATGTTCATAACAGCATCGAGCGCAAGCAGTGCCCCCGCTCCCCTGCCCTTTGAGATGCCGAGGCCGAACAGGTATTCAAGCACTACAGATGCAAAGATAATGCACACACCGAAGGGCCTGCCCCAGCTGACAAAGATGAGGGTGGTGAGGATCAGTATAAGATTTTTAAATTCCGCGCTCCTGTCCATAAAGGAGATAAGCACCGTTATGGGCATCAGTCCGAGGAAAAAGAGCAGTTCGTTAAAGACCAAAAAGTATCACCTTTGAAGTTTAATATGTTAAAACATATGACATAATTAGTTTTTCAGGGCTGTTTTGCTATAATAATTTTAACACAATTCACAAAATTAGGCAAGCAAAATTATAAAGAAAATAAAACTTTTCATCAAATGAACACAAAAGGCTTTTCAATGCAATAAAATTATGTTATAATGTATATGTATTATGATGATATCCTGCCGATATTAGAGAAAATGCACATATCGGCCGTATAGGGGAGGAGTGTGAGCTATGCCTTCGGTACTTGTTACAGGTGCTAACGGCTTTATCGGAAAGGCCTGTGTCCATTCGCTTCTGGCAAAAAAATACAGGGTCTTCGGCACCGACAGCACCTATTATGACAATTCTGACGCGGATCAGAATTACACCTACGTTCAATGCGAGATCTCGGATAAGGATACCGTATCCGGCATCATCGAGAGCAATAAGATCGACACGCTGGTGCATCTGGGTAATTCCGTTGACAACGATTTTGACTCCTACGTTACCGACGTGGAGCTCAAGCGTGCAAAGCTGACCGACAAGTATATCTACGAGGTCGCGGCGAAGAACGATGTGAAGAATATCGTCCTGCTCTCCACCACACAGATCTACGGCTGCCCCAAGGGCAGAGAGCCGATCAGAGAGAGCAGCCCCGAAAAGGGCAGCTCAAACTACGTCGATCTCAAGCTTTACAGCGAGAAGATGCTGGAAAAGGGCGTCAAGAAGTCTGATACCGTCCCCGTTATCGCTAGAGTGGCTCCCATCTACACCGCAGAGTACACCCAGAACCTCCGTGACAGAGTGTACGACGCCAAGGAGGACGTGGCCTTCATCTACAACGACGGTCTCTACGGTTTCACCTTCTGCTGCCTCTATAATCTGCTGGACTTCATCAAGGGCATCGTGGCGGTACCCTCCGGAAGATATGAGGGCCTCTACAACGTCTGCGACAGCGAGGTCATCACCGCCAAGCAGATACTCGACTACGAGCGCAACCACCACCGTGTGGGCGCAGTAGTACAGAGAAGCCCCGGCACCGGCATCAGCTTCAACAAGGCCCGTGCCAGGACCGATTACCGTTACTTCGACCCCGCCACCACCTTCAACAACTGGCGTCTGGACAATACGCGGGCAAAGCGTATCGCCCCTCTCAAATGGACGCTGGCAAACACAAAATAAAAGCCTTTCGGCCTGCTGTCACCTCTCGGGACGGCAGGCCGTTTTTTTAAGGCAACACCGCACGACTCCTGTGCATCAGATGCGCCGTCCAGTTTTTCGTCAGATTGCCTAAATTCGACGCAGGCTTGCTGACGCAAGTCAAGGAGAATTTGGGTAATATGACGGA